>DASYDV010000001.1:0-123552 GCA_036499375.1 Candidatus Udaeobacter sp.
CTAACGAGAACAAGCTCAGCCACCGCTGGCGAGAGCGAGCGTGAATTGCAATGTGGATGTTGAAGTCATCTGAAAACTAGACATCGGAGCGGTCAGCGGTTGGCTGCAGCGGCTGGTTAGATATCTGCGCTAAGCGAAGCAACTCTGCACGCGAAATCTGCTGTGTGTGCAGCAGCTTCCAATCCGGCGAGCGCTGGTAGGATGCATACCATGATGAAGTCTCAGCGTCTTCGATGCGATAAAGCATGATGCTGCCTCGCCCGGTCTGGACCGACCCGCCGCTGTACCAAAAGAACAGGGCAGAACCAGAAAGGTGACGAATGTCTCGATTGAGATTTTGAAAGCTGACTTGGTCTCTATGAAGCGATGCAGCATTCGTGGCGATGTAATCGCCACTTGCTGCATCGCGGCTGAAGTGTTCTTGGGAGAGCACTCTGTTCGGCCGGAACGGCGGAACAGTTAGCTCTCGCTTCCAGACTCCAAGCGCACCAAGAATCTTTCCGGAGAAGCCGCGCCACTTAACGTCGAACCAGTTGTCGATGTGCACCACGTAAACTTCCGCAGAATGATAAAGCTGGACTGACGCTTTGAGGATGCGTGAGGCGATGTCAACGAATTCTGAATCGTCGTCCGCGGTGCGCGTGATCATTACATCTAACGAGACGAAAGTGAGCGACGGCCACCGAGAGCGAGCGTGGCTCGGGCTGAAAATGTTTTAATCATCTGGATATGAACGCACAGCGGGTGGCCGTTCGCTCCACTGCCTGGTTAGGCCTTTGATGTGGCTGCAATGGAAATCCGGCTGGCTGAGTTATCTCGCGAGGAGCTCCTTCGCCCTTCGGAGGCGCTAGCACATAAATGCGTCCGCGACTGTCGATCCGGCCAAAGGCTCGCCACAACATCGTGTGCTGCTGAAACAGTGCCACAGGCGGCCGCGCGGCTGTCTGTGGATAGAACCAACTGTGAGCGGGAGTGCTAATGACGAAATCGCCAGCAACACCAACGTCCCCAGCAGCGTGAGGCTGAATGGTGTCCGTCATGCGGTAAGGCGGATATGAAACGGTGATCGTCTCATCCGTGGCGTTGTAGAGGTGGAGAACAAATCCGGGTGAGCAACCGGAGAGAATTGCCGTCAGCGAAACTAGCACGAGCTGCGCGCGCATAGGCCTAACGAGAATTCGACTCAATTTTCGGGCATTTCCAGAGAAATACCGAAATTTTGGGTCTAATCCGGCTTGAGATTGCAGTCTGAGAGACGAAAACCGGTGACATCACGCCGATGTTAGCGCCGTCGCTGAACCCAGGCAAAGCGAAATTGTTCGAGGAGGTCCGCGACGTGAACGTTGGGTAATGCCGCGGGATCCTTCGACCCCCGAAAGCTTTCGGGGCTCAGGATGACCGCACGGCCTTGATCCTCAACGGTTGAGGTCGTTGAACCTTTCGTCCTTGTACGTTTTAACTTTTGTAAACCTTCTAACGCTGTAATTTTCTTGTCATGTCGTGCGCGAAAATTGATCCGACCCTGCATCAGGCGCAGAAGCCGCCGTGGATCAAGGTGCGGCTTCCATCGAATCCGGTTTTCTTTTCAACCAAGGCGCTTATTTCCGATTTACGATTGCACACGGTCTGCGAGAGCGCGCAATGCCCGAATCGTTGGGAATGCTGGAGCCAGGGCACGGCGACTTTCATGATCGCCGGCGACCGTTGCACGCGCGCGTGTGGATTTTGCGCGGTGACGACTGCCAAACCTTTTGCGTTGGAAGAGGACGAACCGAAGCGCGTGGCGGAAGCGGTGCAGCGGATGAAGTTAAAGCACGTCGTTATCACCGCGGTTGCGCGCGATGATCTTAAGGACGGCGGCGCGGTTCATTTTGCACGTACGATCAGTGCGATCCGCGAAATGGATCCTTCAATCATCATCGAAGTTCTCGTTCCGGATTTCCACGCGCAGGATTGGTGTATCCAGATCGTGCTCGATGCGCGACCTGACATTTTCAATCACAACATGGAAACGGTCGAACGACTCACACCGGTGGTGCGCTCGCGCGCAAAATACCGGACTTCGCTGGAGGCTTTGCGCCGTGCAAAGGAACTGTCTCCCAGCGTGGTCACGAAGAGCGGCGTGATGCTTGGTCTTGGTGAAAAAGAAACCGAGCTCTTTCAGACGATGGACGATTTGCGCGAGGTCGGCTGTGAGGTCTTAACCATGGGCCAATACCTGCGCCCGACTCCGACACATTTGCCCGTCGTTGAATACGTCGCGCCCGAGCAATTCAATTACTACGGCGACATCGCGCGTCGGAAAGGGTTTCTCTACGTCGCCTCCGGTCCGCTGGTCCGCAGCTCTTATCACGCGGCCGATTTTCATCCGGTTGTGCGGAGATAAACTGTCTAGTCCGGACTTTATGAGCGCAAGCGCGTCCGACGGATGTCAGGCTACCAGCCTGACTCGGCTGGCAGGCTGCCAGCCTGCCCGGTCAGCCAAGCTGGCTGGCATCAGATCGCAAACCGCCGCAGTCATTCCTGCGTATCAGGACGAGAACCACATCGGTGGTATCGCGCGTCGAACTCGCGAGCGACTCGATCACGTCGTCGTTGTTGACGACGGCTCAACCGATCGCACCGGAGAACGCGCGCGCGAAGCTGGCGCCGAAGTGATTGTTCACGATCAAAACCGCGGCAAAGGCGAGGCGATCAAGACCGGACTCGCGCACTGGCTCGGCACAGCGAATCCGCAAATCGACTGGGTGATCCTCCTCGATTCTGACGGTCAACATCTTCCGGAAGAAATTGATCGGTTCCTGTCAACGGCAGCGTCGCTCACGCGACCGACATTTTTTATCGGCAATCGCATGAACGACGTGGCCCGCATGCCGTTCCTCCGGCGTGTCGTGAACCGTTACATGAGCGATCAGATCAGCAGGATTTGCGGGCAGAAAATTCCCGACACGCAGTGCGGTTACCGCATGCTGCATCGACAGCTAATTCCAGACATGCTTGGCGGCGGGCACCGGTTCGATTACGAGACTGAAGTGCTCATCATCACCAGCCGCAAAGGATACGCGATCGAATCGGTCCCAATCACGACCGTTTACACCGATCAAGTGAGCAAAATCCATCCCGTCCGTGACGCGTTTGGTTTTTTCAAATTGATGCGGCGCTATAAGGCTGGCGGCATCTGACATAATGTCGCGCGTCGCGCAGCGACGCGGCTACAACTACGGTTTTCTCGCCGGCAGGGGCTTTGAGCTTTTCATGATTTCTGATTCCGGCGTGAGTGTCGCGGGTTTACCGCTGAAGATGATGCGGTTCGGTTTTTGGGCGAGCGTTTCGACGAGTTCCTTAGCGTACGTTGTGACCACTTTCAGGTTCAAAAGCGTGACGTGCAGTTGTTTCAATTGTTCGTTGAGTTGTTTGTCCGTCGTGCTGATGAAGTGATCGGCGGTGCCGAGCACTGAGTCCGCGCTCTTCGCAAGGCCATCCAGGTTTGTGATCACGTTCTGCAAATTGTCCACGTCCAGCTTAAGCGAATCGGCCAGTGGACCGAGTTTTGGCAGAAAATCGTCGAGCTCCTTCTTTAGACCATTGACCGTGCCACCGAGATCGGTGAGCAACTTGTTCGCATTGTCGAACAACGGGCCAGCTGCCGCTGTGATCTGCTCAAGACCGTACGCGGGATGCCCTTCGATCGCTGCGTTGTCCGCCAGGGTTTGACCGCCCGGCGTGCCTGCGGAAAGCGCCACAAATTTTGGGGAGAGCATTGTGTCGGAGCTGAGCGTGGCCGTCACATCCGCCGGCAGTGGCGGAATTTCTTCGTCGAGGCTCACCGTTATGCGCACCGCATCTTTTTTGTTTGCGCTTGCTTCACGCTCCTGCGCAGTCAGGTGACGCATCGTAATTACACGCCCCGCCGGCGCGCCCGCGTAGCGCACCTCGGAATTCACCTTTATCCCGGTCACATCTTCATAATTGATTTGCAACGTGCGCGTCGGTTTTTTGAGGCGATAACCGGAGAGCGCGAACGTGAGCGCGGCGAGCAGGACAACGCTGCACGCGATGACGAACAGCGCGACGAAATAATCGGACAGGTTACGTTTCATGGACGGGAAAATGACGAATGACGAATGACCAATGACGAATTAATGACAAAATCCGAATGACGAAAATGGGCTTAACGATCTGAATGATTGTCTCGTGCTTCGTCATTTAATCATTCCTTCGTCATTCGTCATTAGGGTTTCGTCATTGGCTTCCATTCATTCGTCATTAGGCTTCCTCATTCATGACGCTCGTCATCCTGATTTGCGGTGGAACCTGCCGCGTGCTCTGGCAAATGGCCGCGGTTTCACCTGCTGATGATGTTCATGCTCTTCTTGAGAGAGGTTTAACGGCACGGGGCCGTCAGCTTCGCCGTTGATAAATTGGTGCACCTCGGGATTGGAGCTGTTGCGGATTTCGTCGGGCGTACCTTGCGCGACGATGCCGCCGCCTCCAAGCATAATCATCCTCGTGGCGATGCGAAAAGCGCTCGTCATGTCGTGCGAGACCACCACTGCGGTCATATGGCTGCTTTGAGTGAGCTTGAGCGTCAGTTGGTCGACTACAGCGGTCATGATTGGATCGAGTCCGGAGGTAGGTTCGTCGCTAAATAAAAGCTCGGGATCAAGCGCAAGGGCACGCGCCAGGCCAACTCGTTTTTTCATTCCCCCACTAATTTCATCCGGCTTCAGATCTTCAAACCCGGTCAATCCAACTATCTGAAGTTTTTGTCTCACGATCTCTTCGATCTCGTCGGGCGATTTGTTCGTGTGCTGCAAGAGCGGGAGGGCAACGTTCTCGCCTACCGTCAGCGAAGCGAGCAACGCTCCGGATTGGAACAGCATCCCGAACCGCAGACGGACCCGTTCAATTTCGCCTTCCTTCATTCCGGTGATTTCTTCTCCAAAGAGCCTAACGAGACCAGAAGTCGGTTTCATCGAACCGATCATGTGCCGCAACAGAGTGCTTTTGCCGCAACCGCTTCCGCCCATGATCACGAGCGTCTCGCCGCGCTGAACATTGAAAGAGATGTCGTTGAGCACGGCACGATCTCCGAATCTCCGAACAAGCTGGTCTACTTCGATGATGGTGGACTCAGGGGGCATGATTTAAATGACGAATGACGGATGACGAATGACGAAGGAATGAGCAAACTCGAAGTACTAACGAAACGCTGCGTATTTCCATGTCCGTCGTCGTTTTCACGTCGTCATTCATTTTTCCCACTTCTCCAAATCTTCGAGAAGATTAGATGCAGTTCTCTGGCTTCCAGCCAGAGTTTCTTGGCGTTTAGTGTCAGCTCGGGGACTGCACGGACCGCCATGCGTAGAAAGTGCTTCACTTCACGCGTCTCTTTCTTGCACGTTCCAATCGATTTCAGAAACTCCTTCTTTGAGACCGCGTCATCTGCTTCCACGTAATTCGCTCCGACGCTGGTTCCCGCTCCCACGAGTTGGTTGATGATTCGATTTGTCACGGCATTCTGTGGAATTGCCTTTGCAAGATCGATGACTGCTTCTCCAAACCGCGCCGTTCGTTCTTCCAAGTCATAAACGCGCTTTGTCTCCGGCTCTTCACGAACAACCGGTGGATAATCGGTGCTCCAAAACGACTCTTCGAGTTCGCTCCGCGCTGCGTCGGATTTCGTCATTCCTTCGTCATTCGTCATTCGAGCTTCGTCATTCTCCTCATGCTCCAAAGAAAAAAATCCCGGTCAGCACTGAGTTCATGACCAACATAGCCAGCAACGCTTGCACCACCGCTTTGGTAGTGGCCTGACCAACGCCTTCGGCGCCGCCTTCCACATTTAGGCCGGCGTTACAGGCGATGGTGATGGTGATCCAGGCGAAAACTACGCTCTTGATCATTCCCGAATACAGATCCCATGTCGTCGCGCTTTCCAATGCGCGCAGGATATAACCGGCGGTATTAAAATCGAGCGCAAACCGGCAGACCGCCCATCCGCCAAGGATGCCGATATAATTTCCAAAAATCGTGAGCGTCGGCAGCATGACCATCATCGCAAGGAAACGCGGCACCACCAAAAATTGCACCGGGTTGATCGCCATCACCTCGAGCGCCTCAATTTCCTCGGAGACTTTCATCGTGCCAAGCTCTGCAGCGACAGCGGAGCCGCTGCGTCCGATCACGATCACTGCGATTAAGACCGGTCCCATCTCGCGCAGCAGGGTAAGCATCACCAGATCGGGAATATATATTTCTGCGCCGAGGCTCTCGAGAGAGTGGGCAGCCTGCATCGCCAGTGTCACGCCTACACTGAATGCCGTGAGCGCTACCATCGGCGCGGCGCGCACACCAATGAACACCATCTGACGAAAGATTGGGGCGATCTTGAAAAATTGGCCCTTAAACGGCGCAACCAAAATCCAGTAGAGCAGACTGAGATTAAGCTGGAGGTAATGTTTCACGTGAAGTCCGAGCGTGCACAATGCCAAACCAGGCAGAATCCACAAAGCGGAAAATGCGGCAACCAAACGCGGTTGCCGGGGTTAGGTGGACATGCTGCCTGTGTACGGCCAGCCCTAATGGCGTGCAGAGACTGTTTGCCCTAGCGATTCCGTTGAATGGTTGGTAGGGCGCGTCACTCCGTGCGCGCCGTCGTCCCTCAGCTTGCCTGGCGTTTTCAAAGAGGACGCGCGAACGCGCTCCGAGTTTCTCTCGCTGCTAAAGGATAAATTGGAACGGTAGCTGCGACGACTCCTCAGCGCGTTAGATGGAGACGGCCCGCCCAGGGGGCCGCTAGGGGTGTCGGCGCGAGGGCGCGCCGGCTCCGCCATCGTCTTCGGAGAAGACGATCCACCTTTGCCTGCTAGCGAATTGTTTGCTCAATCCACCCAGTGCAAGAGCGGCAAGCAACAGGCCGAAGTCGCGCAGCGCAATGTCGAAGTACCCGGGAATCAGCAACAGGTTGATTATGATCACTGCCAACCAAGCAGCGACGACGTAAGCGAAGATTCGCGGTTTAATCGCGACGCCAATTCCCGCCACAATTTCAATCACTCCCACAATGAGCATGAGCGTGTGGGGAGGTATAGGCGAAATTCTCGCTACGACTCCAGGCAGATACTGATCCCAGTTGACCAGCAGGTGGAAGAATTTGTCCAAGCCGGCAAGTATCGGGGCAACTACGAATCCGAAATGAAGGATCCGGTATGCCTGATAAGCCGGCGAAGATCCGGCCTTGTCAGCGGTCGCGCTGCCTCCGGCGTGTGTTTGATCAATGGTTGTGTTCATAGAAACAATTCCTCCCATCGTATTCTAATAAGTCAATATCTTATTTGACTATTTAGTGCTTATTAGGAATACGAAAGTCGCAGCGTTAGTGGACGTCCCTACCGGCTGCAGAAGACGTTATTTCACCTCAAACCGGCAGGATGGTGCGGGCCCTCGGATGCAATGCTCCCTCACCGGCGAGCCAATTATCTCGGTGAGCAACGATTCTGCCAGAAGGCACGCTTCGGGATGATTCGCGGTGGCGGCCGAGATTGGACAGCCGTTGCCGTAGATAAAATGTTTTCCATCTTCTTCGCGAAAACTTGCCGCGCCGCCCAGTTCCTTAAGAATGTCGAGTGCAGCATCAATTCGTTGTTGGCGAGTTTTCCCTTGCAATGCGCCCAAATGCTCCTGAGCCACTTTTCGGCCGGCGGTCCGCATACCGGCACGGAAACTCTTGGGCTTCACCTGACGCGAGAATATCGACATGAGAAGTGAGACCAATTGCCCGTATGCCTTGGGAAAGAGTTGTTCCGCTTCAGGACCGAGAGCATATGTCGTGTGGGGTTTACGAATGCCAGGCTTAGACCCGGATTGCACCACGAGTCTGTCGCGCTCAAGGCTCGCAAGGTGCGCCCGAACGGCGTTATCAGTCAGATGCAACTTTTCTGCGAGCTCGTTCACCGTGCATTCTCGTGCGCGCAGCAGGTCCAGGATTTTCCCTCGTGTACTTTTGAACAACCTCTGGCGCCAGCCTATGTTTTTCATTACACCAAAGATCAAGGAGGTTCAGATTAAGTCAAAGACACATTGGACTAATTCCCGGTTGATGCTGTGTGTGGCGATCGCTGTTCGCCGAGGGGGGTTAACAGGATGCTTCTAACCGTCAGCAAACGGCTGGAATTCTCCGCCTCGCGGCGTTTGCACGTTGAAGATTGGAGCGAGCAGGAAAACCTGGCTGTGTTCGGCCCGGAGACAAACGCGCAGTATGGCAGCGGTCGAAATTACGTGGCGTATTTCATTTTTACCGGGCCGGTGGACTCAACGACAGGAATGCTGATCAACATCAGCGAAATCAAAGAACGCGCGGGCAAGATCGTGCGTGAACGCTTTGACCATAAATTTTTGAACCAGGACAATCCATCTTTCCAAGACATTCCACCGACTGCGGAGAACGTAGCCTGGCAGCTCTGCAATGACGCGGCGCCGCTATTTGCCGACGTGAAAGCGAATCTGTGTGCTTGCCATGTAAGCGAATCGCCCGAGCGGAGCGCGACTTATTATTCCAACGGCGCCATCGAGGCGGATTACTGGTTCGAATTCTCCGCGGCGCGGAGGACGATGTCGCCGCTGTTGAGCGCAGATGAGAACGCGCGGCTGTTTGGTCCGGCCACTTCAATTCATGGGCATAACTACCGCGCGCGGCTCACGTTTCGATCAGAAAGAGCGGATCGAAAAAGACCGCTGATCCGTTACGATGAAATCGAGACCTGTGTCCGTGCGTTGCAAGCGGAGCTGGATCATCGCTATCTCAATGAGGAAGTCATAGGGATGAAGAAACGCCCTATCACGACAGAAAGTTTGGCGAGATACATTTACGAACGCGTGAACACCATGATGCCGCTGCATCGCGTGCGCTTGCACGAGCGGCACGATTTTTTTGCGGAAGCGTGGGGAGATGAAAGTGTTTTCCTGGGATTACGGATGGGATTTCACGCGGCGCATCGGCTGTATGCATCCACGCTTTCTGATCAGGACAACGCCAGACTCTATGGGAAATGTAACAACCCGCGCGGCCATGGTCACGGTTACCTCGTTGAAACAACTGTCGGCGGCGATTACGATTCGCGCAGCGGAACGCTCTACGATTTCGTTGCATTGAACGATGCAATGCACGGATCGCTCAAGCCGTGGCAAGACCGCCATCTCGATCTCGAAACGGAGGATTTCCGCCGCTCGCCTTCGACTGGAGAAAATATCGTCCGCGCCCTTTGGCCGAAGATCGATAATCATGTGAACCAACGTCTGGTGCGATTGCGTCTCTGGGAAACGCCGAACAACCGGTTTACGCTACGACGCACGTAACTGTAGCGGCGCTCTATGAGCGCCGAAAATCGAGTGGTCGGCGGTCATAGACCGCCGCTACAGTAATTACGCAATGAAACGTTATCTGATCACAGGTGCGAGCCGCGGCATTGGCCGCGCCATCGCAGAAAAACTCGCCGGTGATGGTGTGGAGTTGCTTTTGCACGGACGGGACACCGTGGCCCTGGCACACACGCACAAGGCGGTGGAACGGATGTGCGCCAGGGTCACGCTGCTGATTCACGATCTGGCAACGGCGCGGGGCGTGTCCGATCTCATTGCCGAAGTTGGCCGGGACCCGATCGAGTTGCTCGTAAACAATGCAGGCATCGCAGTGGTGAAACCATTCACCGAGATCACGTCGATCGAATGGGAGCAAACCGTCGGGGTGAACGTTACCGCCCCGTTTTTGTTAATGCAGCGCTTTGCACCTCGAATGCCGCCGGGGTCCAGCGTGGTCAACGTCCTCTCGGTGGCAGCGAAAACCGCGTTCCCGGGCTGGAGCGCTTATTGCATGAGCAAATTTGCGCTGGAAGGATTCTCGCGCTGCGCGCGCGAAGAACTGCGCGACCGGAAAGTTCGAGTGATCAATGTTTACCCCGCTGCGACAGACACCGATATCTGGAGCCAGGTCGAGGGTCAATGGCCGCGTGAACGAATGATGAGCGCGGCGCAAGTGGCTGATGCAGTCGCATTCGCCTTGTCTCGCCCGACCGAAACGCTGATCGAGAATATCACATTGTCGAGTCTGGCTGGGCGTCTGTGATGCCCCAAAAGCGACGCGAGGACGCGTACGCACTCCCAAAACTTTGCGAAACAAAATAGGCCGCAGGAGATTTCGCACGAAGTGCTTTCGGAGTGCGATGCGTCTCCGCATCGCTTTCGGTCGTTAGTATCATATATTCTGCGCGGTGGATAATTGAGGCGCAGTTATGATTAATGCCTTGCAGAGCGAGCTTACGATTAACGTCGTTGCGTCGATCATCGTGTCGGCACTCTTCCTCGCCGTCGGCTTCGCCTGGGGCAAATACAAGGAACGAAAGCGGAAGTTTGGCCGAAATCTGGAAGAGTACGATTTCTATCCGTTCACAGTCACCCGCGAAAACTTTGGCGAGTTCAGTCTGAAGGATTTCCGGCTGGGCATGCATTACTTCCTCAAGAACGAGGATCATACGGCCGCGCGGCAGCTGATTTTTATCGGCGAGCAAAACAATGTGAGCGCACAGCTCGAGCCCGCTGAGCAAAAGGTTTATGCTCAGCTATTCGAGAAATACGACGGCAAGAAAGTCACCGATGACACACACGAATTCCTCGAAAACTACGAGCGCATCGTGCGTCTGATCGGGAAATCGTTTCCTAATACCGGAATCGAGATCTTGCTGCACAACCTGGCTGATCCAGCGCACTCACTGGTCACGCTCGAAAACAACGTTACTGGCCGGCACTTGCGCGACGGCACGACGAATTTGCTAATTGACCTGAAACAGCGGCAGCTCCTGAACGAGGACAAATTGAACTACGAGCTGAATATTGGCGTGCGAAAATTCAAATGCACGACAATCCCGATTAAGCGAAAGGAGTTCGGCATTGTTGGCGCCATTTGCATCAACATCGACGCGAATTACATCGCCGAGGAGGTGCTGAAAGATCGACAACGAATCGAGACGTGGTTCCAAAACTTTCTGCGCACCGATATGCAGCTCGAGGAAAATATTCTTAGCAAAGACGAATACGCCAAGGCCCTCAAGGGCAAACGGCATTTCAAAGACGAATCACTGTAGCCGCCTCGCTCTGTCGAGGCGTTACTCACGGCGACAGAGCGCCGTGGCTACATCTGGAGCGAAGCGGGATAATTGAGACACGTAATCGCCTTGCGCGCGTTAAGCGGCGATTCGTGATGATCATCGCATTTGTTAAACGCATATTTGAATCCAGAAGGGGGATGGATTGCATCACAACAGAGATGGGCAGTATCAGAATTGATCTATTATGGCTCGGATTGGTCCTTTGCTTTTTGTGGACGGCCTCTATCGATGCCGGCGCGGCCGGCAAACCGGAAAACGACTCGATCGACGATTGCCAAACAGGCGTTTATCGCTTTCCGGACGGAAAAATTCTCGACATCGCGCGATCTGAAGGCGGCACGTTTCGCTGGCGTACCTTCGAGGGCACAACTGGGGCTTTGCATAAGAAACAGGACGGTTCATGGACAAGCACGCTGGGATGGACAGATCATCCAGATGGGCACAGTGCATCTTTCACTCGCTGCGCAAAGGGTGAAATCGAATTCGACGGTAAAGAGGCTCACCGGATTCCGCTCGATGTGACTGACACGGTTTTCGAGGGTCGTGGGAGAGTTAAGCTCGCGGGCCGATTAGTATTGCCGAAGGGCAAGGGTCCGGTTCCGATCGTGGTCCTCGTTCACGGTGCCGAAAGGGATTCTGCGCGCGAGTCGTACGCGCTCCAACGACTGCTACCGGCTGAGAATGTTGGTGCTTTTGTGTATGACAAGCGCGGAACGGGCGGCTCGGAAGGCAAATACACGCAAGATTTCGATACGCTCGCAGATGACGCCGTGGCTGCCATGCGAGAAGCCAGGCGAATTGCCAGCACGCGCTGTGTTAGAATTGGATATCAGGGCGGTAGCCAGGGAGGCTGGGTCGCGCCACTCGCCGCGACGCGCGCGCCTGTCGATTTCGTTATTGTTAGTTTCGGATTGGCCGTGTCCGTCATTGACGAAGACCAGGAAGAGGTAGCGCTCGAGATGCGTCTCAAAGGTCATAGCCAACAGGAGATTTCAAAGGCGTTGGAGATTGCATCCGCGGCCGAGGCCGTGTTTGAGAGCAATTTTACCAAAGGCTTCGACCGTTTCGATGCTGTGAGAGCCAAGTACCGCAACGAGCCCTGGTACAAAGATGTGCATGGCAACTATACGCATTTTATTTTGCCGTACACGGCGGACGAAATGCGCGCGAAGTTTAAGGACGCTCTCCCCGGCACGCCATTCCGGTACGATCCCATGCCTGCGCTTCGCGCCGTCAAGGCTCCGCAGTTGTGGATTCTCGGGGAAGACGACCTCGAAGCGCCGAGCGCCGAGACGAGTCGCCGTATCAAGTCACTGATCGCCGAAGGGAAGCCAATTACTCTTGCGGTATTTCCTCACGCCGAGCACGGAATGACCGAGTACGAAATCGCTCCAGATGGCGAGCGCGTCTCGACACGATATGCGCCGGGCTATTTCGCCATGATGCGCGACTTTGCGCGAAACGGCCGGCTATCGGGCTCTTATGGAGCGAATGTGGTGGTCAAACCATAGCCGGATCCGTGATGTCTCCACTCCGCGGACGTGACAAATGCAAGCACGAACATGCCAAAGATCTAAACGGCAAGCGCCGCTTCAAAGACGAAGCGCTGTAGCCGCCTCGCTCTGTCGAGGCAGATTCGACGGTGAATTCACGGCGACAGAGCGCCGTGGCTACAACTGCATCGCAATGACCGAAACGCGGCCGCTATTTCGGTGAGGCATGCAGCACCGCCTGGTATTCCGGTTTCTTGTGGTAATCGACCAGGCGGAAACCCCAACCGATGAGTGTCGATAGATCTTTGGTCTTCGCCTTCTTCTCGTTCAGGAATTTCTCGAGCCGGGCTTTCAGTTCCGGCTGTCGATCGGTCATGTCGAGGATCTCGAAAATCTCCATCGACAAAAGCCAGTCTTCCGGATGCTCAGCCTGCTGGGTTTCCCAAATTTCGCCCAGGCGCTCGTAACCGGTCCTGCTTTCGCGAATTTTGCGCACCTGTTCGTACAGATTTTCAAGCCGCTTTCGTTTTGCATCGGACGGAACCTTGATCGTGCGTTCCTTGGGCACCAGCGCTACCTGGTTGTACGCATCCTTGTCCGCCGCGCCGTTGAAGACCGAGATGATCCGTTCGCCGACAGCCATGTCGAAAACGCCCCACTGTGGATCGAACAAAACCCGATCGCCGTATTTCGCGCTGCAGTTCGAGAATGTGATCAGCAGCAATTTCCCGTCGCGGCTCAGGATTTTTTCGACTTTTCCTGAAACCACAATGCCGCTGACAAATTCGATTTTTGCTTTCCGGCCCTCCACGATTCCCAGCGCGTGCAATTGATCGTTCGTGAGAGATTCCGGAAGGGCGGGCGTATGCATCCATTTTCCGACCGGCGCGCCGAATCCATCTTTGTGATAATCGACACCGTGAGCTTCAAGTTCCTTGTCGCGGAATGCCAGCGCGCTCTTGCCGGTTGTTTGGAGATAAATCGGCGAATCGTTTTCGTCCGTGATGACTTCGGTGAAAACACCGCTGACTTGCAGACCGGATGAATATTCGCACGTCGCAGTGTTCTGACATTCGATGGCTTTGTTGATGCCTTCGAGTCCGCCAATTTTAAACGCCATGGTGCTCGCGAACTCTTCCAGCACACCTCTCAGGTGCTGAAAATCACGGCACACGAAGAGTTGCGGCTGCTTGGTTGTGATGTCGAACGCGCAAGTTTGCGCGTCGATGGAGTAAGGGATCTTTTTCACGGCCGGCTCCAGGCATGAGACCGACTCACCGATCGATGAGAGCAGTCCGGCGCCGTATATTTTGGGATTCTCCAGTGAGCCGATGAGCCCGTACTCCACGGTCCACCAATGCAGCCGCGAAAGCAGCGCCATTTCGGAAGGCTTTCCAAGGTTCTTTTGCCGGTGTTCAACCAGTTTGGTCGCGTCATCGACGTCTTTCGGGTCGGCGTTTGGGCGTTCTTTCAGAATCGATAAATGACGGATTGCTTGATACAACTCGAAATCTCTTTTCGAAGACATCGCTTTCGCGCCGATCTCTCCAAACCGCTGCAGATATTCCGAGTATTCGCGATCAACGATAATCGGCGCGTGGCCGGCGGCTTCGTGTACGATGTCCGGTGCCGGCGTGTATTCGATGTGATGGATCTGGCGCATGTCGCACGCGATCACCAGCACCTTGTAAGCTTGAAATTCCATGAACGCTGCTGGTGGAATGAATCCGTCCACCGCCACCGCGCCCCAGCCAATCTTTGCGAGGATGTCGTTCATCTCCTGAATGCGCGGGATCCGCTCAAAGGAGATGCCGGTGTTGAGGAGGCCTTGGAAATAAACTTTGTGCGCGTACTCCTTCAGGAAAAAAATGTTCTGGCGCATGATGAATCGCCAGACCGCGTGATCGACCGGCGTGTAATCGTCGTAACGTTGATCGACTGCGAATTGCAGCAAATGTTTGGGGCAACTGGCGACTGCCGCGTTGTTATAGCTGATTCCGTTTTGAGAATTCATTCGGGGGTCTCCTCGTTGGGCAAACATAAGTTATGACTCGTTTGCGGCGCGGGCAAGAGTGATTCCGCTTCTGTAGCGGCGGTCTGCGACCGCCGACGGCGCTCACAGAGCGCCGCTACAGTTTTCGCTTTGCGCGCACGACGCGTTTGGCAATCAAAACGATCACGACGAGCGCGATTACCCACGGTGCGAGAAACGCGATCGCCACGCCGATCATCCTCAAGCTCCACATGATTGCGCCGGCGCTTTGCGCCAGGGTGCGCCGCAGCGTGGCAAGGGGACCGGTCTGCTGGGAAACAATATTGCCCTGGCTGTAAACCTGAATCGAGATGTCCGCCGGCGCGTTGGCTTCTTCGCTTTGTGTGCCGGTGCGGTCCTGGCGTTGCACAGTGACATTCTCCAGTTTGCCTAACGAATCGAACGATTGCATCAGCGCCGGATAATTTTTCATCGGCACGCGCAGAAAAACGTTGGCCACTTCGCGCCCGTCCGGATCGCGATTAAAGGTGGAGCTACGAATGCGTCCGCTCAGTTTTTCAGCCAGGCTTTTAAGCTCCTTTGCTTTTTCGTCCACTGACGACGTGCGAATCCGCAGGTTCGTTTGCTGAAACGCCTGTTCCTGTTCCTCGCGTGAGATGGTGATGTTGAGCTCCACCTTGTCACGCTTGGTCTTTGCATTTTGCGACATGCCACTGCCGCCTTGGGCCACACGTTCGGTTTGGGCCTGAAAGTTTTCTACGCGTCCGAAGCTTTTGACCCGACTAATTACAGCTTCGCTATCTTCCGGTGCGATCAACATGCTCATTGTCGCGGAAACGCGTCCTGAATAATCGCGATTGAGCTGCGCATTTGTAATCTGCACTTTCGACGACGCGAGCGCTTTGATGTCGTTGTAGATCTTCTCCACGTCGGGCGCATAAAGTGCCAGCTGCGATCGCTCCTTAATCAGAAACGCCGCCGGTTCTTCCATGTCCTTTTCAGCCAAGGAGATTGTGACCGTGGCGAATTGCACCTGCGAATCCCAATACTTCAATTCGCCCTGCATTTTCTCGATCTCTTCACGCACACGGCTGAGTTCCTTTTCTACCTGAAGCAAATCGGAAACTTTGCCGGTCTTCGTTTTCAGCATGTCAATCAAACGCTGCTCCATTACCCGAGCGTTCTTTAGACGGGCATCGGTATCTAAGTACGCCTTGGTCACGTCCTCGGTCCCGAGCGTCTGGTTTTTAAGCTCGCCCAGTCCGCGAATCTTTTGCAGGAAACGATCCAGATTTTCAGGCAAGATCTTCACAACAACCTGCCCGTGCAGCTTTCCATTCGCCTGTTTCTGAGAATCGGTCGTGGCGACGTAACCGCGTTCTTCCTTCGCAAAAGCTGTGATTTTTTGCACCGTATCGTCAAAGCTGACGATCTCCAGCTCGACGGTGGCGTTGCGAATCAGTTTGCGATTCGCCAATTCCGGGGCAGGCGTTTCCGCGGAACTCGGCGCAGTTGCGGAGTTCATCGCTGTCGGCTCGCTACCGGTTTCCTTCGCAGCCATTTCCGCCCGCGCTGCCGGTGCTGGCGCGTCTGTTGCCGGAAGTTCTTTGAAGTCTCGCTGCAGTGTTGATTTTGTTTCGGCAGCCGACTGCGACGCTGCCACTGCGAAATCCTTTGCTTTTCCAGCGGCGAGTTCGTCCGCTTTATCCAAAGCGCCGGCTCGACCGGGTTGCGACAACGCCGTGACCTGTGAGGGCGGTTCGAACAATTGTTCGTTCGCGTAGCGATCACGAGCCCGCGGCGCAATCGCATTTTCGCCGGTGATCATCCGGCCGAGTTGCACTAGTCCAAGCAACACCGCAGCAACTGCCGTGACTTGAGCCGTGCGCAAACGCATCAGATCAGAAAGCAATTTCAGCAGTCCGCTCCTTTCTGGAATCCGATGGCGAAAACCGGCCAGCATTCGCTGTTCGAAAGCCGGGTCGGGTTTTTCGTGAGCGAGAGTTTCTTCGAGGATTTTGTTCATAGCTTTGGTTTCCTGATGAGCTTTTCGGCATTCGGCGCAATCGACGAGGTGCGCGTGAAGAGCGCTGCGTTCGTCCGCCGAAAGCTGGCCGTGAAGATCGGCAGCGAGCCAGTTATCAATTTCGTTGTGAACGGTTGCCATAGGATTAGTCCATTGAAACGAGAGCGGGACGAAGCTGTTTGCGCATGGAAGCCAGGGCGCGACCGAGAATTCCGCGTAGTGCGCCATTCGTCAGGCCCAGCGTATTTTCGATAGCGCGGTAATCCATCTCTTCGAAATAACGCAGCGTAAGCGCGGCGCGATGAAGCTCCGGTAAAGCGGCGAGCGCTGACTGTAACTGTCGATCCATCGCCGCTCCACCAACCGTATCTGCTTCGTTTGTTTCGATTATTTCGTGGGTGAGAGGAATAGGTCGCCGTCTGCGGAAAACGTCATGCGCACGATGGCGAGCGATCATGCAGAGCCAGGCGGGAAATTTCTCGGGATCGCGCACGCGCCAGCGCATTTTCCAGGCTTTGACCAGCGAGTCCTGCACGACGTCTTCCGCTTCCTCGCGGTTTTGCAGAATGCCGTAGGCGATGGCAAAAAGCGTCCGGCTATTGGTGCGGATAATCATTTCAAATGCCTCTCGATCGCCGTGAATGGCCGCTCTGTATTGTTCGCGTTCGCTGGCATCCATTATGTGGTCGATCTAAAGCCTAGACGTTCGACTACGCGATTCCGCGCGAAATATTTTCGTGGAAATAATGTGGGAGCGGCCTTAGCGCCGCGATTAAGCGTTGGTCGGGACGCTCAGGTCCCTCCCACATTGCCCTTAGAAAATGATTACCGTATTCCCTACGCTCACCAGATCCTTCACGCGCGCGGCATCCCAGTTGGCGAGGCGAATACAGCCGTGGCTTGCGGCGCGGCCAATTGTCTCCGGATTATTCGTGCCGTGGATGCCAATCCCCGGCTTGTTCAGACCCATCCAGAGAACGCCGACGAGGTTGTTCGGACCAGGCGGAAGATTGAAGAAATTTTCCGTGCGCACGCCATGATTGAGCATGCCTTCGTCATACCGGAACCACGGCCAGACGGCCGCACCAAGAATTTTCCATGTGCCCACCGGGGCTGGCAGTGTTTTTGATCCAGGCGTAATGGGAAAAACGCAGACCAGTTGATCATGGTCGAATACTTCGAGAAGATGCTCGTGTGTATCGACAAAAACCTTGCGCGCGCTGAACGCAGGATTCTCGGGGACTTTTCCTTCAACGAATTTCTCCACTTCAAATGGCAAAACGTTCGGCACCTTGAGCGTCTCGCCGGCCTGAAGGTGTTCCCAGTCTTTTCCGGGATTGAGCTTTTGGATGTAGGCCTCTGCAGAATGAAAACGCTCAGCGACGAATTCCAGGAGCGACGTGTAAGGCATCCACTTTAATTTTGCCTGCTCAGCGTGACTGCCCGGCACGTCCCCGATCTGTTTCAGGTCTTCTTCTCTTATTGTATAGGTCGTGTAAGTCACGGGCACCTGGTCGAGCATCCATTGATCGACCGCGCCGGTCTTCGGCATGGCATGCGCGTGCTTGTACGAGATGAGCGCCTTGCGAAAAAATTCACCCATTCTTCCGTCGATCTTGCCCGGACCAAAATCGCTGTTGTCCAGGAAGATCTGTAATCGCGTAGCCGTCTCTTCGTCGTAGTTCGGTAATGCGACGGGATAAATTTTCGGCGGCGGCGTAATTGTCGGCGTCTCCTGTGCACGCGCGATCACAGGCATCAAAGCAGATGCGATAATCAGCAAAGCGAATTTCATTGGGCGAAAGTTATGCGCTGTGAATCGCATCAGGGCAAATGCGGCACCGGTCGCAACGCAACCGTCGATTCGGCGGGCAAAATCCATTTCTCCGGAGTGGCGGCCGCGACTGTGCCAACTCCACCGTAACGCGGCGAATCGCTTGTCCAAAGCGTTTCCCATCTGCAACCGGCCGGCGGCGCGAGCAAAGGCTCCGCAGCAGGGTGCAACCCCTGTCGTTCTCCAAGGTTCACCAGCAGCAGACGGTCGTCATCCGCTTCGGAAAAAAATCGGATGACGAAACTTGCCGGGCCGAGCACCGCGCCGTCGATTCCGCCGAAACTTTGCTGGCGAAACCGCGAATCTTCCCTGCGCAATTTCAAAAGATCTGCGTGCAGATCGTAAATGTGGCGATTTCTTTCGCGCTCAGAAAAGTCGAGTTTGCATCGTGAGAACGCCTCCGGGTCGTCCGGCGCAGGCAAACTCCTCAATGTTTCCTCTTCCGAGAGTGACAAGAACGGCGCCAACAATTCGGCGCGACCTCTGCGAGTCGCCTCGCGCACGGATGCGTCGCCGACGTCAGCGAAAAAGAGAAAAGGACTGGACGCGCCGAATTCTTCGCCCTGAAACAGCAAAGGCGTCCACGGTCCGAGCAGAAGAAGCGCGGTCATTGCGCGATAGCGTCCCGCCGAAGTTTGAAACCGCGGCCGGTTGCCCGGGCCGGTATTCGCGATCTGGTCGTGATTTTCGACAAAACAAACGAACGCCTCCGCGGGAATGCTGAAAGCCGCGGTCCCGTTGGCGGCGGGCTGGAGACCGCCGCTCCTTGTGGGCGTGCCGCGCAACACCTTTCGCCACGAAAGCGCCTGCCCTTGATAAAGGAACCCGTATTTCGCAGCGGAAATAAATTCCTGCGGCTTGCCGCCGTAATCGCTAAAATATCCCACGTTCTGCCCGGTTAACGCGACGATGGCGCTGTGATGAAGATCATCGTTCCACATTCCATCCAAACCGTCGCCAGCGGACGTTCGGAGTTCCGCGTTTACGCGGTCGGGAGGTGAGGCAAAATCGCGTGGAGCCGCCTGGAGGCGGGACTCCAAACCGCGCGGTTGTACCATCTTCGATTCCTGCAGGTCGTTCTCGGCGACAAGAATGATGGAACGCGATCCCGCCGCTTTGCGTGCGGCGCAGCCGACTGCACCAATAATGTATTCTTCCGACTGATCGTGGATCGCGTGTGTCGCGTCGAAGCGGAACCCGTCGAAATGAAATTCTTCGATCCAATAATACCCGTTGGTGATGAAAAATTCGCGAACCGGCCTTGAGTTCGGCCCGTCAAAATTAACCACGTCGCCCCATTCATGACCTTTTCCGTGGACCAGATAATCGTCCGAGTAAACGCCCAGATAATTTCCGTCCGGTCCAAAGTGGTTATAGACGACGTCGAGAATTACGCCAACGCCTAGGGAATGAGCGCGGTCGATGAACGCGCGTAAATCGTCCGGCGTTCCGTACAAATGTGAAGGTGCAAACAGATCGACACCGTCATAGCCCCAGCCAAATCTGCCGGGGAACTCCGCGACCGGCATCATTTCGATCACGGTGATTCCGATACGAACGAGCTCGCTCAACTGTTCGGCGGCGGCGCGCCACGTTCCTTCATCGGTGAACGTCCCGATGTGCATTTCGTAAATGATCTGTCCTTTCAGCTTCAGCCCGGGCCATTGGTTATCGCTCCATCGGAATTTCATTGGATCGACAATGCACGACGAACCGTGCGGTCCATCGGGTTGAAAACGCGAAGCCGGATCGGGATAAAAAATTTCCGCGTCATTGATACGAAATCTGTAGTGTTGCCCCGCGCTGGCGTTGACGACGCCGGAGAAATAGCCGGCTGGCTCGGCTGTAAGCGGACAGAATTTTGGCTTCGCGTCGGGTGCGTCTTCTAAAACGACATCTACTTTCCGCGCCTTGGGCGCCCAGATCCGAAAATGCGTTTGGTTTTCGCCGATCAGTTCGGCGCCGATCGGATAGCGGCGCTGAAACTGACGAATTTCTTCTTTCCCCTTTGTCATCGTCATCAAAGATGCGGATGCCTGCTGCAGAAGCAACGAAGGAACACGGCTCCACAGATGTTGCGTCTGATCGAGCAAAGGGTTCCGCTAACCCCGTGGAATCGATACCGTGGACAGTTCCCTGCATTGCGAAAAAGAACCGGATGTCGTCTAGCATCCTCAGGACGACGATGTTACCCACCGCAACTACCGAAGCTTCAATAGCTGAACGACTGAATGGCAGTTGTCAGGTCGGGACCGTTCACGAAACCGATTCTGTTATTCGGATTCAAGGTGATATGGACGGGGAAGACATTATCGCCGCCTTGGAAATTCAATCCGTCGATTGACTCAATCAAATTTCCCACGAGGTCGAAAACGTGGATACTGCTGCCATTGTTGAGCTGTCCGTCGGAAAAGGGTTGCGCCACGAGGAATAGCTTGTTGATCGGATCAAACTCAATGTCACCACCGCTTGCGGTTGAAGTTTGCGGATTGTGTCCGGGTAGAAACACGCTAATACCGGTGAAATTGCTCAGAGTAAAGAACTGCACGGCGGAGTCGAACGAAGTATCGGTGCAGAGAACTCCATCTTCCGAATCGACCGCGATGCCGTTGATTACTCCCAGACCGAGGCCATTCCGTTTCACAAAGGAGCCGGTAGTTAAATCGACAAAACCGATAACTGGCGGAAGGATAAATGGCGATGGCTTATCATGCCCGAGGAAAATCTGATTTCCTATCGGATCGAAGGCAATGACAGGTGGCGCTTCCTGCGTGAAATCCGGATCAGTAATGTCGATGAGTGGTCCGAAAGTGTTATCAGCGAGATTGGAGGTGAAGACGACCGGGTTCACGTTGGTACTGACACTCAGGGCGTAAACCGCAATATTCGGAGTGCCGTCCAGGGCGGGTTTCACTTGATTGACGATTTGTTTGGGGTCGATGGGTGGCGTCCAACGGCCATTAATCATATTACCCTCGAGCGGATTAATCGTGAAAAAGCTTCGCCTGACATTGAACAGGCCTCTGACATGTTCATGCTCGATCAGGCCGACCGAACCCGCCACGCCCAAGGCGATGACGTCATCCTGCGATTCCGACTTGTGCAGGACTCTTATGATTCTGCCCGTGTCCTGGCTGAACGTTTCAACTCTGGCCGATACGGTGCCGTCGGGGTTTGAAACGGCCTCGCAGAGCAGGCCTTCTGTGCCGTTGGGGTCCACCTCGAAACCAAAGATCAGGCCACCGAGCCTGCCGCGAACGATGACGTCACCTGCGCCGGCGTTTGGATTGGCTTGAAATTCGGACTGGTCGGAGGCTCGGGTGGGCGACGCCAGCCAAACCAACAACCCGACCAGCGCGGTTGAAGTAAATCGATTCGTTAGGTTAGTACCGGAGTGAAAGGGCGATTTCATTGCCGATGCTTCGCCTGGAACGCTCGGGTCTCAAACATTGAATTGTAACAGAACCGTTACCGCTACTGGCTTTGACGGCGCCGGAGAAATAGCCGGCTGTCTCGGCTGTAAGCGGACAGAATCTTGGCTTCTCGCCGGCCGCGTCTTCTGAAACGACATCTACTTTCCGCGCCTTGGGTGCCTAAACACGAAAATGCGTTTGGTTTTCGCCGATCAGTTCGGCGCCGATTGGATAGCGGCGTTTTACGTGCGACATCCGCATTAACATTGCCCTTCTCGGTTAACGCAACAACGTCGTATGGCGGCTGTAGCGTGCGCTGTCCTCAGCGCATTTTGCGGCCCGTCGTATCTCCGCTGAGGACAGCGGACGATATAGCACGGTTACGAGCGCAATTTGTAGGGCAACCGCTTCGGTTGCCGGTCGTTTGACTTGGCAACCGACGCGGTTGCCCTACAATCGCCGCGACTTCACCACGAGATCGGATATGAACGGAACAGAACCAAAGATCGAAATCTTCAAGCCGTTCGGTGAAGCGTTCGATTTGATGAAGAAAATTTTGTTTCAGCCGTTCGATTTAAAAAAATGGCTCGTGATCGGTTTTGCGGCCTGGCTGGCGAACCTCGCCGGCGGTGGTGGCGGCGGTGGTGGCTTCAACTACCCTGACAATCGGCATCACGATGCGCAAAAGTTCAACGAAACGATCGGTCAAATTCCGCAGCCGATTCTTATCACCGGCATTTGTATTTTGGTTTGCGTCGTCCTCCTGCTGATTGTCCTGGTTGCGTGGCTCCGAGCGCGCGGCCGATTCATTTTTGTGGACTGCATCGTTCACAACCGCGCTGCGATTGTCCAACCGTGGAAAGAATTTCGCGCAGAAGGAAATAGTTTCTTCCTGTTCTCACTTATCGTCGTCTTTGGCCTCATCGTTTTAGCTATGCTCGGCACTCTGGGGCTGGCGCTTCCGCTGATCATCCGAGGTTCCGGCTCACGGCCCGATTCCGTATTACTGATCGCCTTCTGCGTATTCCTGATTTTCGTAATTTGTCTGGGGCTGATATTGGCTGTGATATCGCATTTGATGGTCCCGATCATGTATCGGCAACGGTGTCGTGCGCGGCTCGCATTTGCTCAGGCGATGGATTTGGTTGTCTCTTATCCCGGGCCGATCCTTCTATACGTGTTGTTCCTTCTGGTGCTGGCTATCGCAGCGGTGCTGATCGGTTGTGTAGTTGCCTGTGCGACCTGTTGCATCGCTGCGATTCCGTATGTCGGCTCGGTCATACTTTTGCCGGTGTCAGTGACGCTTGTCGCGTTTTCGCTTTTGTTCCTGCGTCAGTTCGGTTCCGATTACGATGTCTGGGCCGACTCTATACCGCCGGAATTTTTGCCTGTGCTAATGCCCCCACCTTCGTCTTCGGTGAGTGAAGCAGGATAAGAACTTCGCCATCCCGGGCGGTTCCGGTATTGAGACAACCACGGATTACGCGGATCGCACGGATGTTCGGAGGAGACGCGACAACAATCGATCTCAACCTCGTTCCGCAGGTCGTTGAGTCACTCGAACTACGAAATTGCATGAGGTTCCGGCCCTTCGTGTATTCGGTTCACGGCAGATCGAGCCAACCCCTCCCGAGCTTTTTGTCGCAACTCGACCGCGCTTCGCGCTTCCCACCGAGCTAACTCTCTGCTATTTTCCGGGCTTTCATGGCTCGCCCCAGATCGAGTAAAACGTCAAACAACTCTGCCAACATCGGCTTCGAAGCGAAGCTCTGGCTCACCGCCGACAGCCGGAGCGAAGCGGAGACACCCGAAGGGAACCGGAGCGGCAACATGTACGCCACCACTCGCCGCCTCGCCATGATGAACCTCGCCATCCGCGGCATCGAAGCCGATCTCGGCGAACAGCAAGCCGACACCTTCCGGCGCGATCTCCATCCTGATCTGCGCGCCGACTTCGTTCTCGCCAATCTGCCCTTCAATCCCGCAGAACGCGGGACCAACTTCGCCTGGGTGCGGCACTTCATCCATCACCTCGCGCCAGGTGCACCCGGATCATCCGGCGGCATGGCCGGTTTCGTCCTCCCTACCTTTTTCTTCTGGGAATAAACGGATGCCTCAGGGCCAATTCGCGCGAGGAGACAGGCAACAGCCCGTGCGCATTCAAAGCGCTTTGCCGCGCGGCACGGCTCGCGTACGTTAAATTGCCCTATGGCTCTCCATCCGAATTTTCCCTCGTCGCCCTACGAAATTGCAAAGGCAGGCCAACGTTGGTTTCCGGCGGCGGAAGAGTTGCGGACGACGGCTTACGAGAAGTTGCTGCCCCCGCTTGTCGCGAAGATCCGCAAAGAAGTCGAGCAATGGCGCGCATCGGATTACGAAGGAGCCTCTCCGACATCAAAGGCTCTCTTGCGTTGGTGGTTTGAAACGGAGCACCTGGTCGAACAGGCTGACACAACACTTCAAGAGTTCAGGTATTATTTCGCGCAACGAGAAGCGGTGGAAACAGTCGTCTGGCTTTATGACGTGAAGCGGGCCCGCGACAAATTTGACCTGCTTCGATTTGACGCTTCCGGCTCGGTTTCGCACGGCATGTTTCCGGAAGATTGGACTCGCTATGTAATCAAAATGGCGACTGGTTCAGGAAAGACAAAGGTACTGTCGCTGTTGATCGCTTGGAGCTTTTTTCACAAGCTTTACGAGCCCAGCTCGCCTCTCTCTCGCAATTTTCTTCTTATTGCTCCGAACATCATTGTGTTGGACCGGCTTCGAGCCGACTTCGATGGTTTGCGGATATTCTTTAACGATCCAGTTCTGCCAGACAATGGATATGAAGGTCAAAATTGGCGAGATGACTTCCAGCTTACGCTGCATCTTCAGGATGACGTGCGTGTCGTCCGCGATACCGGGAACTTATTCCTAACAAACATTCACCGTGTATTTCTCTGTGATGTAAGTGAGCCGTCACTCGAGGATGAAGATGTTACTGATTATTTCCTAGCTCCATTCGGACCCAAACCCGCAGGAAGAACGACCGACAGTAAGGCCGATTTAGGTGAGATCATTCGGGAAATAGATGAGCTAGCAGTCTTCAACGACGAAGCGCATCACATTCACGATGAGCGATTGGCATGGTTTCGCTCGATTCAAGACATCCATCACCGGATGCTACAACGAGACAAGCGACTGGCTTTGCAGATCGATGTAACGGCAACGCCTCGCCACAACAACGGGGCAATCTTTGTTCAAACTGTCTCCGATTACCCGCTTGTCGAAGCGATTCATCAAAATGTAGTAAAGCATCCCGTTCTTCCAGATGCGCCAAGTCGCGCCAAATTGCGAGAACACAAAACGGCAATCTTTAGCGACAAGTTCCGCGATTATCTCGCTCTCGGCGTTGAAGAATGGCGAAAGAGCAACGAGGAGCACACAAAGCTCGGCAAAAGACCTGTGCTCTTCGTGATGGTCGACGATACACGCAACTGCGACGAAGTCGGAGCTTGGCTTCAAAAAACGTACGCAGAATTTGAGGGCGGTGTTTTGGTTATTCACACAAAGAACAATGGGGACATTTCAGAAGCCTCTTCAGGCAAGAGTAAAGAAGAGCTCGATCAATTACGTAGTGCCGCCAATAAGATCGACGAGACCGACAGTCCGTATAAAGCAATTGTTTCCGTTCTGATGCTCAAAGAAGGCTGGGATGTTCGGAATGTAACCGTGATTGTCGGACTGCGCGCTTATGCAGCAGCTGCGAACATTCTCCCCGAGCAAACTCTTGGTCGCGGACTCCGCCCCATGTATCGCGGAGCCGAAAACGTAAGCGAGACAGTCTCCGTGTTGGGCACAGATGCGTTCATGGAATTTGTTGAGTCGATTCAAAGCGAAGGCGTCACGCTCGAACGTGTGCCCATGGGTAGCGGTGGACGGCAGGACTCAATCGTCGTCGAGGTCGATTCTGAGAATCCGGAAAAGAACATCGATGTTCTTGATATCGCTCTGCCTCGGCTTTCGCGACGTTATCAACGCGAGTTTAAGGAACTCGCTGATCTCGACCCTGCTTCATTCGGAAATCGTCGCTTGCCGTTGCAAGCGTTTACCCCTGAGCAGACACGAGAGATTGTGTTCAAAACAATGCTGGATGCCGAGGTGCATCACACGATCCATTTGGATGGAACCGGGCCAGCGGATTATCGGCCAGTCGTCGCGTTCTTCGCACGACAGTTAATGAAGGAACTGCGGCTCGTTAGCGGCTACGAACTTCTCTATCCAAAGGTCCGCGACTTTATTCGAAATAATCTTTTTGAGCGGTCGCCAGTCGACCTCGAAGACCCGGTGATTTTGCGAAACCTATCCGAGCTACCACCAGCGAAAGTTCTTTTCGACTCGTTCAAAGCAGCCATCAACGCGCTCACCATTCGCGATGTTGGCAGCGCGCGTATTGAAGATCGAATTCGACTGCGTCAGACCAGGCCGTTTCGCACTGATCCCCGCGCGTTCTTTGTCGCCAAGAAAACGATCTTTAACAAAATAGTCGGTGAACCTCGCAGCGGTGGACTTGAATTGAAATTCGCCAAGTTTCTCGAGACCGCTGCCGATGTTCAGGCGTTCGCCAAGAACTATGTCGCGGTTGGTTTCAAGCTCGATTACGTCAAAGCAGACGGTGACCTCTCGACGTATACGCCTGATTTTATCGTTCGTACGACGGACGGAAATGTCTGGATCGTGGAAACGAAAGGACGTGAAGAGCTCGATTTGCCACAAAAGCTTCAGCGACTCCGAGAATGGTGCGAAGACGCTAGTGCCGCCGACGTGGACGAGACCGGAGTTGAGTACGACTTTGTATATGTCGATCAAAGAAGTTTCGATCGCGAACGCCTCAGTACCTTTGCTGATCTCGCGGCAAGCTTTCTAAAGCACCGAACACAGGTCGTAGGGGAGTTGTCAAAAGAACAGAGGGAGATGGGCAAGAGATCGAAAAACAATGGTGATGGCAGCCAAAAGCTGTTACAGCAAGAACGAATCGAGCGCGCCTGCCAGCTCTATGCCGAAGGCAAGCTCTCACGCGGGCCAGCCGCCCGATTGGCTGGCCTGAGCCGGTTCGACTTCGACCAGGAACTCTATCAGCGGAAGATTTCTTCCTACACACCTGAGATGTTGGAGCAGGATTTGGCGGTTATACGCGAAGAGCCGCCCAAGTGATCGTTGTCATCGATACCTCAGTCGTGCTGAACCTCTGCTATCTGCACCAGGAAGGTCTGCTTACTTCGCTCTACCATCAACTGATTGCGCCATCGGCAGTGCGCAGAGAATTCGAGCGGCTAGCGACTTTTGACGAACGTTTCAAAGGCCTTGCATTCCCAGAATTCATCGAGGTCCAGGACGCGAGTACGATCCCTAACGAGCTGAAAAACGCCATCAGCCTGGATGAAGGCGAAATCGCGGCGTTGGCACTAGCAGTGGAACGGAAAATCCGAGACGTCCTCATCGATGAACTGCCAGCGCGACACATGGCGGAGCAACTTGGGTTGCGCGTTTCCGGGTTACTCGGTGTCTTGATTCGAGCCAAACAAGCAGGCTTTCTCGAATCTGTGAAACCTTTGCTCGATGCTCTGCAGGAGGGCGCACATTTTTGGATCGCGCCGGAATTGATCGAGCAAGTTCTCGAAGCCGCTGGCGAAAACTCCTGACCTATGGCTCGACCAAAGGAAGAAGCTTACGAACTCTCCGACGCGGAGAAGCGTGATCTCATTAAGCTGATCGACGCTGGCAAACCACTCCCCGAGAAATACCGGTTCCTTCTATTTGAGGACAAGCGCGAGGTAGAGTTAGTCTGGAACGGAAAAACTCGCGAAGTCTCCACCGCTGTTCTTCCTTTCCAAACGCTCGAGCATATTGACGAACCTCGGAAGGAAGCGCAAGAAGAGGGAGAGCTAGGGCTCGACCTGCGTGGCCGCCAAGTGAAAGGCTGGACGAACAAACTTATCTGGGGCGACAACAAACTCATCCTCTCCTCGCTCAAGAGCGGCGCGCTTCGTCGCCAGATCGAAGAAGCTGGCGGGCTCAAGCTAATCTACATCGACCCGCCCTTCGATGTCGGGGCCGACTTCTCAATCGACATCGAGATTGGCGGCGAAGTCTTTCACAAACAGCAAAATATCCTCGAAGAGATAGCTTATCGCGACACCTGGGGCCACGGTACTGATTCGTTCATCGCGATGATCTACGAACGGCTCATTCTGATGCGTGACCTACTGCACCCAGAGGGTAGCTTATATGTGCACTGTGATTGGCGAGTTAACGCGCTAATTCGTCTCGCACTGGATGAAGTCTTTGGTCCTGACCATTTCCTAAACGATCTGGTTTGGTCATATTTCGCGTTCAAGCGAAAGACAGCGAAAAAGTTTCCCCAGAAACACGATTCAATCATCTCGTTTCGGAAGGGCGACAAGCACATCTGGAATACTCAGTTCAAGCCCCACTCGGAAGAATACCTTAAACGCTGGAAGAAAGATCCTAACGGCCGGCTTTATCGCGACGATGTAAATCCCACAGCGGGCGGCGCTAGAATAATCTATCTGGACGAAATCGAAGGTGACATCGTGGATTCGACTTGGACGGACATACCGCCTGTTAATCCCGCGTCGATCGAGCGCGCGGACTTCCCAACGCAAAAACCAGAAGCGCTACTTGAGCGAATAATCAAGGCCAGCACCAACGAAGGCGATTTGGTAGCCGATTTCTTCGTGGGATCAGGAACGACGGCGGTAGCCGCTGAGAAGCTGGGTCGTAAGTGGATAGCGACGGAACTTGGCAAATTCGGAATTCACACCGCCCGAAAGCGGCTTATTAAAACACAGCGTGAGTTGAAGTCTTCCGGAAAATCCTTTCGAGCATTCGAACTGTTGAACCTTGGACGTTACGAACGCCAGGCTTATCTCAATGTAGGTGGCAGACTAACCGGCAAGAAGAAAGCCGAGGCGCTGGCGCGCAAGGAACGTGAGTATCGCGAACTGATCCTGCACGCTTATCGCGCGGAGCCGCTGGCGGAGACGGAATCATTTTTCCACGGTAAACATACAGGACGACTCGTCGTTATCGGGCCGATCAATCTCCCGGTCGGCCGCTTGTTCGTCGAAGAGGTTATTACGGAATGCCGCAAGCGCGGCGCGACGCGCGCAGACGTGCTCGCGTTCGAGTTCGAGATGGGACTGTTTCCCGCCGTGCTAGAGGAAGCGCGCGGCAAAGGCATCGATCTCGCGCCGAAAACAATTCCACCAGAGGTGTTCGACAAGCGCGCAGTTGAGAAAGGTCAGGTGCGTTTCTTCGACGTCGCTTACATCGAAGCAACGCCACGGTTTGATTCGAAAGATAAACTCACCGTCAAAATCGAGCTGGTTGATTTCTCGGTTTATTACACCCAAGGCTTGATCGATTCGATCGAAGCCGAGCTAAAGAACGGCAAGAGCACCGTGGTCTGCGATTCCGGCCGATTGGTCAAAGTCAGCAAAGACAAGGACGGCGTCACAAAACGCGAAATATTAACGAAAGAGTGGACTGACTGGTTGATTATTGGGCGGTCGATTTTGATTACGAGAGCCGCAAAGAAATCATAAAAGTCGCCAAGACGATGGGCGTAGAGGGTGCGCTACCGGGCGTTGTCACTGCCGGTGAAGAATTTCTCGAATTCGAAGAACGCTGGACCGGAAGCTACATCTTTGAAAATGAGTGGCAAAGCTTCCGAACACGTCAAAATCGCAAGCTAGAGCTAAGCAGTGCTCCTCACACTTACCCGAAGCCAGGCCGTTACATTTGCGCAGTCAAGGTCATCGACATTTTTGGAAATGACACTATCACATTGGTGCCTGTAACCGCAGGCTAGGTGCTTTAAAGGTCGGCGATCGAGGAGGCGCTTAACGAATCACAGCAGAGTCTGTATGAGGATGTGCCTGCGCGCGTCGTGCGAAGTGAATATCTCATCGCGATTGCTCTGCAAACCGGGCGAAACAAGGACCGCGAACGGGTGCGAATTTTGCGCGAACAGGCAAACATCGATATGGACGTTCTTGCCGACATCATAAAGCGGCACCAGCTTACGGAGAGATGGGAGCAGTGGACGGAGTGACGCCGGAACTAGCGAAAATATTCGCGGGCAAGGAGCAACGCCGGCGAATGCTCGCGCGCCTTCCCTACCCAGAGAAAGTCCAGGCGGTAATGCAATTGCAGGAGATGGCTGCGGCGATTCTTCGATCGCGCGGCAAATCCGCCAGACCATGGAGTACGCTCCGAGCCGGAGTGGCATTACAGCACCGGCGTTAAAGCTCTGGAGCTACGACCTTCCGCCTCCGCTGAAGCTACGGCGCGACAGGACGCACGAACAAACGTTTCACCCTCAAAGAATGGAGCAGCTGCGACATAGACTGACGAACGTTAGCCGGAACGGGCAGACCTGCAGGGCTGATCAAAACCCGCTAAAGCGCGCGGACCTCGACGACTTCGTTTCGTGTTATCTCGGCGGAAACACGGCTCACAGAGCCGTGGCTACAGTGGAAACCGCCACGAACGAAAACCGGCAGACCGCTTTCGGTCCTTCAGGTACGAGGAGCTAACCAAGCGCGACCCGTAACGCAGCCGCAGGCGAGGCCGGGCTTTTCACCGAAATCTCGACATGTTGATTCCTTCGCTTCTCGCTCAGTCAGCCTTTCGGCCTTCCCCGTCTGTCTCACCGCTCCCCCAGCGGCTCGGCTCTGGTTCAAGGATGAGTCGCTCCGAAGACAGCGCCAATGTCCCCGATCCCGACATCATCGCGGCTGAGATTGAAACTCGCTCGCTACCCGCACTCACTCGCTGCTACCCTTGCAGCTTTACCTTCTATGTCGCTCATCCCATTCACTCCATTGTCGAAGACCTCCAAGCCGCCCTCCCCGAATTCGCCGAAATCGCTTCTGATCTGACTCAAAGATCGGCAATCACCGGCAGAAAGGACGGCAAGAAAGTCGGAAGGAAGAATTAAGAACACTGACGAGTTCCTTGCACATGCGGGAGCCGTAGCTGAGCTTTGCCTAATTAAACGAGCAAGGAGCGACCGGTTGATCAAACTGCTCAGATTAAAAGCGCTCGCTGTTGTGGTTCTGCTGTTCATCGGCGTCTATGTTCCAGCTTTCGTTGTTACGGCGCTGATGAAGCCACAACCGCAAGCGGCAATACCGCTGGTTATTGGAGTAAGTCTCGCGATTGCTCTCGTATTCATCTATTTCCTGTCTTCGGATGCCACCGGGTTCGCCGAATTCGGTTTCAAACCGGCGAGCCACCGCTACATCGCGGCCGCTGCGGCGCTGGGCGTACCGATTGGTCTAGGACTGACATTCCTTGTCAGCCGTTTCAACGCGACCAATCCATTTGGTGAAGTGTCGCTTCGTCCATGGATGATTTTTTTCTATCTCATTGTCGGAACACCGGTTCAGGAAGAGGTGATTTTCCGCGGACTACTCCAGACGACATTAGAGCGTCGAATGGCGGGTAGCTTTTCATTTCTTGGCGTGACCCTGTCGTTTGGTGCGATCATCATTGCAGTTCTCTTCGGGCTGATTCATCTTGCCGTTGGCGTGTTGACTGCGATTGCAGCGTTCGTTCTTGGGTTGTTAGCCGGGGAGCTCAGACGCAGAAGTTCCAGTTTGTTACCAGCGATCGTGGTTCACGCGATTTTCAACGCGTTTTCAGCAACGTGGTAACGGTTACTAATTGGTCACCACACTCCATCAAAAGTCTTCGTGATTCCCGTCGAAATGGAAAATGGGGTCAGATCTAAACTCCGAAAGTGTTGACTCATGCGCTCCCGCTCATTCGACCTGTCGGTTTGCGATGATCACTCACACTGCCTCGTGCTCGTGCCAGCTACCCTAGCTGCGTTACCGTCTACCCGCGCGATTCCCGATCGCGACGTGTTCTATGTCGCTCGCGTCCCTGCGGCTCCATTCGCGAGCCGGCTTTTTTGACATTCGCCCTAGCGGTCGCCGTTATCCGTGCTCGATATACGAGCTCTATTCTGTGAAATACTTCGCGGCGAGGGATTGCGCGCCAGGGCCTAACACACTAACCGCTGCTTTGCTACCCAGCAGTTTTCGCAACAAAGATTTCGCTTCATTTTTCTCCTCCTCCGACACATCGGCTTGATTGATCGCGACGATCACTTTCTCTAGCGCGTCCCTAATCATCTGCTGTTGCGGAGTGCTCGGTGCGATCGGCGCTTGTTGCTCTCGACGGACGGCGGTTCGTAGGCTTTCATCGATAGAGATCGGGATCGGTGGTGTGGCGCCAGCTTCGAGCACTTTGACTCCGAAGTCGTTTATCTTAGCAAAGCCCGACAGCAGACCCATCCCGCTCTGATCTTTAACAGGGGTCCAGTCGATGAGGCCATACTCTGAAAGCTGGGCCACGGCGCGCAGCCAGTCACGGCGATTTATACCTACTGGCGGCGGGACTGCCTGCTCAGTCTGTCCGAACGGAATGGAACCTTCGCTTCGACGTTCATAGAGAAGCTGCAGCAGACATCCTCTGACGACAGAATCCTTCATAAATGTTGCCAATATGCTCTGCATCTCGCGCACCAACAACTCGCCTCGTCAGATGCACTGTCTGACTCGTGCCGATCGAAGACTGATTCGTTCTCCCAGCGTCTTTTCGTTAGCGAAAGAAGATCCAGTAAACGAGAGCGCTTAACACCACCACGGCCATAATCATTTGCTGCAGGTGTTTCGCATCAAAGAGTCGCGACGGAACCGCCCGCAATGCGCTAGTACAATGTCGGCAATGATGATCGACGACGGAAAGCGCGTAGCCGCAGGTCGGGCAAGGCTCCAGTGGCATATGATAGCAATCGCAGACATTGACCTAATAGCGAGGATTACCGGAGGAAAATGGGATCGCGTCATCGCTTCGCGGACGTTGAAGGGTTGAATCTTAAACCGTTGAAGCGTTGGAGCGGGACGAACGAAAATGTTGAGAAGACAAGCAGTTGAGACGTCGAGAGGCGACTGCGAATACTTTGCAGCCGTGCAAAAGCTTAGAGTAAGACGTCGGCGGTCGCCAGGGGCCCGGTTATTCGCTTGCGTGGACGATGTAGCTGCCGATTTGTTTGTCGCGCTCCAGCTTTAGCAGCCCGCGCTTTTGCGCTTCGACCAGGAGTTCATTGAAGGCGCGGAACCCGTGCGCTCGCTCGTTGAAACCGGGGTTCTGACGTTTCATCGCCTGTTTCATTAGTGAACCGCGGATCGGATAATCCTCGCCTCGCTCGGCGCGCAGCGCTTCCAAGGTTTTCCTCAGAAGATCGAGCGCTCCGTCGATTGAGGGTCGATGGTCTTTACCAGTTTTCGCTGCTGGCGCGGTCGCGGCAACGCTCGGACGTTTCTTTGCTGGCTCCACGCGCACGAGATCGTCGTAGTAGATAAATTCGTCGCAGTTGCTGATGAATAGATCAGACGTTGACTTTTTAACGCCGACGCCGATGACCGTCTTGTCGTTCTCGCGTAATTTGCTGACGAGCGGCGAAAAGTCCGAATCACCGCTGATGATGACGAAGGTGTCGACGTGACTCTTCATGTAACAGAGATCGAGCGCATCGACCACCATGCGGATGTCGGCGGAGTTTTTGCCGGACTGACGCACATGCGGGATCTCAATGAGCTCGAACGCCGCTTCGTGCAGCCCCCGCTTAAACGTCTTGTAGCGCTCAAAATCGCAGTAGGCTTTCTTGACCACGATTTGGCCCTTGAGCAGCAGACGCTCGAGCACCTTGCGGATGTCGAACGCGGGAAAGTCCGCGTCATGCGCGCCCAGCGCAATGTTTTCTAGGTCGAGGAACGCGGCCATCGTGGCGTCAGAATCTTGCACACTCATCAGGTCATAATGTTAGCGACATCGCGTTCCCGAGACAGCGAAAATTGAGCCAGCAACTTTCATGGCCGATTGTTTCGAGCAGAGCCGCAGTCAGCGACAGCCGGCTACAGCTCATGCAAAGGCTTAAGTTTATCATTACCGCGAGTTATGATCGGACAATTCAGTTCGCCGTAACCCGTAACGCGGGTGAAGGAGCGGCCGGGGCTTGGAAAGCCCGGTCCTTCTATCGAGCCGCTACGGCAAATGCGAAGCTACGGCGGGCTTTCAAATCGCTGCCGATGTGAAGAAGTAGCGGTCAGGAGCAGCGAACCGCCCCAGGCCAGAGGCACGTGGCGGGTCAGAGGTAACAACATCGTTACTGTTCGCCGAACAAGTTTGCTGGATTAACGGCGGCAAGTTTGCTCGACTGAAACGAAAGGGAAATCATGATCACTAAACTTGCTCTCAGGACGGCGGCGATGCTGGCGATGTCGATCTTAACCGGTGCGACGGTGAACAGCCGCGACCTGGATCTGATGGCGCCGATTCTGGGCAATTACCCAAAAACATCCGTTTCGCTCAGCGGCGATAGGATGGTTATCCCCAATTCGGCGCCAACAAATACAACAGGCATCAACGTTTCCACCTCGACCGCGTTCAGAGGAAAGCTGGAAGGCTATCCGGCAACGGGAATTGTGCGGGTTACAAACGCGCATCCGGCCGGGACGTACACTGTGACGGTGAGAGCGTTCGACAGCGGTGGGGCGAGCGTGACCAAGACATTCAGGCTGAGAGTGAGGACGCCGGCGACGTGCAATCCGGTTCATTTCGCGGCCGCCACAAATATTCCCGCGGGCAACGGTCCTTATGCATCCGCGGTGGGCGATTTCAATGGCGATGGCAAGCAGGACCTGGCGGTGACGAACGTTACGACAAGCAGCGTGGCGATCTTGTTGGGCAATGGCAACGGCAGTTTCGGCGCGCCGGCAACTTTCCCGGCCGGCAATAATCCTAGCTCGATCGCGGTCAGCGATTTCAATGGCGATGGCAAACAGGACCTGGCGGTGGCCAATCTCGGCGCGAATACCGCAGGGATTTATCTGGGGAATGGCGCGGGCGGTTTCACTCTGAGTGTGAACGTTCGTGTTGGCGATGGTCCTTATTCCGTAACTGTGGGTGATTTCAACGGGGATGGGAAACCAGACATCGCCACTGCCAACTTCAGTTCGAATAACGTTTCGATTGCGTTAGGCGATGGCACCGGCCATTTCGGCGCTGCGACTGGTTTCGCCGTCGGTATGGAGGCCATCAACATCGCGATGGGCGATTTCAATGGCGATGGCCACCAGGACCTCGTAGTGGCGAACTACGCTTCAAACAACGTGTCGTTGTTATTGGGCAACGGCGATGGCACTTTCAGCTCTGCCGTCAACCTCTCCGCTGGCAGCGAGCCTGCCTCAGTGTCAGTGGGAGATTTTAACAACGATGGCAACCAGGACCTCGCTGTCACCAATGAAGAGTCCAGCAATGTGTCGATCTTGTTAGGCGATGGCGCGGGCAATTTCGGGCCACCGAGCAATTTGGCGGTCGGCAGTCTTCCCCGGTCGGTCGCGATCGGCGATTTCAATGGCGATGGTAATCAGGATTTAGCCGTGGCAAACACTGGCACTAATTTCGTGTCGATGTTCCTCGGCGATGGCAACGGCGGTTTTGGTCCAGCGACCATCCTCGGCGTAGGACCTAATCCGTACTCGGCAGTCGTAGGGGACTTCAATGGCGACGGCAAACAAGACCTCGCCACTGCTAACAACGACTTCCCGAACCCCGGCAGCGTGTCGATCTTGATGCGCGATTGTGCGCCCTAGTTTGTCCTGCGATTCGAGGGGACCTTCTGCAATAACCGACGCCGAAATATCTGTCCCGCAATGCGCCATTGAAGCACGTCCCTCCAGGTAATCGCCACCGATCGCAAGAAAACAGGACTGACCCCTTTCGCTTCCTTTGCCTATTGTCTGATGGATAATCGTTTTCATTTGGTTGTGGAAACGCCGCGCTATAATGTGAGCGCAGGGGTGCAATCGTGGCAGGGTTGCTACACCCAGAGATTCAATCGCCGGCACCGTTTGTAGGGTCATCTTTTTGGGGACCGTTACAAAGCGCTTTTGTTGAATGGCCGCTCAGGCGGCGGATATCTGCGGCGAGTCTGCGACCATGTGCATTTGAATCCTTTTTAAGCTCGCCAAATCGCACAGCATTTCTTAAAACGCTTTTCATGAACACTGCATTTATATCCACAACTTCCATTCACTCTTGGCTGCAACGCTCTGTTTTGCTGTTTGTTTCACTTCTGATCGGATTCTTCGCCATCTCACCAAACGCACAGGCAGTCAGTCCACCGCCCGACGGAGGTTATCCAGGTGGCAACACTGCGGAAGGGCAAGATGCCCTTGGTGGCCTCACTACAGGAACATACAACACGGCAACCGGAATATACTCGCTTTTAAGCCTCACTACCGGCAGTTTCAACACGGCCATTGGCGCTGGGACGCTCCTGTCCAACACCGCAGACTACAATACAGCAATGGGCGCAGGAGCCCTTTTGACCAACACGACCGGCGCCAGAAACACGGCGAACGGCGTGGACGCGCTCTATTTTAACAGCACCGGCCATGACAACACGGCAAACGGTACTAGTGCGCTCGAGGGCAACACGACGGGGTTTTTCAACACGGCCACCGGCGTTTCTGCGCTCTCAAGCAACACGACCGGTTTCGACAATACGGCCAACAGTTTTGCGGTACTTGGTAACAACACAACTGGCCATGACAACACGGCCAGTGGTTTTAATGCGCTCGGTCTCAACACCACCGGCAACAACAACACGGCTAGTGGCACGGTTGCCCTTGTTAACAACACCACCGGCAGTGGCAACACGGCCTTGGGGCGTTCAGCCGGGATGAACGCGACAACGGGCTCCAATAACGTCTACATTGGCGCAGATGTTGGAGGCGTGGCCGGGGAAAGCAATCAAACCTATATACGTAATGTGAACACGACGGAGCAATCTCCCGATGAAGGCGTTGCTTTTGTTACTGTTCGTCTGTCTGACGGCAGAATCGGGCACCAGCCGATAACGATGCGCAGTGCCAGCTCTGGGTTGCAAAAGACCGCAGAAGAACTGAAATCCACAGTAGCCAAACAGGAAGCGATGATCGCACGCCAGCAAGCGCAAATCGAAGCTCTAACTGCGGGCCTGCAGAAAGTGAGCACCCAGCTTGAACTGAGCAAACCTGCGCCGCAAACCGTTAAGAACGATTAAAGGTGTTGGATTCGTGAGAGAAGTATCGCAGACACGCTCAGCGCAGCCGGATGGGGCCAAGAAAAAAGGGGTCAGTCCTTTTTTCTTGCATCGTGAGCTGCGCTGCGAGTTAATCGCCACGAATAGCCCGCAAAATCCGCGTCGAATTTGAGGGAGCGACTTAGCGAAGGAATGGGATCAAGTCGAAACAACTGACATCGGCAATTGCTGTTAATAGGAAGACTACGGGCGACGTGTCGGAGTAGGACTGGCTTCGCTTCACTCTATGCGCCGGGGCGAGGTGCTGGGGTTGGACGCGGTCTCGGTGTGGGAGTAACTCTGGGTTTGGGCGGCGGTGTCCCTGTTGGCGTAGGTGTTGGTGTAGCTGTTGCGGTTGCAGTCGGAGTGGGCGTCGGGGTTGGAGTAGATGTTGAAATGAGTTCCCAGGTATCGTTGAAATATCCGTTGTTATCCTGGCCGCCGAAGAGAATCACGCGGCCTAACGTAACGTCGTAGGCCATGCCGGCGCCTTCGCGCGCGGGAGGCGATTGGGCCGTGGAGAGCTGTATCCAAGTGGTGCCAACTTGATCCCATAGCCACGTCGTGTTCTGGTCTACTCCGCCGCTTCCACCTCCAAAGAGAACCACTCCTTGCAGGCCGGGATCGAAAGCGGCAGAAGCGGCATACACTAAGAGAGGTTGCACAGCCGGAGACTGCAGAGTCCATGTGGTGCCATCATAGGTCCAAGTGTTATTCGGGTTAACATCAGCGAGACCGCCAAATATAACAACCTGGCCCGTGGAAATATTCGTAGCAACCGCTGCATCGGCCCGAGCAAACGGAACAGCCGGCGGAAATAACTGCGTCCAATCGGAGCCGTTCCACTGCCACATGGTAAGCTGATAGAAGTGGCCGTCGAACCCGCCAAAAAGATCGGCCCTGCCATTCGGGTCGGGAAACAACATCGGACCGGTAACAGCCGCGGGGTGATGCTGGGGTGTCGCCTGCGTCCACTGTAACGTCGACCCATCCCAGAGCCATGTGTCACCCAGGTAATTAGCTCCGTCGAACCCGCCAAAGAGCACTACCGTTTGAGTGACCGAATCGTAGGTCATTTTGGCCGCAGCGCGGGCTGGAGGCGCAGATGGTGTGGCGATCTGCGTCCAGCTCGTGCCGTCGAAACTCCATGTGTCGTTTAGATATCCTGTGCCATCGAATCCGCCAAACGCAATGATCTTTCCGGTGACTGGATCGTAGGTCATTGCAAGGTACGAACGCGCTGGAGGAGGATTGGTTGGGGAAAGCTCAACCCAATCCGGAAAACCAAAAGGAGCGGCCGCTGCACTCGCTGCAAATGCGATCGAAATGCAACAGCAGATAAGAATTATGGATGCATGCGAAAAATATCGAACCTGAATGAGTTTCATCGAGCATGATTTAAGGCGCTCGACAAGGGTTGTGTCAAGTCGCCGAGCATGACTTGTGGGGCGCAAAATCGCAGAGGATGTCCTAAAACCAGATATTGGTATCCATGTAGTTTATTTGTTATGGCCGTGCTTTCACGAGTTGGCCATGAAACGGTATCACGACACGATTGTCGAATGTCACTTCTTTTAACGGTAACTGCATATCCTTAATAATGGCTTTGACGATCGCTTGCCGGGCCTGAGGTTCGAGGTGCTGCATCGAAGGAATCGCAGCGGTATCTACCTCGATCTCTCCAGCAATAAACTCATCAGGATTTGGAAAACGCGCGGTGATAGAAAAACGTTTCATTTCCACGTGTCGAAATCCTGCCCCCAATACCAGGCCGCGCAAACCGTCTGCATCGCCAAGCGCGAAGATGTCCTGAAGAGCCGATATTCCAACGCGATCCTGGATAACCTTGTGCAGAGTCTGGTAGAACGAATGCCGATCGAGGCCCTGCCATACGGTGATCAAAACACGACCGTTTGCTGCTACGACCCGGCGCATTTCCGAAAGAGCAGCTTCCTTATCAGCAATGAACATTAATGCGAACTGGCAAAGGACGAGCTCAAATGCGCGATCGTGAAAAGGAAGTTGTTCGGCATTGCCTTCGCGCCATTCGATTGTCAGACCCATCCATGCCGCAGTCGCTCTCGCCACTGTGAGCATGTTGGAACTGAGATCAACGCCTGTAACCCTGCCAGTCGCTCCCAGGCGCGCCGCAACCTTGCGGGCAACAATCCCCGTGCCACAGCCAACGTCTAGAACGCGCTCATCTGGCTTCGGGTCTGCCGCCTGAACAAGAATTCTAGCGCACGGACCGAAAAGGGTCGGCACCATGTAGCTTTCATAGCCCTCTGCTGGATTAGCCATTTGATCCCGTCAATGCCGTGCTGCTGAATGCCATGGTGAGCAGCGTTAGCTGACAGGATTGTCGCAGATAATCGCGATCAGAAGAAGCAGGATCCCGATAAAAGCGGCATTCCAGCAAAGCGCAGAACGAAGTAACCCGTAACCGCCAGCGGCGGCGAGAAGATAGCCGACGCGTCCCCAGAAATATAAACTTGCGCCGATGATCGTGAGGGAACTGTGGTGGTTGGTAACGCGCGCAATCAAGACAGCTGCGGCAAAGAAGGGGAAGGTCTCGAGAAAATTTGTTGTCGCTTGGTCCACCCGATTCGCCAGGCCGCGAAGCGGCGGGACTTCTTCCTCTCGGCTACCAGCGGTCCAGCGATAGCCACGCTGCCAGCTGATAAGGTGTGAGCTGGCAATCAGATGCATGATGCCCAGCACGATACTGGCAACGAGGAGCCACAATTCGATTGTCATCGGCGGGTGATTACGTCCAGGCCGGGCTACATTAGCCAGTCAGCCGGCACATTCACTTTGTTCTCTCCAAGAATCATGTGACCCTTTTTGCTATTACTTTTCAATTCGAAATAAGAGTGAGATTTCGTCGCAGGCGCCACGAGATGAATCGTTTTCTTTTTACAATCGGACTCAGCCTTGCTGAACGCCATAAGTTCGCTGGCAGTAATGGAAATGATGTTGGACTCTTGTCGCTAACCTTCCAGACGTTTCAGCCGTTTCGGAAAAGGCGATTCAAAGGCCAGCTCCGTGAGCGTCGCGCAGCCCGACGGGCATCTGCAAACTCAAGTGCACGGCGCGCTGCGTCGAGGTGCGCCAGTACGTCATCATAAAAGGAGAAACGGTGCGTCGGGTCCGGCGCGATCATTTGCTGTAAAACACGCGCGGTCGGGGCAGATACCTCCGGCGCGATAGCACGCAAGTCCGACGGATGTTGCTTTAGTTCCCGCAACTCTGTGGCAGAACTTGTGCTGGTTTCGATCGGCGGCTTGCCTGAAACGGCATGAAACAGTGTTGCGCCAAGGCTGTAAATGTCGCTACGAACGTCCTCGCGTTGATTGTACAATCTCTCCGGCGCTACATAGGCTGGGGTTCCCCAGATGACGCGATCGGTGTCAGCATCCTGCGGATGCTGCGTGGCAAAGGCAGCAAGCCCAAAGTCGCCAATCTTTGCCGCCTGTTCGTCGACAAACAAAATGTTAGCCGGCTTCACGTCTCGATGAATCAGACCCTTGCGGTGAGCTGCGCGAAGGCCTCTCGCTATCTGGATCCCAATATCGAGCACCTGGTGTTCCGGCACGCGGCCCTGCACCTCCATGAGATCGTCAAGACTCCCGCGATCGATCAATTCCATCACCACGTAAAACTGGCCGTGGTCCGTTCCCAAGGAGAAGATCTGAATAACGTTTGGATGATTTACAGAAGCCGCGATGCGTGCTTCCTCTTGCAATTTGGTGCTGTGCTCCTCTTCGCTGCCTAGATCTCTGCGCAATAATTTCAGCGCCACATATCGTTCGAGGCGCGTGTCGCGCGCCTTGTAAACGGTGCCCATCCCGCCGACACCGAGCGTCTCCACGGGGACAAAATGATCGAAGTTTCGCTGGACAAGAGTCTTTTGGCCGCACTTCGGGCAGATCAGGCGCGAGAGCGGTTCATCACCAGTGGCATCCAGCACCGTGCCACAAACCCAGCATGGTTGTGTCGTCATGGCAAAGCTCGTTTAATCGACATGGAAATCGACTGTAACATTGACGAACTTGGGAGCAAAAGAATGACTGTGGAAGGGTTGAAAACGACAAGCGGAAGAGCAACAACGTTCAAATGCGTTGTGCCAAAAGAGTACGCCCGCCTGCGCCTTGATATTTTTCTAGCGAAAGCACTTCCGGAACTGTCGCGCTCTCGGATTCAGCAATTAATTCGTGCGGGCTTTGTTCGTCTCGATGCCGCGCCCACGCGGGCGCGCCAGCTTGTGCGAACCGGAAATCAAATCGAAGTCACGCAACCGCCACCGGAAAAGATCGAAGCCAAACCGGAAGCCATTCCGCTGGAGATTCTCTACGAAGACGACGATCTCATCGTGATCAATAAACCGGCTGGCATGACGGTCCATCCGGGCGCGGGGCATCGCGAACACACTTTAGTCAACGCGTTGCTGTACCACTGCCCGACGCTGTCGGGCATCGGGGGAAAAGAACGGCCGGGTATCGTTCACCGGCTTGATAAGGAAACCAGCGGCTGTCTTGTCGCAGCAAAGAATGACGTGGCGCATCGGGAACTATCCAAACAGTTCGCAGCGCGTAGCGTTGAAAAGATCTATCTGGCATTGGTGTCTGGGAAGTTACGCAGCCAGAGAGGCGTTATTGAAGAGAGAATCGGCCGGCATCCGGTTCATCGGCAGCGAATGAGCGTCGCTCCAACGCGAGGTCGCGCGGCCAGAACAGATTACCGCGTTCTTTGTTCGAGCGAACAGGCAAGTCTCGTTGAATGCAAATTGCACAGTGGCCGCACACACCAGATTCGTGTGCACCTACATCATCTCGGTCATCCTGTTTTGGGTGATAAAGTTTACGCACCACGCCTGGCAAAAAATTTGCCGCGACAGATGCTGCACGCTCGGAAGTTGGGGTTTTTTCACCCGCGCACTCGCAAATGGAAGAATTTTGAAGCTCCGTTGCCTGAGGATTTCAAAGAAGCGATTGGAGCGGCAAGCGCAAAGGGGTAAGTGCAGAGGGGCCATTCGGGCGTTACAGCTTGCGAGAGAAGCTGGTGATTTTGCGGCTCTCTTCGTCGCAGTCCCACAGCAGTTCATCCACCTCTGCGCTTTCGAGTAAACCGAGCTTTTCGAATACCAGTAACATAGATGCATCCTCGAACAGTGATCGTCTGGTGATATTTAGGAATTGGATGAACTCCTGTTTGTGTACGCTACCCGATCCTTCCGCAATATTGTTGGAAATCGATAGACCTGCAGCACGCAGCTGTTCGGCATACCGATAAAGCCGACGTCTGTCGAGGCGTTCAGCAATTCGATGGAACTTGACTGCGAGATCTACGGCCTTGTTCCAAATTTCGAGGTCCTCAAAGCGCCAATGTGGACGGCGCGGCCGCGCACGGCTGGTTTCTTTACGCTCGGTTCCTTCGACTTCCATCTCGTCTTGCGTCCAATTTTTCATAATCGTCTCCTCATAGCGTCTTATGGTGAGCAACGTGCAATCATCCCGTTCGCGCTTCAACGCTTGCCGCTTACCTCTTTGCGTCCCGGCTGCGCCCGCCGCGACCGTCTTCGCACCATTGCGCTAGCCAGCATCGTTTGCACAACCTCGCCGCGCTGGTTCGTGGTCACGTTGCGCAGACGAATGATGCCGTATCGAGGGCGCGAGCGCGAGAGGCGCATATCAAGAATCTTCGTCTCAACGGTGAGCACGTCACGAGGTCGCACTGCATTGGGCCAGCGCAGCTTATCCACACCCAGTCCGATCGCGCCCTCCGCAAAGTTCATTGTCTGCACAAAAAGCCGCATGGTCATTGCGGCGGTGTGCCAGCCACTGGCAATCAGTCCCTTGAAAATCGTTCGTTTCGCACGCCGGCGGCTGAGATGAAACATCTGCGGATCAAACTTGTGGGCGAATTCAATGAGCTCCTTCTCCGTCACGGTCAACGTCTCAGATTTGAACCGGTCACCCACTTTCAGATCATCGAAGTAGCGTTCGTTCATGATGGCAAAAGCGAATGCAGATTGATGCGCCAGACGCGACTGAGCAACACTAAATGCTTTGCTGTCGCAGCAGAGTGGGAGAAGGATTGTGTTTCACAGACTTGAACACGGCGAGAGAAGGCCCAACCTTTGTTTCGTGGCCCAGGTTTTTGCGCGCAGTCCTTGCGAGAAGGTAGGTGGGCTTTTTTATTTCGGTCGAATGCTCGACAAAATCCGGCTGCATGCGAAGGGCGAATTACCATCGGATTATCATGCCAACTTGGGAAAGGGTTTCGATGAAAAATGCGTGAAGTTTCTCCGCGTCGATTACGGCGAGCTGGTCGAGCGCGTGAAAGAGGGTGGCACCGATGACGAGATATTGGAATGGTGCTTCACCGTCGGGCGCAAACCATCCGAAGACGACATTTACGTTTGGAACGAATTCATGCGAAAGCGCGGCTGGAACGACGAAGTCTCAGAAATCGTTGAGCGCCGAAAAGCCGAAGCGGGAATGTCCGACCGCTCGGATATTCAGACCTCATTCCAATTCATCGACGCCGATGAAGGGCGTCTGCCGAAATCCGGGTAGAGTCGGCACGCCGCGCCGTCTGGCGCCGCAGCGTGCCGTCGCCACCATTCCTATTCCTCCAAGGTATCGATTCGTTCAGCCAGATTAAAATCAAGCTCCGTCAAACCGCCTTTGCTGTGCGTTGATACCGCCAGACGAACCTTATTGTAACGGATGTCTATGTCGGGGTGATGTTCTTCTTCCTCAGCTACCTCAGCCACTCTGTCCACAAAATCGATCGCATCGACAAAATCATCGAATTCGAAAGTGCGCTCGATCTGGTTTTTCTCTAATTCCCACTCGGGGACCTTTTTCATTCGGTCCTTGAGCTCGCTTTGTTTGATCAAGTCAGCCATAACGGGAGAACGAGTATCACCCGAAAATCGTTTTGCAACGCGAAATCGAGCGCTTACAAATCAAGTATTCGGCGGAGACTCCTTACCGAATCGAACACCTCTACCGCGCACTGGCGGGATTGCTTCGAAAGCCGCGACCAATCTTGCAGCACTTCGCGGACAGCGGCATCCGCTTCGGCAGCGGATCGGATAAATCGAAATCCATTTTTTGCCGGAAGATAACGGTCCGCGCCGGTGTCTTCGGTAATCACCGGACGCCCCAAAGCTAGAAAGGCCGCGGCGCGATCGCTGATCCAGCCGGTGCGCCACGCAACGTCAACGCCCTTGATCGCGGTGAATTCCGCAACCGCGCCCGCCAGGTAGCCGCGGTAAGCCCGAGCCGTGCGCGCGACCCGGTGCGGATCGACAATTTTCCAGCCCAGCCGGCGTAATCGTTCTCGTTCGGGATCCTCCGCAGCGATGTTCATCGCCAGCTCGAACTGTGCTTCGGGGACGCGGGCGGGTAAATCCAGATACGATTCGAATGCAAATTTCTTCGATAGGTCGGGAAATTCACCTGCAACTTCCACTGCTCCGCCCCAGTACCATTGTCCGACGGTGGTGAATTTCGGTTTGGGAGGCCGCGGTTGCCGCGGGAAAAATTTCGTGTCCACCATTGGATAAAATGTTTTCCACTGTATTGCCGACGTTGCAGCCACGGCGCTCTGTCGCCGTGAATTGCCAGCGTTTGGGTGATCGCCCCGACTGAGCGGGACGGCTACAGCATTTTTCGGCAACAGACAATCGTTGTTATGCACATTGAGCCCTATCGTCCAGAATTCGTGGTGGTACGACTGGCCGATCTCCATCTTCGTCATCCAATAGAAAATTTCGCTCGGATCGAGGTCGCAGAAAATCCGCCGCTCAAATTTCAGCAGCAGCGGCGGATGAATTGAATACGCAAGGTTGAGCAGAACATTTGGCCCGCCCAGGCGATCGAGCAGCTCGCGTTTGGAAATTCCAACGCACTGCAGCGAATCTAAGTCGTGCGTGTCAGATGCCGGTTGTTGGTAAAGCAAACAATATCGGCCGGCTAATCCATGCGCCCGCAATTGCCTTTGGAAATGCTCGATCTTCGATTGATCAGCTAGCGGGTCGTCCGAGGCCGGCAACAACTCCAGCCAGATCGCGTCCAGTTTCAGCCGCCGCAGTCCGAGCAGCCACTGCAGCGGGACAGAAAAATTTCCGCCGCCTTCGCGATACTTCGCAGCAAAGCCGCAACCGAGAAAGATTGTCACGCGAGCAGAATCGTCATTCTGCTCGCGTGCTCAAGCTCGAAGGCCCTAGAACCCATCTCATAAGTAGGAAATGGGTGCGCTAAGCTCTGGCGGGTGGCTGGCAAGGCGCGACGAAGAAGCATAGCCGAAGCGTTCTGTGACTGAGGAGCAACGCGGCCAGTCACCCACCAGAGCTTAGCCCGGAGGGTTGCCGATCTTTGCCGCTGCAGCGGCGTTGCTCGTCGGTCAAAGATCCATGAAGGATATTCTCCCTCCTCGCGCCTTGCCGCAGCACCAAATCTCTGGCAACGCACCCGTTTCCTATTTATGAGATGGGTTCTCGTCTTAGAAGATGCCTCCGCGCTTCAGATGCGCTCTACCAGTGAACACCTGCGGCTGTCTCTGCTGGTTGCAAAGTCCGGCATTTGGCACCGGGATTATGAAGCGTAAGAACTGCGGTTGTCTGCGAACGTTGAGCTCCTGCTCCAAATCGTAAGCGAAACCAATCAATTGTGGTTCGCGCAGAAAGGTGCTGTACATCAGCATGCCTGCCGGCCTGCCATCAGCGCGAATTCCTACGGGAAGCGACAGGTTTGGATAACCCGCCACCGCTGGGCCGGTCGAGTTGGTCAGGTGTGGCGCCACAATCGCATCGAGATCATTGGCGACGAGTGCGTCATCAATTCCGGAGCGTGCTGTATCCGTAGCATGTGTTCGCGCCGCGACGTAAATGGGATTGTGGGGATAACCCATGGTCTGTTGCGATAATTCGAAGGTGTCCTGACCATAGTAACGCAACTCCTGGCGACATTGCGCTTCGTTGAAGGCGATCAGATCATCCAACGTTCGCATGTTAGTGTGTGTGAGTGTCGCGAGGTACTCCGCGATTTGCGCCTTGAATTCATACAGCAGCGCTGTGAACTCGTCATCGGTGTACGCGAATACGTCACCTGTATCAGTGTCTACAATAGTTGCACCGAGGCTTTCCATTGCCCTCAACGCCTGGTTCGCAAACGCAACCGTCTGTTGGTCCCCCGGAATGCCGCTGCCGTAGTAGCTGTAATCGAAAAAGCGAACGTCGCGTCCGATCCGCGCGCCCTGGAGCGAGCCGCGCTGCAGAAACTGCGTGTAATCGTTGGGCAACTGGTGTCCAAGCACTTCGCCAAACGGCGACTGCAACGCGCCGAGCAGTATCGAAATGTCAGTAACGCTGCGCCCCATCGGGCCGGCACTGTCTTGCTGATGAGCAATTGGAATAATCCCGTCTTGCGACACGAGTCCCAGGGTCGGTTTCAAGCCAACGATGTTTTCGACGGCAGACGGACCTGTGATTGACCCGTCCGTCTCGGTCCCGACTGCCACCGAGCACAGGTTTGCAGCGACACCATTGGCCGAACCAGCACTCGATCCCCACGAAGTATAGCTCAAGTCGTACGCGTTGATCGTGTTTCCGCCCCGCGCGCTCCAGCCTACGGCGAGAGGATATGCGATGTCAGTGCCGCGGAAATTGGCCCATTCGCCCAAATTCGCCTTGCCGAGAATCACAGCGCCGGCGTCGCGCAACCGCTGAATAATCACGGCATCCACAGGTACGCGGCTACCAACCAGCGCAAGCGATCCCGCGGTCGTCTCCATTCTGTCGTTAGTCGCGATATTGTCCTTCACCAAAACAGGAATCCCGTGAAGCGGGCCACGGACATGTCCTCGGCGACGTTCGCGATCCAGATCTTCGGCGATGGATATGGCATCTGGATTGGCTTCAATCACCGAGTGGAGCAGTCCGTTCAACGAGTTAATGCGTTGCAGGTAATCCATCACCAATTCCTTGCTGCTCACCCCGCCGGAAGCCATCGCGGCCTGAAGCTCGGGAATACTTTTTTCAACGAAATCAAAACCGCCGGCAGCAGAAGCAGATTGCCGCAAAAGGGACGCGATGCCTCCACTTAGAAGCGCTGCGCTGCTGAGCGCGGTTGTGCCAAGGAACTTTCGGCGGGTTACGCTGGGATTGAGGTTAAGACGATTCGAGCTTTGCTTATTCATGGTTATTCTCCGGTTGCGCCGTTTGGCGAGTGAACAGACGTGAATTTTATTACTGGGTGATGCGCGGGCGGAGGAGTCCGCTCCGGTCGACTTCTGCATGCAGTGCTTCGCGTAGCGATGCAGGCACGTGGATCGTAGGCTGGATGACTTCGCGCGATCAATTCCATAGACCTGCCTGAGCAAATCGTTTCTGATCGTTCAAGCGCTCGGAAAATTTTTCATTTCTCTACATTATTTGACCATCACGCTCCTCCTCCGCAAATTAACTGACTTTTTCGGGCGCCCGTAGCTCAACTGGATAGAGCATCTGACTACGGATCAGAAGGTTAGTGGTTCGAATCCTCTCGGGCGCGCTTTTTTTCTTTGCTTTGTTGCCGACGAGGAAATCGATTGGCTGCTGAAGCCGCGCTAAATTTCGCGGCCGGGCAGCGCGTAGATTTCTGCGGCGCTATTGAATGTCGAGCCCTTCTGGCTTCGATTCGTATAGTTCCACACTTACTAAGGAGCCAGTGATGAAGTTGTGGCCGCCAGCCACCAGCACCTGCCCATCCGGCAGTAACGTCGCCGTGTGACTGTCGCGCGCAGTGGCCATGCTGCCAGTCGCCGTCCACATCCCAGTCGCCGGATCGTATAGTTCCGCGCTATCCAGGCTATTTGAGCCATTATGGTTATTCAGGCCGCCGGCAGCCAGCACCTGCCCATTCGGCAGCAACGTCGCCGTGTGTATAGCACGTGCGTTGGCCATGCTGCCGGTCCGCGTCCACACCTCGGTCGCCGGATCGTATAGTTCCGCGCTTGCTAAGTAGGTAGAGGAAAGCTCGGCGAGGCCGCCGGTTACCAGCACCTGCCCATTTGGCAACAACGTCGCCGCATGATCCCAGCGCGCAGTGGCCATGCTGCCGGTCGCCCTCCATACTCCAGTCACCGGATCGTATAGTTCTGCGCTTGCTAAAGTGCCCTCGTAGAACCTGAAGCCGCCGGTCACCAGCACTTGCCCATTCGGCAGCAACGTCGCTGTGTGGGAGAAGCGTTCACCAGCCATGCTGCCTGTGTCCGTCCACACTCCAGTCGCCGGATCGTATAGTTCAGCGCTCGCGAAATCTGTGTTCAGCTTCTGACCGCCAGCCACCAGCACTTGCCCATTTGGCAGCAACGTCGCCGTATGACTCCAGCGTGCACGGCGGAGGCTGCCTGTGTCCGTCCAAGTCCTGGTGGTCGGATCGTATAGTTCCGAGGGGCCACAGTGACCGGGGGAGCCCGCACTGTTGCAACCGACGCCGCCAGCCACCAGCACCTGCCCATTCGTCAGCAATGTGGCCGTGTGATCCAAGTGCGTATGATTCATGTTGGCGATGCGCTGCCAACGTCCAATCGCCGGATGATACAGTTGCGCGCTTGCCAAGGGACCGAAGCCTTCGCCGATGCGCGCGCCGCCAGCCACGAGCACCTGGTCGTTCGGCAATAACGTTGCAGTGTGCCCGCCGCGTGGAGTGCCAAGGTCGCCGGTCGACGTCCATGTCCCCCCAGTCGCTTGCGCCGGGAGCGATACACTCAGCTCCGCTGCGGCTTTATCTCCCGCGACCGCGCTGCTCACGCGAGCCAAGGCTAAAACGAGGCCAATCGCGTAAAGAGCAAAGCCGATTAAGATGCGTGGTTTGAGGAAGACGATTTGAGAAGTGCATTCTGTTTTCATAGAAGTTCTTTTCCTTCTGTCTTGATGATTCAGTTTTCGTTGCACGCCCATCTCCGTGGCTGCGCTTTGGCCAGCGGCCCGATTGTTGTCGGGTCATCGTCTTAAAAACAACTAAATTCTGGGAATTCTCGCGCTTGCTTGCCAGTCTTTAGAGAACATATCGATCCGATATTTCATCTGACTGGATCAAAAAGGTTTGAGGTCTAATCTCCACGGGCGCGTTCTGCTCGTCGTGACGCAGACAATCCTGCCTGCGCGAGGGTGCATCGCACGCACGATTGCCTGCATCACTTACGGCGGCCTAGAGACCGCCGCTCCTTGGAAGGTTCGAATCCCAACGAGCGCGTTTTTCTCTTTGCGTTGGACGTTAGATGCCCGCTCGCGATTTATCGGAGTTGGACAGCCTGCCCCGTGTGTCTTCTTTTACGGGGTTCGACGTTTCTGTTCACTGAAAGTAATGCCACAACAGGCGCGCCGAAGGCAGCCCCCTTGTGTAAAGCCTCATTTCTAATGGGCCGCGTAGAAATAAATCATCACAAGAACAACGGTGAGAACGATCGCAGCAATCCACCATAAGGTTTTTGTTCCCGCTGGCTTCAGCGCCGGGCCGAATTCCTCGCGAACGAACTTATCATAGTTGAAATCCTCGTCCGGCAAATCCACCGCATCGTAGGCATCGGCATCTTTCCGCCAGGCTGATTTGTGATCCGAGCCGCACTCGGGACACGCCAAGACGCCGCGCGGAACATCCTCGCCACAGACGGGGCATACGTCGGGCGGTTCAGGTTTAGTTGGCTTCTTTCCGGCCATTCTAGCCTCTTCCTGCGGGATCGAACGTTGGACGTTTTCCTCCTTTGAACTGGTCACTGAAAATACGGCCGGACCTGCGTGTATTTTTTGTCCCCGATCCCGCTGACTCGTTTCAGATCGTCAGCGCTTCGGAACGGTCGCGCCGCGATGATGCGCGCCGCGATCACGTGCCCAATCCCTGGCACTGTCGTCAGCTCTTTCTCTGTCGCAGTGTTGATGTCGATCCTGCCAAGCGGTGTCCTTTCCTTGGCATGGGTTCTGTTCGTTTCGCCTGAACTGGTGCGCGTAACTGAGGCGACCGGCTGCGGGACAGGAGAATCAACAGCGGATGAATCTGCAGGGGCCGAGCGTGACGCCGTCTCGGGAACAAAAGAACTGAAAGACGCGGATGTTTTTGCATGCGCGTTCAATCGTCCAGCGCTCACGCCCCAGGCTCCGATCTTTTCCTGCTTCGCTTGGTTTTCGAATTGTTGAAGTTTTTCCAGTTCGATTCGCGAACTGCTTCCTCCCGGCGGTGTAGCTTTGAACCCATAGTTTCGTGCGAGTCCGTTTCGAACCAGCAACTCGCCAAGATCGCCGTCTTTTGTCTGAACAAACGCATAGAACCGTTCGAGCCTGCTCTGGCCCATCGCATCAGACATATGCGTGAACACAGTGAAAGGCTCAGACAGCTCCTGCTGAGTGAACTCCTTTGCGATGCGACCTATTTCGATGGCCTGGGGCACGGTGATCGCAAAATATTTCGCCTGGTCCACAAGGCGTCTGGGGGTCATCTCATCTGTTTCAGGCGCGTCAACGAAATAGAGACGAAACAGATATTCCTTCTCGCCGGCACTCACATGAAAGCTGTCGCCGTCATTGGCCGGGTTCGAAATGAGTCGGCAATCTTTCAAGACAATCCACTGTTTGGATCCGTCTCGGGCGGGAAGACTGACGGTCCCGAGCCAAAAAACAGCAAGAGCGACCAGCGCGACTGCGTTGCGTAGCCCCCCAATCCCCGCATTCCGAAACTCACGTGTGGGAAACTTGTGCCACATCATAATTAGGCTGTTTGAAGCTGCGCCAAATGTACCGCGTATGTCGCGATCAGCGCGCCCAAGACGCTGCCGGCAATGACGTCGCTGACAAAATGATAGTTCATTGCCACAAGGCTCACGAGCATCGGCGCACAAAGCAGAATCGCCAGGGTTCGAATGCCGGGCATGGCAATCATCCAAACGCCAGCGAATCCCAGAATTCGGCACGCATGCCCCGACGGAAAGCTGCCGACGTCATCACCACGCTGAAACGGATGAAAACCGTACGTGCCGGTGCCGATGAGCGATGGGTTATCATGGGTCCATGTCTCTGGCCAGTAGCGGCCAAAGACGTCCCCTAACGAGATGCGGAAATCATCCGCAACGATCACGCTGATACACGCGACGAGCAGCACCTTTTGCCAGCGCAAAAATGGTCCCCACGCCCGTCGCACAATCAAGATCGTTAACACCAGAGCCGACCAGTTCTGCACTTCCGGTGGCGGGTACGTGAGCCAACGAAAGACTTTGATCCTGTTGATGTGATGGTCATAAACAAAGAACGCGACGCTGCGGTCAACCCAGAAGTAACAGATCACCACCGCAAGAACACACGAACCTGTTACGAGCAAGCTGCGACGTAGCAGATCGCGATACTCCTCGTTGGTCGTCATTCTGGCGGCACTTCGAATTGGCTCATCAGTTTGAACATTTCGTAGCGCTTTTCGATTTCCTCCATCGAAAGACTGCGCAAACGCTCGAGACTGAATGCTTCCACGCAAAAACTCGCCAGTACGCTTCCGTAAATCATCGCTTTGCGTAGATCGTTGAAATGCACTCTTTTCACCGTGCCGGCGAGATAGCCAGCCATGCCGCCGGCGAATGTGTCCCCTGCCCCGGTCGGATCGTGAATGTCTTCCAGCGGATACGCGCCACAACTGAAGAACTGGTCTCCTTCGCCGAAGAGCAGTGCGCCGTGCTCGCCTTTCTTTATGGCAACGTGCGCCGGCCCCATTTTCTGAATGCGACGACCGGCCTTGATGAGACTGGTTTCCTTCGTTATTTCGCGCGCTTCGCTGTCGTTCAGGATCAGAAGATCAACGCGCCGAAGCAGCGCATCGAGATCCGGCCTGGCTGTCTCGATCCATAGGTCCATGGTGTCGGCAACAACGAATCGTGGACGCTCCATCTGCTCCAGCACATGCGCTTGCAGCGAGGGCGCGATATTGGCCAGCAAAACGAAATCGGTCTGCCGATACGTCTCGGGCAACTCCGGCTTGAAATCTGCGAAGACATTCAGATCGATGGAGCGCGTCTGGCGTGTGTTCAGGTCCCACGAATACTCGCCTGACCAGCGAAAGGTTTTCCCATCTACTTGTTGCACGCCCTGCGTGTCGATCTTCCGCGATCTCCAAAAATCGAATTCCGATTTGGGAAAATCGTCGCCTACAACGCCAACCAGCCGGACCGGCGAAAAGAAACTTGCAGCAAGTGCGGCGTAGGAAGCGGATCCACCTAACAAATTCGAATGCTCCTCGACCGGCGTCTTGACGGTGTCGATTGCGATGGAGCCAACAACGAGGACGGACATGGTTAGAATGACGAAGCACGAACAAGGAATGACGGCTTCCCAGCCGTCAAGTTTATTCGACGGCTGCCCAAGCCGTCGTTCCTTGATAAACATTCGTCATTCACGCGAGCATATCGGTGGCGCAGCGGGTGTAATCCACAATGCTGTGCGCGTTGAGCAACGCGGAAACCATCACCACGCGCTTCGCACCGGCCTCGGTCACGGCCTGCAGGTTATCGATGTTGATTCCGCCGATACAGAAGATAGGCAGGTCCACTTCCGCATAAACACGGCGAATGTCTGCAAGACCAATCGGCAGGTAGTCAGGTTTTGTGGGCGTGGCGAAGATCGGCCCGAATCCGATATAATCCGCGCCTTCGCGCTGCGCTGCACGCGCTTGCTCGAGACTATGAGTTGATTTTCCGACAAAAACGTCGCGTCCTGCTTTCTGCCGCGTGATTTCGATCGAGTCGTCATCCTGTCCGACGTGCACTCCTTCAACCGGCACTCGGCTGGCAATTTCGGCATAGTCGTTCACGATGAGGGGCGTAGAAGATTTCGCTGTCAATTCATGCAGCTCTGCTGCGAGATCGGCCAGTTCGTGGATTGGCTTGTTTTTTCCGCGTAGCTGAATGAGATCGACGCCGCCTTCGACCATTTGCTCGATGATGCGAATGGCATCAGATGCATCGACGTACCCGAGGTCAATGATCCCATAGAGACGGCAATCGCTGAGTGGCCTCATCACGTGTTGTAGTGTCCGCTGTCCTCAGCGGATTTGAGGCGCGCTACATCCAATGCGCTGAGGACGGCGCACGCTACAGCACACTGCACCTCAGTCATGTTAAACGAAGTGGCCGCGATGTAAGATTGAGTTTACCCGCTGAAATGAGGCGATCGAGCAAACCTGTGTCGTAGTTTCCGTCGCGGAAATCTCCGTTGCGCACCATCGCGGCATGAAACGGCACCGTCGTTTTGATACCGGTGATGTAGTACTCATCCAATGCGCGGCGCATTCGATCGATCGCATTAATCCGCGTGGAGCCGACGGTAATTATCTTCGCAATCAGCGAGTCGTAGTAAGGCGGCACCGTGTAACCGGTATAGGCGTGCGAGTCAATACGAACGCCGCGGCCGCCGGGCGCATAATAAAAATCGATGCGGCCAGGCGTCGGCTGAAAATGATTGGCCGGATCCTCGGCATTGATTCGACACTGGATGGCGTGCAACCGCGGAATTGCGCGAGCGACGTGAGGCGAGAGCGGTTGGCCGGCGGCGATGCGGATCTGTTCCTTTACGAGATCGCATCCATAAACTTCCTCAGTAATCGTGTGCTCCACCTGGATGCGTGTATTCATTTCCATGAAATAAAAGCGCTTGTCCTGATCGACCAAAAATTCGATCGTGCCCGCGTTCTCGTAGCCAACTGATTTCGCCAATTTCACGGCAGCGTTTCCCATTTTTTTGCGTAGACCCGGCGTCATAACTGGCGACGGGCATTCTTCAATGACTTTCTGGTTCCTCCGTTGAATGGAGCAATCGCGTTCGCCCAGATGCACGATGTGCCCATGGCTATCGGCCATGATCTGAAATTCAATGTGACGCGGATTAGTGATGAGCTTTTCCAGATAAACCTGATCATCTCCAAACGCTTTCTGCGCCTCGTGACGCGCGCTATGGAAGGCAGATTGAAGGCTTGGCTCATTATGCGCGGCGCGCATGCCGCGGCCGCCGCCGCCGCCAGCCGCCTTGATCATCACCGGGTAGCCAAGTTTCCTTGCGATCTTTATCGCTTCGTCCTCTGTCTCGACGATTCCGTCGCTGCCCGGCGTTACCGGCACGCCCGCTTTGCGCGCAGCCGCACGGGCAGCATTCTTATCGCCCATTGATTGCATCGCACGGGATGGGGGCCCTATGAACTTGATGTTGCAGCTCTCACAGACTTCCGCGAAATGCGGGTTCTCAGCGAGGAACCCATAGCCTGGATGGATCGCGTCGACGTCGCCGATCTCGGCCGCGCTCATGATCCGGTCGATTTTCAAATAACTTTCCAAGCTCGGCGCCGCGCCGATGCAGATCGATTCATCGGCAAGCTGCACGTGCAGAGAATCGACGTCCGCTTCCGAATAAACCGCCAGGGTACGGATCCCGAGTTCCTTGCAAGCGCGAATTACGCGCAGCGCGATTTCTCCGCGGTTGGCAATCAGGACTTTCTCGAACATGTGGAACGCACGATTCGGCGCGCCCGACGGTCGCGCCCTACCCTTTTGTGTTAACGGACTCTGAAGAGCGCCTGGCCGAATTGAACCGGCTTACCGTTTTCAGCGATCACTTCGGCTATGACACCGCTGATCTCCGCTTTGATTTCGTTCATCACTTTCATCGCTTCGATGATGCAAACAACCGTGTCTGCTGTAACAGCTTTCCCCACTTCAACAAAAGACGGCGCATCGGGCGATGCGGCGCGATAAAACGTCCCCACCATCGGCGACACGATCTCTTTCATCGGCACGCTTTCGATCGGTTTCGGTGCAGAAAGCGGAGTTTCCGTCCCTGTGGCCGCAGCCTTAGCCGGCCCGCCAGCGGCAACCGGCGTAACAGTGGTCGCTTGCGGCGCTGGTGCGCCTCTCTGCAGTTTAAGGCGAAAGCCCTCCTTTTCGATCTCAAACACCGAGAGATCGTGTTTCTTCATCAAATCGATGATGGCTTTGATTTCTTTGACGTCGTTGGGATCCAAGGATCGCTCCTCTGGTTGGCTGAGGCGCTTTAGGTTAAAGCAGCTTTAGGGAGCAAGGTCAAGGCAATCGTCAAAGTAGCGCCAGCCTCCGGCTCGCGAGTTGGCTGCGCAACCGAGACGGTTACGCTACCGTAATGCTCCGATTCAAGATTGTCGATGAATCCGATGACTACCTCGTCGTCGACAAGCCTCCGTTTCTTCTAATTCACCCGACAAAGCCGAGCGTTACGCCGACGCTCTGGAAACAATTGCGCGATCTGCTCGCGTTCGAAATAGCCAGCGGCGGACAGGTTTCGATTGTGAACCGACTCGACCGTGAGACCAGCGGTCTCGTGCTGGTTGCAAAAACCGCGGCGACAGCGCGCAATTTTGGGCTCTTGATGCAGCGACATCAGTTTCGAAAAGAATATTTTGCAATCGTTTGGGGCTGGCCGGAATGGGAGCACAAAATCGTCGACGCTCCTTTGGATCGTCAAAGCAAACATCAACACTCGGCGATCTGGCTTAAACAAATGATCCACTCCGGGGGTGCGCCCGCGCACACGGAATTCTTTGTTGAACGGCGATTCAGAAGGTCGACCTCGTCGGGGGATCACTTCAGCCTCCTGCGCGCCATTCCGCGGACAGGCCGAACTCATCAGATTCGGGTGCATCTCGCTTCAGCCGGACACCCGATTGTAGGCGATAAAATCTACGGCCCCGACGAGCAGTTGTACCTGCGTTTTATCGAAACTGGATGGACTCATGAGCTCGAGCAGAAACTCCTTTTGCCACGACATGCTTTGCACTCGACGAAGCTAGCCATCGAGGACGAGCGCGAATGGACCAGCGCGCTCCCTCCTGATCTTGCGGAATTCTGCAGGTAGGGACGTCGCGCTGCGGCGTCAGGACAGCGCAGCGCGCTGTCCCTACCGATTGCAATCGCATCAACTCCTTTCTATCGTAGCGCGCGAATGAAATACGCTCGCGCATGCACTGTCTCGTTGTTTCTCAGCGTTAATTTCCGGCTCTTCGGGGGCACGCCGGAAACCCAGGTTGAACCCGTGCGCAGCGACTTTAATCCGCAGCGATTCGACTTCGCAATTGAGTCCGCCTATTTGTTAGGCGCAATCAACGCCCCTGCCGGCTACGAAATAGGAGCTGAATTCCTGACGGGACGGATTCGTTGGGGAGTGGTAGACGGCGACACGTGGTTCCGCGGTTATAACCAATTTTACTTCAGCGCCATGGGGGAACCGATTTTTCGCGGGATCGAAAACTACTATCTCGGATTCAATATCGGCTTTCGCTACAACTTTGTGCCGCGGGGTAGCAGGCTCGTTCCGTATTTTTCGGGCGGAGTCGGCGGGGGCTGGATCGACAGTCACGCGAATATTCCCGGCGCTCAGGGTCAGGATTTCACCTTCAATATTTTATCGGCGGCCGGTATCTCCTACAACGTCAATGATCATTGGAAACTAAACGTCGGTGCGCTATATCAACATCTTTCAAATGGCGGACAAACCGATCCCAATCCAAGCCTCAACCTCTTCGGCCCGCAGGTCGGAGTGACGTATTCGTTTTGACTTATCCAGTCATGTCGAGCGAAGTCGAGACATCCCGCTGCAAGACAATCAGCATTGCCACGGGATTCTTCGACTCCGCTTCGCTTCGCTCAAAATGACATCGCTTACGTACGTTCGCTGATGAGTGCACCGAACGAAAACGTCCTCGTGATCCGGCGGGAACTCTTGGACCGGCTCGGCAGTTTTCATGGTCTCAACTTCGAGCCGCAAAAATATCTCGACGCGTTTCTATCACGCGGAAACAATTTTTTTCTTTCGCGCCCCGAAGCGGAAATCAATCCTGCCTGTAAACAAATCATTCCCTACGCGCTAATCGCGTTTGAGGATAAACTGGCTTACTACGTCCGCGGAAAGAAAGCGGGCGAACAGCGCCTTGTCGCGAAAGGCTCAATCGGGATTGGCGGTCACATGAACGAGACCGATGAATCGCTGTTTGCCATGGACGAGCAGGCATATCGCGCCGGCGTCGAGCGCGAAGTCAACGAGGAGATCAAGATCGATACTCCATTTGAGGATCGAATTGTTGCGCTCCTGAACGACGACACGACCGAAGTTGGACGTGTGCATCTTGGCATCGTTCACGTTTTCAAACTGGCCGAACCGAAGGTAGAAAAACGCGAAGCGATGATTACCGGTCTGACGTTTCTTCCGAAGAAAGAATTGCTTGCCCGCCGCGAAACCATGGAGACCTGGTCGCAGATTTGTCTCGATTCGCTCGACAGATTACTGCTCTAGCCGCTGACCCTGAGCAGCGGCCACACATCGGTCTTTAGCCGCCAGTCGGAGGAGGTGAAGTTGCAGGCGAAGCTTCCGTCGCAGGCGAAGTCTCAGTCGCTGGCGAAGCTCCAGTCGCTGGCGAGGTTTCCGTTGCAGGCGAAGTTTCAGGTGCAGGTGAACCTGCTGCAGGCGCAGAAGCAGGGGGAGGCGCAGGTGCAGGTCCAGCTGCGGGCTGCTGCTGCGGAATGAATGAAATCTCGTCGATTTGCCACCGGCCAACCGGATGCGAAATGGTCAGATCCATATCGGCGTATCTCGCAGGACAATAGATCCGCGCGTGGAACGACCCGTGCGGCTCAAAAAATTGAGATTGAAATTCAATCTTGCCCTGGACATCGACGGGCCGAACAGTTGCTCCGAGCTGCACAATCTCATTCATAAACTCCTGTTGCGCCGAGGCTGGGAAGTTCATGCGGGCCTGGGGACTGAGCCGCGAATTGAAGAAGTTTAAATCGTGCTGGACCGCGATACGCTGGACCGCTTCTTTGGCAAATGCCGTTCCTTCTTTCGCGCTCGCCTGTTTTTGGGAGTAAAGCCACCACCACGCGCCACCAAGCAACACCAGCACAATGATGAGCAGAACCACAACCTGCCCGGATGACTTCCGTTTAGAATTTAATTTCATTTGTTTCATCTTCGTTTAATAACCGAACCCCATGCTCTTGATTACTTCGCCATTACGAAGGAGCACAGAATGTTTTTGCTTGCCTGTATAAGTGCCGAAACGATTTCGCGCGTTCACGGTGAAATTAACGAGATAACCGGAAACAGCTTCGCTGCCCTTGCCTACATCGGACGGCTTTGGTTCTCCGTTCCACTCAATGCGTGCGCTATCCGGATCGATCAATTGTTTGCTCAGCCACCGCATGATGACCTCCTTATAGTTCGTGGGGTAAGGGCCGTAACGTGCCGTGTCTGGTGCCGGAGTTTGAGTGTTCAAGCTGCCGCCGAAACTCAGTCCGACCGCGACCGCGGAAATCAACGACAGCGACACTAACGCTTTCATCTTGTCTGTTTACCATCGGGCGATGCCGCTAGTCCAGCTTAATGAGACGCTGCCTGTCAAGCTTTCGAGCGGTAAAGCCCCGAGGTTATATCCCGGTCACAATGCCACCGTGTCCTACCGAGAATGGGCTTGAAGCACAACTATCCCGCGGCTGCGGGAGAGCCCGGCGCGGCCGCGTCACTTTCGTTGCGCACCAAGTGAATGGTGTGGCAGGATATGCTGCTTTCGTGAGACGCTTTGCGTATCGCGGTCATACATATGAAGAAATCCTTGGTTTGTTTTACCATCGTCACCGGATTGATGGCAGCGTCTATGCCAATTCTATTTGGCGAAAGCTGGACGCAACGTTCGAATATCGCGGTCGCTGAAACTGGCCAGGCAGGCAACAGCGCAGTCGCCGTCGATAGCAGCGGCGCCAACTCCCCCGCCCCGCGACTGGCGATGCCACTCGATCCGGCTGCGGCGACGCAGGCTTGGCTCGACAGTGTACCACAAGAGAAGCGCGAAAAATCAGACGCTTATTTCGTGGGCGGCTATTGGCTGATTCTATGGAATTATCTTTTGGTTGCGAGCATCTCGATTTTATTGCTGTCGTCCCGGATTTCAGCGCGACTACGGGACTTATCGGAACGACTAACGAAGTCGAAAACGCTGCAAGTCGCCTGCTACAGCATCCCGTATTTGATGCTCGTTTATGTCCTAAGTTTTCCGCTCAATCTCTACCAGCACTTCTTTCGCGACCATCAATACGGTCTGGCGACACAGACTTTCCTTGCGTGGTTTCGCGAGCAATTGATTGGTCTCGGAATGACAATTATTGGCGGCACAATTTTTTTGATTGTGCTCTACGCCGTGATTCGGCTAGCGCCGAGAACGTGGTGGATATGGGGAACCATCGTGGCGGTTGTTTTCTCATTCATTTTGCTTTTTTTGGCGCCGGTGTTCATCGAGCCGCTTTTCAATACGTATAAACCGCTGACAAAGCCTGAAATCAGCGAGCCCATTCTGGCGATGGCGCGGGCGAATGAGATTCCAGTGAAACAGGTGTTCGAGGTCGACGCTTCGCGCCAGACAACACGTGTAAGCGCGAATGTCTCTGGAATTCTCGGTACGACACGCATCGCGCTGAACGATAACCTGCTTAAGCAATGCACCGTACCGGAGATCCGCGCGGTAATGGCGCACGAGATGGGCCATTATGTTCTCAATCACGGAGCAAAACTGCTGACCTATTTGGGCATTTTTTTCTTAATCGGCTTCGTGCTTACTCGAATTCTCTTTGACGCGGCGGCCAGCCGCTGGGGCGACAAATGGGGCGTGCGCGGCATTGCCGATCCAGCCGGACTTCCGCTGCTGGTGTTGATCTTCAGCACATTGCTTTTTCTCGCTACGCCGATTCTCAACACAATGATCCGCGTCACGGAACGTGAAGCGGATGCTTTTGGAATCAATACCTCCCGTGAACCAGATGGAATGGCAATGGTGGCGCTGAAGCTTGGCGCTTATCGCAAGCTTAATCCGACGCCACTCGAGGAATTCATCTTTTACGATCATCCCAGCGGCCGCGCCCGCATTCGCATGGCGATGGATTGGAAGGCGGCAAATTTACCTGCCGGAGAAAGTTCGAAATCCGAATCTCGAAATTCGAAGCAAGCGGAGGAATAATCCCGTCAGCGGGTTTCGCGCGGATGCTGCGAAGGCGCAGCGGCGGTGAACGCGAATTTGCGTTTTCGGATCAGCATCAAGTTGCGAATGTAAATGAGCGAGTTTGGCAAATACGCGAGAATGCCGACGGGATCGCGACGGAAAATAAAATAGACGCACATGAGCACGCTGCCCGCGATACTCCAGTACCAGAACGACACGGGGATGACACTTTCGCCCTGTCGTTCTGAAGCGACCCACTGGACGAGGAAACGCATCGAGAAAAGAGCGTTTCCGATGAAGCCGAGGACCATGATGTAGCTCCAGTCGAGCCCAAGAAATCGGTACTCCTTGCCCATCCAGGTGATTGCGATCAGTGCGAGTGTGTTCATAAGAGAACGATAATGAATCTGTCATTCCGAGCGAAGTCGAGGAATCTCGGAACTATGTTCCAAGCCATTCCACGGGATCCCTCGGCTTTGCGTAGGGTCCGCTGTCTCCAGCGGATCTCCCCACTGCGCTGAGGACAGCGCACGCTACAGCGCTTTGCGTACTGCCGGTGAGATCATCCGGATGATCGAACCTAAAGCTGTAGAGTCCGCTGTCCTCAGCGGAGGTTTCGCTCGCGCAGGCTCGCGCGACTCCCACGCGCATCACGCGGAAGCTTTTATTCTCGCGATCAACGTATCGGCGATTGCAGCCGGCGTCTCGGCCACAGCAATTCCCGCTGCTTGCAGCGCTTCAATTTTTCCTGCTGCAGTTCCTTTGCCACCCGAGATGATGGCGCCCGCGTGGCCCATCCGGCGCCCCGGCGGCGCTGTTTTTCCAGCGATAAATGCCGCCACAGGTTTTTTGCCATTCGCTTTGATCCATTCCGCAGCCTCTTCTTCGGCAGACCCGCCAATCTCCCCGATCAGAATGATCGCATCTGTGCCCGGATCGTCGTTGAACAATTTCACACAGTCGAGATGCGAGAGCCCGTGAATAGGATCGCCACCAATGCCAATGCAGGTGGATTGTCCGTAGCCGCGCGACGTTAACTGCCACACGGCCTCGTAAGTAAGCGTACCGGAACGCGAGATCACGCCTACGGTCCCGGCCTTATGAATGTATCCCGGCATTATCCCAATCTTGCATTGTCCAGGCGTAATGATGCCCGGGCAATTCGGCCCAATCAGGCGCGATTTCTTTCCACGCATGAGGGCTTTCACGCGCATCATGTCGATGACCGGAATTCCTTCCGTGATGCAAACCACCAGCTCGACGCCGGCATCGACGGCTTCCAAAATTGAATCCGCCGCCGCAGCTGCGGGAACGAACACCATCGATGTATTACATCCGGTCTGTTGTCGCGCTTCCCACACGGTATCGAAAACCGGCACCTTCTGATCGAACACCTGCCCGCCTTTCCCAGGCGTTACACCAGCGACGACGTTTGTCCCGTAATCCATGCACTGCCGCGTATGAAACGCACCCGCGCTGCCGGTAATTCCCTGAACGACAAGTCGTGTGTTTTTATCGACGAGAACTGACATGGTTGGTTAGCGACCGCTGAATTGAAGGCGTCATTCCGAGCGAAGTCGAGGAATCCCGTAACGAAACCTTAAGCATAATTCCACGGGATCCTTCGACGTCGCTTCGCTCCGCTCAGGATGACTTGCGGAACGCTTTCAGTTTTTTCATTGTCATTTTCTTTTGTGAATGACCAGCTTGTTTCCATCCGGATCGCGGAATTGCGCCATCCAGCAAACCGGTCTCTCGGTCTTTTCAATATCGAATTCCACGCCGCGGTCTTTGAGTTTGCTGTAAGCGCCATCAAAGTCTTCCACCTCGAACGCGACCGTGGTTCCTTCGCGCGAAGGTTTCCAAGCCGGGTGAGAACCGACTCCGATCGTGGTCGGGCCAAGATCGTATTCGACCCACGCGCCATCCATCTGTGTGCGCGTAGGCTTTAGCTCCAGCGTCTCCTGATAGAATTTGCGTGCGCGTTCCTTGTCAGAAACCGCAATGGCAACAAAGGCCACTTCATTTGTGATCATTTGCAGACTCCTTTCTCTTTTTCGAGGTTCTAACCACTAATCGACACTAATGAACACGAATAAACACGGATTTGCTCCTCCCGTTAGTGTCCATTCGTGTCCATTCGTGGTTCAACCTTAGTTGCTGCCTCGACAGCTTTTCGCGCAGCGTCGCCAAGATCGTCCGCCGCGATCAGTGTGAGACCGCTTTCCTTCAACAACTCCTTGCCTCGTTCGACGTTCGTTCCTTCAAGACGAACGACGAGCGGCACGGATAGTTTAAGCGTTTTCGCTGCGTTGATAATGCCTTGCGCGATTACATCGCATTTCATTATCCCGCCGAAGATGTTGACCAGAATCGCTTTCACATGTTTGTCAGCGATCAGGATCTTGAACGCTTCGGTCACTTGTTCTTCCGTTGCGCTGCCGCCGACATCAAGAAAGTTGGCCGGCTCGCCGCCGTAATATTTGATAATGTCCATGGTGGCCATTGCCAATCCGGCGCCGTTAACCAGGCACGCGATGTTTCCATCCAGCCCGATGTAATTCAGTCCGTGTTTTGAAGCTTCGACCTCGCGGGGATCTTCCTCTGCGACATCGCGCATCGCGGCGATCTCCGGATGACGGTAAAGCGCGTTATCGTCAAAGTTAAACTTGGCATCAAGCGCGAGGACTTCGCCCTTCTTCGTAAGGACCAGTGGGTTGACCTCCACCATCGAGCAATCATACGCAATGAAAGTGCGGTAAAGTCCCTCGAACAGTTTTGACGCGTTCTTTAACTGCGAGGATTCGAAACCGAGTTGTTTTGCCAGCTTGCGCGCCTGGTATGGCTGCAGGCCGGCTAACGGATCAACCGGTTCCCGAACAATTTTCTCGGGCGATTTCGCCGCAACGGCTTCAATTTCCACGCCGCCTTCGGTGCTGGCTACAATCAAAGGCGCAGCGGTCGCGCGATCCAGTAGCACGGCAAAATAAACTTCGCGTGCGATATCGGCCGATTCAGCAACCAGCACTTTATTTACCGGACGACCTGCCGGGCCGGTCTGATGCGTTACCAAAACCTCTCCGAGCATTTTCGCCGCAACTTCGCGAACGGCCTCTGGTGTCTTGCGAACGTGGACGCCGCCCTTGAATCCGTTTTTGAAACTCCCTTTGCCGCGCCCGCCAGCATGGATCTGCGCCTTAACGACGATATCGATATCGCCCAATTCACGCGCGATCTGCTCCGCCTCGTCGAGTGTCTCCGCGACTCTGCCGCGCGTCGTAGCCACATCGAACTTTTGCAACAATTCTTTCGCTTGATGTTCGTGGATATTCATTGGCAAGGAGCGGCGGTCTCCAGACCGCCGGCAATGTTCAGCAGAGAGAGTGGAATAGCCCGCGCAACGCGACTCAGCAACGATTTTTCTTGTTCGAATTGGCTTGCGTTGCGGAAATCGAGCCGACTACGGTGGCGGCCATGAAAACCTCAACGAAAATCTTCGCAGTAGCTGGCGCACTCGTGTTCAAGCTCGCGTTCGGCATAGTGGCCGCCACGCCCGCGCAGGAAAAAGCATTCACCGACAAGTACAAAGCAGCAATGGAAAGCAAGGACACAGCTACCCTCGAGGCTTTCCTTTACACACAAGGCTCCGACCCCCAGGCCCTCGAGTTTTACAAAATGATGCAGTCAGGGGGAGCCGGAGAGAAAATTTCAAAGATTGAGCTTGTTAATCTCACACCGGAGGACGTTAAAAAAGCGACGACGCCGATGGATGGACCAACCGGCAAAGTTTGCCTGAATCTCAAACCAACGAAAAAGCTCGTGATCAACGTTGAGAAAAAAGACGGAAACGGCAGCTCATCGAGCAGCTCCGAAAACTTCGTGGCTGAGAAAGATGGCAAATTCGTGATCCCGGTTCCGGGGCCGTGTAAGTAACCCAAGGTAGGGACGGCGCGCTGCGGCGTCCGGACGGCGCAGCGCGCCGTCTGCCATTGAGTTCCATCACTTTCGTTCCTCTTTGAAGAGGGTACCGACCGTGCGTTGATCGGTAGGTGGTTCGAGCGAATTAACGAAATTGCGAAACCGTTCGGAGAAAACTTCAGGCCGAAGTTTCCAGTAATGAGCCATGCCCGGCGCGAAGATGTAATGTCGAAGAAGTCCGTGCCAGCCTTTCCAGAGGTCCCTGTCCATCATTCCGTAAACATGATGAAAGTGGATGGTCTCAAACGCTTTCAAGAATTGGTAAGCAGCATGGAAAAATCGCGCCCGCTCTTCGACTGAGAGCACGCCAATATCTTCGAGCCCGACGCGCCAGATTCGTTCCAGCTCGGCGTTTTCCATCAACGGCTTCGTCACATCACGCAGGGCCGTTGCCGCCGCGTCTTGCATGGCGACTTTGCCCACACGAGTGCTCTGATGCACTTGCACGGCCAGATATAGCACGGACAAAACAACAGCTAGCGAGCCGATCAATTGGGAGATGGCGCTGATCGCATCCCAGTTCATTGTCCGGTTTATACCACAAACCGTCTCAAAAAGCGTCATTCCGAGCGAAGTCGAGAATGGAGCGGCTGGGGGAAGCCGCAACATAGACGGGAAGGCCGGAGGCTGAGCGAACGGGAAGTGAGCGAATCAAATCTCGTGGCTGAACTCACACAGTTAACTTCGGGGGATGTCTCCCGCCTTCGCATAAAGCTACGGCCGGGCAGGCGACTTCGCTCGACATGACAGGGGCGTTTATCGGATTGGCTACTTCGGTTCCTCACTAACTTTGAGAACTATTTGTATCTGACTTCCGACCTTTGATCTCTGACCGCTGAACCTACTGAGCCTTGGCTTCAGAATGAAAGACGCCAACCCATTTTCCGCCATGTTGAATCCAAACACTTCCGCAGTTGTAGGTTCCGGAAATGTCCTTCGCGTCGGCGCTCGCCTGCACAGTTGCCTTGTAGGTCATGACAGCCAACTTCGGATGCGGGAAGACCACCTTGATATCTGAAAATGAGTAGTCGCGCAGGTCGCTCTTTGCCATGTCGGCAACTTCAGCGTCCAAAGTTTTCATTCCCTCTGCATAGACGCCATAATATTCCTTCGACATCAGCGCCTTGAATGCGTCTGCTTGCTTGTTCTTATATGCTTCCCACGCGGATTTTTCCGAATCCGTGATCGTCGATTCGTTCGCAGCCGATTTGCCCGCGTTTGCCGGCTTCGCCTGAGTAAAGCAGACAGGAGCTATCGCAACCAGCGTGATACAACACAGAATGAATAGTTTTTTCATATCCGTCTGTTTAATTCAAACGCCAGACATCCGTCGAGCGTTTTCCAAAACCAGAATAAGCAAACGGGCGCGCGGGTTTGCGCTGCTTTCAGAAGAGCCGGGTTCTCCGCCACGACAGCGAGGCACTTTGAGAATTCTGTCCGGCCGCTTAAGATCAGCGGCATGCGGGCCTTCATGTATGCGATCCTTGCGCTTGTCGCGCTGACATCTGTCGCACGCACCGCACCGCTTTCCGAGGCTGATCTCAAGAATCTCCTGGCAGCGATTCGGCAGAACCGGACGACCCAGGCTGATTTTCAGGAAGAGAGAGTAATGCGATTGATGAAAAAGCCGGTGGTGAGTTCGGGTACAGTTTGGTTCCAACCGCCAAACAAGTTCCGGCGCGAAGTAAAAGGAAATTCGCCAAGCGTTTCGGTGAGCGATGGCCGCGAACTGTGGATCTATTATCCGAATTTCAAATCAGCGGAGCATTACCCGTTAGGTAAAGGATCGCCATTGGATGCCACAGTGGCGGCAATCAATTCCGCGTTGAATCTGGAAAACATCGAAAACAGCTTCAACATCACTGCAACACGGAACGAAAATGGATATAAGCTCCAACTGCTGCCGCGCAGCGCAGCTATGAAACGAGCGTTTCAAAACCTCGATATTCAAGTGAATGACAAGTTTCGGGTCGAGCGAACCGACATGTTGCTGCCAAATGGCGATCGCATCGTCACCACATATTCAAACCAGACGCGGACGCCGATTCCTTCGTCCACTTTTGAGTTCAAGCCGCCGCCAGGAACAGAAGTAACGACTCCGCTGGGACAATGATACACAATGACGAAGCACGAATGTCGAATGCCGAAGGAATGACAAGGCTGAATAATTGCAGGCCGTTTCCACCAGATTCGTCATTCCCGAAATTCGTGTCCATTCGGGTCCATTCGTGGTTAGAATCTCGGACCACTGCCATGCTACGCGCTTGGTTCGCAGCCTTCATTGCGATACTCATCGTCACTCCGCCGGCATATTCCGCGGAGCCGTCATCGACACCGGGTCACGTCATTTCGCACATTCCGCGCCAGCCGGTTAACTCTACAGCGATCGCAAAGGTCGGGTACAGCAAACGCCGTCACGTTCTCGAAGTCGAATTCGTCAACGGCGCTCTTTACCGGTATCTCGACGTGCCGGTTACCGTTTACCGCGACTTGATGTCGGCGGAATCAAAAGCGCGTTTCTACGATTCAAATATCAAGGGACATTATCGTTCGGTTTTGATTAGGTCGCGGCAAAAGGAACAAGTCACGAAATAAATGAATAGATGCGCAGGATCGCCGCGCATCAGCGTGCGTAATATTCAGCGAAAAATTTCGGTGAACGTCGCCGAACTCGAAAAGTTCGCAGGCAGCGCTGTGGAAGATTGTGTCAAATTGCGAAAGGGGAAACGAACGGAGTTGCGCACCTTGCACGAAGTCCTTGTCTGGCTCATCTCCGATCGACGGATGGCGGGACTCCATCGAAAATTTCTCGAACAAGCCGGCCCGACTGACGTGCTTACGTTTCAACACGGGGAAATTTTTATCAGTGTCGATACTGCACGGCGCCAGGCCCGGACATTCGGAACTCCGCTAATGCACGAGCTCAAGCTGTACATTGTACATGGACTTCTACATCTCCACGGGTTCGACGATCAAACGCCAACCGAAGCGCGCAAGATGAAAAAGGTTGAGGAAAAAGTTCTCAACCACTGTAGCGGTGCTCTGTGAGCGCCAAAGACGCAGCACGGCTTTGGCCGACATCGGCGGTCATAGACCGCCGCTACAGGTTTGAACTGGGGGCCGCGTATGTTAGCGTTTTTGCTATGACCGTAGAGCCACGGAGGGAAGTGGCGGGCCCTCTGATCGCCGGAACCGCAATCCTTCCCAAGGATGCCATGCCATCGACTGTTGGCGTGCCGACGATCGAAAAAGAAACGGACACGGAAGAAGCGCTCGATCTTCCGTGGCAGGTGGTGGTGCACAATGATCCGGTTAATTTGATGAGTTACGTAACCATGGTTTTCCAACGCGTCTTCGGGTATCCGCGAGACAAAGCGGAAAAACATATGTTGGAAGTGCATCAAAAAGGGCGTTCCATTTTGTGGAGCGGCATGCGGGAGCCGGCTGAACTTTATGTCCAGCAACTGCACGGGTATCTGTTGCTCGCCACACTGGAGAAGCCTTGTTAGTCATGGAAATTCGCCGCCGCAAAAACCAGATCGAAGTCTCCGAAATCGACCCGTTTCTTGCCGAACTGTTCCGGCAGATCCCTGCAAGCGCCAATCCCGACGGAGCGTCGGTTGCCGAAGAACGCATCTACAGTTTACCATCAAATGGAACAGACACGGAACTTTGCGCCGAGTGGAAAATATATGTCGAACCTGAATTGCGCCGCCTGTTTCAAACCGCGACGCAGACTGTGGCTACCGATCTCGAGCAGCTAAACGGGAACGAAAAAAGTCTCGCAAACCGCACGCTGCGTATCCCTGGCAAACACGCCGACGCATGGTTGAGCGCGCTAAACCAGGCCCGGCTCGTCATCGCCGCAAAAAACAATTTCACCGAAAGCGAGTTAAGCGATCACTTTCGCTCCCCCATCGGCTCGCGTCGAGACCTGAGCTTGTTCCAAGTAAACTTGTACGGATTTCTGCAGGAATTTATCCTTCGCGAATTCGAGTGGTGAGAGCACCAACGGGGGCGATCAGGATTCCTTCTTCGCTTTTACCATGGCCATGAGCCGATCCTTGATCGAATTGGAGGATTTTGCCGGACGCAGGCTTAGCGCAAATGCTTCGTGCAAGTCGTAGCATTTGCTGATGAAATCTTCGGCTTTTTTTCCGAATTTTTTTCGGGCCTTCTCAAACTCTTCCAGTTCTTCTTCCTCGAGCGCGCCGATCACGTACAACCGTGATTGATTTTGAAACTGCTCAAAGTTCATCTCTTAGATCCTTGAGGCCGTCATATATTTTTTTAAGTCCCAATTCAAGCCGCGTTTTTACCGTGCCTAATGGTGTATTCGTTTTGGCAGCGATTTCGCGCTGGCTCATGCCTCTGAAAAATGCGAGGTCGATTGCCTGTTGCTGGGCCGGCGGTAGGCGACTGATAACCTTTCGGATGAGCGTACGTGTGTCGCTCAAAACAATCTGCTCTTCGGTCGCGTTATGCACCCATGCTTCGGGCTGTTGTTCCGTCTCATTTTGCAGGCGTTCCTCCGCGCGCGCGTAAGCCTGCTTTTTTCGCAACCCATCGATCGCCCGTCGCCGGGCCAGTGTAACCATCCAGCCGAGTGGTTTTCCTTTTTGAGCGGAGAAATTTTTCGCCTGGTTCCAAATCTCCATAAAAATCTCCTGCAAAAGATCGTCGGCCTCAGCTTCATTATGAATTACTCGCAGGATCAGCGCCTTCAAAATGCCGCTGTAACGGTCATAGAGTTGAGACAGCGCATCAGGGTCACGCTCCTGGATGCGCTTCATTAATTCGAAGTCATCTGGAGCGCCGGGTTGCAGTTGCGGGGCAATCGTGAGCGATCTCCCGCGTGGCTTTCTCGCGCCGACGCGTTCTTTTGATTTGCGTTGCGTTGAAGAAATTGATTTCGAACGTCCCATGCGATTAGGAAAATTAGTTAAACACAAATCGAGCGCGAAGACATGACCGGCTGTCTTATGCGAGGTAAGCGGGCGCGTCCAGCGATTTCCACGGGAGAACGAGTGTAATTGCGCGCCACGTTCTATGCGTCAAGAGTTAATCTTATGGCAGAGGGATCCAACAATGCGTCGGTCGACCCGCTTTGGTACAAGGACGCCATCATTTACGAGCTGCACGTTAAGACGTTTTGCGACAGCGACGGAAATGGCATGGGCGACTTTCGCGGTCTCATGGAGAAGCTCGATTATCTGCAGGAACTCGGCGTCACGGCCCTCTGGTTGCTTCCGTTCTATCCCTCGCCGATGCGAGACGACGGGTACGACATTGCCGATTATTTCGACGTCAATCCGAACTTCGGCACGCTCGATGATTTCCGCGCGTTTCTAGATGCCGCACATGAGCGCAATCTGCGCGTTATTACCGAACTCGTAATTAATCACACGTCGGATCAAAATCCCTGGTTCCAGAGGTCCCGACGCGCAGTGGCTGCCACTGGCGTCGGTAAGACCGGAAGGGACCAATCGACGTCACGCGTAGCCGGGGTCGCCGCCCCCGGCTACAGGGACGATGACCTCGCCTACAAGGACTTCTACGTCTGGAGCGACACACCGGAAAAATACCCGGACGCCCGAATCATTTTCAAAGATTTCGAGACATCGAACTGGGCGTGGGACCCGGTAGCGAAAGCATATTATTGGCATCGGTTTTATTCGCATCAGCCGGACCTGAATTTCGATAATCCAGCCGTGCACGATGCCGTGAAGAAGGTGTGCGATTTCTGGCTGTCGATGGGGGTGGATGGACTTCGCCTCGACGCGGTGCCGTATCTGTACGAGCGCGAAGACACCAACTGCGAGAATTTGCCCGAAACGCATGAATTTCTCCGCCAACTGCGGGCTCACGTCGATGCGAAGTTCCCGAATCGAATGCTGCTTTCAGAGGCAAATCAATGGCCGGAGGACGCCGCTGCATATTTCGGCGAGGGAAACGAAACCCACATGAGTTTTCACTTCCCACTTATGCCGCGCATGTTCATGGCGCTCCAGATGGAGGACCGGTTCCCGATCATCGACATCATGGAGCAGACTCCGGCTATCCCGGACAATTGCCAATGGGCCATGTTTCTCCGTAACCATGACGAGCTCACGCTGGAAATGGTGACCGACGAGGAACGCGACTACATGTATCGAGTTTACGCGACGGACCCGCATGCGCGTATCAACCTCGGCATCCGCCGTCGGCTTTCGCCGCTCCTCGCGAATAACCGCCGCAAAATCGAGTTGCTCAACACGCTGCTGCTATCCATGCCCGGCACACCGATCATCTACTACGGAGATGAGATCGGGATGGGAGACAACTTTTACCTCGGTGATCGCAGCGGGTGCCGCACGCCGATGCAGTGGAGCCCGGACCGCAACGCAGGATTTTCAAGAGCAAATCCGCAACAGCTCTACCTGCCTGTCACCATTGATCCCGAATATCACTACGAAGCTGTTAACGTGGAGAACCAGCAGAAAAATCTTTCTTCTCTGCTGTGGTGGACGCGTCGGGTGATCGCCATGCGAAAGAATTTCAAGGCATTCTCGCGCGGCTCCCTCGAATTCCTGAATTTGGATAATCCGAAGGTGCTGGCGTTCCTTCGCCGCTGGGAACATGAGACCATCGTGGTGGTAGCAAATCTTTCGCGATTCTCGCAATCGGCAGAGTTGAATCTTTCGCGGTTTGCAGGCTGCGTGCCGATGGAGGTTTTCAGCCGGAATCTGTTTCGGCCGATCAGGAAATCGAATTATGTGATTACACTCGGCCCCCACGCCTATTACTGGTTTGCCTTGCACGCGCCGAGCGATAGCCGTCGTGCATCGAAGAAACGAATTGTCCCAAGGATCAAGGCGCCAGCTCAATTGGACGTCCTGCTTGGCAATAATGAGCGAAACCACCTCGAGGGCGAGGTTATTCCCAATCACCTCCGTAATGCGCGTTGGTTTGGTTCGAAGGCCCGGACTTTCCGGAATCTCAGAGTGATTGAGCAGCTTGCTTTTTCCTCCGATGCCGACGGCGCGCGGCTTTGGTTCGTTGAGGTCAACTATCTGGATGCTCCGACCGAAACGTATGCCATTCCGGTCAAGATTGCCTCCTCCGAAATGGCACACTCCATCAAGCAGAACGCGCCGCAGGCGGTTGTCGCCCATTTCGGCCACAGCAATGGCGCGATTCTGTGCGATGCCATTTGGGACGCGACGTTTCGTTCAGAGCTGTTCGACACCATCGTACGACAACGTACGGTTCCAGCTCAGGCAGGACAATTTGCAGGCTTCGCCACCGCGGGTTTGGGATCGCAGGATCTTGATTGCTCCGGTAAATCACAGGTTTTGAGCGCGGAACAGAGCAATTCTTCGATGCTCTTCGGTAACAAATTTTTCTTAAAACTCTATCGCAAGCTCGAGGATGGGGTGAACCCTGACGTGGAAATAACGCGCTTCCTTACCGAGCAAACCGATTTTCCAAACGTGCCAGCTTTTATCGGAGCACTTGAATATCGCCGGGCAAAGGCGGAGCCGACAATTGTCTGTCTCCTGCAACAGGCGGTGGCGAATGAAGGCGACGGCTGGACACTTACTGTGGATGCGATCGGCCGCTATTACGACCGCGTGCTGGAGCGCAAGGCCGATCTTCAGAACGAAACAGAACCGCCCGGTGTTCTTTTCGAAGAACTAATCGGCGGCGTTTACCCCGAAAAAGTAAAGCTTTTGGCACAGCGCACGGGCGAATTGCATCTGGCGCTCGCGTCAAGAACTGACAATCCCGCGTTCGCGCCGGAGCCATTCAATGCCATGGCACAACGGTCCGTTTATCAAAACATGCGCACATCATTGCGTCGCGCATTTACATCCCTGGAGAAAAAATTGCAGGATGTCCCTGCAACATTTCGAGATGAAGCGAAGGAAGTGCTCGCAGCGGAAAAAGAAATTCTAGCGCGCGAAAAACGATTGCTCGACCGCCGCACCAATGGCGCAAAAATCCGGATCCACGGCGACTATCATCTGGGGCAATTGCTTTATACCGGAAAAGATTTTGTCATTCTCGATTTCGAAGGCGAACCAGCGCGTCCCCTGAGCGATCGGAAAATGAAACGCTCCGCGCTGCGCGATGTCGCCGGCATGATGCGCTCGTTCCAATATGCCGCTTACGCGGGGCTGTGGCAGCGGTCCATGCGCCAGCAAGACATGCCTTTTCTGGAGCGATGGGCCGACCTTTGGTATCGCCAGATGAGTAGCGTCTTTCTCCAAAGCTATCTCAACACCACCGCCGATGCGGTTTTCATCCCCAAAAACAGCAACGACCTTCAAATCATAGTAGAATCCTATTTGCTTGATAAAGCCGTATACGAAATTGGCTACGAACTAAACAATCGCCCAAGCTGGGTCCTCATCCCTGTCCGCGGAATCAAACAAATTTTGCAAGCAGCCTGAAAATGATCCACAGATGCTGCAAAATTATCGCAGGCTACAAAAAATCAGATTGCATGAATCTTTGTAAATCTGCGTAATCTCTGGAGGCAAAAATCATATGAACAGATATCTCGACCAAATCGATCATGAGATCGCAGCGAAACATCTCTTGAAACATCCCTTTTATCTCGCGTGGACACACGGGCAGCTGAGCAAGGAGGCCCTCGCGGATTACGCGCGTCAATATTATCATCATGTTGCCGCGTTTCCGACATATCTGTCGGCGGTGCACGCGAAGTGCGATGATCTCACGACGCGCAAAACGTTGCTCAACAATTTAATCGACGAGGAAGCTGGATCGCCGAATCATCCACAGCTTTGGCTCCAATTTGCCGAAGGCCTGGGCATTGGTGCATCTGACGTGCGCGAATCGGAAAAGTGGCCGGAAACAAAAAACTTGATCGACACTTTCCGATCGGTTTGTCGCGATGGATCAACCGCCGAAGGTTTGGCGGCGCTGTACGCATACGAAAGTCAAATCCCCGAAATCTGCGAGTCAAAGATCGACGGACTGAAAAAACATTACAGCTTCGCTGATCCCAACCATTACGAATACTTCAGTGTGCATATTGAAGCGGACCGTGAACACTCCGCCGGTGAGCGAAAGTTGCTGGGCACACACACCGCCAAACAGAATTTTGAATCTGTGAGAGCATCAGTGAACCGCGTTCTTGACGCGCTCCAGGAAATGCTCTCCGGCGTCTGCCGCCGGCACGCGATTGCGTGCTAGGGTTAAGGCCGTGCTCGATCGCACGTTGTAGCAACGGCGCTGTGTCGCCGTGCAAATCACCATCAACGGAGCGCCTCGACATAGCGAGGCGGCTACAGCTGTTTATCTCGGTCGCAACACCAGGAACGAGCGCGCTCGATGGCGGCAAACCGATAGTACTTGTGGCTGGCTTGGGTCAAGCGACGCAGCGATTTTGTTGTACTCGGAAACGGACGTAACCGATTGCTGGTTGATTTCTTCAATCACGTCGCCTTTCTGTAATTCCGCTATTCCGCTGTCGGGGTCGACCGCTCTTACCAACACGCCTTGTACGTTTGGAGGCAGGTCGAGTTGGCGCGCTTTTTCAGGAGTCAATTCATCCACCTGAATGGATGCCAGCGGACCGCCAGCGGTCTGCTGATTGTCCGGCTGTCGCGGAGGTTGTAATTGCGGCTGATTTCCCCGCGGGCGAATTTTCGCAGTTTCGTAATCGACCGGTTGCTCTCTGATCTGTGCTTTCAGCGTCAAAGGTTTTCCGTTCCGGAGGATTTGCAGCTCTACTTGTTTGTTCAACGGCGCGCCGGCGACGAGCGTGCGAAGCATACTGAAATTCTTCACGTCGCGTCCGTCGAATCTGTGGATGACATCGCCAGGTTGCACGCCCGCCTGTTCTGCAGGCGACCCGGAGATTACACCGCCCACAGTGACGCCTTCAGTATCCGACCCGACAGGGCCCTGCTGCAACGGTCCCGTCTCGATACCAAGGTATCCGCGAATGATGCGCCCCTGTTTTAACAAGCTCTCCAGCGCGCTACGAACCGTGTTCGAAGGAATCGCGAAACCGAGTCCCTGCGAACCGCCAGTGGTCGAGGCGATCACGGTGTTGATCCCAATCACCTCGCCGCGGAGATTGATCAGAGGGCCGCCGCTGTTACCCGGGTTAATTGCCGCATTAGTCTGCAGCAGCTCAGCGAAGAAATCGCTGCGATTCGGCCGGCCTCTTGAACTGATGATCCCGTCGGTCACCGTTTCGTCAAAGCCAAGCGGATTACCGATTGCCAGAACAAAATCCCCCGGCTGCACCGAGTCGGAGTCAGCAAGCTTGAGCGGTTTGAGGCCGGGCTCGTCAATCTTAAGCACGGCGAGATCCACTTGTTCATCCGCGCCAACCAGACGCGCCTTCTTGGTTCGACCATCGCTCAGTTGCACTTCAATCTCATCAACCGGACGGCCCTGTCTGTCGGTCACGACGTGATTGTTGGTGATAATGTGACCTTCATTCGTCACGATCACGCCGGAACCAAGTGAATTCTGCACCAGCTCTTCGTCGCGTGGATTGCGGTTTCTCCGCTGATTCGGAAAGAAAAATTCGAACGGATCAATTCCATATTCGCGCCGAACAACCATCTTGGTCGATGTCTTCACCGCCACCACTGATGGAACGACACTCTTCACCAACGCACGCCGCTCCTGATTCAACGATTCAAGCGATGCAACTTGTTTTGGATTGACCGCCGGCTCGGAGGCAAACGTGTACTTTTCCGCTGTGCGCCCTGCCGAAAACTTCAACCCTCCATGTTTGAGACGGTAATCGTAAAGCAGCGAAATTCCTGCACTTAACAGGAGCACAAAAAGCAAAAACTTTGCGAGATTTTTCATCAACTAACGTGCGAGAAACTCTGTCCCTCTTGTTCGACAATAAACCGTCGAAAACGTTGATTTTCAGGTAGCTCCAGGCGCGGGTCTATCTCGAAGATCGACATCGCTGCTGCGCGGGCGCGTCGCATCAGCTCTGCGTCGCGTTTCAAATCCCCAATCTTCAGCGCCGGCAAGCCGCTCTGCGCTGTGCCGAGCAGATCGCCAGGCCCGCGCAATTCCCAGTCTGCTTCCGCCACTTCGAAGCCGTTGGTCGTTCGTTCCAAAACAGCAAGCTTTGCTGCCGCCTCGTCCCCCGGGTTAGGGCCTAATAAAATGCAATACGATTTGTGCTCGCCGCGGCCGATCCGTCCCCGAAGTTGGTGCAACTGCGCGAGACCGAAACGCTCCGGGTTTTCAATCAGCATCACCGTCGCATTCGGTACATCTACACCGACCTCGAGCACGGTCGTACTAATCAGCGCGTTCGTGTTGCCGCGTCGAAAACGATCCATGATCCGCTGTTTCTCCGGTGCCGGAATCCGTCCGTGAAGCAGTTCGCAGCGGAATGGATGCAGGCGTTCGCGCCACAGTTCGTATTCCGCCGCGGCGGCTTTCGCGTCCAGCTTCTCGCTTTCATCAATCAACGGGTAGATCACATAAAGCTGATGTCCCTTCTCCAATTCCGATCGTAAAAAACTGAGTACTTCACCTAGCTTCGAAGTATCGCGCACCGCAGTGACAATTTTTCCACGGTTCCCCGGCATCTCATCAATCGTGGATACGTCGAGGTCGCCATAGATGGTCATGGTCAGGGTGCGCGGGATCGGCGTAGCCGTCATGACGAGCACATCTGGCACCGGGTCGCCCGCAGTTAGTCGAGCGCGTTGCGCGACGCCGAACTTGTGCTGTTCATCAATGACCGCCAGCCCCAGCTTTGAGAACGAAACGTTTTCGTAAAGCAACGCATGCGTTCCGACGACGATTTGGGGCTGGTCGCGTCCGAGCGCAATCTCTGGGGAGCAGAGGCTGCCAGCCTGTTGTTCGCGGCAGCTTGCCGCGAACTCTTCGGCTTTGTAGGTCCCAGGATACCAAACCCACGGATAATCCTTTTCGTGCTCGGCCACATCCGAGTTCCAGGGATTCCGCGTAATGTAATGAAACTTCTCTCGTAGATCACTCTCAGACCGGATTAAGCGATCAAACGATTCCGTCTCCCATACGGGCTCCGTCGTCATTTCAATCTTGTTGATTCGCGTGGCTGTAAACAACTTGATGCTGTGAAGGATTTTTGAGATCGAGAAAAAGATAGGATTCCCAGAGTCGTCCGCCCGTTCGATCATCGGCTCGATTAATAGATGCACGTGATCCGGCATTACACACGTTGCATAAAGTTCGTAGCGTTCGTCCTTCCAACGGAGAATCGATTTAAGCACGATATCACGCGCTTTGGGTGACAACTGCCGATGATTGCGTGTTGCAAACGTAACCGCGTATTTCGCCCATGGTCGCTCAAAATGCGGTAAGTTGCGTCGGTGGTAAAGGGTGTCCGGCAGGCTCCCGGACACGACAGGCTGGCAGCCGGTACTCCCCAGAACGGCGCGGGCGTTCGCCAGATTTTCATTCTCCGTAAAGAGAGGCAGGGGACCGCTGTCTTCCTGCCTTGCGGCTGTTCGCAACAACACGCGCACGCTCAGCGGCTCGAGCCAGCGCCGCAGCACATCGTAATGTTGCTCGGCTAGGATTTGCGTTGGCGCCATAAACGCCGCCTCATATCCAGCTTCAACCGCAAGGAGCATCGCCGCGACAGCGACGACGGTCTTTCCAGAACCGACATCTCCTTGCAAAAGACGGTTCATCGGATAATTCGCGGTAAGATCGCGCCGGATTTCCGTGATCACTTTTCGCTGCGCACCCGTTAATTCGAACGGAAGCGCCTTCAGGAATTTGTCCAGCAGCGCGCCTGACCCACAGTGCGACTGGCCTGGGCGGGAGGATGATTCGAAGCGATGCGACGCGATCAGCATTTGCATGGTGAAGAATTCTGAGAGCACCAGTTGTTCACGTGCGGCGTCGCGCGCTTCCCAATTCTCTGGAAAATGGATGGCGCGGATCGCGTGCAATCGCTTGCCGTGCACCAAACCGCCGGGAGCAATCGGTTCCCACGCTGTGTCTGAAACTTCCTGCAAGACGCGATAAATAATACCGCGCAAGACTCGTTGTGAAAGACCTTCGGTCGCTGGATAAATCGGCGTGATGCGCCGGAAATGGATCGACATCTCTTCGTCGTTCTCGATCACCTCAAACTCCGGATGATCCATGCAAATTCGCTTGCCGCGAAGTCGCGGTTTGCCAAAAACAACAATGCGCTGGCCGGTAGCGATCATTTTCTGCACGTAATGCAGATTGAACCAACGGCACACGAGCGGTTCGCTCAGGGCATTTGGCTGCGATTCGTGTACCGTTGCTTCAAAGATTTTCTTCCATCCGCCAAACCGGCGCAGCGAAGTTTTAATTACCTCGCCGCAAAGGCACATTGGGACGTCGCTTTCTTCCCGCGGAAAATGCGGAAACTCTGTGCGATCCTCGTGACGTCGGGGAAAGTGCGTCAGCAAATCTTCTACCGTCTCAATGCCGAGCCGTCGCAGCGCGAGCAGACGCGGCCGCTGCACCCAGGTTAATTCCTCAAGGTTGTCTGAGACGTCGATCATGTCGCGCATTCACGTTCCGTCATTCCGAGCGAGGTCGAGGAACCCCGTGGCACTACCATACGCTCGCGCAATTGGATCCTTCGACTCCGCTCCGCTTCGCTCAGGATGGAGCGGGGCAAACTTAATTTCATGTTGGTTCCGCCGGTCGCACCGCCTCAATACGCATACCAACCAAAGTTTCGCCCTCATACTCATCCACCCCAATTCGGAATGCCACGTCCCAGGGCGGGGCCGGAAATTCAGTTGCCGCGCCATCAAAATAAATGGCCCGATGGTTTCGGTCGCCCTGACGCAACCGAAAGATAAGATGCTTTTCGTTTACCATTCGCGGCGGCGCGACCGGTTCGACGGCGCGCGCAAAGAAGATCGGCTGCCGATTTCCACTTCCGAATGGCTGCAACAGTTCGTGCCAGCGCAGAAACTGCACATCGATTTCCGCAAATGGCAACTCATGATCGAGACGCAGGCAGCGTTGCAGAGCCTCTTCCGAAAGCATGTCTCGCGCGGCGGCGCCAAAGGCCTCAGCAAATCGAGGGAAATTTTCTTCACGCAACGTCAAGCCCGCCGCCATTGCGTGGCCGCCGAATTTCTCGAGCGTTGCCGCGCAACTAGTTAACGCTTGAACGAGGTCCAGACCGTCGATGCTTCGTCCGCTTCCCTTGCCCATGCCGTTCTCGTCGAAACCGATCACAATTGCGGGCCGATGATATTTTCGAGCGATTCGAGACGCCACGATGCCCAGCACGCCAGGATGCCAACCATGCGCGCCGGTTACGATGGCGATATCACGCAGCGCATCGAATTGTTTGTCAATCTGCGCAATGGCAGCAGCAAGAATTTCCTTTTCGACTTCCTGGCGTTCTCGGTTTTGCTGGTCCAGTACCGTGGCGAGCTTTGCAGCCTCGCTTTCATCATGCGTCAGCAACAGCCGCAAAGATTTTTCCGCGGTGCTTAAGCGCCCCGCAGCGTTCAGTCGCGGGCCGAGCCGGTAACCGATATCCTCCGGCATGATTGGGGGACGCACTCCTGCCACTTGCAGCAATTTCTTCAAACCAATGCGCTGCGTTTGCGCTACTTCGATCGCACCGCGGTGAACCAGCAGGCGGTTTTCCCCGACGAGCGGAACGATGTCAGCAACCGTGCCAAGCGCGACGAGATCAAGTTTTGATTTCAAATCAAATCCTGGTAACGGCCGCGTCTTTAGCAAGGCGTGACAAAGCTTGAAGACGATTCCCACGCTGCAGAGGTAGTGGAACGGTGACGCTGAATCAGTCTTCGGATTTACAAGCGCAACGCACTCAGGCAGCACGGATTTTGCCTCGTGATGATCGAGCACAATGACGTCCACGCCGCATTTTTTTAACTCGGCGATTTCACTAGTTGAAGCTGTGCCGCAGTCGACCGCGATGAGCAATTGCGGCCGATGCTGCTCGAGACAGCGCTGGACACTTTCGCGACTCAAGCCATAGCCCTCCTCCATGCGCAACGGTAAAAAAAGATCCGGCGATGCGCCGTAACCTCGCAACATTTCATCGAGCAACGCCAGAGAGGTCACGCCATCTACATCGTAATCCCCAAAGAGCACGATGCGTTCGTGCGAGTCCAACGCGGCAAGAATCCGAGCGACTGCCGTCCGCATTTGCGGAAGCAAAAGTGGATCGCTAAGCGAGCTGAGCCGCGGTCGGAGAAAATTCTGAACTTCGTCCGCGCTGCGGAAGCCTTTACGAAAAAGCAATCGCGCGATGCATTCCGACCCACAGATTTCGCTCCACGAAATAGCGTCGCCATTCAGACTTTCGCATGGCGGAAGAATCCATCGGTGCTGCATCGCTCAGCTTATTCGCTCCGCATTGCGTGACAACATGGCGGCGGACCCGGCAGCGGGCTCGACTTAGCCCACTTGCATCTCGCATGCGCAGGTGTGAGCACTTCGTGCGAAATGAAGATGCTTGAAAAATGAGAATTATCCGCTGGTTAGTGATCGTCTGCGTCATCGCTCTACTGATTTACGGAGCGTCACCTTACTTTTCATTTGGGCGGTTCACGGTGGCGCTTCAGTCCGGAGACAATGCAGCCATTAGTTCGCGCGTAGATTTTCCCGCTGTTCGTGCGTCGCTAAAAAGGCAACTTATAGCGCGCTTCGCGCAGGAAACGAATCCCCGCGGGCGATGGCGTATGCTTGGGCCGACGCTGATCGACGCCATCGTCGATACTTACATCACACCGGATGGCATCGCGACGCTCCTCTCGAATCCAGAAACGCTGAAGAACATGAAGTCCCCGCGAACGTTTCATTTCACACCCGGCAATAGCGGGCACCCGTGGAAAGTGAAATACGCGTTCTTTTCCGGACCGCGCAGTTTCGTCGTCGACCGCGATGGAATCCAGCTCCGGTTCCATTTCACAGGCTTAGGCTGGCAACTTTACGATCTTGATCTCGGTTTAACTCCGGAGTCGCGTTGAGTGTAAGATCGATCGCAATGAAAGCGCATTGGTTACAAACCACCTGTCTACACTATGCTGAACGCCCGATCGCGGCTCGGAAGTAGACCGTGCTTTACACACAAAGTCGCGAAACGTTGCAGCCCCTGCCTTTCCCTTTCTCCGAAAGTGAATCGAATGTGTTCGCGGTAATAACAACTGAGGAATTCAGCCATATTTTGGGAGCTTCGATCAACTCTGCCGGCGACAGATTTTGTGATTAAATCGTCGAGACCTGCCAGGTTTTCATCACGCAGCTTTCGCAGACGTTCAGCGATGGATCCCGCGTCGGTGACTTCAGGACGAATCAACCACAGCGCGTAAACGAACGGTAGGCCGCTGAGTTTCTTCCATTGCTCGCCGAGATCCAAGAATTGGAATTTACCAGCGTACTTCTGGCGAAACTGAATGGCTTGATCGCCAATGAGCAGTCGCGCGCTGCCAGTGTCCGGCACGCTGCCGGACACAACAGGCTGGCAGCCTGTGCTCCCCAGCATTCCGGAGACGAAACGCGGTTTCAATCCAAGCTCTGCCAGGAGGCAACGCAATAGATTGACGGAAGTTTTGGAAGCGGGATCGAGTTGGATCTCCTCGATCTCGGAAAGCTCACCACGGTAGCTGACGATGACGCTGTAAACCGGGCCATCGGACGAAATCGAAATGTCGTCAACGATTTGATAGATCGGGTTGCGCAGAAACTCGAAGCTGGAAACAAGCGCGACATCGAGCTCGCCATTTGCCAGCCGCTGACACAATGCCGATGGATGATCGAATTCAACCTCACCCGGCCAGCCGCTGATCAGTGGACGAGCGTTAAGGTATTTTACGCAGCCGATACGCATCATTCATTCCGCGGCGCGCCCGGCGGTCGCGTCCTGCCGCTCACGCGCACGCGAGCTCTGTTGACGTGGATGCAGCGCGTGTCTCGGTCGTCTGACGCGGAGAAATATGTTGATAATGACTATCGCGCTGCACCGGCTCCCTCCCGGCTTCGCGAATGGCGTACTCGAGCGCGGCAATGCTCTGTTGCTGCGGTGTCGTCGCGCCCGCCATGTGGAAAATTTTTTCTTCCAGGATCGTTCCGTGCAGATCGTCCACGCCATAACTGAGGGAGACCTGCGCAAGCGGCAATCCAAGGCTGACCCAATAAGCGGTCAGGTGGTCGATGTTATCGAGGTAAATCCGGCTTACGGCGAGATTGCGCAACTGTTCAAATGCAGAGGCGCGCTTTATGTGGGCGAGGATCCCGTGGGATTGGGTGGGTTCGAATGCGAATGGAACAAATCCGGTAAACCCGCCGGTTTCATCCTGCAGTTCACGTAGATGACGCAAATGATCAGTCCGATGCGCGATTGTTTCGATGTGCCCGTAGAGCATCGTGCAAGTGCTACGGCCACCCATCGAATGCCAGGTGCGATGCACATCAAGCCATTCGGCCGCCGTTTCTTTGCCCCGGCAGATTTGGTCGCGCACCACCGGATCGAAAATTTCGGCGCCGCCCCCAGTGATCGAACCCAGCCCGGCTTCGCGCAAAATTTCCAGCGTGTCGCGGACCGGCATCTTAAAAACACGCTGGGCCAAATGACGAGCCTCGATCGCAGTAAAGGCCTTGATGTGCAGGTTGGGATCAAGGGCGCGCAGTCGTCCTAAAAGATCGAGATACCAATCTTTCTTCAAGCTCGGATGCAGCCCGCCCACCATGTGCACTTCGGTAACCCCGAGAGGAAGCGCATTTGTCACGGATTGCACGATTTCATCGATTGCATATTCAAATGCGTGCGCATCGCGTTTCTTGGCAGCGAACGCACAGAACTGGCAGGATAAAATGCAGATGTTCGAATAATTGATATAGCGATTGTGGATGTAAGTGGCGTAGTTGCCGTTCTTTCGCTCGCGCAAGACATTCGCGATCATTCCAAGCGCGTTGAGATCATTCGTGTTATACAGGGTGAGAGCATCCGCTTCGGAAATCCGCTGCTGCGCCTCGACCTTTTCCGCGATCGATCTGAGTTCTTTTGGAATGAGTTGGTAATTCATCGACGGACTCTCGTTAACCGTTGTTCAAGCATGTACAGGGCGCTGCCAGCTTGCAACAAAAACGATGGCTACGAGGGTTGTGGACGCCCAAATTTTCGAGAGTTGCGTTTTTCTGGAAAGCTTTTCGGCGTGCCAACGTCTAAGTCACGATGTCTCAGAAGGATCGAGAAAATCCGGGCAGATCAGAGGAAGACGCCGACGACGTGCGGCTGATGGAGCTCGTTGGCCGGGGCGATACACAGGCATTGGAGCAGCTCATCCAAAAGCATCAGACGCTGGTGGCAGGCACGGTCGCGCGAATGCTAGGCAGCAGTTCGGACGTGGAAGATATCGCACAGCAGGTGTTTATCCGCGTCTGGAAAAGCGCGCGACGATATGTTGCGCGCGCCAAGTTCACCACGTGGCTGTTGAAAATTACGCGCAACCTGGTGTTTAACGAGATGCGACGTACGAAACGTCGGCCCCAGGTACCCCTTCAATCAGAACCCGGCGCTGAGGATAAGCCTCTCAAGGATGAAACGAACCTAGCACCGGACGCATCTCTCCTCGAGTCGGAACTGCAACAAGCAATCGAGGAAGCAATTCAGCGGCTACCAGATACGCAGCGGATGGCGCTCGTGCTGCGCAGATACGAGCAGCTCAGTTATGAGCAAATCGCCGATGTGCTCGATCTTTCGGTGCCGGCTGTAAAAAGCGTGCTTTTTCGCGCGCGCACAGAACTCCGCTTTCGGCTCAGCAAGTATCTCGATCAATGACCCCAAATTGCCGGGTCAATGGCGCTGGTCGTCTTCCAACACTCGCCCGTGAACGCGGCGTATTTCGGGGTGATGCGTCAATATATGCACGCGTCCATCGCTGCCGCGAAAAAATGCGCTCAACACCCAACTGACAATGCTGATCACGATCGCGCCCCAAAATGCGCTCCAAAAGCTGTCGACATGAAATCCGGCAACCACGCTGGGCACCAGAAGCAGCAAGAGTCCATTCAAAACGAGAATAAAAAAGCCCAACGAAAGGAGAATGACGGGCGCGCTAAGGATCAATAAAAATGGGCGAATAAACGCGTTGAGAATACCGAGCAAGAGAGATGCCCCGATCAAAGCCGCGACAGTATCATAATGGATCCCGCGAATTACAGACGAGGCGACCATCACCGCAATCGTCGTGGCAGCCCAGCGGAAAACGAAATGCTTCACCCCAACCATCTTTCTTCACGTTAACCCATCTCACAGGCAAGGGCGAGAAAGCACTTGCGAACGAGCCGATCAACGATAAACGAAGGTTATCAAACCTTATTAATCCGTGCCGAGAAAAACGAAAAATATCGAAAACAAAAGTCAGCCTCCTGGAGAATCGAGGGCGCCCGCCGCAACAAAAAACACCAGCAAACGCCATAGCGCACGACGTAGCAGTACCGTCAAAAAAACACGCAAGCCGGACGCAAGGAAAGATAAGACTGGCGGGACAACACAGCTTTCAGCGTCTCTACAGGCAGAGCCAACACGCCCGTCTGGTGAACCTTTAGAGGACGAAGTTCGTCTCCGCGCATATTTCATCTCCGAACGGCGGCGCAGACTTGCATTGTCCGGCGACGCTGATTCCGATTGGCTTGAAGCGAGGCGACAGTTGCTGGCCGAGAGGCGTCGTTGAACGCAGGAAACAGCTGTAGTAAACAATGGAAAGTGCTTTGGCCGATCTGGAGCAGGCTTTGCGAGAACGGCTCGCAGTAATTGGGGACGAGGAAAGCCGTCGCGACCAAGCAAGACACATTGCTCGATTGCGCGCGGTCTCAGAAAAGATCGATCGGCTGCATCACTCACTTCCATCTTCAATCGATCCCCGACTGAACCATTACCTCGAGCGGAAAAGTTACGACAAAGCGTTGAAGTATCTGGAGGGTCAACTGTAGCGACGGTCTCTGTGTCGAATTAAGACCTGGGCGCCTATCGCCGCACTCGGAGCGAAGATTCAGTCCATTCTCACACGTACGTTCCCTTGCCTGATTCCTTACGCGTACGCAACTCCGCCAGCATATCCCTTTCCTTGATTTCAGCGGCCCATTTCGGCCGTAGTTGAAAATGTGGTTGATCGACAATTGTTTTCCAATTGCCACCCCATTCCAATCCCAAATCCATTCCGAGAATACCGATAGCTTTGTACGTCGGCGATTCATCAATGTATTTGGTGCCTTCAAAGATCCCGATATCGAACGCAATCCCGAAATTGTGATTCGAAAAACCAGCGCGCGCATTGGTCACGGTCCTTCCAGGCTTGGTGCGGCCTTGTGCGAAAAGTTCGTTCTGCTCCTCGTACGTGCGCAGGCCGCTGAGTATTTTGATCGTGATCCCATGCTGGGCCGCTTTCTTTACCAAAGCCCGTGGATATGGCTGCACTTCCGGCAATAACGTCGCAATGATTTTCTCGCTCCGATCATCGACACGATCGCTCGCCTGTAGTGACGACGGCGGCGACGCGAGGTCCGCTGCGCCAATCGGTCCAGCTTCCGCCTTGGGACATATGCGATTACAGATCGCCTCCCACGTCTCCGGCCCCGGGTTGCCGTCGGCGTCAACACCCATCGCCTTTTGCACCGCGCGAATTCTGTTCGGCACGTCCACAATTCAGAGATTGACTGTTGGTACTGGCAGTCTTTTCTCCAAGCGCTACCTGAATGTCACGAACAAAATTAGGTAGTTTTCCGTGATAACGCCCCAAATAACGCGGAGTTGGTTCGGGTGGTTCGGCTAAAAGCCGCTCTATCGCGAATACAGCTCGACGACGAGCTGCTCGTTCACAATCGGCTGCATTTCCTCCCGAGAGGGGATGCGCGCGACTTTGCCGTTGAGACCATCGCGATCGACGGTGAGCCAGTCGGGCACGGGAACGATTTGCGTAAGATCGAGGTTACGCAGCACGAGTTGGCGCGTTTTTGGCTTGTCCTTGATCGTGATCTCGTCGCCTGCTTTCACATTATAAGAAGCGACGTTGACGCGACGGCCATTCACCAGCACATGGCCATGTGACACCAGTTGGCGCGCCGCGCTGCGGGTATTCGCGAAGCCAAGCCGGTAAACGACATTATCGAGTCTGGTTTCCAACAACTGAAGAAGCGTTTCACCGGTGACGCCGCGCTTGCGCAGTGCACGCTGGAAAATGCGCCGGAATTGTCGCTCAAGCAGTCCGTACTGATAGCGCAGCTTCTGTTTCTCACCGAGTGCAATCGCGTACTCCGATTGCTTGCGCCGGGAGCCTCGCGGGCCGTGCATGCCGGGTGGATAATTCTTCCGCTCCAACGCTTTCGACGAACCGAACAGCGGTACGCCGTAGCGGCGGCTTACTTTTGTTTTTGGTCCCGTGTATCTGGCCATGAGATTCGTTAAAGCATTGAAACGTTAAAATGTCGAAGCGGCATATTCAGACGCGGCGCTGCTTGGGCGGACGACAGCCGTTGTGCGGCACCGGTGTAACGTCACGAATGACCGTGAGATCGAGCCCGATAGCCTGCAAAGCACGCACAGCGGATTCACGTCCGGCCCCCGGGCCTTTGACTAACACTTCCACTTCTTTTAGCCCATGCCCCATCGCCTGGCGCGAGGCATCCTGCGCCACCATTTGGGCCGCGTAAGCAGTGCTTTTGCGCGAGCCTTTGAAGCCGACTTTCCCGGCGCTCGACCACCCAATCACGTTGCCTTTCAAATCGGTAATCGTGACGGTGGTATTGTTGAAAGTCGCCAGCACATGCGCAATCCCTGAATGAACATTCTTGCTGCCTTTTGCCTTGACGATCTTCGGCTTCTCCACCTCGTCGGTTGAAAGCGAGAGATTTTCCGGCGATCCGGACGCAGACGCCGGCTGCTGTTCTTTTTTGGGCTTCGCCGTTTTCTTTGGCCCCTGACGTTTGGGCGTCGCTTCGGCTTTTGGAGCTGCCTCTTTGGGGGCCGCTTCCTGTTCCGCGGCATCGCCGGGCGTCTTGGTTTCGTCTGTATTCGCGAGATTTGTTTCTTCAGCCATGTGAATCGTAATTAAACTTTACCAGCTTTCGCGTCGGGATTGCGAATTACGCCGACGGTCTTGCGAGGTCCCTTGCGTGTTCTGGCGTTTGTTGAAGTGCGTTGACCGCGCACAGGCAAACCTTTCCGGTGACGGATGCCGCGATAACAATTCACCGCCTGCAAACGTTTCAAATTGCCTTGCACTTCGCGGCGCAGGTCGCCTTCGATTTTGATTTTGTTATTAGTGATCGCGTGAATGATCTCATTCAACTGCTGTGGGGTGAGGTCTTTTGCGCGAATGTTCGGATCAATGTTGGTCTGCTCAAGAATGCGCCTCGCGGTGGTAAAACCCACTCCATAAATGTACGTCAGGGATACTTCGACGCGTTTGTCTGCTGGAATTTCAACTCCTAATAGTCTCGGCATAAATCAATACTCCACTGCGGCAATCACCCCTGACGTTGCTTATGCCGCGGGTTCTTGCAGATCACGCGCACGACGTTCTTGCGCTTCACAATCCTGCAACTGGCACAAAGCCTTTTTACTGATGGTCGTACTTTCATAATTCGCTAAATCGAAAACCGCGGCCGCCCGCCGGGTCGTCATCTTTGGCGATAAATAATTCGCCCTTTCGACAAATCTCTAAGGTGAAATCTCTAGCATAACTTTGTCTCCTGGCAAGATCCGAATGAAGTGCAGACACATTTTGCCGGAAATGTGTGCCAGCATGCGACGCCCACCTGGAATCTCGACCCCGAAACATTGTGTTAGGTAGCAACTCAACGACAGTGCCCTCTACCTCAATTGCGTCTTTGCGCGCCATGTCAGAATTTCGGGGTCATCTTTCGTAATCAGGACGGTGTGCTCGAAGTGTGCCGACGGCAGGCCATCCGCCGTGCAAACTGTCCAGCCGTCGTCGAGTAATCGCACTTCCGAGGTGCCTATGTTAATCATCGGCTCAATGGCCAGCGTCATACCCGCCCTTAATTTTGGCCCGCTCCCGCGTTTGCCGTAATTAGGGATTTGCGGCTCCTCATGCATTTTGCGCCCCACGCCGTGTCCAACAAATTCGCGCACGACCGAAAAACCATTGCGGCGCGCTTCATCCTCAATTTCGGCACAGATATCGCCCACGCGCCGGCCTTCGTGCGCGACGCTGATTGCAAGGGCAAGCGCGTTTTCAGTCACACGCAGCAACTGGTCCGTGCGTTCATCGATGATTCCTACGGGAACGGTGGTGGCGTTATCTCCAACCCAACCATCCTGAACGATGCCGATGTCGAGCTTCACAATCTCGCCATACTGAATGCGCCGCTGGCCGCCGATGCCATGGACCACTTCGTCGTTAAGCGAAATGCAAATGTTGCCAGGAAAAACGCGGTGCCCGAGCTTATAACCAAGAAACGCGCTTTTCACGCCGGCGTCACTCATGAAATCGGCGGCCGCCTGGTCCACTTCCTTTGTTGTAATTCCAGGGCGAATCAGGTCGCTGACTCGATCGAGGATGTCGCTCGCCGTGCGGCACGCCTGCCGCATTTTATCGATTTCCTTCGCGTTCTTGATCGGAATCATTTCGCGGTCTTGTCCTCGATCAATCGCGAGATTTCACTGAATACTGCTTCACGGTCGCGATTGCCATCGATCCGATGCAGGATCGACAGCTTTTTGTAAAAATTTCCCAGCGGTTCGGTCTTCGTGCGAAATTCCTGCAAGCGCGTCTGCAAGACGCCCGGATCATCATCGTTACGACGCTCCAATCGCCCGTCGCAATACGGGCATACAGGGCGGTTGGCAAACTGCGCACTCGCTGAACTGGTCGTAAAACCGCATTCGCCGCATTGAAGGCGCCCGGTGATGCGATCGCGCACTGTTTCCTCCGATACCTCCAGCCAGATCACCAAATCCAGCGCCGTGCGCAACTTCGTCAACATCGACATCAAACTTTCGGCCTGCGGCAGCGTTCGAGGAAATCCGTCGAAGACGAATCCATGGCCACCATGCAATCGCAACCAATCCTCGATCAGTCCAATAATGATTTTATCTGAAACAAGTCCGCCGCTTCGCAGTACTTCGGCAGTTTCCTGCCCTAGTGGTGTCCCAAGATCGCGTTCACGGCGAAGAATCGCCCCCGGTGAAGTCACGGGAATCCCGAAGTGCCGCGTAATCATTTCCGCCTGGGTGCCTTTGCCGGAACCTGGCGGGCCGAGAAGAACAAGCCGCCTTTTCACCTATCGCTTTACCTATCGGCCATACAGAAAGATCGCGACCCCGGCAATCACGAGCACGGCAATACCCACGTAAAGCCACATCAACGTGCCGCCGCCCGCCGCTTCGCCACGTGAGTAAGCAGCGCGATCAAACGATCTGCCTCGGATCCGGCCCTTACGCAAAAACCCGTCGTAATGCCGCTGAATCAGGTGAGTCTCGACTTGCCGCATGGTGTCGAGCATGACACCAACAATAATCAACAAACTTGTGCCACCGAAGAACTGAGCGGTGATTACCGGCACGTTCAACCATTGGCTGAGAAGGCTTGGGAAAACCGCAATCAGCGTTAAAAAAATCGCGCCGGCAAAAGTCAATCGCGTCATCGTGAAATCAAGAAAGTCGGCAGTTGGTTTTCCAGGCCGGACACCGGGAATGTAACCGCCGTACTTCTTCAGATCATCCGCAATCTGGGTCGGTTGAAACTGCGTGGCGACCCAGAAATAGCTGAAAAAGAAAATCATCGCCGCAAGAACGACATAATGCGGCCAACCGGTGGAAAGGCCGGCAGCGATTCGCGCGGCCGTGGGACTATTTCTAAATCCGTACTGAACAATCGTGGCGGGAAAAAGAAGCAACGCCCAGGCAAAGATAATGGGCATTACGCCAGCGTAATTCACTTTTAGAGGCATATACTGCGTTTGCCCGCCGTACATTTTGCGGCCGACCACGCGCTTCGCGTACTGCACAGTGATTTTCCGGACGCCTTGCGTAATCGCGATTACTGCGGCGATGACAAAGATCAGGACCACTACGAGCAAGACAAGGACCATCGGATTCACCTGACTCGATCCGGTTTGCCCCGAGGGCACAAAAGTCTTCCACGCCTGCACAAGCGCAGCAGGCAGGCGCGCAACGATGCCGATGGTGATGATGAGGGAGATGCCGTTTCCGATACCGCGCTCGGTGATTTGATCGCCCAGCCACATCAACAACAGCGTTCCGGTCGTTAGGGAAATCACCGTTATAATTCGGAACTTCCAGCCAAGATCGTCCACCAGCGGGACGCCAAGTTGCCTGATCGTATCAGTGATCCCCGGAAGCATGGTGTGATACGATTCCGGGTGCTGAAACGAAAGGGCCAACAGGTAGCCTTGAAAAATGCACAGCACGAGTGTGGTGTAGCGCGTCAACTGCATGATTTTCTGGCGACCGCCATCTTCGCGCGCCAGCCTGCCGAGTTGCGGAATCACCGCAGTCAACAACTGCATCATGATCGACGCGCTGATGTACGGCATGATGCCGAGGGAGAACACGGCGCAGTTTTCCAGCGCTCCACCGCTAAACAAGTTGAAGAGCGCCGCCAAACCGCCTCCGGTGCGCTGGCTCAACGAAGTGTGAAACCACTCCTGTAAAACGCCTTGATTGACACCCGGCGTGGTGATTGCAGCCCCCAAACGCACAACCACGATCACGGCCAGCGTATATAAAATGCGCCGGCGCAGCTCGGGTATTTTGACTGTGTTTAAAAACGCAGAAATCATTCTCGCTTTTTCCTGAGCGATTCGGCTTTCGCCTTCGCCTTCGGACGCGGCCTGGCTGTCGTGGCCGCGGCGTCCGGCTTCGCTTCGGACGGAGCACCATCTGTTTCGCCCTTCTCAATTCTGCGCCCTTCAAGCAACGTAACGGTTCCCCCGGCCTTCTCGATTTTTTCGCGGGCGGTCGTACTGACCTTATCCGTTTGCACCTTCAAACCGTGCTTTAGTTCGCCCTCGCCAAGGATTTTTATCCCGGCGAAATGACCGCGGACGAGATTCGATTGACGCAGCAATTGTTCGTTTACCACCGTGCCGGCCTCAAATGCATTGAGCTCACTTACGTTCACGATCGCGTAACGTTTCTGAAATGCCGCATTGTTGAATCCGCGCTTCGGCAATCGTCGAATCAAGGGCATTTGTCCGCCTTCGAACCCGAGACGAATACTTCCACCGGAACGCGCCTTTTGGCCTTTGTGCCCTTTCCCGCTGGTCTTTCCATGGCCGGAGCTTTCACCGCAGCCGAGGCGTTTAACGCGATGGCGTGAGCCGGGACGCGGCCGCAAATTATGAAGCCGCACCATGTAGTTGCCCCCTTCCGTCGCGTGACGCAATTCCGCGCAGCTTGAAGATTTCATCTTTCCGCCGAAGCGATCGTAACGCAGCTATGGTCGCTTTCACCACGTTGGCGTGATTGCTTGATCCAAGCGATTTGGCCAGGACGTCGCGAATGCCAACCGCTTCCGCAACGGCTCGCACCCCGCCACCAGCAATGATCCCGGTCCCAGGCGAAGCAGGGCGCAATAGCACTCGCGCACCATCGAATTCGCCGATCACTTCATGCGGGATGGTATTCTCGTTCAGCGAAACTTTTCCCATCGATTTGCGCGCGGCCTCTGAAGCCTTGCGAATCGCCTCGGAAACTTCATTGGCCTTTCCAAACCCGTATCCCACCCGGCCATCGTGATCTCCAGCCACAATCAAGGCGCTAAAGCTGAATCGACGCCCACCTTTTACGACTTTCGCGCAGCGATTGATAAACACGACCTTCTCGCTCGTGTCGCCCTTTGCCGTGCTGGCCCTATCCTGCCTGCGTGAGTCTGTTCGTCTTCCTGAGCTTGGGTGATTCATGAATATTAAAATTTTAATCCGCCAGCACGCGCTGCATCTGCCAGTGCCTTCACTTTTCCATGGTAGAGGAACCCACCGCGATCAAAAACAACGCGCTCTAGTTTCTTCGCCACTGAGCGTTCGGCGATTGCCTTACCGACCAATTCCGCCGCACCTCGGTTTGCCTGCGCTTTGCCGCCGCCCAGCAACGAGCGCTCAGCCGTCGATGCGGCGGCGATTGTGCGTCCAGCATCGTCATCGATCACCTGGGCATAAATATGTTTCCCGGACAAATGAACTGCCAGTCGAGGCCGTTGCGCTGTACCTGCAACTTTTTGCCTGATCCTGCGATGAATGCGCTGCCGCGCTGCCTTGCGAATCGTCGCCATGCCTATTGAACGGTCTTGCCCTCTTTACGACGAATCTGCTCGCCCGCGTAGCGAACCCCTTTGCCCTTGTACGGCTCCGGAGGATAAAAACGGCGGATGTCGGCTGCAACTTGTCCCACTAACTTTTTATCGACGCCCTGAATCGTGATTTTGGTGTTATCGGCCACAGTGATTTTGATGTCGTTCGGGATCGGAAATGTAACGGGATGCGAAAAGCCCAGGCTCAGGTTGAGATTCGATCCCTGCACAGCCGCTCTGAAACCGACGCCTTCGATCTCGAGTTGCTTGGTAAACCCTTCGCTGACGCCCTGAACCATGTTGTGCACGAGACTGCGCGAAAGTCCATGCAATGCTTTTGCGTTGCGCGTTTCCGCTCCACGCACGACCGACACACGGTTGTCCTTTACGCTCGCCCTGATCTCGTGCGGAAGCGTCCACTGGAGTTTTCCCTTCGGCCCTTCCACCGACACCTGTCCTCCCTCGCCGATGTTCACCTTAACCTTATCGGGAATCTCAACCGCTCTATTTCCAATTCGCGACATAAATTTACCAAACGTACGCCAGCAGTTCGCCGCCTATCTTTTGCTTTCTCGCTTCGCGCCCCGATAAAATGCCGCGCGAAGTGGAAAGGATCGCCAGACCCATCCCACCAAGGACTCGCGGGATTTCATCTGCGCCAACATAACGGCGCAACCCGGGCCGACTAATCCGGCGCAGCCCCGCAATCGCGCTCGACCGGTCCACAAGCTTATTGACGACCTTGATTCGCGGATGCGCTCCGCTCGTATCGACCGAATAATCGGAGATGTAACCTTCCTCTTTCAAAACACGTGCAAGCTCGGCCTTAATCCTGGAATATGGAACGAGCACCTCCGGCCGTTGCGCACGCGTGCCATTGCGGACGCGCGCCAGAAAATCAGCAATAGGGTCTGTAACAGTACTCATATGAAATCAGGCGGCTGATGCGGCGGGCTTCTTCGCCCGGTCGCTGAACGGCATCCCCATCTCGCTTAACAGCGATTTAGCTTCCTCGTCCGTTCGCGCCGTGGTGACAAATGTAACATCAAATCCGATATTACGCTTGATTTTGTCGAGCTCGATTTCAGGGAAAATTGACTGGTCTGAAATGCCGAGGGTGTAATTGCCGTGATTATCGAAACAACGCGGTGGTACACCGCGAAAGTCGCGAATGCGGGGGAGGGCGGCCTTAATAAACCGCTCGAGAAATTCGTACATGCGTTCGCCGCGTAAGGTGACTTTTGCTCCGATCGCCTGGTCCTTGCGCAATTTGAAATTGGAGATGCTTTTCTTCGCCAGCGTTTCCACCGGACGCTGGCCTGTGATGAACACCAGCTCCGCTTTTGCCTCTTCCAACGCCTGCTTCACGTCGGATTGCGACCCAACCGAAGTATTAATCACGACCTTCTCCACTTTTGGGATCTGATGGAGGTTTTTGTAGCCGTGACGCTTTTTTAGCGCCGGCATTACTTGTTCTTTGTAGTGACGACGAAATTCGTTTTCCATGCTGGCCACCTCCTATTTGCGGTTCCCCTCGCCGCGCTCGGGACGCTCTCGTTTTTTCCCTTTTTCTGATTTTGCGCCCTTCTCCGGTTTCTCGCGCTCGAGCAATCGCACATTCGAAATGTGAATCGGGCCCTCGCGTTCGGCGATCTTGCCGCTCGGATTATCCTGCGATTTGCGAAGGTGCTTCTTAATAATGCGAACCCCTTCGACCAGCACACGCTGCTTTCCAACAAGTACCGCGAGAATTTTCCCCGAAGAACCACGGAAATTCCCGGAAATGACCTCGACCTGATCGCCTTTTTTAACGTGACACTTGATGCGGTTCATAAAACCTCCGGCGCGAGCGAGACAATTTTCATGAAATTGCGCTCGCGCAATTCGCGTGCGACCGGCCCAAAAATGCGCGTGCCGCGAGGATTCAAATCTTTGTCGATGATCACGATGGCATTGTTGTCAAAGCGCAGCAGTGAGCCGTCCTCACGCCGGATCGGCTGTTTCGTACGAACGAGAACCGCTCGAACCACTTCTCCCTTCTTCACGGTGCCATTCGGGCTGGCTTCCTTTACATTGGCAGTGATCACGTCGCCGATTCCGGCGTAACGCGTCTGTTTGCCGATCACGCCGATCATCGTCGCCATGCGCGCGCCGGAGTTGTCTGCCACATCGAGTCTGGAACGAAGTTGCACCATTGGAATTTTACTTTTGAATGACCTCCACGAGGCGCCATCGCTTCAGCTTGCTCAGCGGACGCGTTTCCATAATACGAACAGTGTCGCCGGCCTTCGCTTCATTCTGTTCGTCATGGGCATAAAATTTCTTCATCTGTTTGACGATCTTGCCGAATTTCGGATGCGGCACGCGCGTGACTGTCCTCACCACGATCGTTTTGTCCATGCTGCTGGAAACCACTTCGCCGGTGCGCGTCTTGCGCGCGGGACGAGCTGCCGACGGCGTTAACGTTGATGCTTGTGGCGACGGAGATTGTTGTTCGGCCATAATCTATTTTGTCTCAGCCTTTTTCGCGCGATGCGATAGCTCTGTTTCAATTCTGGCGAGGTCCCGCCGCAACAGGCGCAGCCTGCTTGGCTGCTCGAGCTGTCCGCTCTGCTGTTGCAGGCGTAGATGCAGAGTCTCCTGACGCAGGTCGCGTCGTTTGATCAGCAATTCGTCTATCCCCAGTTCGATGAATTCTTTCATCTTCATGATCGTTAAGCAGCCGCCACGTGATGCCGCGTTAGAAACTTGGTTCGCACAGGCAACTTATCCGCCGCCAGACGCAGTGATTCGCGCGCGACAGATTCCGGCACGCCATCGAGCTCAAACAAAATGTTGCCGGGCCGCACCGTTGCGACCCAAAATTCGGGCTGTCCTTTGCCTTTACCCATGCGCGTTTCCGGTGGACGCGCGGTTACCGGCTTGTCCGGGAAGACGCGGATCCACAGTTTGCCTTTGCGTTTCATGTTGCGAGTAAGCGCGACGCGGGCGGCTTCCAGTTGCGTGTTAGTAATCCACGCGCGTTCGAGTGTCTGCAATCCGAACTCGCCAAAATCGATCCTGAGATTGCGCGAAGCCGTACCCTTTCGGCTCCCCCGCTGGGCCTTCCGATACTTCACGCGTTTGGGCATCAATGGCATAGCGGCTCTCCTAAACTTGGGCAGGCTCCGGCGGCGGCGGTGGAGGGGCAGCAGGTGCGGCTGGCGCTTCCGCAGGCCGCTCTTCTTTTCGACACATCCAACATTTCACCCCTATTTTTCCGTAAACCGTATTGGCCTCGGCGAAACCGTAATCAATTGGCGTGCGCAGCGTATGGAGCGGAATTTTTCCCTCGCGGTACCATTCCGAACGCGAGATTTCTGCACCGTTCAGGCGCCCGGAGCAGCGGAGCTTGATTCCCTCTGCGCCAAAATCCATTGCGATTTGAACTGCTTTTTTCATCGCTCGCCGATACGCGATGCGACGTTCAATCTGCAGCGCTACGTTCTCGGCAACCAACTGCGCGTCGAGTTCCGGAGTCTTGATTTCCTGGATATCGATTTTCACCTGTTTACCATCGGCCATCTTGGAAATCTCTTCCGTCATCTTCTCGATTTCTGCGCCTTTGCGCCCGATGACAATCCCGGGACGCGCGGTATGAATCGTTACGCGAATGGAATTCCACGCCCGCTCAATCACGATCTTCGCCACCGCGGCAAATTGCAGCTTCTTCTTCACGTAATCGCGAATCTTCAGATCGTTATGCAAAAACGAGGGGAATTCCTGCGGCGACGCATACCAGCGCGAGCGCCAGTCGCGGTTCACGTTTAGGCGAAATCCAATTGGATTAACTTTTTGTCCCATAGCTTTAAAGTAGTTATTTCTTCGGCTTCGCTGTCCGCTTCGACTTCGTTGATTTTTGATCCGGCGTGGTCGCCGCGCCCTCTGTCGCTTTCCCTGTCATCTCCTTCTTTGCAGCTCTCTTTTCGGCTTCCCGCTTCGCTCTTCGTTTCTCTCGCGTTTCGATAGGAATCTCGTCCGACAGCACGATCCGAATGTGGCTGGTGCGCTTCAAAATCCGGCTGGCACTGCCACGAGCACGCGCCATGATCCGCTTGAACGTTGGACCTTCGCCCACGGTCGCTTCTTTCACTACCAAGCCGTCCGGTTTGAGATTCGCGTTGTTCTCTGCATTTGCGATTGCGCTTTTCAGCGTTTTGCCAATTAGCAGTGCCGCTTTCTTCGGCGTGAACGTCAGCAGGTCGAGCGCGGCCGAAACCGGCAGACCCTGTATCTCACGCGTAACTTCGCGCACTTTGAAGGGCGAAATTCGCGCATACCTGTATGTTGATCTGACTTCCATTATCTCAAACTTACATCGGGTTGCGCATCCACCTGGAGGCGGTCCCCCACCTTAATTTTCTCCTTCTTCGAATCCATTTCCTGAATAACAGCGCCGCAAATTTTCTGCCGCACGTCAACCACACGCAGGCTCGCGATCTTTCGGTCGTCGCGCATTACCCGCATCGGCATCCCAATCTTGACCCCTTGTTTTTCGCCCAGGTTACCGACCACAAAGGACCACTCCTGCTTAACGCTGACCACGCTTCCGTCCATCAAAGTCGGCTCTGGCGCCTCTACCGGGTTGGTCAATCCGGCGACCAGGTCATTGGTACTGCGCAATTGCGTCTCCACATCCATGCGAGCCTGCGCATCACCGCCCTGCGACGTTTTCAGGTAGCGCAAGATCGCTTCGTTGAGTCGCAACATCTGGTCGCGGTACTCATCGCGGGCTTTCTGCGCCAACTGAAGATCGCTCACCGCAGCAAGCAAACGCTGCTCGAGTTTCGCCCGGTCTTTGTTGGCTGATGCGAGGCCAAGCGCTTCCATTCGCAATTGCAGATCGGAATACTTGCGTCGCAACTCTTCCGCCTCCGCGTTGGATTCGGCCAGGCTGCTCGTCAATGCCTTTACCGATTCCTGCGCGATCGCCCATTGCCTTTGCAATTCCTCAGCTTCCGCTGGCAAAGACCCAGCCGACGCCGATTGCGTTACCTTTTCAGTATTAGATTCTGACAAAGAACTACCCGTTTGTGCATTCGCTGCCAAAGCAGCCCCGCAAAACAACCCGATTGTTACCAATTGCCAAAAGACAATTGCCAATTTGAACCGGCCGTAGCCGTGTCCATTCAACGGGCAATTGGAAAATGGCAATTCTAAATTCCTTCTACTTGGTCACCTTCGCCGTGTGCGAACCATGTTTCCTAAACACGCGTGTAGGCGAAAATTCGCCGAGCTTATGTCCAACCATGTTCTCGGTGACAAAAACGGAGGTAAACGTTTTACCGTTGTGTACCAGAAACGTGTGGCCGACAAAGTCCGGCGTCACCATCGAACGCCGCGACCAGGTTTTGATCGGTTTCTTAGCGCCCGACGCATTCATCTTGTCGATCTTCTCAAGAAGATACGACTCGACGAAGGGTCCTTTCTTTAGCGATCTAGCCATAAATTGCAAGTCATTCGTGATCGATGAATCGAGATTCGAGGTTCGCAAACTGCTTCACAAACCTCGGGTCTCGATTCTCGTTCTAAGATTTCTTCTTCGCTCGTCTCCTTTCCAAAATGAATCGATCGCTCGGCTTATGCTTCGCGCGCGTCTTAAAACCTTTCGCCAACTGTCCCCAAGGGCTGACCGGATGATGGCGACCGCCACCACCTTTCGATTTCCCCTGCCCACCACCCATCGGATGATCGATGGGATTCATCACCATACCTCGGACATGCGGCCGGCGCCCTCGCCAGCGAGTCCGTCCCGCTTTGCCGCTCGAGACATTCATGTGATCGACGTTACCGACCTGACCAATTGTGGCGAAGCAATTCTCGTGGATCCGGCGAATTTCGCCCGAGGGCATCTTCACCAGCGCGTACCCGGCTTCGAGGGCGGTAAGCGTCGCTTGTTGCCCGGCAGAGCGCGCGACCTGGCCGCCGCGTCCCGGAATCAATTCAATATTGTGAACGCTCGTGCCGAGAGGAATGGCGCGAAGCGGCAGCGCGTTTCCTAACTCGGGCGCAACATCATTTCCCGCTGTAAGAGTCGCTCCAACTTGAAGCCCGTTCGGCGCGATGACGTAATTTAATTCGCCGTCGGCGTATTTGATAAGAGCAATGCGCGCGGAGCGATTCGGGTCGTACTCGATGCCGATCACTTCCGCCCCGACTCCGTGCTTGCTACGTTTGAAATCAACTTTCCGATATTTGTGTTTATGACCGCCACCGATGTGTCGCGAAGTCAACCGGCCGCGATTGTTGCGGCCGCCCGATCTGTTCTTCGGCTGAAGCAAACTCTTTTCAGGGCGTCCTTTCGTAATCTCCTCGAAGGCAGGCAGCGATTTGAACCGCTGCGTAGGCGTTAACGGGCGAAATTCTTTTAAGGCCATAGTTTCCTGCGATCAGATTAGATCGATCTTCTCGCCCTCCTTTAAAGTCACGATGGCTTTTTTCCATCGCGGGCGACGCCCAAGTGGTCCGCGCAGCCGTTTCTCCTTGCCCGCATAATTGCAAGTATTCACGTTAACCACTCTTTTCTGGAATAGCCGCTCGATTGCGTTCTTGATCTGAATCTTGTTGGCCTTCGGGCTGACGCGGAACACATACTTGTTCTGCTTCTCGCTCATCAATGTTGACTTCTCCGTCAACGACGCGGTCTTAATAATCTCGTGGGGCTCGTTCATTTTATCGCGCCGTAGCTTTAGACGAAGACAGGTGCGTTCTTTCCGCCAGTTTTTCCAAGGCCTTTTGCGTAACCAGAATTTTTTGGAACCGGAGCAATTCCTCCGTGTTGACGTCTGAAGCAGTGGCAAGTCGCGCCGGCTTCACGTTGCGAGCCGATTTGTAGGTTTTTTCGTCAAACGAATCAGATACGATGAGGACTCTCTCCGCATCGGTCTGTTTTCTGAGAAGATCGATAAACGCTTTGGTCTTTAACTGCGGCACTACGAAGTCGTCGATGGTCAAGACGTCTCCGGCATTGATGCGTTCGCTGAGCGCCTTTCGAAAAGCGAGTCGTCGAACTGATTTCGCAACTTTCTTAGAATAATCACGTGGCTTCGGCCCAAAGACGACGCCGCCGCCTCGCCAGATCGGGGACGACTTGTAACCAGCCCGGGCACGGCCGGTTCCTTTTTGCCGCCACGGTTTAGCGCCGGACAGATCTACTTCAGCTTTCGTCTTCGTGTTGGCCGAACCGGAACGCCTGGCCGCGCGCGTCGCGACGATCACATCGTGCACAGCTTGTGTGCCACGACCATCCTCGATGATGTCGATCTTTGCTTCCTTCGCTGCGGCTTTGGTTAAAACTTTTGCGCTCATTTCTTCTGCGCCATTTCTCTTAAGGTTTTCGGCTTCTTCGCCTTCTCTTCTTCCTCATGCACTCGGTGCTCAGCATGTAGCGCCAATAGCCGTTCAGGATGTTTGATTGCCGGACGAATAATGACGTAACTGCCGTTCGCTCCCGGCACTGCGCCGCTCACCAAAATAATTTTTTCCGTTTCGCGTACTTGGATGACCTGGAGATTTTGCACCGTCACCCGCTGATCGCCCATATGACCCGGCATTCCCTGGTTCTTCCAAATGCGGCCCGGAGTAGAACGATTGCCCACTGCCCCAATTCGCCGGTGCGTCTTCGAGCCGTGCGCCGCGCCTTGTCCCGCGAAGTTATGCTTCTTCATCACACCCTGAAAACCTTTGCCTTTCGAACGGCCAATCACATCGACGAAGTCACCCGGCTGAAATTGCGTAACGCTCAAATTGATTTCCCCCTCGGGAAGATCGGTGTGCAGGCGAAATTCTCGCACAAATCTCTGCGGACCGACGCCGGCCTTCTTAAATTCACCGAGCAACGCTTTGGTCACGCGCGATTCTTTCTGGGTCCCGAATCCCACCTGAACAGCCGAATAACCTTCATTTTCTTCGGTCAAACGACGCAACAAAACATTATCACTGGCAGCGATCACTGTTACGGGACATAACCGGCCCTTTGCGTCGTAAACGCTGGTCATACCAATTTTTTGTCCAAGAAGTCCGATGCTCATGACCATTCAATGGCAAATGTTTCAGAGGCGCCTCCGCTTAAATTTTGATAGTGATGTCAACGCCCGCAGGCAAATTTAGTTTCTTTAATTCGTCCACCGTCTTCGCCGTTGGCTCGATGATGTCCAACAGCCGCTTGTGAGTGCGAATTTCAAATTGTTCCATCGATTTTTTGTCCACGTGCGGAGAACGATTCACTGTAAACTTCTCGATCAACGTCGGCAGCGGAATCGGCCCGGCCACCCGCGCTCCCGTGCGCTTGGCAGTATCCACAATCTCGATGGCGGATTGGTCCAGCATGCGGTGATCGAATGCTTTCAGGCGAATGCGGATGCGCTGGCCATTGCTCATTTCGCCTCCTTTTGATCGAGAATCGCCGCGACTAAATTCGCTGGGACCGGCTCAAAGTGCGAGGGCTCCATGGAATAACTCGAACGTCCTTTCGACAACGACCGGATCGCCGTCGCGTATCCGAACAACTCCGCAAGCGGCACCATCGCGTGAATAATCACCAGGTTCCCGCGTGTCTCGATGCTATTGATCGCGCCACGCCGCCGGCTCAAGTCGCCGCAAATATCACCCTGATATTCTTCCGGCGTCAGGTTCTCCACCTTCATGATCGGCTCCAGCAGAATGGGTTTCCCCTGCTTAAAGCCGTCCTTCATGGCGAAAATCGACGCCATCTTGAACGCGAGTTCATTGGAATCGACTTCGTGGAATGAACCGTAAACAATGTCCACCTCCACATCGACAACAGGATAGCCGCCCAGAACACCGTTAAGCACGGCCTCGTCGATCCCTTTTTTGACCGCCGGGATGTATTCCCTCGGAATGATTCCACCCACGATCTTGTTCTCGACGGTTAGACCGTTGCCGCGCGCGGCAGGTCGCACGTCCACTTCTACGTGTCCATACTGACCGCGGCCGCCCGATTGTTTGATCAACTTGCCGACGCCATGCGCACCGGTGGTGATCGTTTCACGATATGCGATCTGCGGTTTCCCGGCGTTCGCGTCCACTTTGAACTCCCGAAACATTCGGTCTCGAATGATCTCCAGGTGCAACTCGCCCATGCCGGCAATGATCGTTTGGCCAGTATCTTCGTGCGTATACACGCGGAACGTCGGGTCTTCCTCGGCGAGCCGTTGCAACGCGGTGGCCATTTTTTCCTGATCGAGCTTCGTCTTTGGTTCAATCGCCATTGATATAACCGGATCCGGAAACGACGGTGGCTCGAGAAGAATTGGATGATCCTCATCACAGAGGGTGTCGCCAGTGGTAATGTTTTTAATTCCCACGATTGCGGCGATATCGCCCGAGTAACAGGTCTCGATATCTTCGCGTTTGTCGGCCTGGATCTGAATTAAACGCGAAATCCGCTCACGTTTGTTCGTGCGCGGATTGTAAACAGTGTCGCCCTTGCTGAGGGAACCGGAATAAACTCGGAAGAACACGAGCTTGCCGACGAATGGATCGCTCCACAATTTGAACGCGATCGAACAGAACGCGCCGTTGTCGTCAGTCATCGCTTCCATTGGCTCGCCCGTGTCTGGGTTCTGGCCTTTCGCTGGCGGAATATCGAGCGGGCTTGGCAGATAATCGACAACCGCATCGACCAAATATTGAATACCGATGTTCTTGAGAGCAGAGCCGCCGATCACCGGCACGAATTTGTTCGCGATTGTTTGGCGACGAATTCCGGCCTTCAACAACTCTGGCGTGACTTCGCGTTCTTCGAGTACTGCCTCGGCGACTTGATCGTCGAGATTAGAAACCTGTTGTAGCAGATCGTTGTACGCCTTCTCGACAATGTCCACGTACTCCTTCGGTATATCGGTCACTTCATAGGTTGACCCAAACTGATCGTCATCGGAGTAAATGATCGCCTTCTTATTGATGATATCGAGCTGGCCGCGCAGCTGATCTTCCCTTCCGAGCGGCAACAAAACCGGCCACGCATTGGCGCCGAGTTTTTTATGGATGCTGTCGACTGACATTTCAAAATCTGCGCCGACACGATCCATTTTGTTGATGAACGCCAGACGCGGCACGTTGTACTTGGTTGCCTGACGCCAAACGGTTTCGGATTGCGGCTGCACGCCGGCTACGCCGTCGAACACTGCGATCGCGCCATCGAGCACACGGAGCGAACGCTCCACCTCAGCGGTGAAATCCACGTGGCCGGGTGTGTCAATGATGTTTATACGCTGCTTGACGCCTTCAAAGATTTTGTAGACCCCTTCTTCCTTACGTTGCGACCAACTGCACGTTGTCGCTGCCGAAGTGATCGTGATTCCGCGTTCGCGCTCTTGCTCCATCCAATCCGTGACGGTGGTGCCTTCGTGCACTTCTCCCATCTTGTGGATCATGCCGGTGTAAAATAGGACGCGCTCGGTGATCGTTGTTTTACCGGCGTCAATGTGCGCCGCGATCCCGATGTTGCGAGTGCGCTCCAATGGAAACTTGCGATTCGGCGAGTTTGGATTTTTCGCCGGTGCCTTCTTTTGTTCCATGGTCGCCGTTGCCATAGTTGTCACCACCGGAAATGCGCAAATGCGCGGTTTGCCTGCGCCATCTTGTGCGTGTCGTCGCGTTTCTTGATCGCGTTACCCTGACCGGCCGCGGCGTCTTTGAGTTCTTGCGCCAGCGCGTCAGCCAATCGTAACCCCTTGCGTCCGTCGGCAAATTTCACAATCCAGCGCATGGCCAGCGAGACTTGCCGCGCGGGCGTCACTTCCATTGGCACCTGATAGGTCGCGCCACCGACCCGACGCGATCGCACCTCGAGTCTGGGACGGACGTTTTCGAGCGCCTTGTTTACAATTTCCAGCGGATCGACTGAATCAGAGCCTTCGCGCGATTTATCAATCGCGGTATACACCACACGTTCGGCGAGAGATTTCTTGCCGCGCTTCATCACGGTGGTGATGAGACGAGCCACCGCCGGACTCCCGTATCGGGAATCGACATGCTCTTCTTTTTTGTGAACTCTCCTCCGTCGCGACATTGTCGATCGTCTGTTTCAAATTTCGTTTGTTTTATTTGGCCGCTGCCGGCGCCGCTTTCGCCGCGCCACCTCCACCGGCCGCCCCGCCCTTCGGTCGCTTCGCTCCGTACTTGGAGCGACCGCGACGCCGGCCATCCACACCCAGCGCATCGAGGGTTCCGCGCACAATGTGATAGCGCACGCCAGGCAAATCCTTCACGCGTCCCCCGCGCACGAGCACGATTGAGTGCTCCTGCAAATTATGTCCCTCGCCCGGGATGTAGGCAATCACTTCCTGGCCATTCGTCAACCGCACCTTAGCCACTTTGCGCAGTGCAGAATTCGGCTTCTTCGGTGTCCGCGTCATTACCTGCACGCAGACACCACGCCGCTGCGGACAACTCGCCAGCGCCGGCGATTTCGATTTCACCGACACCTTGCTGCGTCCCTTTCGAATTAGCTGATTGATCGTGGGCATTTTCCAAAACCTTAAAACAATGCGCCGCCAAACGTCTTTACTCCGGGCGACAAAAAAACCCGCTGCAGGCCGCGCAACAAACTCTCTCCACGCGCCTGATGCGGTAAGCGCGCAAGATAGAGGCAAAATCGCGATCTGCAAAAGAATATTTTGTGCGTTGAATTGTCATTCTGAGCGAAGTCGAGGAATCTCCATGTCACATGCAGAATGCCTTCGAGCTCCTCGCGAGCGATCAATTATCAAGAGGGAGACGCGGTCGATTAACAACTGCACACGGCATGGTCGACACGCCGGCGTTCATGCCGGTGGGGACGCAAGGTTCGGTGAAGGGCGTCAGCCCGAGAGAACTACTCGAACTAAATGCACAGATCGTTCTTGGAAACACCTATCACTTGTTCGTTAGGCCGGGACTCGATGTCATCAAGCATTTTGGTGGCTTGCACAATTTCATGAATTGGAACGGTCCGATTCTTACCGACAGCGGCGGCTATCAGATTTTTTCGCTGGCAAAGTTGCGCAAGATCAGCGAGCAAGGCGTGGAATTTCAAAATCATATCGATGGAACGCGCGCGTTCATTTCGCCCGAGATCGCGATGGAAATTCAAGCCGCGCTAGGCAGCGACATCGCAATGGTGCTCGATGAATGCGTTCCGTATCCGTGCGAATACGATTATGCGGCACAGAGCACGCAGTTGACGACGCGGTGGGAGAAGAGGTGCAAGCAATGGAAAGAAGAAAACACCCAACGCCCAACGTTCAACGCCCAACGTCCAACTGAGGAGTTAGCGATCAGCGATCAGCGATCAGCAATCGCTCGTCTGCTGCTCTTCGGTATCGTTCAGGGCGGAACGTTTGACGATCTGCGGCGTGAATCCGCGCAGGCGATCGTGGAGCTTGATTTGGATGGCTATGCCATTGGCGGGGTAAGTGTGGGTGAGCCGGAAGAGGAAATGATGCGGGCGGTTGAATCGGCTGAACCGTTTTTGCCAACGGACAAGCCGCGTTACGCCATGGGACTCGGGACTCCACCGCAAATGCTGGAAATGATCGCACGCGGGATGGACATGTTCGATTGCGTGCTGCCGACGCGCCTGGCACGAAATGGAACCGCATTCACGACAAAGGGCACGCTGAATTTGAAGAACGCAGAGTTCGCGTTGGACAAGGGACCAATCGAGCAAAACTGCGTATGCGCCGCCTGCCGTGGATTCTCACGCGGCTACATCCGTCATCTCATCAAAGCGGAGGAAATCCTGGGACTGCGCCTGATCACTCTGCACAATTTGCATTTGTATCTAAACCTCATGAGCCGGGCGCGCACAGAAATTGAACGCGGGGCCTTCGAACAATTCCGCAAGAGTTTCGTAGCCGAATATAAAACGCGCGAATCAACGACCTAACGATAAGGCTTAAGCATCTGCGCACGCCAGATGCAGTGGTCCAGGCGCGAGTGTAGGCACACAAGCGCGAGGTGATCTCCGGCATCAACGACCCATTGCAAGGCGCTCGGCAAGAAGACGCGGCAGACCAAGCTTGGTAATTTTCTTTTGTGCGGTCGCCAGATCGTATTTCACCCGTAACAGTTCGACGAGGTTGTTATCGACATCGTAAATGCAATATGCAGCGCGCCAGTTTCCATCGCGCGGTTGCCCCACGCTGCCCGCGTTGATGAAGTATTTTTTTCCAGCCTCGATACGAATCTGCTCGTCTGGGTCACGTCTGACGCCGTCCTCGCGAACAAACACCATCGGCACGTGGGTGTGGCCAAAAAAACAGACGGCCGTGCGCTGGTAGGTGAAACTTGCAACGGCATCGAGGTTATTAAACACGTAGCCCCATTGTCCGGGCGTATCGAGGGTGGCGTGCACGATCGTAAAATCGTGCACCCGGCGCTGCAACGGAAGGTTGCGTAACCATTCCTTGTCCTGGTCGTTCAAATGTTCGCGCGTCCAGTCGATGGCGCGCTCGGCCAACTCGTTGAAACGTTCCGACGACGCGGCGAACGTGGCCTGCTCGTCGTGGTTGCCTTTTACCGCGGGGCAATTGAGTTGCCGGACAAGTTCGATGCATTCGCCGGGATTTGCGTTGTAACCAACGATGTCACCAAGACAAACAAAGTCCGTACATCTGCGTTGGCGCGCATCTGCCAAGACGGCTTCTAGCGCTTCGAGATTAGAATGGATGTCACTAAAAATTGCGAACCGCATTGGTAAAGTTGAAGCGTGAAGGGTTAAAACCTTGCAACGGTATGTCAAAACCGCTTCAACGCTTCAACGATTTTAACGCTTCGACGGGCCAGCCTCGGGAATTCGCTGGCCCTGCGGAATCCCGAGTTTGTCTTCGAGGAATTTCAGCCGCTTCATCAAATTCGGAAGTCGTTCCTTCTCGCCCTCATTGTAAAGGCTGCGCAGACGTTCGTATGCTTCGCGCTCGCGGCCTTCGCAGTACGAAAGCTCGTAGGCCGAGAAACGCCGATCCCACGGCGCAGCTTCCGCCAGGGTCGCTGCCTTCGCGTAATATTCCGCGGCGCGCTCGTGGTCTTTGTATTTTTCCTTATACAGTCGTGCAAGCGCTTCGTAGAGCTCCGGGCGATCGGGATTGTTTTCGATTCCGCGTTCGAGGAAATCTTTGCCGAGCGCAAAATATTCGCGCTGCGCTTTGACTCGCAGTGCCTGGCGCGGCTGGTTGGGATCGTTCATCGCGGCTACGCTGGCGTTCCAGGCCATATGCCACGCCGCTGTATCCCAAAACAGGAGCACCCGTGGTTGCAGCATTGTGACTTGCCGGAACAACAACAGCATTCGGGCCCACTGTGTGTTTTCCCACGCCGCATGCGCCTGGATAAAAAGCGCGTCGGCCACAATCGCTCGAAACCCGCTCAATGCAGCGATAAACCCCAGTTGCCCGATTTTTTCGCGAAGATTGAGATTGAATTCGACGCCGCGAAAATGTTCCTGCCGGTGAAGCGCCGCAAGATCGCGTTCGACCGGCAATTTGAGCAGGCCCATCACGATCAACACCGCCACCGCGACGAGGGCCCGCGTCATAATTCTTTTCCGTAAAACACAAAGACCGCCAGCAAGGTGTAGATCACGGTGTAAAAAATTCCCAGCAGTGCAGTCTTGATAAAAACGGCCGTCGAAATAGCTGTGCCGGCGACGATGTCATCAACCAGATTGAAAGCCTGCAAATCGGGAAAGAATAACGCCACTATCGCGAGAAACGCGCGAGTTAAGAGTCCGCCGCCATGTTCCTGTAACCAATATTCGCGCGCAGTGGATTCCAGGTGCCCTATGAAATAAATAAAAACCATCACCACGATGGTGAAAATGGTTGAGGTGGCGAATGTGGATACAAACAGCGTAAGCGCTGTGAGCAAACAGGCCTTGAGAAAAATGATGATAATTCCGGGAAGAATATCGAAATTTAACGCGGACACTCGGACGGCGCGCAAAGCATCTGCAAGTTGGTCCGGCGGCGCGGTGGCCATTTGTCTGGCGGTGACGTGCAGGACTGCCTGCTCGCGTATATAGAGCACAGCCAGGAAGGCTGCCACCATTATCAGAGTGCTGATCGCCAGCAACAAAAGGACTCCCGCAATTTTGCCAACGACATATTCGAACCGCGGCACTGGCTTGGCGAGAATCGTGTAAACGGTGCGGTCCTCAATGTCCTGGGGCAGCATTCGAGCAGTGGCAACGATCGCCAGCAGCGAAGTGAACATCGAGATCGCGCCGAGTGAAACGTCCTTCAGGATTTGGAATTCCTGTTGAAAAGAGAATTGCGCCATGAAAATCGAACTGCCAATCAGCAGAAGCCCGAACACCAGCAGCACATAAAAAACCTTCAGACGCGTCAGCTCGGTCAGCGTGTTGCTGGTGATGGCGAGAATGCGCAAAAACGAAAGAACTCGGTGCCGCCTTCCAGCGGTTAAACTGTTGACGGGTTGAAGCGTTGAAGCGGCTTCGCCGTTCGTCATTTTCGCTTCCTCACTTTCTCATTCGGTTGCCTGTCCGCCGTAGCTTTGGCAGAGGCGGAAGCTTTCTCATTCCCTCCGGTTGACTCCAGAAACAGTCTTTCCAGCGTGGTTGTCGATTTCCGTCGCTCCAGCAATTTCGCGTTTGACTGTTTGATGACTGATTCAATCTGGTGAACCAGGTCATCGGAAGCATCCGCGATCACAAGCTCAGTTTGATTTTCGATCGCTATCAAATCCCGCAAATGCCCTTCGCGAACCAGCACCCCATCAGCAAGGATGCCGATGCGATCGCAAATTTCCTGCGCTTGCGCGAGCAAATGCGACGAGAGCAGCACGGTAATTCCGCGCCGTTTCAGATCCATGATCAAGTCGCGAATTTCTCGCGAACCAGCCGGGTCGACGCCGGCGGTTGGTTCATCCAATACCACCAGCCTCGGATCGTGGATCAATGCTTGTGCGAGTCCGATGCGTTGCAACATCCCTTTCGAGTAGGTGCCCAGCCGGCGGTCGCGCGCCCTGCTTAGCCGCACTAGATCGAGCAATTCGTTGACGCGATTCTTCAATGTTGCGCCCGTCATTCCGCAAAGGCGTCCGAAGAAACGCAGCGTTTCCTCGCCGGTGAGATATTTGTAAAAGTATGGATTCTCCGGCAGAAAACCGACTGCTTCGCGGCTTTCGACCAGGCGACTGTCTCGTCCGAAAATTTCCGTGCGGCCGCGGGTTGGCGAGACCAGGCCGAGAATGATTTTCAGTGTAGTGCTTTTTCCGGAGCCATTGGGACCCAGCAAGCCGTACACTTCGCCCGGCTCGATACGGAGGCTTAAGTCCTTTACCGCGACGACCCTGCGGGTGGGATGAAACGGAACTGGAAAAATTTTGGTCAGCCCGTGAACAGCGACCGCCGGGTTAATCATGGCGAATCTCGAAACCACGGCCAGTTACCGTTTTGTTTACCTTGTTTTCGATTTGTTTGCGAATCAGCGAGTGAAGTTCGCTTTCGGCGAGCTGATCAAGGAACGCGCGCACCTCGTCTTCTTGACCGGTAACCTGAAGTTCCACGCGACCGTCGGGAAGATTGCGCACCCAGCCGGTTACATCGAATCCCTTGGCGATGTGGCGCACAGTGAAACGAAATCCGACGCCCTGGACACGACCTTCGTAAAATACCTGAAGCGAGATCATCACCTGCTCCAAGATAAGCGATACTAGATACTCAATGCCAGATCGCAGAAGCGGCGCGCACAAAACTCCACTCCCGAGCATCGTCTATTTGTACGAATAGACGAGACAGAAACTGCCTTCCTGGCCTTCTACCAGATCAACTGCGACAAAATATTGGCCGCTGTTCTCCGGCTCAAAACCAGCCGCAGCTTTATCACCGTTGCTGAAATTTTCCGTCGTCATTTGTTTTCCGGATTCATCATAAACGGTGACCGCAGCTTTTTTTACCGGCTCCGCGGTGCCAACAGAAAACCAATACTGATTACCGGCATAAAGGTTGACTGCGACCAGGGCGTGATCGTGCGCCTTAAGCACACCGCACGAATGTCCGTCTCGGATCTTGAAGCCGTCATTCGAAAACGCTCCCGCAATTTCGAGTGCATCCTTACGCGCATTCACTTCGGTGTCTGTGTCCGCGCGTAGTACAAAGCTTGTGCTCAGCACAAGCATCCAAACCAAAACCTGCATCGAACGCCTCATTTTGCCGGTTCCTTGCTTTCAATTTCCTTCATAAGCTTGCTGACGGCATCGTTCACTTTTCGAACTTGCTCCTGGGTCGGTACCTTGTCTTCCGGGAACGAAACAAGTTTTTCAATCGCGATCAGTTGTTCGCTTACATCCTTGACCAGAGGTTGCTGGCGCAACTCGGGCGAGATTTCGTTCACCTTGGATTGCATGAAGCGAACCAGAGCCGGTTGCCGGAGAACTCTTGCGGCAGACTCGCTGTAATTCTTCATGATTACGCCGGTGACCACTTGAGTGCCGCGGACCCACCCGCCAAGCGTCACCAGAATCACCAAGTCCTGGTCGGCGTGCGATTGCATGGAGGATTTCACTTCATTTTGTGTTGCTTCTAATTCTTCCTGCAAAGTGTCCCAGTCATTGTGTTCGGCAAATTCATTGATGCTGTTGCCCCGGCCGAGCAGTTGCTCGCTGACTCCGAGGGACTTTCCAAGCTTTAAAATGTCCGACCCGATATTTTTGACCTGCTGTCCGTCCTTTGCTTCAACAGCGATGAATCCATCGGCAATCAAACCACCGAGGTTCAACGCAATCTGCGCGCGGTCGCTGTACGTCATCGGTATCGGTCCGCGGTATTGAGCTGACCAGTTTATTTTTCCCGACTTGCCGAGCGCGGCAAAAAGCTCGCCGGGCGTCGGGACGGTGATCGAATCGGTTTTGACAGCTTTCGCCATTTGATCGGGTGAGAGAGATTGCGCTTTCTCCTCCGCCGGTGCGGAAACAGCGGCAAGCAACGCAAGGGTAACCAGTGCGACCAAACGAATCATCGCGGAGATTATGCGCGCCTCAGCGGAATTGCCAATCGGAATCTCGCGCCCCGTCAGGATAGTTTTTTTATGTGTTTTGGGGGCAAAATGAATGTCCCGCTGCCAGGTTCCCGCGCAATGAGGTAACCTAAGCTTAAGACGTGTGATGGAATTTGCCTCGTGTGATGAAAGCTGTTCTAGTCCGCGCAGAAGGTATGGCGGCCTCCAACATTAGCGACATCCACGCCCGTGAAATACTGGATTCGCGGGGGAACCCGACGATCGAGGTCGATGTCCGCGTTGAAAGCGGCGCGCTGGGGCGGGCGGCTGTTCCCAGCGGGGCGAGCACGGGTGAACACGAAGCATTGGAATTGCGCGACGGCGACAAGAGCCGCTTCGACGGCAAAGGCGTGAGAAAAGCTGTTACGAATGTTAACCAGAAGATTGCGCCGATTCTCCAGGGACTGGATGCGCGCGATCAATCGAACATCGATAATAAACTGATCGAGCTCGACGGAACGCCGACCAAAAAGAATCTTGGCGCCAACGCGATGCTCGCCGTGTCGCTGGCAGTTGCCCATGCCGCGGCAGCCGCGGAAAAATTGCCACTATTTCGGTATTTGGGCGGACCCGAAGCCCGAGTGCTGCCGGTGCCGATGATGAATATCCTGAACGGAGGCGCGCACTCGGATGCGCCGATAGATTTTCAGGAATTCATGATCGTGCCACGTGGCGCGCCTTCCTTTTCGGAAGCGTTGCGCTACGGCGCCGAGGTTTATCACGCGCTGAAATCGGTGCTGAAAGCGAGACATCTTTCCACGGCAATCGGCGATGAGGGCGGATTTGCGCCGCAGCTCGATTCCGCCGAGGACGCACTCGAATCGATTTCGGCAGCCGTCGACAAGGCGGGTTACAAGCTGGGCGAAGAAATATTTATCGCGCTTGATCCCGCTGCGTCGGAATTCTATGACAGCAAAAAAAATCTATACGTCTTTAAGAAATCCGATGGGTCAAAAAAAACCGCTGAAGAATTGATCGATTACTACGCCGATCTTTGCGCGCGCTTTCCGATAGTTTCTATCGAGGATGGTTGCGCCGAGAACGATTGGGATGGCTGGAAAAAATTGACGGAAAAACTCGGCGCCAGTATTCAATTGGTCGGTGACGATCTCTTCGTCACGAATGTGGAATTCCTTCAAAGAGGAATTGCCGAGCACGTGGCCAATTCCATTTTGATCAAGGTAAATCAGATCGGCACGCTGACGGAAACGCTGGCAACCATCCATTTGGCGAAGGAAAACCATTATACCACCGTGATTAGCCATCGCTCAGGTGAAACGGAGGACACTACCATTGCCGATATCGCCGTAGGGACTAATGCCGGACAGATCAAGACTGGTGCGCCCTGTCGGAGCGACCGGGTGGCCAAGTATAATCAGCTGTTACGCATCGAAGAAGAACTTGGTGACAAAGCCGTGTACGGCGCTACAATCCGCTGAAGTGGAGCACGGTTACGCTGATTTCCGCGCGCGTCGCGAGGCCACCCTCTGGCAGCGATTGAACCGGATTCTCCTCGTTCTGCTGATCATGGCGATCTGGCTGGTAATCGTGAGTCTTTTTGTTCCGCCGTACAAAAAACTGATGCAGAGCCGAACGGAAATCGACAATCTCCAGCAACAGGTCGACGAGCAGCAAGATTTACTGGCGCGTCGGACCCGTGAAGTCAACTTGCTCAAGACAGACGTCAGCTACCTGGAAACAATCGCGCGTGATCGGCTTGACCTGATGAAGGAAGGCGAAACAATTTTTCGCTTGGAAACAGCGCACGCCAAATCGAAGCCTGTCGCTCCCGAGCGCAAGTAGGGTGCACATCTGGGGAGTACGCTCGGGCGACGCCTTTGCCATTACGGTGGAATTGAATTATTTTTCCCAATGCTTACGGAGACCTCCATTCCAGACGCCGAGGATCTGAAATCGCGCGCGCGCGAATTGCGGAGGTTTCTTTGACGTCGAGCAGCTTCAGAAAAATCTAACTACAATCGAAGCGCGCATGGCTGCGCCCGATTTTTGGTCGAATCGGGAGCGCGCCCAGACTGATGTCGAGGAAGTTTCCCGGCTGCGGTCGCTGATCAATCCCTTCCATGAACTGGAACGCGAGATTGAAGATTTCAGCGCGCTGCAGGAACTGGCCACGGAAGAAGCGGATCCGGCGCACCGCGCGGAGGCAGAAAAAGAAGTGGCGGCCGAACACGCCCGCCTGGCTCATAAGTTGGATGAATTCGAGTTGCGTCAGTTTTTGTCCGGTGAAAACGATCGGGCCAACGCGTTTATCACCATTCATTCCGGAGCAGGCGGGACGGAGTCGTGCGACTGGGCCGACATGTTGTTGCGGATGTACCAGCGCTGGATCGAGCGCAGCGGGTTCAAATCGCAGACAGTGGATATTCAACAGGGCGAAGAAGTCGGGATCAAATCTGTGACTCTGCTGATAACCGGGGAGTACGCCTACGGACATTTGCAGACCGAGCGCGGCGTGCACCGGCTTGTGCGCATCTCGCCTTTTGACGCCAACAAGCGACGACACACGTCGTTCGCCAGCGTCGACGTTGTGCCTGAAATCGCCGACACGGCTCCTGTTGAAATAAATCCGGCCGATTTAGAGATTGATACCTTTCGCAGCGGCGGCAAAGGCGGGCAGAACGTAAACAAGGTTGAAACGGCCGTGCGGCTTCTGCACAAACCCAGCGGAATTGTCGTCGCCTGTCAGGCGGAGCGCAGCCAGGGACGCAATCGCGAGCTGGCGATGAAGATGTTGAAAGCAAAGCTCTATCAACTCGAACAGGACAAGAAACGCGCCGAGGTAGAACGCCAATACGGCGAAAAAGGCGAGATCGCGTGGGGAAATCAAATTCGCTCCTACGTCTTTCAGCCGTATCAGATGGTGAAGGACCATCGGACAGGTGCCGAAACGAGCAACGTGCAAGCCGTGATGGATGGCGACATCGATATGTTTATCCAGGCAAAACTGCGGGGACAGAAATCCGGCAAGAGCGAAGAGATCGAAGCACTGTAGCGCCGGTCGCAGACCGCCGAAGGCCTGCGACGCGCCGAGCGCTTCTACGACCTCACGGTTCTTAGTTGAAAGCGCGCATCGAATTCACCGCCGTTGTGCACGCGGCAGCAGGCGAGACAGGCAACTGTGCGCTTGATCTTTCGGACGCGAGGGAAATCGCGCCGGCAATTTGGGCAACGATAAATGAAACGCAGCGCATAATGCCGTGCTGGAAAGGGCAGCGTGTGGCAGCGTTTTTCGTCCGGGATTCCCAAGTCCCGGCAGGCCTGTTGCCACTCGGTTCCGTGCGGTGAAATCCGCCGCCGCCCTGCACGAAATTGCGCGAGAAAATGGGCAAGTTCGTGCCGCAACGTGCGATCGATTTCTTCTGGATGTGCGACCAGACGCGGGTTCAGCGAAATCAGTTTCTGGCGATAATCCGCGCGGCCGGCAGCGGTTCTGAGGTGGGCATTCCATTCCACGCGAAGTTTCCTGGCGATTCGATTCGCGCCGAACGAACGCAACAGCTCGCGGGCTGTTGCTGCAAGATCAGCATCGCACGCGCGCTGTCGGAACTGTAGGGCAACCGCTCCGGTTGCCTGTTGGGAGTCCGGCAGGCGAAGCGCCCACCCTACAACTTTACCAAACGCGAACTCGAGCTGCCTAAGCGACGGCATATTCGCGCGCGTCTTTGGTTCGCTTCGCGATTCGCTCAAGCGCATCACTAGCGCTGGCGATTTCTTCCGCAGTTGTCCATCTGCCAAGTGAGAAACGGATGGCGGAACGGGCGCGTTCCGTCGGCAGACCCATCGCAAGCAAAACATGCGAAGCTCTCACTGACCCAACCATGCAGGCGGAGCCGCTCGAGGCACAAATCCCTTCCAAATCCAGCGCCATCAGCATCGTTTCCGACTCGATACCGGTAAAACTTACATTCAGCGTGTTAGTAAGCCGATGAACTGGATCGCCATTTTGCTGCGCATCAGGAAAAAGGTCCGTGATGTTTTTCCACAATTGATCGCGCAGCTGTGCTCTGCGTTCCTGCTCCGTCTCGCGATCGCGCAAAATCCATTCGGCAGCGGCAGCCATCCCGGCGATACTGGCCACGTTTTCCGTCCCCGGTCGCCGCTGATTTTCGTGTGCGCCGCCGAACATGATTGGCTGGAGCGGTAGGCCGGCGCGAAGACAAAGAAAGCCTGTACCCTTTGGTCCATAGAACTTGTGCGCGGCAAAACTCGCCACATCGACGAGAGAGACATCGACATCCGTTTTGCCGAACGCCTGGACCATGTCGCTGTGAAGTAAGACGCCGCGCTCTCGACATATCCGTGAGATTTCGCGCATTGGCTGGATCACGCCAGTCTCGTTGTTGGCGGTCATGATCGAGACGAGCGTTGTATCGGGGCGAATCGAATCTCCGAGCTGATCGAGATCGAGCATTCCATTGTCGGAAACATTCAGCCAGGTCACCTCAAAATTTTCGCGCTTTTCGAGGTATTCGACCGGGTTCAGCACAGCATGATGCTCCGCTTTGTTCGAGATAATGTGACCGCCGCGCGATGATGAAGATCGCGCCAGGCCGAACACAGCCAGGTTGCACGACTCGGTCGCGCCGCTGGTGAAGATGATCTCGCTCGGTTTCGCCTGTAGCAATGCCGCGAGCGTATCGCGCGCGTTATCAATCGCGGCGCGCGCTTCGCGACCGGCTGCGTGGACACTGGATGGGTTGCCGAAATGACGATCCAGATACGGCAACATTGCCTCCCGCGCTGGATCGCATATGGGAGTCGTGGCGTTGTAGTCGAGATAAATCATCGGTTTTTCGTGTTCCTCTTCATCTTGGTCATTGCTCATTGCTCATTGCTCGTCGGCGCGCCCGGCGGTCGCGCCCTACCAACTGCCTTGGCGAGCACTCATTTCTGAAATTCATCGCGTGTAGTTGCAGGCTCCTGCTTTCGTTTCGGAACGACACGAACTTCTTTTTCTTCGTAATAGACAAGCGAGTGCGGTGGAACACTTTTTGTCAGGAAAACATTCGCCCCGATGGTCGAATTGGCGCCGATCACAGTGTCGCCGCCCATGACGGTGGTTCCCGCATAAATGCAGACACCATCTTCAATCGTCGGGTGACGTTTTTTCCCACGTAATCCTCGTCCCGCACCAAGCGAGCGCGCGATGAACGACACCCCTTGGTAAAGTTTCACGTGCGACCCGATTTGCGTCGTCTCGCCAACGACCACGCCGGTGCCGTGATCGATGAAAAAATGCGAGCCGATCTCCGCACCGGGATGAATATCGATTCCTGTGCGGCTGTGCGCCCATTCGGTCATGATGCGTGGTATCAGCGGGACTTTGTCATAGAGCAGATGCGCCATCCTATAAATGGCGATGGCTTCCAGAGCGGGATACGCAAGAATGATTTCCTCGTAGCTCTTCGCAGCCGGGTCGCCCTCATAAGCCGCATCGATGTCCGTCCAAAGCATCCGGCGCACCGACGGCAACTCCTTAAAAAACATGCTCACTACCTCTTCGGCTTTTGCTTCCGTCGCTTTGTCCGGCGGGATTTTGCCAAGACTTCTGCAAATTTCCGTCTTCAGTCGCGCGTGCAAATGCCGGACGCGAATGCGTGTCGTATCCGCGAGGTCTTCGGAGCTCACGAGTGCCTCGCTGCGAAAACCGGGAAACATCAGGCTCATCAGCTCGGCACAGGTTGCTTCGATGGCCAGACGCGAGGGAAGCGTGGCGGCGGCGGCTAAATAATTTATTCCACCGGTCTCCCCGTAGGTCTGCAGCAGTTCCTCAACAGAGTCCCGTGTCGTGGTCATCAAACGAAATATGCCCCGTCGACTGGCGAGCGAAAGGAAAAGTGTAGGACAAGTCCGCGTGATTCGTCAAAGCGTTGAACGGTTAAAGCGGCGATCGGTGATTGAGAACGGAGCCTAAACATTCAGCTTTTCGTCATCCCGAGCGAAGTCGAGGGACCCTGTTGCGTCAGCTTAAAGTGACTTCGCGGGATCCTTCGTCACGCCCCGCGCGCTTGCAGCCATTGCAGGGCGAAGCGGGCGACTTCTCGTGAGTTTTTCAGATCGAGTTTGTCTTTGATGTGCGCCCGGTGTGTTTCCACCGTTTTGGGGCTCAGATGCAATAGCTTCGCGATCTGGCGCACTTCGTTGCCTTTTCCGATCAGCTCCAAAATTTCCAGTTCGCGGTCGCTCAGTCGTTCCACGGCGTCCGTTTCGCCTTCGGCCTGACGATGCGCGAATTTCGTGATGACCTGCGCCGCCATGGCCGGGCTGAGGTACGGACGCCCGTTAAACACTTCCTGGATCGCCTGAACCACATTTGCCATCGCTTCGTGTTTCATCACGTAACCGTCGGCTCCGGCACGCATCGCACGCAACGCGTAGAGCGATTCGTCGTGCATCGAGAGAACCAGAATCGGCAGCTTCACAAACTCCGCGCGGATGTTTTTGATCAGCTCGATGCCGTTGGCGCCCGGCAAAATGAGATCCACAATCACAAGATCGGGTTGCAATTTCCGGATCACCTCCATGGCTTCCGCTGCGTTGCTGGCCTCGCCGCAGACGGCGAACGCCCCGTCCGAATGAATGAGCTGTTCGAGCCCTTTGCGAAAGAGCGGGTGATCATCCACGATCACGATCCGTTTCGCTTCTGGCGGATCGCATCGCGGGTTCTTATTCGTTGAACGCACGGCATTCATTCATTCAGCTTCGTCCGCTTCGTTGGGAGCTACTCCACGATGAGCCATCAATTTTCTCTCTTACGGATTCGCCGTTGGGTGGCCCGCCAGATGTCGAAAGATTCGCGCCTGGTGCTTCTGCTGAATTTGACCGGTCCGTTACCGCCATGGGCTGATTGGGGCTGCGTCGCGTGTTTCGGGATAAGACAGGAAACACGCGTGCCACCGGTTTTTGGAGAATCGATTTCTAATCGGCCGCCCATCAACTGGGCCCGGTACTTCATGATGTGATAACCGAGGCCTTGCCGCGGCTCAAGGTCCCTGGGAAATCCGATGCCGTCATCAATTACTCGCAAAACGGTTTCCTCCGGCGATCGCTCCAGTGTGACCACAATTTGCCGCGCCTGAGCATGTTTGTTGGCATTAATGACTGCCTCGCGCGCGATCCGAAACAGGTGCGCCGCGGCTGCGTCATCCTCGATATGAAATGACGGTCTCACTTCCAGCCGGCAGCTTGTTCTCCAGATTTCGCGATCAACCAGGTCTTGCAAAGCGATGACTAACCCGGCTGCGTCCACGTCCATACGGTGCAGCGCGCGGGAGAGATTGCGCGTGTCGATTGCAGCCTTGTTCACCAATTCGCCGATTTTCTCGATGTCAGCTGCGTCAATCACTCTATGCTGTTTCAGCCGCAAAGCGACCGAGCGCGCCATGAACGCGACCGCGGTAAGATGCTGGCAAAGGCCATCATGCAGTTCCTGGCCCAGCCGTTGTTGCTCCCGATCGCTGACAGAAAGAATTTCGCCCTCGAGTCCTTTTCGCCGCTGGATCTCGCTTATCAATTGTTTGTTGGCTGCGTCCAGCTCACGGGTCCGCTCAACAACGCGTTGTTCCAGCAATTCGTTTGATCTTTGCAACACCACCTCGGCTTCTTTGCGCGCCGTGATATCGACAATCACCGAGACGGTTGATTGCGTTTTTCCGTCCGGTCCCGGCACGGCACTGGCGCTCACATCCACCCACAGAACGGAGCCGTTTTTACGGATGTAGCGTTTCTCGATCGCATATGGTTTGCCAGTGCGAACCATTTCCCTGAACCGACGCACATTGTCCTGCAGGTGGTCAGGATGGGTGAATTCGGCAAAAGATTTACCAGTGAGTTCCAGCTCGGTGTAGCCGAGCATCTGACAAAGGATCCGGTTCACAAATGTGATTCGACCAGTTGGATCGCAGCGCGCCATGCCTGCCGTTGCTTGCTCCACGGTCGCGCGCATGCGCGCCTCGGATTCGCGCAGCGCGTCTTCGCCGCGCTGACGTTGAATCGCCTGCGCGAGTTGCCGGGCAATTGTCACCGCCAGTTTCAGCTCGTCCTCGGCGAACAGGTGTGGCGCGTTATGGTAGACCATGAATTTGCCGATCAATTTTTTGTTGCCGACCAGCGGAATGAACGCAGCTGCACAAATGCCTTCCCGCTGAATGGTTGATTTTAGTTGCTTCGGAATATCGGCACTGCCGATATCTGCGATGCAGACCGGCTGCGGATTTTCCGCGTCCGGCTTCCACGGCGAATGACCTTCCACCGCTTTGCGATACTTTTGAGACAGGCCGCGCCAGGCCACAAAGCGCGTCACCTGTCGCTGATCGTAAAGTAAAATCGATGCCCGGTCGCACGGCAGCGCCGTTAGGATCGCGTCCAGTGCTGCCCCATAAATCTGATCTAACGTCTTCGCGTCCTGATGGCGCTGAGAGAGTTGGTACAGTGCTCCTTGTTGTCGCGCTGCTTCGGATCGCGTCGCATCGGCGCATTCTCGTTGGGTAAGATCGACAACCGCAGTCTGGTACAACTGCGCGCCGTCCTTCATCAACACCAACCTTGCCGTGCTCGACAATTGAACAGGAAATTTCTTGCCATCCGGCCGTTTTAAATGGAGCTCCGTGACCACAGGACCGTCAGAGGAATGGCATTCGAACAGATGATTCAGAAAGCGTTGGGTCTCTTCTTTCGCCACACAAACGGCAAAAGCACCGCCGATCAATTGCCTCCGTGACCGGCCCACGAGACGAGCGGCGGCGACATTGACCTCTTCAATCCGGCCAGAGCGGTCGAACGTCACGTATCCGATCGGTGCAAAGTCGAAAAGACCGACATAACGCTGAATCGCCTCTTCCAATTCGGTCTTCGGATATCGAAAAGTCCGTCTCGGGATCGATTTTGCCTTTGCAGGTCTTTGGCCGTTGGCCCTACCCGCTCCATTGGTCATCGTCTTCATTTTTTTCGTCGCCGATCCAATGGACTCGCGGGCCGCGCGGAGAACTGGCGCTATGACTTTGTGTCGGTGCTCCGAAGAAGGTTTTTTATCTCGAGGGTCTACCTTGTTTCGCGTGTTTGAGTGCCTTGCCACCATGGGGTTCCTCTTTTCCATTGATGTCCACTAAAGTGATTACGGCACCGTCGATTTTGTTGTCGGTCGTGCGGTATGGGCGCACTCGCAGCGAATATTGGCGACCCTCCTTGTCGGTAACCCGGCGTTCACGCATGGCCAACGATTCGATCACCTCATGGAGAAGATCTTCCAGGTTAGGGATGTCGACATTTGGTCTTAAGTCGCTGATCGGTCGGCCGATGTCGGTTTGCAAAATGTTAAATGCGTTGCGGGCCGATGGCGTCACGCGACGAACCACCAGATCGTTGTCTACCATCACGATGGGCAGTTGAATGCTGGCAAGCAGATTCCTTAGATCACTGTTCATCTGCATCATCTCGAGATTACGGTTGCTCAATTCTTCATTCAGCGTGGTCAGTTCTTCGTTGGTCGATTGCAGCTCTTCCTTTGCTGTCTCCAGTTCTTCGTTGGTCGATTGCAGCTCTTCGTTGCTGGATTCGATTTCTTCATTTGCCGAGTTCAGCTCTTCGTTCGTGGCTTCATGCTCTTCGATGATGGCCTGTAGCGATTCCTTGGTTGACTCCAACTCGCGGCGAAGCTCGGCGAGCTCGCGTTGCGACGCCGTTTTTCCTAACAACTGCAATGCTCTTCCCGGGACTCCTCCCCGAGTGGTCTCATCGAAAATCACCAGTAACCACGGCTCGCTCGATGCGGCAACTTTGAAGGGCACGACCTGAATATTGATTTCCCGCGTTCGGCCGTCGTGCTTGATGAGCGACCGCTCTTTGCGACTTGCCTTGCCCGATTTGATGCAACGCCGAATGACGTTGCGTAAATCCGCCGCGAGATTTGGCCGCACTATGTGCAGAAGGTTGAGCGTCGCCGGCCCGGGACGATGCTCGAGATACGGTTCCGTACGCCCGCGAAACTGCTGCACGTGCAACTCGTGGTCGATCACGACTGCGGCCGGTGCGTATGCGCCCAGCATGACTTGATCCGCGGCGTGCGCCAGTTGCGCGGTTACCGCAGCGGGCGTCACTGATTTCGCAACGCCATGGACGAGGCGCGGTCCGTTGTATTCCGCCATTTCCGCGGAGCGAGGCGTCGGCACCATTTTTTTTGCGTATATTTTGTTTTTCCTGTCCACCAGTTGGAAAAGTTCCTCGAACATCCCGACCGTCTCGGCTGGACCGAGAATTAAATAACCGCCCGGATTGAGCGCGTGATGAAACTGCGGGATACATCGCTTGTGCAATTGAGGGGAAAGATAGATCAACACGTTGCGACAACTGATCAGGTCCAGTCGCGAAAACGGCGGATCGGTCACCACGTTCTGTCGCGCTAATGTGCAAATTTCGCGTACGTGGCGGTTGATCTGGTAACCGCTGTCGTGCTTTGTGAAGAAACGCCGTAAACGCACGGGGGAGACGTCTTTCTCGATCGCACTGGAGAAGATTCCGAGCCGGGCGCGATCGATCATGGCTTCGCTTAAGTCGGTGCCAAAAATCTGGATGCGCATTTCCGAAGCGCGTCGGCCAAGCGTTTCGAGAATGCAAATTACAATCGAATAAACTTCTTCGCCTGTGGCGCAACCTGGAACCCACACGCGAAGCTCGCCATTCCGGCTTTTGTTTTTCAGGATCGCCGGCAGAAAACGCTTTCGCAATGCAGCAAAAAGGCGGGCGTCGCGGAAAAAACGCGTCACATTGATGAGCAAATCAGCGAAGAGCGCTTCAGTTTCACGTTTGTTGTCCCGCAAAAACCGGGCGTATTGCCCAAGCTTTTTCATTCGGTGAAGCGCCATGCGACGTTGGATCCGACGGGTGAGAGTGCCGAGTTTGTAGCTCGTGAAATCGACGCCCATCTGTTTTTTGAGCGATAAAAAAATCCTGCCAAGATCGTCCGCCTTTTCGTACTCTGACTTTGCCGCCTGCCCAGTTTCTCCATCGCTCAGCACCCGGCGGATGTAAGGATGCTCGACGATGTGCCGAATCTCGCGGGCGATATCGCCCGGCGAGTGCACCACATCGACGAAGCCTGAACGGATGGCGTTGCGCGGCATCTCCGGGAACTTTGCGGTCTCTTCAGCCTGGGCGAAGGTGAGACCGCCTGCGGCTTTAATCGCACGCAACCCGGCAGTGCCATCGTGCCCGGTTCCCGAAAGAACAATGCCAATGGCACGGCTGCCGCACGCTTCCGCAAGCGATTCAAAAAAGTGGTCGATACCGACGTTGAGTTGACGTGTGCGGCGAACCAGCTTCAGGGTGTTGTCCTTCACCACCACGCATTTGTTAGGTGGTTGCACGTAAACTGTGTTGGGTTTGGGTTCTGTTGTTTTTTCGACCTCGATCACCGGCATGGCAGTCACTTTACCTAACAAGCTCGCCAGTTTGCTGGCATGATGCGGGTCGAGGTGCTGGACCACTACGAACGTCATTCCGTTTCTCGCCGGCAGATGCCGCAGCAACTCCATCATCGCTTCAAAACCGCCGGCTGAACCACCAATTCCGACAATCGGGCAGACAACGGATTTGCGTGCGGTCGGACTCGTTTTGTGCGCACGCCGCATATTGCCGGTCGACACAGCGCGCCGCCGCACCCGAGACTTTTTTGCTTTAACTTTAGGGGGCATGCGTTCCTTACGATGCCTCACGCTCGAAGAATTTTACAGACAAATCTCCGCCAATTCCGCGTCCAGAGGGGGTCGCGTCGAGCGCTACCCGTAATCAATAGAGCAGAGTTGCGAATCCCGCCCAGTCTCCACGGGAGCGATATGAAAAGGGCTTTCCTGCTGTCCACCTTCGTCTACGAAGCAGCCGTCGCAGACCCCATCGAGTCAAGGCGTTCTTCGATCAGGTCTCGTTCAACTTCCCAGTACTTGAGTGCTGACAGCAAGAGTCTGTCCGATTGCTCATCGTGGAGCGAATCCGCGCGCTCGATGGTTTTCTCTCCTGGATTTTTCGCAGCTCTTTGCCGCTGGCGTTTGGATTTTGCCCTTCGCCACCTTCCACGCCTCGGTCTTGCTCCTCCGGTCACCATTCTTTCGTCCTTACTCCTTTGTTTGTGTAATTCGCATCCCAACTCGGGGGTGGCCGTGATCATGTCTGTTCCCCCTTCGAGAGTTTAAACAGCGGCGGAACTCTGAAAGTTTCGCGAGAATGCGGGCTCACACTCCAAAACGTAGCCGGCAGAATCAAGAGCTTGTGGTTCGAGTTCCTTGCAAGCTTTTCAGGAATCGCAAGCTGGTGTGAATGCACTGCGAAAGGAACGCTGCGGCTTCATCGAATGCGCGATCCCTTCATTAGGCGGGCGCAGGCCGTTCAGATATTGCGTGTCGAATGCCCGGAGCGCTGCTTCGACAGTCGGCCCGATCCCGACGATCCCTTCTTCGAGATTTACCCCAAGTAGTGCGATCCAAAGATCGCCCCGAAAGAACAACTGGGGGCGGCGGACTGCTGATGGGCTGCGCAATAATGCTTCATCTGCTCGACCGCTGTGGCTGCATAATCCACGACGCGGCGCTGACGCGAAGAGTGACCATTTTTGTTCATCGAGACTCTACAACGCATGCGTGCAGGAAATTGGATGTCATTTTTTTCTGGCCTGGGCCATTACCGGGCGCGCAGTAGCGCTGAACAGGTCCCTGAGTCGACGATCCCGCTACAGATCGGATTTTCACCTATAGCAGAATCCACCGTGCTCCCGATTGTGCGCGTCGTTGACGCGAAAGTAGTATGTCGAGCGGTGCCGCTATCTACAGAAACTCGATTGTCGGACGATCAAAAATTGGAGACGCTTCGCCGGCTCGATCAATTTCGGGAGTGGCGTTCACTCGAAGAGAAACGGTACTGCCTGGTTTGCGGCAAGGTCATTGTGGGACGGCAAATTCAGGTCGTTGGCGGAACTCGCGGAAACGGGCCGTTGCGGCTGAATTGTCCGACGGAAGGTTGCAACTCAATTCCGATGGACTGGGTGCTGCCCACGAATGAGATCCTCGCCAAAATGGAAACGCTGGCAGCCGAAGAAAGCAGAGCTTCGATATTAAGCCCGGTTCTTGTCACTAAGGGCAACGGAAAACCTGTGCGCATCGATACAGGACACGAGCACTTCGTGTCGCGATTACGCCGGCTCGCTTTTAATTTGAAGCGACACTCCTGATGCTGTCCCTCCAAGTCCTGCGGCCGTGAGCCTCCCGGCGGACCTGCAGGGTAAAGCATTTCCTCCGAGAAATGCCGCGTCATCGTCCAGCCTGCAGACGCTCGACGTAGACCCAATTTTTTGGATCTGATCTGAAACCGGCTCTACCGCCGATCGGTCATCCCGGCGAACTGCTCGCCTTTTTCCCATGATTCCTGCTTGTTCCACGGAATTGACGAATCGTGGTGATCGTCCGGATCTTGGACCAATGCGGTATTTTTCTGTGTCGCGCATGAGCTGAACCCGACCACGACTGCACACAGCAGAACGGGAACTACGATTTTTCGGAACTTAAGGACTTGTGCCAGCATAAATCACACTGTCTCCAGGTTGTACTTGGACGCCACGCGCCAAGCTGTTGGTCATGATATCGCCGATGGCGGTCGCCGGTTCAACTGAAGAAACGCGAATTTTTCCAATTAACGTTCCGTCTCGCAGAACGAGCATTTCGGAGTTCGGCTCCACGCCGTTGCGCGCGCCGAGATTTAGGACCACGAAATTATAAGCCTGGTTGTAGGCAAGCACTGTTCCATGCACTCCCGCGCGACGGCTACTGACATTTTCCCGCTGTGTGGTCGTAGTTTCGCGTCGTTTTTTTGATCCCGCCCTGGTGGGAGATTCCCGGGGCTGCGCCGGGCGCTCCTGGGTCTCTTCCAATTTTTCAGCCAGCAACGCTTTCTCTTTCTCTGCGCCATCCAGTTGACGTCGAAGATCATCGAGCTGCGATTGCAAATCAGCGCTCTGCGCATTCCCGGCTGGCGCCGCTGTGTTGCCGGCCGCGGAATCATTC
>DASYDV010000002.1:0-49062 GCA_036499375.1 Candidatus Udaeobacter sp.
GAGCGCGTTGAGGGCTTCATCTGCAGCTTTCGCATCACCTCGAGCCTGTTGCGCCAGGGCGATCGCGTAGGCCCGCCAATCCGGATCGGATTCCTGCATCGCGGCTCTCAGCGCCGCCTCGCCATCCCCACGTTTTGCCTCCACGAGAGCCAGCATCTCCCACGTGCCCGCGCCACCCGGCTGGAGCTGGATCGCCTTGTTCACCGAGCGCACGGCTTCGTCATAGCGGCCTAACGAGGTTAGCAGCCGGGCGAGATCGAAATGAGCGTTGGTGGCCAATGGCTCGAGCTGCGCCGCCTGCTGTAAGAGCTCGACCGCTTCCTCGATCTGCCCGAAATCCGCGATCACGGACGCGAGGCCAATCTTCGGCTCTCCAGAGGCAGGGTCCAGCTCAAGGGCGCGTCGATATTCGGCCTCCGCCCCTTTGGCATTGCGATCGACACTTACGAGGATTTTGTCCCAAAGGTGCGCCCGATCACCTTCAGATCCTTGATCTGCGACAGTGCGCTGATCAGTTCCTCAGAAAGTCCGTCCGCGAAGTATTCGTCATTCGAGTCGCCGGTGTCGTTGACCAGCGAGAGGACGGCGATTGATTTTTCGGGGATCGGTATTGCTCTGGCCTGGTTGACGCTGTGGCGCAGCAAGAAGCCGGTTAGTAGTATCACCAGCGCGACCGCCAATACTCCCATGATCGCGAAGTTGAATTTGCGGCCGGTGCTGCGCTTGCTCGGTTCCGCTGGATCGATTTCGCTTTCGCGCTTGAGGCCCTGCGGCGTGAACTCATAGAACCAGGCAAACGCGATCCAAAACGGAAAACCGATCGCGGCCGCGACCAGAAACCAACGCGTTGCCCAATCCGGTGCGCCAACCGACGGGCCGAGTTGAGAAATTCCCTGCGCGAGCGCCCAGACGGCGCCGAGATAGAAGATCGCCGCGCGAATCACGTTGCGGCGTTTCAGTTCGTAAAGAAACTGCTTCATGGTTGGCCAGCGGCGATCAATGAGGTCTATCAGCGTCCCACGCGCTTGTCTCGTAGTAAACCGCATCCGTGCCACCATCCGCGTTGGCCGCGGCCGAAGCCGGCGCCTAAGGAGTGAAGAGGCCAATGCCAGCTTAAGCGCTACCGCAGGCTAGATTTGTTAGACACAGCGACCCGATTCCTCAGCTGAGAAGAGCGAATATCTCGGTTGGGATTTGTTTTCCCTTCACCGCCACTTCGCCGAGGCGCCGGGTGCGATACTTCTCTTTCGCTTTTGCCATGGTGGCGCCGCTGACAATGATCCGTGTCTCGTATTCCGGTGTCTTTGTTAATTCTTCCAGGCGGAACGCGAGATTGACTCCATCGCCAATGACGGTGTAATTGAGCCGCTTTTCCGAGCCCATGTTACCAGCAACTACAATACCCGTATTAATTCCAATGCCGACGTCGAACGTGGGCAAGCCGCGCCCGCGCCATTGCTGATTCAGCTCATCCAGCGCCGTGATCATCTCTAATGCAGCACGCAGCGCGCGGTCGGTGTCGTCCGCAGATGCGACCGGCGCGCCAAACAATGCCATGAGTGCGTCACCGACATACTTGTCAACCACGCCGCCGTGCTTTTCGACAATGCTGGCCATGCGAGTAAAGTAGTGGTTGAGGATTGCAAGCATCTGTTCGGGATCGAGGGCTTCGCTCATTCTGGTAAAGTTTCGCAGGTCGGAAAAGAGGACTGTCACTTCCCGCTGCTCACCGCCGAGCGCGACCTTTTTCCGAAGTAATTCCGACGCGATCGCAGGGGAGACCACCTTCCCTAACAAGTCGCGAACACGGTCGCGTTCTGCCAGGCCAGCGCTCATTTGATTGAAAGAGGCCGCAAGCGATCCGATTTCATCCTCTTGTTTAATTTTTACCCGGTGATTGTAATTTCCGGCCGCAATCTCACGCGCGCCGCTGGCCAGCTCCAATACCGGTCGCGAAACGCCGCGCGCGATCCACAAGCCAAGTATGGCGGATACGACCAAGCCTAGCACCGCCAGGATCAGATAGATTCGTTCAAGTCGAAGATAGGGCGCAAGTTCATTGTCGAGCGATCGCTGCAGCAGGGCCATGGGGTGTGCGTTCTCGGCCGGAAGTGCGACGACGTAACTAACGAAAATTTCCCGGGCCACGCGGAGATCGATTACCTGCTTCGGCGGGGGCACGCGATTACGCAACATCTCAGTGACGGCGCGTCGATCTGGCAGCGTCGTGCCAAACAACTCGGCGCCATTGAGAAAAGTGATCTCCAGGTTGGTGTAGACTTTGATTTCACGCGCGAAATCGTCGTCGATGCGAAACATTGGACAAAGCCACGCAATGGGATCCGGCGCGAGCAACGGCGCGACTGCGATGGCGTACAGTTCGCGGTCGAGCACAACAAACGCATAGGTGGCGTCGTTCGTCTCGGCCTTCTCGATCAGCTTTGGAAATGGAAACGGCACGTTGTGCAACTGTGGTCGGCGAGTGTCAAAAAGAAGTTCCTTGTCAAGGGATGCGAGCAACACCGCATCGGCCCTGACGCGGCCGCGGAGGTTTGCTAACGCAGATAGCGTAGTTTCACGATCCTGATCGGCCCCGGCAAAGGCTTCCTGAAAGGCGTGATCGCGCGAAAGAATTGCGGCCGCGGTCGTGATCTGCTGGTTACGATGTTGAATCAGCTTTTCGAAAATGCGAGCACCGGTGCGGAGGCTGGATTGAATCTGCGCCACTGCATGCTGTCGATTAGCCTGCCGAACGACAAGGTAGATTGCGCATTGCAATAGTGTCAGGAGCGCAATCAGGAAAAACAGCAGCCGGCTTCGAAAACTGCGGAATCGAAATTTCAGCGATAGCCTCCAGTAGTTAAACCGGGCGCGCGCTTGGCACGCACGTCGTGCTTGAGCGGCAGGGTGAACTGCAAACTTTTTGTGACGCCGCCGACATCAACCCGTTGTGCCAGCGCTTCCGGCTGGCCTTTCAACGCCGGATGCCATACTTGGATGGTGTATTGTCCGGCCGGCAGATCCTTCAACACGGCGCGTCCCTCTTGCCTCGTCACCTGAAAATATGGCGTCGGCACGACGGCGACGTAAGCAATCATCCAATCGTGAATGTTACAGCCCAGAGTGACGAAGCCGGCCTTATCGAACACCACGGGTTGGGCGGGAACGCCGCTGTAGAGCGGCAGCTCGAATTTTTTCGCGGGCGAAAATGAGTAAACGTGATGTCGGATGTTATCGCTGTTAGGGAAAATGACGGCTGTGCCCACTTGTACCGCCGTCACGTAAGGAACGAATTGCTTGTCGCGTTGATCGACGACGGCCTGCTTTTTCGAGGCTACGCTCGCAGGGCTGGTGGCAGCAGCGTACGCAACGGCATCGGAAACCGCACGTCCTTTGTCGTCCTTGACGATGATCTCGAGCGATCCGGCCAGAAGATCGCCGGCGAAAACCAAAGCAGTAAGCAAAACCAATCCGCGCGCCGACCTCATCTCAATAGGCCACGGCAATGTTCGCTTGCACCACGTGGTTTTCGTATTGCAACGGATCGTGCGTGGTGACGGCATACTCGTAGCCGAGCTGAACCGATGCGTACTTCATCAGTTGATAGGCAACTGAAAACGAAAGCGCGTGCGTGCGTCCCAATAATTTGTAGGCGGTCCGCAGCGGCTGGCCAAACTCGTCTTCGTCTTCGCGTTCGACCGAGAACCGGGCAATATCGGGGCGCGGTGGAACAGCGTATGAAATCACATCACCCTCGCGATAGATGTAGCCCGCCGTGATTTGGAGGGACGAGGTGACATCGAAGACGATGTTCGCGTTAGCGCGATGAAGCTGCCGGTCGTAAAAATCGTTGGGCGCGACAAAACTTTCAAACGCATAACCGCCTTCAAGGGCGATCCGGTCGGAAAGCGCAATGCCAGCCTGAAAATTGAGCACGTTGTCACAACCGCTTTGGGGAGTGTCCTGGAACCAATCGTAGCCAAGCCGGTCCTCCAGCAAAACCCACGGCGCCTCACGGCCCAAACCGAACCGATAACGTAGGCCAGCGGAAGCGCCCGGGCCGATGGTGTTAAACGCATCAAAACGATCCCACAGCTCGCCCCGCAAATCCGCTCCGAAATTCAGTCGCAAATCACGCGTAAGCTGAAAAGCATTGCTGGCACTTATATCGCTGTTCCATGCCCAGTCATCGCGCACATCGGCAGAGCGATCGGAATTAGAGAGATTGCTGTTATAAACCACTCCGGTCTCCCCTTCGAACCGCCACTCTGCGCGCGCGAAGCTCGAAAGCAAGATTAGGAGGACCATGGTTAGCTTCATTCTCGTGTGCATACGTCGATGAGGAGCTGAGCTGTCCGCGCCCGCAAAACTTCGCGCAAATGTGGACAAAGGCGAATGGTAGCATGCGAAAAAGCTTAGACTGAAAAGGATGCGCAGGGCTTGAGATTTCAAGCAAGCGCCAGAATCGTACGGGCCGCATCAGAAAACCGAAGCGAATCCAGCGCAGCCGCGCGAAAGGCTGGAAAATGCCGGCGAACGCCATCTACGTCGGCCGACCGACTGTTTTGGGAAACCCGTACGTGGTGGGCTCAGAGCTGATGAACGGCGAAACGCTCACGGCCGAAAAAGCCCTCGAGTTATACGAGCAGCACCTCGCTGATAATTTCAGCGAGCGCGATATTCGCCACTGTCTGCGCGGCAAAGATCTTGCCTGCTGGTGCGTGCTCGACCAGCCGTGCCACGCCGACGTGCTGCTGCGGATCGCGAACTCACGGCCGAGTAATCCGCCGCGGCGGATAAACTGAGCTCGGATTTTCGCAAACGCACAGAATGCGCGACGTTGCTCGCCCGTGAGCGATATTCCGATTACCGAGAAGCTGCTCCTCAATGCAGGGGGATGGCAAGCGATGAAGCCTGCGCGCGAATTGCTCAAAAGCGGCCGCGTCTCGGAGGCTAAATACGAGGCGCCGTTGCTGAGCGGCTACGTGCGCGAAGGGGCGAAGAATTATCGCTCCGGCTTGCGAATCAAAAGCGCGATCGACGTCGAGAATCTCTGCAGCTGTTGGGAGTCTCGCTCCTCGGGAAAAATTTGTGCCCACTCGGTCGCGGTGGGCCTCGGCTATCTGAATCCGCCGTCCGCGGTAGTCGCCGCGCCTAACGAGCGGACAATACCAGAAGCTCCGGCGGGTCCCCGGTTCGTCGCAGCTAATTCGGCTGACGCCGCCCTAACAACACTGCACGTGATCCTGCCGCCCAACTTCGCGGGCGCATGGCAGAAAGGGCAGATCATGATCGTCGTCGAAGCGGAAGTATCTCGAAACCGCACGCTCGTCTCCGCGCTCCCGAAGAAGAACACATTTGCAGTCGACGGCGCCGATCTGGTGCTGATCGAAGGTTTGCACGCGGTCCCGGCGATTTTCGAGGGCGGCATGGCGATCTTGTCACGCGACGCATTCCTGCGGCTGCTCCCGGCGTTGCAGAATCATCCACGCATCACCTTCGGCAAAGCGACTCGGGCGACGATCTCTTCGGCGGCGCTGCGTCCCGAGCTTCTGGTCGAGTCGCGCGGCGAGGGGAGCATTGCGGTAAGAGCGAATTTCAGCAGGAAGATCGAGCATGAGCATGAGCAGGAGCAGGAGGAGAAGGAGAAGGCACTGATCCTTTGGAACGCGACCACCGATGTGTGGCTGCTGCAGAACAATGAGTTCGTTCGCTACGGCGAAGCGTTGCCGGCTGGCTCGACGCACCTGATCGAGCGGCCGTTGCTGCTCGATGGCGAACGTGCATTACACTTCCTCGCATTCGACGTGCCGCGGCTGCAGGATGCATTCGATGTGCGCGCCGGCGAAGGCGTTCGCCTTCCGGAAATCGCAACGGTGCAGCCGGCCTTTGAGCTGCGGCTGGCCGGCACGCTCTCCAGCGTTACGGGTGAATTGATGTGTAGCTACGGCGACCGCGCGCCGATCAAAGCATTGGCCAAAGCGCAGGATCAATTCGTTTTCCGTGATCCACAAAATACCGATCGAGTGCTGATGCGAAATCTCGACGCAGAGAACACGGCTGTCGCACGGCTCGAGCAGATTGGCTTCGCCCGAACAGACGCCGGCGGCTTCGTGCTGCACGGCCGGCCCAACGTTGTTCGGTTTTTCGCGACTGATTATCAGAGACTGCTGCGTGACTGGAAGGTTAGCCTCACCGCGCAGGTCGAGAAGTGGACCGGCGAGATCGAGCGGGTCACGCCGAAGCTCGAGATTGTCGGCTCGGGTCAGGATTGGTTCGAGGTGCGTTACTCACTGACCACGCCTGGCGGAGAGGTGTTTTCAAACGCCGACATCCAGCGACTGCTTCGCTCCGGGCAGTCACAGACACGATTAAAGAATGGCCGGCTCGCGGTGATCGATACCGCGGGCCTGGAGGATTTCGAGCAGGTCATTCGCGATTGCGATCCGGCGCAGACGCAGCCTGGGCTTTACCGCATCAACCGCGCACACGCCGGTTATGTCGAACAAACGGCGCGCGAGCTTGGCTCCGCTGTCGCCGATCGTCGTGAAGCGCTGAAGAAGTTCATCACCGGCCGCGACGCGTCTCCGGATGCGAAGACGAAACTAGGCCCGCTCGCGGAAAGATTGCGCGTGTATCAACTTGTCGGCTGGGAATGGCTCACACGCCTCGCTGCAAACAATCTCGGCGGCATCCTGGCCGACGAGATGGGTCTTGGTAAAACGGTGCAGACGCTCGCGTTTCTACGCGCACATCAAGGCGACGGCCCTGCCCTGGTCGTCTGCCCGACATCGTTGGTGACAAACTGGGAGAATGAAGCGCGGAAGTTTATTCCCGAACTCAAGACGCTCGTGCTCGAGGGCGCCGATCGCGCCGCGCGTTTCAAATCGATCGCGGACGTCGACGTAGTCATCACGAGCTACGCACTGCTAAGACGCGACATCGACACATTGAGCGAAATCAAGTTTTCCACTGCCGTGCTCGACGAAGCGCAGCACATCAAAAACCCGGAGACGCAAAACGCGCAGGCCGCGTTCGCCCTCCGCGCGAAACATCGCTTCGTGCTGACCGGCACCCCGATGGAAAATTCGGTGCGCGATCTCTGGTCGATTATGAACTTCGCGTTGCCCGGTTATCTCGGAGATCGAAAAGACTTCCGCGAGCGCTACGAATTACCGATCGCGCGCGGCTCCGCGCCGGATGTGCAACGCCGGCTCTCGCGCCGGCTCCAGCCGTTCCTGCTTCGCCGAAAAAAACGCGACGTCGCGAAAGATCTGCCCGAAAAAATCGAACAGGTCGTGCCTTGTAGCCTAACGAGTCATCAACGCGCCGCCTACGACGCGCTACTGCGCCAGATCCAGCAAGGTCTCGGCAGTTCCGGCAAGAATGTGAACGCCGGCGCGCAAAGGATGAAGATGCTCACTGGTCTGCTCCGTTTGCGCCAGGTCTGCTGCGATCTGCGCCTCGTCGGCATCGATAAGGAAGAGACCTCCGCCAAGCTGGATCTCCTGGACGAGCTCCTCGAGGAAGCGATCGACGGCGAACATCGCGTCCTCGTTTTCAGCCAGTTCGTCTCGATGCTGCACCTCGTCCGTGAACGCCTGGAGAAGCTCGAGATTCCATTCTGCTATCTCGATGGCTCTACCAAGCAGCGCCAGCAAATCGTGGATCGTTTCCAGAGCGATTCCGCTATTCCCGTCTTCCTGATCAGTCTGAAAGCTGGCGGCGTCGGCCTGAATCTTTCCGCCGCCGATACCGTCATTCATTTCGATCCGTGGTGGAATCCAGCGGTCGAGGCGCAAGCTACCGATCGCGCCCATCGCATCGGGCAAACCCGTGTCGTTACCGCCTACAAGCTGATCACACGCGACACGGTCGAAGAAAAAATCTTGCGCCTGCAGGAGAAAAAACGCGCCGCCATCGACGCCGCCATCGACAGCGAGGAACCGCTCATGACCGGCCTCACCACCGAAGAACTCGAAGAGCTGCTCGCGTAGGCCAAAGGGATCAGTTGCATTGCTGGGAATGGAACTGGGGCAGGAACTGGTTGTGATTACGTGGTTGCAAGAGGCGAAGCGCGACCTGGAACTCATTGATTCGGTGATCGCTCGGGCGGCGGCTCTTCGCGAACAGTTACTGCTTTCTGTGCCAGATGAGGCGAGAGTTTCTCCGCCATTTCCTCCATGTCTTCTTGCGCCTCGAGGATTTCATCCATCGTCAGCTCCGACCACCGACGAATTTGCTCACGGCGACTCCCTTCCCACGTAGTCAAGGTCCAATCGATTGATTCGGAAGCGTCATTCATTGTTGATCTCCTCAGGATAACACAGTCGGAGGTTGTCGAGATCGATCCGGTCCTGCTCCCGGTTAGCGGCTCGTTTCAATTGCACAAGCGTGGACAGCGTGACAACGGGAATTGTCCCGATTCCTTGGAGTTCTTTTCGTGTGGCGGCGGCGAGCTCTGCCTCGAACTCGAACGGCACGTCGATGAACACATCCACCGGCGTCTCCCGGTGTTGATCACTCCAGAACGGGAGGACTTTCATCTGCTTTTCTCTAACCCAGTGTCGCCGGTTGTTGGGATCCGAAAATTGTTGGCCAGTGATGGGCACGTTCTGGCGATAGCCAAGAGTATTCAGGGCGCCGAAAGCTCCGACGATATTCTCCGGCAGGAGCTCGATCATCAAATCGATCTCTTTGGTGAAACGAAGATAGCCATAGGCGTTCACAGCAATGCCGCCTGCGACCAGATACTTGATCCGTCGCTCGTGGAGCACTTTGAAGAATTCTTTTGCCGACGAGGCTTTCACAACTCAGCTCGAGGTTTCACACAAGCCAGGATCCTTCAAAAGTACGCTTCCGAGGCGGGATGCAGGAAGAAGGTTGATCGTTCATGGAGAGAATTGACTCCAAAACGTTTCGCGAGTTGATGGAAAAATTAATTCGACGTTGCGCAATCTTTATCAAAAAGCGCGCGGTTGTCCCACTGTTTTGTTTTGGACGAATTGAAGAGATTCTCATTTGCCGCTGAGCAGCGCTGCCGCTACATGGAAATGCCAACATGAAAATTCTGATCATCGGCACGGGCGGACGACTAGGGGCCGCGCTGATGCGCGAATATCGGGACAAATTCGATGTCGCGGGCTTCAATCACGCGCAGTTTGATTTGTCGGATTTGAATGATGTGCGCGCGAAACTGCAAGCGCTGAGTTTCGATGTGCTGATTAACGCGGCGGGGTTCACGAATGTCGATGGTTGCGAGACTGAGCGCGATCGCGCGTTTCTGATTAACGCGGAAGCGGCGGGCGTTCTTGCCGAGATCTGCAGCGCGAAAAAGGCGAAGGTGATTCACTTCAGCACCGATTATGTTTTCGACGGGGAAAAACGCGCGCCATACACGGAAGAAGATGAAGCCAATCCGATCAGCGTTTACGGCGATTCAAAGCTGGCCGGAGAAAAGAATGTGCTGGCTGTTGACGATCGGCATCTCGTTGTGCGCCTCTCCTGGGTGTTTGGCCCGGACCGGCCAAGTTTTATCGACGCGATGATCAAGCGCGCACAGGAAAATGAAAAAGTCGAGGCGATAGCGGACAAATTTTCTACCCCCACGTACACAGATGACGTTGCCCGGATGTTGCCGCAGTTTTTCGTTCGCGACGTCGAAGGCGGTATTTTGCATTTCGCCAATGCGGGCAAATGCAGTTGGCAGGAATACGCGCAATGGGCGTTGGAGTGTTGTGAGGGCGCGGGGGTTTCATTGAAAGCCAGAAAAGTAGGCGCACTCAAACTAAAGGACATGACCCGCCTTCGCCCTGGCTACGGCGGGCAGGCTGCCTGGATCGCGCGGCGACCGGTTTATTCGGTGCTTTCCACGGCGAAATACACGGAACTAACTGGCACCTCACCTCGGACTTGGCGAGACGCAGTTGCTGATTATATTACGCGCTTCTACTCCAAAAAATGAAAACACCAATCCTTGCTTTCACCCTGTCGATTATCACTTGCCTGAGCGCGCGCGCCGAACTGAAATGGGAGCAGACCGCAGTCGATCTGCATCCGGCCCCCACTGACAAACAGGCGGTCGGCCATTTCAAATATGAGAACACCGGCAAGACACCGATCCACTTTAAGTCTGTTCATGCGTCCTGCGGTTGCACGACGGCGCAATCACAAAAGGACATAGTCGGGCCCGGCGAAAAAGGCGAGATCACGGCCACATTCAACATAGGGGATCGGACCGGTACCCAGGTCAAAACGGTGACGGTGGAAACCGACGAGCAGGCAAACCAAAAAACAGTGCTTACGCTCAAAGCAGAGATTCCTCAGCAACTCGAGATCACGCCGAACTTCGTGTTTTGGAAACAAGGCGAGAAAGCGGATACGAAGACGATTAACGTAAAAGTGGGCAAAGATTTCACGGTGAAACACATCAAAGTCACTTCATCCACTCCGGATTTTCAGGCCAAGGTAGAGGACGCTGGAAGCGGACAATTCAAGATCGACGTGAAACCGCAGGACACGAAGAAGATAGTCGCCTCGATGCTGACGATTCAGCCTGAGGATTCACAGAAAGTCTTTTACGCCACTGCGCGGATCACCAACGCTCCTCCGCAGGCTCAATAGCGAGCAAGATTTTGATTCCGCAATCGGCTCTTTGGAGTGCGCGGACATGTCCGCGCTTTGAAAGCGGCGACATCTCGCCGCACTCCCAAAATCGCCGCCTGTGAAATCCTCGATCGCACGTCAAGCGACTTTACTGGCGGTGCTAGCGTTGCTCCCGGCGGCCGGCGAGGCGATCTATTTCCGCGACAAGATTTCGTGGCGCTCCGCCATTGCGCCATCGGAAATGGTGACCGTCGAGCAGGCGCGCGCATGGGGTCATAATGCCGTTTGGATTGATGCCCGACCGGACGATGAATTTTCCCGCGAGCACGTTCCCGGTGCGATCTCGTTGAATGAAGATCGCTGGAATGAATTGCTTCCGCAGTTCCTGGCGGTGTGGTCGCCTGGAAAGAAAATTGTCGTCTATTGCAGCAGCCTGAGTTGCAACGCCAGCCGAGAAGTTGCTCGCCGTCTGCGTAAGGAAGCGCAGCTCCCTGACGTGTACGTGCTCGAGGGAGGCTGGGAAGCGTGGCTGAAAAAGAACAGATGAAGCAAACGCCGAATTCTCAAATCAGAGTTCTGCCATTGAGCGTTGGGCGTTGGGCGTTGGGCGTTGGACGTTTTCTGTAAAAACCGATGCAGTTCTCATCGAGAAGGATCCTTTGGCGCATCGTCGATTTCATCGTCGCAGGCATTTTCATTTACGCGGGAGCGCTCAAGGCATTCGATCCAGTTCAATTCGCCAGCGACATCGATAATTACAAAATTCTGCCGTGGACGGTCAGTGTCGCGGTGGCGTTTTATCTTCCCTGGCTGGAGATCCTCTGCGCGCTCGGACTAATTTTCCGATTTCTCTACCGCGGCGCGCTTTCGATGTTGACCGCATCAATCGTGGTGTTCACCCTCGCCACGATCGCGGCCAAAGGTCGCGGACTCGACATCAGCTGCGGCTGTTTCGGTCACGCCAGCCAGCACTGGAGTTTCCCAGCACACCTCGCGACGAATCTCGCCATTCTCGTGGCGCTGGTTGCGCTTTTGGTTTCGAATCGTTCGGCCAAGCCTTTGTAGGGCAGGCGCTCCGCCTGCATGTCTTGATTTGGGCAACCGAAGCGGTCGCCCTACAAATCGACGCGCGGAGTATAGTTCGTCTGCGAATATTCAATGAAACGTGATCAGGAAACTGAAATCCGGTAGATATCGGCTGTATTCGCGCAAGAAAAATCCGAAGACGGGGAAACGCAGAAACCTCGGCACGTTCAATACAAAGGCTGGGGCCAAGAAACACGAACGCGCGATTCAGTATTTCAAGCGCCATTAGATTTCTGCGGCACAATTTTTTGCGGGCTTGATTAGACCGGCTTGCCCGAGGTTATACTCTGTAGCTGGTGATGACTCAGATTCGGTTCGCATTTTGGTTAGCGGCTTTTCTGACCTTTGCACAGAGGACAACTCAGGCTGTCGGCGAGCCATTACTCGCGCAGCAAACGCAACCGCCGCCGATTACGACTCCGTCGCAATCACCTGCGGCCGCACCTGTGAGTCAGCCGCCCCAGGCGAACGCCGGCCAAACTCCATCGGCGGAATTAACAAATCTTGAAACCAAGGTGCGGCCTTCTGTGATTTGGGTGACGGCCTTTGATGCAAAAGGGAATTTGTTGCGGACGGAAACCGGTTTTTTTATTTCCGCGGACGGCAGATTGGTGACGACAGATCACGCAATCGAAGGCGCGGTCAATGCGGTCGCCAAGACTGGTGACGGCGGCATCTACAACGTCACTGGAATTCTTGCGGCTTCGAAGGCTTCGGGGCTTGCGGTTTTACAGGCCGACGTAAAACCTCGAAAACTATTGAGGTTTCTCGACCTAAACAAAACTGGCGATCTCTCCGCCGGCGCACGCGTGACAGCGATTGGAAGTGCTCTGGGTGGGAATGAAAGCGCCGCCCGCGAAACGACCATTACTGGGCAATCGTCGGATCGATTAGAAATAGCCGTCGCGATTCCTGTGATCTTGGTCGGAGCGCCGGTCGTCAATGAGAATGGCGAAGTCATTGGTGTGGTCACATCCGCTGGGGAAAAAACCATTGCGCGTCCAATCGCCGCGCTCGACTCCATGTTGTCTCGAGTTACGGCCGAGACGCAGGCACGCTGGCCGCAACTGGCCGAAACGAGTCCGACACCGCACGCTACTCCGAAGCCGCGATTGCTCTACGCCCCTGCGCCGTCATTTCCGCCAGGACAGTCTCTACCCGGGCAATCGGGGACCGGCCGTTTCCTTCTAACATTTGATGCGCGGGGAAACGTCACGAACGTCCAGATTGTTAAATCCACTGGGAACCCGTACTTCGACCAGGCGGCAATTAAAACACTTAGCCAATGGAAATCTGCTCCCAGCGAGGGATGGCAAGCGACAGTTCCAGTGACGTTCAGGACAAGATAAGGCGTCTGACACAGACGCCCTACAAACGAAACGAATTGTTTGCGCTTTGTTAGCGAGAAGTTTGGAGTTCCGCCTTCAGGCGGGGCACTGCGTGCGCGCTGCCCTGGGCCGCGTAAATTCCACTGGCACGGCGACAGAGCGCCGTGGCTCCAGCAATTCCGCGACGCGGAACTCCAAACGCCCACAATGAGTGATTTCGAACAGTGAAAATTCGTGCGGCGACCGAAGCGGATCGCGATGCGATCTGGAATATTTTTCACGAGGTAGTAGCGGCCGGGGATACTTATGCGTTGGACCCAAACATCTCACGCGAGGATGCGCTCGCGTACTGGTTCGCGCCCGACGCGCACACGTACGTAGCGGAACTTAATCGGGAATCTGTAGGGGAAGCTGACAGCTTCCCTGGGACGGCAACGCCGTCCCCTACAGCAAACCCGAATCACGTCACAGCAGGCACTTACATCCTGCGGCCTAACGAATCCGGCGGCGGGTCGCACGTTGCGAACGCAGGCTTCATGGTTGCAACGCGTGCGCGCGGGCAGGGGATCGGTCGCGCAATGGCAGAGCACTGCCTAAGCGAAGCGCGCCGGCTCGGCTTTCGCGCCATGCAATTCAATTTCGTCGTTTCCACCAACACGCCGGCCATGCGTCTCTGGCAGGAGCTCGGCTTCAAAATCGTCGGTACTTTGCCCGGCGCTTTCCGCCATCCGGAAAAAGGATTTATCGATGTTTACGTCATGTACCGCTCGTTGCTGGAAGATTAGTCTCGTTCGGCGCGTCCTCGCCGCGGCGAGCAGGCTGTGGTCGCGCCCTACCATTAAACATTGCAAAGGAATCAATTTCCTGCTGAACCTAAGCGCGTAATGCAAACGGTGATTCAAGTCATCACCACCGGACGCGGCTCGCTTCGGGAAAAAATCATGACCGATCCGCAACTCCGGCGATTTGATTTGATTCCCACCGAACACCAGCGCCCGGGTCGTCCGCATGGCTGGGCCAAGATCCATAGCGAAACGGCGCACGGCGCGATCAATCTGGAATGGCACGGCGGCAGCCGGACTTTGATTTGCCGGGTCGTAACAAGATTGGGGAACAAACCGAATTCAATCATCGGCGACTTTGTCGATTATCTACTTGCCCGCCATCAGAGCCGCATCCTGTCGATTCACATCATGCGGCGATAATCCGTGCTGCAGAATTAACGTTCATTACCGAGATGCATCCAGCGATCCGAGCGTGGGTGGATCAGCCGGCCATCGCACGAACGGATGTCCGCTCAAAAGCGGCGCAGCAGCGCCGCACTCCAAAACGCAAGCGGCAAAATTGCGCTCAGAACCGACGGCCACGTTTTGGAGTGCGCCAGTGCTCTGGCGCTTTAGGATTCTCTTTGTCGATCCGAATCACTCCACCGTGACGCTTTTTGCGAGATTGCGCGGTTTATCGACGTCGCCGCCGAGTGCGACGGCGAGATGATACGCCAGCAACTGCAGTGGGATAACGGAAAGAATCGGCATCACGCAATCGGGCGCTTCCGGTAGCACGACAATCTCGTTCGCGATGCCTTTGAGATGCTTCGTGCAGTTGCCGCTCGTTAGGGCGATGATCGGCCCTTTACGAGCTTTCACCTGCTCAATGTTATTCAGGTTTTTTGAAAAGACTGAATCATCCGGCGCGATGAACACCGACGGCAAATCGGGACGGATCAGTGCAATCACGCCATGCTTGAGCTCAGCGCTCGGGTGGCCTTCCGCAAAAAGGTACGTGATCTCCTTCATCTTGAGAGCGCCTTCGAGAGCAATGGGAAAGTTGAACTGCCGACCGAAAAACAGGAAGCCATTCACATCAGCGTATCTCCCGGCGATTTCCTTGATATGATCGTTCAACTCCAGGACCGCCTCGATCTGTTCAGGCAAAGCCTGTAGTGCTTCGATGATGCGCGTCCCTTCCGCGGTCGAAAGATTCCGCATCCGGCCGAAGAGCAACCCGAGAAGCGTGAGAACTACAAGCTGCGACGTAAACGATTTCGTAGCCGCAACGCCGATCTCCGGCCCGGCGTGCATGTAAACGCCGCCGTCGCTCTCACGCGCGATCGTACTCGCGACGTTGTTGCAAATCCCGAGCGTGCGAAAACCTTTGCGCCGGCTTTCGCGCAACGCACCGAGTGTATCCGCAGTTTCGCCGCTCTGGCTGATGGCGAACACCAGCGTCTCGGGCGTCATGGGTGTGTTGCGATGCCGAAACTCGCTGGCGTAATCGACTTCTGTAGGAATGTTTGCCATTCGCTCGATCAAATATTCGCCGACTCTTGCGGCGTGCAGCGCGGTGCCGCATCCGGTGAGAACGATTCGCCCAACATCGCGTAATTGTGACGGCGTCATGTTCAGACCACCGAGCTTAGCCGTGCATTCTTCGGTGTTGAGTCGGCCGCGCATCGCGTCGCGCACCGTGTTCGGCTGCTCAAAGATTTCCTTGAGCATGTAATGGGGATAATCCCCCTTGCCGATATCCTCGGAGGTGAACTCAACCTTGCTGACCGGATGCTCGGTGATATCGCCGGCGAGCGAACTGATCTCGAATTTGTCCGGGCCAACAGCGACGACATCGAAGTCGTTCAAGTAAACCGCATCGCGCGTGTAAGCGACAATGGCGCTCACATCGCTGGCCAGGAAATTTTCGCCGTTGCCTACTCCAAGCACGAGCGGACTTCCACGGCGCGCGCCGATCATGAAATCCGGCACGTCAGCGTGAATCAAAGCGATGCCATACGTGCCGATTACTTGCCGAAGCGCTGTGCGAACAGCCTCGAACAGCCGGGCCTTTTTCCCGGTAGCATCCACCGTGCTCGCACACGAATCGTCGTAGAGTTTCCCGATGAGATGGGCGAGCACTTCAGTGTCGGTATCAGAGCGAAAATTCGTATCGCCGCTGCGGATGAGTTCATCCTTTAACGCTTGATAATTTTCGATCACGCCGTTGTGAACGAGCGCCAGTTTGCCGCTGGCATCGAAATGCGGATGCGCGTTTTCGTCGTTCACTTTGCCATGCGTGGCCCACCGCGTATGGCTGATGCCCAGCGAGCCTGACACAGGCTGCTTCTGAACCAATGTTGCGAGCGCTGCGATGCGTCCCGCACATTTGCGCGTGTCGAGCTTTCCGCCGTCTATAACAACGAGCCCGGCTGAGTCGTAACCGCGGTATTCAAGACGACGCAGTCCATCTAATAAAATTGGCATTGCGTGCGCGCGACCGACGTAGCCAACAATTCCACACATTGTTCTGGACTTTAGTTGTACCTCTCCGTGCCCGCAAGATTCGCTACGTCGAGCACAAATTCCAAACCAATCATGAATGACGAATGATGAATGACGACGCCCGAAGGAATGACGAAATCCAAATGACAAAATCCTGCGTTCACAGTAGCTGGTAGGGACGGCGCGCTGCGCCGTCCGGACAGCGCAGCGCAATGTCCTTACCGCTTTTCTGCGCAGCGAAATTGACCCTAAGAGCGTTCGGGCTTGATTGGACGGAGTGAAAGCCCAACCCCGGAGCGAATCAGTTCAACCGGCTTTATCCGAGAAAACCACCGGAGCGCTGCCTCCTGGCACATTACAGCGAACGCTTGCCGTCATCATGGGCGGTGGCGCCGGCACGCGATTGTTTCCTTTGACGAAGGACCGCGCCAAGCCCGCGGTTCCACTCGGCGGCAAATATCGCATCGTCGATGTACCCATTAGCAACTGCCTGAACTCTGGGTTGCGATCGATCTACATTCTTACTCAGTTCAACAGCATGTCGCTGCACCGGCACATTCAGGCGAGCTACAAATTCGATAATTTTTCCCGCAGCTTTGTGGACATTCTCGCCGCGCAACAAACGCCAGAGGGTTCACAATGGTACCAGGGAACCGCCGATGCCGTTCGGCAAAACATGCGGTACTTCCTTGAGCGACCGTACGATTACTACCTGATCTTAAGCGGTGACCAGCTTTACCGGATGGATTTTCGAGAAATTCTCCATCAGCACATCCTGTTCGGCGCTGACATAACCCTGGCCACCAAGCCGGTGGCGCGCCATCAGGTCTCTGAGTTCGGGATTATGCATAGCGGTGTTGATCGTCGCATCACAGGCTTCATTGAGAAACCGTCGGCGGAATCTGGTTTGCAGGAAATGAAGATGAGTCGGGAATTGCTTCGCGCTATCGGTTCCAACGAAGGCGACGAATTGTTTCAGGCGTCGATGGGCATTTACGTTTTCAATCGCGCTGTGCTCATTGAATTGCTGGAAAACGAGCTGGTCGATTTCGGTAAACACATCATTCCGACGTCGATCAAGGATCGGCACGTCAGCGCGTTCGTCTTCAAAGGTTATTGGGAGGACATCGGAACGATCCGCGCGTTTTATGAGGCAAACCTGGACCTCACTGATCTGGTGCCGGAATACAGCTTCTTTGAGCCCGATTCTCCGATTTACACGCATCCGCGTTTTTTGCCGGGCAGCAAAATTAACGGCGCGACGCTGCGGCAGGCGATTATTTCCGATGGCTGCATCATATCGGACGCGCATCTGGAGCGAAGCGTCATCGGGATACGCAGTGTTATTCAAAGCGGCGCCACGATTCGCAACAGCATCGTCATGGGCGCGGATTATTTTGAACTGGGTCAGACTGATTCTTCGCAGCTACCGATGGGCATTGGAAAGAATTGCGTGATTGATCGCGCAATCATCGACAAGAATGCGCGCATCGGCGACGGCGTCGTGATTACGCCGGAAGGTAAATCATCAAACTTTGATGCAGACAATTACTTTATCCGTGACGGGATCGTAGTGGTCCCAAAAAATGCGGTTATCCCAGAGGGTTTCTGGATTTAGCCCGTGTTGTAGCTGCCGCAGTTACAGCGGGTTATAGGGTTTTGTCTGATCGCATAATCATCCAATGCTCCGATTGTGTGCCTTGATGCAATGAGCAGAATGCTCGTTGTACATGATCGCTCACGTCAATCTTGACGATCGACTCTCGATTTTGCGCGTAGGCGATTCGTTCAGGAGTTGGAATTCGCTCGATGACCAGCGGGTCTGCGTTTTTTGCGGGAGAAAATTTAAAGGCCGGCAGGTGGACATTCGGCGTTTGCCCGGAGGAAAATTGAAGCTGTGTTGTCCCACGCTCGGATGCCTGTCCACGCCGCATCAGTGGCGTTACGCGAGACCGCTCCTTCCCCCTGATCCAAGCCATTGGCGGCGGAATCGGCGCAAGAAAACACCAGGACGCGCCCCCGGAGCAACGCTGCGAATGCAGGCTTGTCGCGTATGATCGGGGCCACTCTTGATCAGCCTGGAGTAGCATCGCCGTCAGATGAGGTGCTGATGAATCGCATTTCCCATCGTCGTCACGAAGCCCTTGCTGAGTTGTATGGTCGGCATAACAAACGGCTGCGGGCCACGATCGATGGGGTGGTTCACGAAGAGGCAGAAGCCGATGATGTGTTGCAGGAAATCTTTATCCAGGTGTGGGAAGAAGCCGGTCGTTATTCACCCAAAGCCGGGAAACCACTCGGCTGGATGGTTACTATCGCACGGCGCCGTGCGATCGATCGATTGCGACGGCGTCAGGCTTATTCGCGTGCGCGAGAACGCTATGAACAGCGAGTGATCCAGGAATCACAGACTCCGCGTCGTGATGCAGCTCGAGCACTTGTGTTAAACGATCTTCGCAAGTTTTTGAAAAAAAGCATCCGAGGCTTGCCTCGATTGCAGCGCGAAGCAGTCGAGCTGGCTTTCTTTAACGGACTGAGCCACAGGGAAATTGCTAATGCTACCTGCGCTCCGCTTGGGACCGTGAAAACACGATTGGAGCTGGGCTTGCAAAAACTCACTCACGCATTGAGGCCACTGCGGCATAAGGTGTGAGTTATCTGCGCGGCGCTGCCAGGTGCTATCTGTTGCTCTCGAGGCTTGGCTACCGAAGCAGAACAACGAGCAATATGACTAACAGAATCACGCCCAAACCGCTGGGATAATATCCCCAGCCGGTGCTGTAAGGCCATGCCGGTAACGCACCGATTACGAGCAGAAGCAGTATCAAAAGCAGGATAAAACGCATTGTTTAAACGATTGTTGTTGATTTTGAGTTAAGATTAACAGAGCCGACAATATGCGGACGAGCGAACAGGGGTAACATGACTACGGATTTGGCGAAGTATTGATGTTAACATCGGTCTTCTCCTCCTTGGCGGCTGGGGAAGAGTTTATCACGGTCGTATTGGTCTCTTTCTTCTCTGACGGTGGATTTACGATCGTAGTATTACTCTCTTTCTTCTCCGCAGGCGGATTTACAGTTGTTTCCTTTTGCTCGCACGCTGCGAACAAGGTCAACGCAATCAACACGTAAATACAGTTCTTCATACCACCCTAATCGTTTTTCAGTGCGATTCGGTCGCCTCACCGAGTGTTGTGGGTGTGTGAAGCTGGCCTGACAGAGACGAAGCACGCATTGCCCCTCACGCAATACAATCGGGTTGATATTCCCAAGTCGATAACATCCTGTAAGAGTGAGTATGAGATTTTGGCCGAAGAAGGGCAATCGCGTTTTGGTCGTTGGCATTTTCCAAAGCGTGGGAACCGGTCGGGCCGTACTGCAGAATCTCCATCGGGCCCGGTTTCATCGAGCTGCGGTGATCTACGCTTCGGCCAAAGGCCGGCAGCGGGTTGAGGAACATGGGATTTCTGCGATCGCCGGATCAGCCGCCGCTTTAATTCTCGGTGTCGCCCTTGGCGGGTTTATCTTGTGGACGCGCGGAATGCTGGTCGATTACCGACCCGCCGAGGTAGCTGCGGCACTCGCTGCGTTTGCGTTCGGAGGTACGATCACCGGCTGGATTCTCGTCCAATTGTTCCGAGAGCATATTGACGCGGCGAGACTGGCCAGATTCACGAGCACGATCCTGCCGAATGAAACGATGGTCGCAGGTGAAGTCGGAGCCAGCGACGCCTCCCGCGTGTTGGCGATTTTGCGGGATGTTGAAGCCGAGGCGCCGCCCGTGACGTTCGTTTTCTATCCGTCGCCACCGTTCTCTGTCGAACCGGCCGGACGACCGCTCGGTCAGGAAGCCGCTTCGAGTCAGCGTCTCATAGAAGATGCGGCTAGCCTTGCACACGCAATCACGGTCAGCCGCAAAGCGAAGCCGCGCGGACCGTCCTTTCTGCGCCGGTTACGCGCCATCGAAGACGCGCTGGATTGGGCGAATATGAGTCTCACGGTGTCGGCTGAGGCGCATCACGCCTTCACCCTTTCTGCGGAATGGTTGCTAGATAACGCCTATCTGATTCGGGAACAGATAACCAATCTGCGAAAGAGTCTCCCGCAAAAACAATACGGGGAGTTGCCGCTGATTGCGAGCGGTACACGTGCGGGCTTGCCGAGGGTTTATGACCTGGCTGCTGAAATGGTCGCCAAAAACGACGGAGCCTTGGAGCCCGAGATGATCCGGAGATTTCTGGGCGCGTTTCAGGCGATCACGCCACTGGATATCGGTGAACTCTGGGCTCTTCCACTGATGTTGCGATTGCAGTTACTCGAATGTCTGCGCACCCTCGCGATCCAGGTCGAGCAACAGCAAAGGCAGAGCGAGGAGGCCGACTTTTGGGCGAATCGGCTCATCACCGCCGTCCGTCACAGTTCGCCGCGATTGCTCAAAATAATGGAAGAACTGGTGGAACGGTATCCTGAGCCGACACCGCATTTTGCAAGTGAACTCGTTGCGCATCTTTACGACGACGAGGGGGCACTCCCGCTGGTGACCGGATGGCTGGAGCGTTCGCTCCGTTCGCCGCTGCTGGAGGTTATGCAGCAGGAGCATCGACATCAGGCTGTGCAGCAGACCGCGCTCACTAATGCGATCAATAGTTGTCGCCGCCTTGCGCAAATTCAGTGGCGGGAACTTTTTCAAGCGATCAGCTGGGCGGAAAGCGAATTGGCTGCAGATCCGGCCGGCGTTTACGCCCGCATGGATTTTGAGACGCGTGATCGATGCCGGGGCGCCGTCGAGGAAATCGCCCGATGGTCAAAATGTTCGGAACAAAGAATCATCAATAACAACATCGCGCTGGCGAAGGCCGCGGAAGACGAAGTTGCGCGCCACGTCGGCTATTATTTAATCGACGGCGGTCGGCGAGCACTCGAGCAAATGACGCGCGCAAAAGTGCCGCTGTTGGAACGGTTGCGCCGATGGCTTCGCGCTCACGCGACTGACGCTTATTTCGGAAGCCTTTTCCTGCTCACGGCTGCTTTGGTCGCGGCTCCTCTCATTTTCGTTTCTGGGTTGGTCCCCACGCTGACCCTTTTGCTCTTAGGATTTCTGCTGCTCTTGCCCGCGAGCGAGCTCTCGGTGCTGGCCGTGAATTATATCGTGACTTCGCTCCTACCGCCGCAGGTGTTGCCCAAAATGTCCTTCGAAAAACAAGGCATTCCCGACGATTGCCGCACCCTGGTCGTAGTGCCGATGCTGCTGACCACTCCGAGCGCGATCCAAAACGAACTCAACCGGCTTGAAATCCATTACCTCGGAAACACGGATTCGAACCTACGCTTTTCGCTTCTAACAGATTTTTCTGACGCACCGCAGCAGAGCATGCCGGAGGACGCAGAGTATATCGACATCGTGGCTCGAGGCGTCGAGGAATTGAATCGCCGGCACGGAGCGGGGCACTTCTTTCTTTTCCATCGCGGCCGCTTGTGGAGCGAGAGCGAGCAAAGCTGGATCGGCTGGGAGCGCAAGCGCGGCAAGCTCGAGCAAATCAATCGATTTCTCAGCGGCGAATCCGCGCCCGAACTGGAAGGATTTCTCTATGCCGGCGATCGTGCGCAGCTCGAGGGCATTCGCTTTGTCATCACCCTCGATGCCGATACGCAATTACTCCGCGGCACAGCGCGGCGGATGATTGAAACGCTGGCACATCCGTTGAACCAGGCACGACTTTCGTCAGACGGTCGCCACGTAGTTCGCGGATACACGGTCATTCAACCGAGCGTCAGCGCGTCGCTTCCAAGCGCGAGAGCGACATGGTTCTCCCGCATCTTTGCTGATCCGCGTGGGATCGACCCTTACACACATGCGGTCTCTGATGTTTACCAGGATTTGATCGGAGAAGGCAGTTATCACGGCAAAGGCATTTACGACTTGCAGACGTTTCACCGGCTTTTATCAGGACGATTTCCAACGGCGCACTTATTGAGCCACGATCTACTGGAAGGATGCTATGTTCGTGTGGGACTCGCGACGGACATCGAGCTGCTGGATGTCTTTCCCAATAGTTACATCTCATGGTGGAGTCGGCAGCACCGCTGGATTCGCGGCGACTGGCAAATCATTGACTGGCTTAAGTCGCGCGTGCCTGTGGGGGGGGACGGGATGGAACCAAATCCGCTTTCCGCGTTCAACCGCTGGAAGATCTTCGACAATCTCCGCCGGAGCCTGGTGCCACCAGCGATTATGGCCCTTCTTCTGGCAGGCTGGTTTTTCACACCCGTTCCGATGGTGTGGAGTGGACTTATCGCGGTCCTCGTCTTTTGGCCGGTCCTGAATGCTTTCCTGGCGCTGTTGTTCCATCCGCCGCCGCCCGGAACGAGATTTTGGCGGGACCCGCGGGACAGGCTCCTGCGAGCCATCTTCGCCATTATTTTTCTGCCGGATTACGCGGGTATGGCGCTCGACGCCATTGTTCGCGTGACATACCGGCGAATCACATCGCAGCGGCTACTGCTGGAATGGGAGACCGCGGCGGATTCTCACCGGCGTGCGAGAAGTCGGGAACGGCAATTTATTCTCAGCCGGCTTTGGATCCCCGGTGGGTGCGCGCTCCTTTTCGTTGTCGCCATGTCGCGGGGAACAACGGCGATGATAGCCATGGCTCCCTTCATCCTGTTGTGGGCTCTCTTTCCACTGGCGGTGATGATGATCAATCGGCCGGCAAAGAGCTGGCGCGGCGGAATACTGACCGCGGATGATCGGCGATTTCTACGCGTGGCCGCGCGACGAACCTGGAGATACTTCGATGATTTTGTCGGTCCACAGACCTCTTGGTTGCCGCCGGACAATGTCCAGGAAACGCCAACCCGGCAAATTTTCATGCGCACCTCACCAACTAACATTGGCCTGTCCATGCTGGCGACCGTGGCGGCGAATGATTTCGGTTACATTACCATCGATGATTTGGTAGAGCGCAACCTTCGCACGCTCGAAAGCGTGAATCGGCTCGAGCGTTTCGAAGGCCACCTCCTTAATTGGTACGATCTGAGCACGCTGGAGCCTTTGCGTCCACGCTATGTCTCCGCCGTGGACAGCGGCAATTTGCTTGCCAGCCTCTGGACTTTCGAAACGAGTTGCGATGAGCTAGCCGCGCGTTCGCTTCTGGATGAGTCCGCATTGCGTGGAATAGCCGACACGCTGAGCGCACTCCGGCAAATCGCTCCCACCATTAAAGAAGCGGAACGCCATCCGGCGTTTTTGCATCTGGTGGGGCTGACTATGGACGAGCCGGTTAATCTGGAGGGGATTATTGTGCGTTTACGGGCGGCTCAACCGATCGCCAAGGATCTACTAGCCTTCTTCAATGGGCGCGAAACCGATCCGCGAGCCTATTGGGCGCATCAAGTTGCCAAGCAGGTCGCGTCGTGGAATGGCGTCATCGATAAATATCTTCGGCCGGTGGAAATCCTAATGTCGCCGCCGGCCCAATTGATGTCCTTAGGCGAAGCGACGCATGAATCGCGGCGGGCGGCGCTCGCAGCCACTTTTTCACTGCGCAACATTGCCATCGAGGGCATCCCCGGCCTCGTGCCCCTGCTTCCTTTTCACAAGAGGCCAGAGGAGCAGGAGGTTCCTCATGACGTGCGCGAGTGGCTCGATCTTCTCGTCACGGAGGCGGAGCGTTCCCGCCAAAACGCCTCGGAGCAGCTCGCACAATTAGACGAATTAATCGCTCAGAGCCGGGAGCTGGAAGATGGCATGGGGCTTCGATTTCTCTACGATGAAGAACGTCGGATTTTTGCCATTGGCTACCAGGTGGCCGAGCGCCGCCTTGATAGCTCGTTTTATGATCTGCTCGCAAGCGAAGCGCGCCTAACGAGTTTTCTGGCCATCGCGCGCGGAGAAGTGCCTGTAGAACATTGGTGGGCTTTGAGCCGGCCCTTTGGATCCGCTTACGGGCGGCTGCCGCTTCTCTCCTGGAGTGGGACGATGTTCGAATATTTGATGCCGCTTTTGTTCACGCAGACGCATGAGAATTCGCTGCTTGATCGCGCCTGCTACGACGCCGTGCGCTGCCAGATTGTGTATGCCCGACAAAACCGTGTGCCGTGGGGCATCTCGGAATCCGCCTTCAGCGCGCTCGACCGACACAACGTTTATCAATATCGAGCCTTTGGCGTCCCGGCGCTGGCGTTGAAGCGTGGGCAGGAAGATGACCTGGTGGTAGCACCGTATGCCGCCGCGCTCGCTCTCGGCGTGGAGCCGGCGGCCGCGATGAAGAATCTGCGGCGGCTCGCAAGTCTGGGTGACTCAGCACTACTTGGCGACTACGGCTATTACGAAGCGATCGATTATTCGCGACGCACGGAACTCGACGGCGCTGCGGGGATCATCATCCACTGTTACATGGTTCATCACCAGGGAATGTCGCTACTCGCTTACGACAACGCCTTACATGATAACGCGATGCGAAGGCGGTTCCATTCCGATCCGCGCGTTCGCGCCACTGAGCCGCTCTTGCATGAGCACATCCCGGAGCAAATTTTGCCGACTACCGGCGAGGCGCATGAAGAACGACCCGTGCGTCAGACGATCCCGACGGCCGGCGTCTTGACGCAAACACCGGACTTCGCTTCGCCGCGCATTGGTCTACTCTCCAACGGAACATGCTCCGTTACCGTGACCAACTCCGGCGGCGGGTATCTACGTTGGCTGGACCTGGACGTGACGCGCTGGCGCGCCGATGCAACCTGCGACTCGTCGGGCCCATTTTGTTACATCCGGGATTTGGAAAGCGGAACGACTTGGAGCAACACCCATCAACCTGTGAGATCTCCCGAGCGCCGTTATACCTGGAGCTTCACGCCGGACAAAGCAGAGTTTCGGCGGAGGAGTGGGCCGTGCGAGACGATCACGGAAATTGCCATCTCCGCGGAAGACGACGCCGAAGTCCGGCGCGTGACTTTGGTGAATATTTCGCGCAAATCCTGTCGATTGGAGTTGACCAGTTACCTCGAGCTCGCGCTTGCGCCGCACCGGACTGACCGTGCGCACCCCGCTTTCAACAAACTCTTCATCGAAACTGAGTGGCTGCCGCAATGCGAAGCTCTTGTTGCACGGCGTCGCCTCCGCGCTCCTGACGATCGCCCTGTCTGGGCTGCGCATCTCATCGCTACCGAATCTTCAACCGAAGCCACGGAATTTGAAACCGACCGCGCCAAGTTTCTCGGCCGAGGCCGCACACCAGAGAATCCCGAAGCGCTTACCCGGCACTTAACGAATAGTGTCGGCGCCGTGCTCGATCCGATCTTTAGCCTGCGCCGGCGAGTCACGATTCTGCCTAACCAACGATTTCAGTTCGCGCTCGTTACCCTGGTGGCAGACTCTCGCGAAGCGGTTGTCGCACTCGCGGAGCGCTATGCTGAGTTTCACACTTGCGCGCGCGCTTTTGAGACCGCATGGACCCGTTCCCAACTGGAGATGCGGCGGCTCCGTATTCGCCGTGCCGATGTGCAAATCTTTCAACAATTCGCTGGCCTCATTATCTTTCCACAGGCCCAGCTGAGACCGCCGCCGGCGCGTCTCGGCCGCGGAACCGAGGGTCAGCGAGCGCTCTGGCGGCAAGGCATCTCGGGTGATCTGCCGATTGTCGTCGTCATGATTGGTCACCCCCGTGACATGGAAGTTGTGCGAGAGATATTGACCGCGCATACCTTCTGGCATCTGCGCGGTCTGAAGGTCGATCTCGTCTTAGTGAGCGAGGAAGTGGCGAGTTACGACGAACCATTGACCGACCATCTGCGCCGGCTCACCGAAGCGCAGGCGCACTTGACCGGCGTTGATCAACCTGGCGGCGTCTATCTCCGCTCGGCAACAAAAATTGCGAAAGAAGAGCTAGTCGCTCTTCAAGCGGCTGCACGGATGGTGCTGGTCGCAGCTCGCGGTACATTGCGCCAACAACTTGCCGCGAGCGCACCCCCGACTGCGAAACCGGGGCGTTTGGTGCGCGGTCAGCGCTTCCGCGAAGAGCCCTCCGCCCCTCTGGCGTTCATGGACTTGAAATACTTTAACGGTCTCGGCGGCTTTACTGAGGACGGGAAGGAATTCGTCATTTATCTGGGGCCAAATCGATATACACCGCTTCCTTGGATCAACGTGATGGCGAACCCGAAGTTCGGCACATTGATTTCGGAGTCTGGCACCGAATTTCTCTGGGGCCGCAATAGCCAGAACGACCGCCTCACGCCGTGGTTCAACGATCCGATCTGCGATCCGCCCGGAACCGCCATCTACATCCGCGATAATGAGATTGGCGCCGTGTGGTCCCCAACACCCAAACCGATTCGAGAAAAGGATGCGTATCGGGCGCGGCATGGTCAGGGTTACACAACGTTTGAACATAACAGCCATGCGATCGAACAACGGCTACTCAGCTTCGTGCCGGTCGATGATGCCGGAGGAAAACCGGTGCGCTTGCAGCGGCTGCGCTTGCGTAACAATTCGTCGCGCCGACGAAAGCTGACTGTCACCGCTTACGCCGATCTCGTTATAGGATCCGATCCGGAGGAAACCGGTATGCATGTCGTTACGAAATGGGATTTACAGAGCCAGAGCCTGTTTGCCCGCAATTCTTACAACCCGGAAGTTTGCAACTGCATCACTTTTGCCACGTCTGGTCCAACGCCTACTTCGTTTAGTGCTGATCGCGCCGGGTTCATCGGGCGCAACCGCTCGCTGCGTGATCCGGCTGCGATGGAGCACGAACGATTGACCAACGACGTTGGCGCCGGCCTTGACCCTTGCGCCGCCATGCAGGTGATAGTCGAGATTGAACCGGGGCGCACCGCCGAAGTGACTTTTCTCCTCGGGCAGGCAGACGACGAAGAAAAAGCGCGTGGACTCGTTAGTCGTTTTCGCAATCCCGCCAACGTCGAAGCCGCATTTCAAGAAACCCGCCAATGGTGGGACCGACTCCTAAACACGATCGAAGTGGAAACGCCCGAGCTTTCTACGAACCTTCTACTCAACCGCTGGCTGCTTTATCAGACTCTCAGTTGTCGCATGTGGGGCCGCTCCGGCCTTTATCAATCCAGCGGCGCCTACGGGTTCCGCGATCAGTTACAGGATGTGATGGCCCTCGTGCATGCCGCGCCCCAAATTGCGCGCGACCACATCGTGCGCGCCGCTGGCCGACAATTTTTGGAAGGTGATGTGCAGCACTGGTGGCATCCCGAGTCAGGTGCCGGTGTGCGCACACGCATCAGTGACGATTTTCTCTGGCTTCCTTTCGCCACGGCACACTACGTCCGCACAACCGGTGACACTGCCATCCTCGACCAGGTCGTTCCGTTCCTCGAAGGCAAACCGCTCGAGGCCCAGGAGACGGAAAGCCTTTCTGTTCCCTCTGTTTCGCATACGGCGGGCACGCTGCTCGAACATTGTCGGCGCGCGATCGCGCGCTCAGCCACATCCGGCCCGCATGGACTGCCACTGATCGGAAGTGGCGACTGGAACGATGGCCTCAACCGCGTCGGACTCGGTGGTAAAGGCGAGAGCGTCTGGCTCGCCTGGTTTGAGAATTGTGTCCTTAGAGATTTCGCAGACTTGCTGGATTTGCGCGAGCTCGACGAGGAAGCAAAGGCCTGCCGTGCCCACGCCGCCGAGCTCGCGCAAACTGTCGACGCTCAAGCTTGGGATGGAGGGTGGTACCGTCGCGGATATTATGACGATGGCACGCCGCTCGGATCCAAGGAGAACGCTGAAGCCCGCATCGATTCGCTCCCGCAAACCTGGGCGGCGATTTCCGGCACCGGCGATTCGGGTCGAGTAGAGATCGCGCTGCGATCCCTGGAAGAAAACCTCGTGCGTGAATCCGACGAGTTAATTTTGCTTTTCACTCCGCCTTTCGACAAAACCACCGCCGACGTTGGCTACATCAAGGGTTATCCGCCTGGCGTACGGGAAAACGGCGGCCAATACACGCATGCCGCAACCTGGGTGGCCATGGCGTTCGCCCGGCAAGGCGACGGCGACAAAGCCGTCCGACTTCTACGGATGCTGAATCCCATCGAACACGCTCGGGACGAGAAAGATTGCGAACGCTACAAGGTCGAGCCTTACGTCATGCCAGGCGATGTTTATTCCTTAGTAGGCCAGGTTGGACGCGGCGGTTGGACTTGGTACACGGGTGCGGCGGCCTGGACTTATCGCGTCTGGCTCGAGGAAATTCTGGGATTCCAACGCCGCGGCGATACGCTCACAATCAACCCAGTGATACCGAAAGATTGGCCTGGCTTTGGTCTGCGATACCGTTTCCAAAACACAACTTATCGAATCGCAGTCGAGAATCCTGACCACTGTTCTCGGGGTGTTATCCTAATTGAATTGGACGGAGTCTCGGCACCCGACAAAACTGTGAGATTGCGCGACGATGGACTGCCTCACGAGGTGCGTGTTGTCATGGGAAACAAATAGCCGTTGCCAAGATCATCTGCTCGCGAGAGATCGTGGGGATGCTACAACTAGGGCGTAATCGAAAATGGCCTGAGTTGCTCAGCGGCCCCAAGACGTGATTGGATCACATTTCCTCAATTTCAGCTCGAAGCTCGTCTTTCGTTTTACCCAATCTTTTTTGAAGGCGTCCCAGAAGCTCGTCCTCTTTGCCCTCAGCAAACGTCAGATCGTCGTCAGTCAGCTGACCGTATTTCTGTTTAAGTTTGCCTTTAACTTCGTTCCAATTCCCTTTCAGTTGTAGATTCATAATACAAACAATTCGTGTATCAAATGGCCGGCGGTTTTATTCAGTTCTCGCCCCCAACGCGAACCGCTTAAAAGAAAACAAAAACGCGCCTTGCTGTTCGCCTGCAGGCGAAAGCAAAGGCGCGTCTAAGAATTAGGTCCGATCTCAGTCCTGTTCCAGGATGACCTGATCAACGACCATGTTGGGACCAGCGCCGGTGTAATGCACGCGGACTGGAACTCCCACCCTGATTCTTTGCTTCACAGTGGCCTCATCCAGGACTTTTCCGCTCCGAGTCGCGTAGGTGACGGTATTGCCGAGGCGATAGCGCACCGGACCATTTGATTCCCTGAGAACAATCGCACTCCCTGGAGTGTATTGTGTGATCGTTCCGCTGACGTCCGGAGTAGTCGTTGTTTGAGTGGTGGTCCTCGGCTGCCGTTGCTGCGGTATATCCTGCGTCTTCATAAGCGGCTGCCGTAAGGTCTGCCCCCATGCAAACGATGCCACCATTGCAAGCACAATGCTCAAGACTGCTTTCATTCTTCCCTCCTTTGTTGCGACGGCAATCGGCTGGCCGTATTCTGGTTTCGATTTTGCCTGCGCGGCGAGCCTGCCGCCATGTTAAGATTCGAATTTCACGCCTCACGCGGATGTCGATGCGCCTTTCAAGCGAGCTTTCGCCCCGCAATACCGGAATCCCGCTTCGGGGCAGCGTCGTTGTGATTGGAAAAAAGAAACGCGCCTTGCTGCTCGATCACCGTCGAAACAGAAGGCGCGCTTGAGACGAACGAGACTGGATGATTAATCTGAGTCCACGACCACGCGGTCAACGAGCATGTCGGGCCCGGTCCGAACGTAATGCACCCGCACGGGCACACCAACCTTGATTCTTGTCCTCACAGTGTCTTCATCTAAAACGCGACCGCTTCGCGTGACGTACGTAACGGTCTTGCCGAAGCGATACCGGACCGGACCACTGGTTTCTCTAAGCACGATCGCGTTGCCCGGTGTGTACTCCGTGATCGTTCCGTCGGCGTCGGTCGTGGTCGTTGTAGTGGTGGTCTGTGAGACTTGTGCCCACGCAAACGGCGCTACGAACCCCAACGCAATGCTTAATATTAGTTTCTTCATATTTTCTCCTTCTTAGTTAAGTAGCGGCAGTCATAAGTGTTTCTTTCTCTGGCAATTCCGAGAAAGCAAAGAACCTGCCGACACATTTGATTCGAATGCACTTGCCCCGGCGGATGCTCGCAAAGCCCTTTTCTGTGTGCTTGAAGGCTGCTTTCTCTCAGCGCATTCTTGAGTCGAAGGGACAATTATGAACGTGTGGATCGGGACATCAGGATTTCAATACGCGGAGTGGAAAGGAAACTTTTATCCCGAAGATCTGCCGGCAGCGAAGATGCTGCCGTTTTATGCCGAGCGGTTTTCAACCACAGAAATCAATTACACTTTTCACCGCATTCCCGCGCCGAAAACCATCGACAACTGGAAAACGCAAACACCGGAGAAGTTTCGGTTCGCCCTTAAAGCGCCGCAGAAAATCACGCATTGGTCGAAGCTACGGGATTGCTCCGACACGTTGGGGTATTTCTTGAAAGTCGCAGACGGCCTCGGCGAACGGCTCGGCCCGGTTTTGTTTCAATTGCCGCCGAATTTCAAAAAAGACACTGACGTATTGGGTTCATTCCTTCGCGAGCTCCCCTCGATTCGCGCGGCGTTCGAGTTCCGTCACGAATCGTGGTTCGACGACGAAATTTTCGAGTTGCTCGGATCGCGCAACATCGCGCTGTGTATCGCCGACACCGACACAATCGCCACTCCGAAGAGAATCACCGCCAACTACGGTTATCTGCGGCTTCGCCGCGCAGACTACACGAAAAACGATGTCGAACGCTGGGCCGAGTTTGTCCGCGATCAAAAATCACGTTGGACCGACACGTTCATCTACTTCAAGCATGAGGAGAGTGGAATTGGACCCAAGCTGGCTAAAGAGATGTCAGAACTGCTCACCGCGTGAGGCGCAGCCTCTTACGCGGTCAAGCACGAGGAAAGCGGCATCGGGCCGAAACTCGCCCGGCAAATGACGGATTTGCTCGCGTGATCCTGTCAAGCCTAGCGCCCGATCAGGATAAAAATTCCTGCTAGGAGCGCCAGCACGCCAGTGATGATGCCGATGCCCAGTCCGGTGAGAGTAAGGATTCCCACCGCGATAAGATAAATCGCAAGCAGAAGCATGCCGATGTTTTTAGTAATCATGTCGTGAGTATCGGCAATTGCAGCTGCGCTTGACAATACTTAAGGCAGTTGATCAGCCGATTCTCAGCGGCGAGATTTACGTCGCCCGGATCGGCAATGTGTCTCACCGGCGTTGCTATCTCCCGGCGACGCGAACTATAACTGCCGAAACGCAACTCCACACTTTTGCCGGCGCTGCCTTGAAGAATCCCAAGGACGGTCGCATTGCGTTGCAGGGTGGCTTTTTCCTGGGCGAGCATCGTCGAAGAGGCGACCACTGCAATAATGACTGCGAGAACTGAATAGTATTTCATGCCCATTGCATTTGCCGCAGCGGCTTTCGAGTGGTCAGCAAATAATGTGTATTGAAAGAAAGCCATGTCGATTCCGCCTAACCAATAATAGCGGGTTGGACTGCCTTCGCTAAAGCTATGACGTGCGAAGCAGCGTGTTTTATTCTACAAAATCCAGGCGTGCCCAACTACGAACCAAATTTACGAAGGCCGATTGCGGCTATTTTTCGTCGGACGGCTGACGCGGCGACGCGATTTTGTGTGCGGCGGAGAATCCATCCGGACGCGATTTCGTATCTATCGATCTTAGCGGCGCTCATCGCGGCATCCTGTTTTTGGAACTCAGGGAGAAACCGATGGCTTCTCATCATCGGACCGTTGTTTTGTTATTTGCGTCTGTGGCTGAACATGCTCGACGGCATGGTGGCCGTAGCGGCGGGAAAGGCAAGCCGCCGCGGGGAAATTCTGAATGATCTGCCCGATCGCGTTTCGGACATCGTAATCTTTGTCGGCGTCGGACACAGCGGGTTGATGAATCCGCTCATCGGATATTGGGCAGCGATCTTTGCGGTGCTGACGGCTTACGTTGGCTTATTCGGCCAGGCGCTTGGCGTTCAGCGCGAGTTTGGTGGCATTATGTCCAAGCCGTGGCGAATGGTTGCGCTTCACATTGGCGCGTGGCTCATGTTCTTCGGCGACGGAAATTTGTTCATGGGTTTTACGATTCTCGATTGGACTTGTTTCGTGATCATCGTCGGTTGTGTGCAAACCATCGTTGTTCGCTTGAAACGAATCACCGCAGCGCTGCAAAATAAGCGGTGATGTCGCTGAAAATTGTGCTGTACGATCCAGTCTTCCACGCTTACTTCTGGATCGTCTTAATTTCCCTCTCCATCGGCGGAGCGACGCTCGCCTTCCTGCGAGTCGTCTTAAAAAAAGACACCGCGTCCATGTTCAGAACCTTTTGGTCCTGGCTGGCTATTGCGGGATTGGGTCTGGTCTTCGTTTTCGCCGGACGAATGGCAACCATCGTTGGCGTCACGCTAGTCGCGATCTACGCTTTCAAGGAATTCTCGCGCGCCTCGGGATTATATCGCGACGCGTGGCTGACCGGCGCTGTTTACGCCGGAATCGTCACCGTCGGGATTGCATCACTGGTTTCGGATCCGCGTGGCGAAGAACCAGGCGCCGGTTGGTATGGTCTTTTTGTTGCCATGCCGGCGTTGGAGATTGCGTTGATCTTATTGATTCCAATTTTGCGGAACCGCGCCCGGGGCGAATTGCAACGGATCTCACTCGCTATTGTCGGTTTTGTTTGCATCGGCTGGATGTTCGGTCACCTCGGATTTCTCGCCAACGCAATTAACGCCTGCGGCTTCGTTTGCTACCTTATTTTCGCCACGGCGCTGGCCGACGTCGCGGCCTTCACTTTCGGGAAGATCTTCGGTCGTCATCCGTTGCGGAGCGAGATCAGCCCGAACAAGACGTGGGAAGGCGCACTCGGCGCGTTTGGGGTCGCCATGATTCTGCCGTGGCTGCTTAGATTCTCGTTTCCCTTCTTTGGCGTCTGGCAATTGATTCTAACAGGCTTGATTATTGGAATCGGCGGACAACTGGGCGATCTTTCCATCAGCGTGATCAAGCGCGACATCGGCACCAAAGACATGGCCGCAACGATTCCTGGTCACGGCGGCATTCTGGATCGGATCGACAGTTTAATTTATGCAGCGCCATTGTTCATGTATATGGCTGCGTATTATTATCCGCTGCGATGAAGAAGTGGCGCTACCAATCCCCGCGCGATCTCGAACGTACATCCCTCGACCGGCTTCGCGAATTTCCCCGCGAGCCGGGCATACTTATTTGTGGGTTGCGATCAATCGTTGCGCTAATCATTCGGGGGCTCCTGCGCATTTATAATCGGTTCGAAATTATTGGACACGAAAATCTGCGCACTAATCGCTCGCTTGTTATCCTCGCGAACCATTGCAGTCATCTTGACACACTCTGTCTGCTCGCGGCGTTGCCACTTCGCAAATTGCATCGAGCGTTTCCAGCGGCTGCATCTGATTATTTTTTTCAAAGTGTGGCGCGTCTTTGGGTCGCCGCTGTGATCGTGAACGCCTTGCCATTCGGCCGCCAAATGCGCGTCCGCCAAAGTTTGTCGCTTTGTGAAGAACTACTCGCAAGCCCGGGAACAATTCTGATTATTTTTCCAGAAGGAACCAGATCGACAACTGGCGAGCTGAGAGAATTTAAATCCGGAATCGGCGCACTTGTTGCCGGGCGCGATGTTGCTGTTGTGCCGTGTTTGATCGATGGATCTTTTCGCGCGTGGCCAAAGGGCAGGCGTCTGCCGCGTCCGCGAAAAGTTCGGCTCATTGTGGGTGCGCCGCGGAATTACCGCGAGCGCGGCAGAGACAAAATCGACATTTGCGCGATTGCTGCCGAATTGCGGGAAGCGGTAAACGAACTGCGCAAAAGAGATGGAAGTAACTGATCAAACGTTCATCAGTTGGGATGGCACGGAGTTGTTTTACCGAAAATGGGTGCCCGAAAAGCCGGCTGACAAAGCGTTGCTTCTTTTTCATCGCGGTCACGAGCATTCCGGTCGCTGGCAGGAAACGGTCGACTCGTTAGACCTGGATGACGTTGCGATTTTTGCCTGGGATGCGCGCGGTCACGGCCATTCGCCCGGCGAGCGCGGCGCGGCGAATAGCCTTCTGGATGTGATCAAGGACGTGGATTGCTTCGCGCGTCATATTTCGAAGCAACACTGCATTCCATGGGAGAACATGATTGTGCTCGCGCACAGTCTCGCCGCCGTAACCATCGCGGCCTGGGTCCACGATTATGCGCCGCCGATTCGTGCGATGATTCTCGCGACGGCCGCCTTTCACGTGAAGCTCTACGCTCCATTCGCGATTTCAGCGCTACGAATCTTTCGCCCGCGATTCGTGAAGAGCTATGTCAAATCGAAAATGCTCACGCATGATCGCGAGCAAGCTGCGCGTTATGATTCCGATCCGCTGATCTTCCGCCAAATCGCGGTCAACGCGCTGATTGATCTACACGACACCGCGAAACGATTGGTCGCCGATGCGGGTGCGATTCGAACGCCGACTTTGATGATTAGCGCCGGAAAGGATTGGCTCGTGAGTTTGAACGTCCAGCGAAAGTTTTTTGATCGGCTTTCTTCAACCGAAAAGCGTTTCGAAATGTTTCCGGAGGCGTATCACGCGATCTTTCACGAAACAAACCGCCGCGATATTGTCGAGCTGATCAGGAACTTCGTTGAGGATTGCTTCGCCAAACCCGTAGCCACGCCTTTGTTGTTAACTTCCGACAAAAGCGGGTACACCGCGCGCGAACACGAGCGCCTGAAAATGAACGGCAGCGTGAAGTTTGCGATCGCGCGTGCGGGTTTGAGGTTCGCTGGCCGACTGAGTAACGGCATCGAGATCGGTTGGCGCAACGGGTTCGATTCCGGCCTTTCGCTCGATTATATTTATAAGAACCAACCGCACGGCTGGAGCGCGTTCGGCCGTTTAATCGATAAATCATATCTAAATAGCATTGGGTGGCGCGGCATTCGTCAGCGCAAAGCAAACCTGGAGAATGTTCTGTACGATCTGATTCAAAAATTGCATTGCAACAATCGTCCGGTTCAAATTCTCGATATCGCATCTGGAGCGGGCCGTTATGTGATCGAGACGATCAGCGCTTTTCCGGAAATTCCGATTAGCGCGACGCTTTGCGATTACAAGGAGGAAAACGTAAAGGCCGTGCGCGCTTTAGCTGATGAGTCAAATCTCGATGGCGCGGTGGTCGCGTGCCGCGGCGATGCGTTTGATCGCGATTCATTGGCCAGAATTCAGCCGCGTGCGACGATCGGAATCGTTTCTGGTCTCTACGAGTTGTTTCCGGCAAATGATTTGGTTTTGAATTCGTTACGGGGGTTCGCGGAAGCGATCGAGCCTGGCGGTTATTTGATTTACACGAATCAACCATGGCACCCGCAGCTCGAGTTCATCGCGAACGTTTTGCGCAATCGTGAAGGCGAACGCTGGATCATGCGGCGCCGCACGACCGGCGAGATGGACCAACTCGTACAGAACACTGGCTTTGAGAAGATCGATATGGAAATCGATCAATGGGGAATGTTTACGGTGTCAGTGGCACGACGTGCGCGTTAAACAGAGCAAAGCGCTCGTCGTCTCGGCCGGCCTGTCGGCCCTTTTCCTGATCGTTTACGGCGGTTGTAATTGGATTACTTCGCGACGCGGGAACGTCGGCACCATTTATTTCAAATGGGAACGTCAGATTCCTTTCGTGCCGTTTTTCATTCTGCCCTACATGTCGATCGATCTGTTCTTTATTGCCGCGCCATTTCTATGTCGAACAGATCGGGAATTGTCGAGTTTAGCGAAACGAGTCGCGGCCGCGATTGTTCTCGCTGGAATCTGCTTTTTGCTTTTTCCGTTGCGGTTTGCGTTTCACCGACCGCACGCCGACGGATGGCTCGGCGCGCTTTTCGATTGGTTTCGCGGCATGGATGCGCCCCACAATCTGCTTCCATCGCTCCACGCAGCCCTCACCCTGATTCTACTGGATGTTTATTTTCGTCACACCCGTGGATTTGTTCGCGTTGCGACCATCACGTGGTTCGTTCTGATGGCATTGTCGCCAGTCCTCACATATCAACATCATGTAATCGACATCGCCGGCGGTTTCGTTCTGGCCGCCTTCTGTTTTTGGCTTTTTCGGGAACCACATTTCTCCTCGCTTCCAGATTGTTCCGAAACTAATAATCAGAAATTGCCTTTATGAACTACAACGATCTTATCCAACTCTATTTCGAGTGTTCGACGGCGATGCAGGAATACTGGAATCTGTACGTGGTGGTCGTTGGCGGACTGCTCGCATTTTCATCGCTGCGCAAGCGACCGGCTTTGATCACCACGTTGATCGTGTCGCTTCTTTTTGCGTTGTTTGCCTACGAAAATCTGGACGCGATGTACGACACGACCCGGCAGCGGTTCGCCACGATCGAGGCGATCAAACAAGTCGACTTAACCGGAACCAACGCGGGCAGCTTGAAACAAGTGCGTGACCTTCTCGAGCCTACGCTTACACCAGCGACTTACGGGAGCGTTCGCACCACACATGTGATCAGTGACATCCTCACCATTGCCGCACTTTGGGCGATGGAATTTCGGCGACGAAGGTTGAGGAGCACCATGTCCGCACAATAAACGCCGTTAGTTGCGGCAGCGGTGCTTGTGCCAAACAAAACAAAAGAAATAATGGGCGTCCGCCGCGGCGGACACGTTTGCAATGAATTCGGTATCGCAGAATCTCGAGCGTGTGCGTGAGCAGATCGCGCAAGCGGCTGCGAAAGCTGGTGGGGCCATTGAAGACATCGAGCTCGTCGCGATAACGAAGACGCATCCGACCGAGAAAGTGCGCGAGGCGATTGAAGCCGGGCAAACTCTGTTCGGCGAAAGCCGGGTGCAGGAAGCGCGCGCAAAAATTCCGGAGTTGCCTTCGAATACGAGCTGGCATTTCGTGGGGCATCTTCAGAAAAACAAAATTCGCCATGCTCTGCCATTGTTTGAAATGATTCACAGCGTCGATTCGCTGGCCCTTGCGCAAGACATTGACCGAATCGCAGAAGAAGAAGGGTTGCATCCGCGAGTCTTGCTCGAGGTCAACATGGCGGGTGAGGGGAGCAAGTTTGGATTTTCCTCCGAGAAGCTGCACGACCAAATGGAAGAGCTTCTGGCGCTGCCGCGCTTGTCGATCCTGGGTTTGATGACAATTCCACCGTTCGCCGAAGAAGCGGAAGAATCCCGAAAATATTTTATTCAATTGCGTGAGTTGCGCGATCGCTTGCAGACGAGATTTCGGGTTGATCTCGCGCAACTCTCAATGGGCATGACCCAGGATTTTCCAGTCGCGATTGAGGAAGGCGCAACGTTGGTGCGCGTCGGCACGGCGATTTTCGGTGAAAGGAGATCAAGGAAGGGCGATCTCTAAATCGCCCACGGCGGCTGGAAAGCCGCCGCTCCTTGGAGCAACATTGCAAAATGCGACTGGAGCCAATCAATATTCAACAAATCGGCGACGAACTGGCCATTGCCTGGAACGACGCCACAGAGTCGTTCGTCAAACTGGAAACGCTGCGGCGTGCTTGTCCGTGCGCGGCATGCGGCGGCGAGCCCGATGTCCTCGGCAGCGTTTCACGGCCCCATGTAACTTACACCAATCAAAGTTTTCAACTTGCTGGTTTTGATCTCGTCGGCGGCTATGCTTTGCAGCCCCGCTGGGGAGATGGACACAGCACGGGAATTTATAGCTTTACTTACCTTCGCCGTTTGGGGCAGGATTCTAACTGAACTCAAGCCACAAGTTGGACTTTGTCTGTGAGCCGGTTGCTGAAATTCGCGATCGTTATTCTCTGCTTCTCGTTATGCGGAGCGGGCACGTTCATCGTGTCCATGCCGCGAGACCAAAGATCGCAGAAGGGATCAAACGTGATGCCGATCAAAAATCATAAAGTCGTTCGGCCTGTCTGGATTTGCGTGTAGGTGTAGAGGCGGCGGTGTCGGCCGCAAGAGTTGTGAACTGCATGAAGATCAAAGGTCGTCCGCCCAGACTTGAGCAAGTCTTCGAAACCTACGATCCGCCTCTGTACTTCATAACAATTTGCACAATTCATCGACAGAAGATCGGAGACGCAGGCACAGCACGCCGTGCGTTCGAATGCTATGTCCGCCGAGCTCGGGACGAGTTTGGTGTGGCCGTTGGACGGTATGTGATCATGCCGGATCACGTGCATTTCTTCGTCCGAGGTAGTGCTGATTTTAACCTTGCGCGATGGGTGAACGGGTTAAAACGCGCAATCTCAGTTCCGCTCGGAGCTACGAAAAAACGGCTGCTCTGGCAGCCAGGCTTTTTGATCACCTGTTGCGCAACGACGAGAGTTATACCCAAAAATGGGAGTATGTGCGCGAGAATCCTGTACGCGCGGGCCTAGTGCCGCTTGCCGCCGATTGGCCCTATCAAGGTGAATTTGTGTTCATCGATCGGGCATAACTGTTTGCGGCCGACACGGCCCCCCTACACCGGAATCGTCACTCGTAACAGACTCGTGTCGGACACGACTGGTTTCAGTTCCCGGTCCTCCAAATGGGCGGGGATAAGAAAAAGTTCTCCTGGCGCAAGTTTGGTATTCGCACAGCTGAGATTGCCGGTGAGACAACAAACGATTGCAAATTGCCCGAGCGGGGCTGCCTCACGGGATTGATTGAGATTCCATTTTCGGATTTCAAACAGGCTGTGGCTTAGCAGTAATTCGCCTTCCGATTGAATCAGCTTTTGCTGAACGTCTTCGAAATCGATGCATTGGATCGCTTCCTCAACATGCAACTCTCGCGCCTTTCCAGTTATGGGATCGGTGCGGTTCCAATCGAACACTCGATACGTGGTATCGCTATTCTGTTGGATTTCGATTAACAGATTGCCTGCACCCACCGCATGAAGCCGGCCGGCAGGCAGGAACACGGCGTCGCCTTCGTGAACAGCAATCTTGTGAACGTAGTCGATGACCGTTCGATCGCGTAACGTTTCTTCAAATCGGTCCCTCGCGATCGGAGTACGGAAGCCAACGAGAAGCTCTGCGCCCGGGTCCGCGGCGGCGACGTACCAAAACTCGGTCTTGGGTTCGCCCCCCAGTCTCGTGGCCACATGTTCGGGCGGGTGCACTTGCAGCGAAAGTTTCTTGGCGGCATCTAGAATTTTGATCAGCATCGGAAATCTGGGGGACGAATGCCACGGCGATACCGTTTTCGGCGCCTCGCCGAAAACTTCCTCTCGATACTTAGTCCAGAGTTCGTGCAACGTGGTTCCGCGAAGCGGCCCTTTGGTGACGACACTCTGTGCTTCGGGACGGTCGACAATTTCCCACGACTCACCAATCCGAACGTTTGGCGGTAGCTTTTTATGAAACTCGGATTCGAGGCGGCGCCCGCCCCACATTCGCTCCATAAAAATTGGATCGAAGGTAAGGGGAGCAGTGACTTCGATCCGCGACATGGTCGCGCAACGTCCAATGTCCAACCCGCCTTCGCAAGGCTACGGCGTGGCGAGCGTCCAACGTCCAATTCCCAATTCAAAACTTCAATGCCGAATTTCTTTCTGCCATTGGACGTGCAGTATTCGATATTGGATGTTCCGCGTTTCCGTGCTGATCTCTGATTTCAGACGTCTGACCTCAGGATGAAATCTTTCCTAAAATATTGGTTGCCTCTGGTGATTTGGCTGGGTGTGATGTTTGTCGGCTCGACTAACCTTATGTCTGCCGAGCACACCTCACATTATATTGTTCCGTTTTTGCTGTGGTTGAAGCCCGGAATATCGCCCAGGACCATCTGGATCGTCCTCGTGGTTGCGCGCAAATCCGCGCACGTGATGGAATATGCGATTCTAGCTCTTCTGCTGTGGCGTGCGTTTCGCAGCGTCCCAGTTCTCCGCGCGAAAATATGGATGTTGTTTGGCGCAGCTCTGTTGGGTTGCGCAGTTTTTGCCGCTAGCGACGAATTTCACCAGACATTCATCAAGTCGCGCACGCCGTCAGTTCGTGATGTCTTCCTGGATGTTGCAGGAGCACTCGTCGGATTGTTGATTGGGGCGAGTTTCACACACCGCGATCCCCAAAAGAGCCGTCGCACGGCCCAGACTGGGTTCACGGATACGCAAGTATGATGCTCGCATCTTTGCGGGTTGCTCGTCTTGCGCCCGTTTAAAACTGAACGAAATCATCACGCGTGAATGGGCCAGCGCAGTTGACAGACGACGCGGATAACGGTTCGCAGCGACAACGGCACAACTTGTCAGCGCTCGCGAAAGGTCGCTCGGTTCGCTCAGCACTCGCCGCTCTCGCGGCATGTGTCGCCGTTTATTCCGGAACAGTGATAGTGCGGGGAGCCGCGGTCCCGCAAAATGCATCCGGCAGCAGTTCAGAGCCGGTTTCAGGTGTGCCTATGGTCACAGCAAAACCCGAGCACGTGCCGCTCAGTAATGAGCGCGGCAGCACGGAGATTCAATGGGATACCGGAAATGGAGCGCCGGGCTTCGTCTTTGTCACTGAAGATGGCGGAAAACCTGTTCCTTTTGCAAAAAGTCCGCGAGGTACCCGCGTCGCTCCCTGGATTGGCAGGCATCGCTACATTTTCGAGTTGTATGGCGACAACCAGCGGCGGACGTTGCTCGCGAAAGTAATCGTTTCCGGCTCCGCTGAGAGCGAGTCTTCTTCGCGCGGGGTGTCATGGCAAAGTGTAGCGCGCTGGGTGCTGATTTTGGCATTGATAGCGGTGTTGTATTTCGTCGTTTACCTCAGTTCCACGGGACCGCTGCGAACGACATTTCCTACTGAGCCGACTACTTCGCCTCGGCCCTTGCACGTGGGACGCAATGTTTTCCTCGGGCTCGCCGCCTTCATTTGCGTCGATGCCATGATCTTTCATTCAGGATTGTATGTGTCGATCTTAGCTCCGGCTTCGTATGCAGGGCGTATTGCGGAAATTACGCGACAAGAAAAGGAGCGCCCTCCATCCGGTCTGAAAGAGGTGCTCGTGTTGGGTGATTCGCGGATCGCCGAGGGCTTTTCCGCTGCGCTTGCAAATGAGCTTGGTTCTCCCGCCGGGCTTAAGTTTGTTAGTCTAGCCGAACCGGCGGCTTCCGCTAACACGTGGTACTACATGGCTCGGGAAGTCGATCCCACCACCCGGCGCTATTGGGCGATCGTCATTCCTTACGGTCTCGGTTATGAACCAAACAGCGCTGATCCGCTGCGAGTTTCCATGACAGCTCCACTGTTGCGATATCTGGACTGTTTTAACTTTGCCTCTGGTTTTCAACGCTGGTCCGGGCGTGTCCGAGCATTTACTGCGTGTATATTGCGAGGCTCAGCCTATCAGGACGACGTTGTTAATTTTCTTGAACATCCCATCGCGAGAATCAGGAGCGTCAGACAAGAGCGCGCCAGAATGCGTTCTCGCGCGACATACAAGGGGCGGGATTACGATCTTGTAGGCACAACCTACGACCCTTCGACCGGGCAGGTAGCGTTCGCACCAAAGCTAACCGACGCACAGAGACTGGCTTTCCGGAAGAGCTTAATACAGCCGTCCGAATCGGACACGGAGTACTCCATCAAACTACAACGCGAGTGGATTCCCAGAATAATGAATCGCTATTCGAATAGTTCTACCGCTATCGTGCTTACGCCTGTGCCTCGCGGCCCTTTTGTAGAGCTGCCTGGATTTTCCCTGGGATACGATTCTATCCTTCCAAGGTCCGTAATTGATAAAACCAGTTTTTCGCTGCCGGCGCGCACGTTCGATTTTCTGGAAAAACCAGAATACTATTTTGACGCCTTTCACCTTAACGCCAAAGGCCGGCAGCGATTCACGGAAACGCTGGTATCGGAGCTTATGGGCCGTGTTCGCTCAGCGAATTCGAAGCAACAGCCCAAGTTTGAGCCTCAAGTTGCAGTGAATCGACCGCCTGGAACCGAAGTGAACTAAGGTTTAATGCCGCCGACTCTGTATGTTATTTAACAGCTTCCAATACTGGATCTTTTTTCTGATTGTGGCGGTGCTGTTCTACAGCATGCCATTTCGTTTTGGGAAAGTTCTGCTGCTTTTGGCGAGCTACGTGTTTTACATGTGGTGGGATCCGCGGTTTATCGTGCTCATTTTGACCTCTACGATCGTCGACTATTACCTGGGGATCCTGTTGGAAACGACAACCGGGCGACGTAAGAAGCTTTTACTCGGTGTGAGCCTCGTAGTTAACCTGGGTATCCTAGGCTTTTTTAAGTATTACGACTTTTTCGCTGGCTCGTTAGCGGATTTGCTCCACATATCCCGGTCATCGGTTGTGTTACAAGTTGTTCTTCCTATCGGGGTCAGCTTCTACACGTTTGCCAGTCTTTCTTATACGTTCGACGTCTATTGGGGCAAAATGAAAGCCGTCAGAAACTTCATCGATTACGCGCTCTTCATTGCATTTTTCCCTCATCTTATTGCGGGTCCGATTATTCGTGCCCGGCAGTTCATCTCGCAAATCCAGTTCTGGAGGTCCCCGGCCGCGATTATGGTTCAGAGTGGAATCATCCTTGTCCTGTCTGGTTTGATAAAAAAGATGGTGTTTGCCGATCGCTTCGCTGTCGTGTCCGACTCCTACTTCAACGATCCGATGTCACACCCCGGTTGGCTCGCTGCATGGTCAGGCTGCGTTGCGTTTTATATGCAGGTGTTTTTCGATTTTTCCGGCTATACCGATATCGCCCGCGGTTGCGCCAAGCTGCTTGGCTTCGAGTTTCCGCTGAACTTCGCGCGCCCATGTTTATCCAGAAATCCGCCCGACCAATGGCAAAGGTGGCATATAACGCTCTCCACGTGGGTGCGGGACTATGTGTTTATGCCGTTCAGCAGGGGTAGGAAAGGGCACATGGTGTTATATCGCAACATGTTCGTCGTGATGGTGCTCGTTGGCCTCTGGCACGGGGCGAGCTGGACGTTCGTAGCTTGGGGCGTGTTTCACGGTCTTCTGCTAGTCGGCTACCGCCTTTTCGGTCGCGCTACAGCTGGAACGACGATCGACACAGTTATGAAGAAGCGATGGTTCGTGCCATTTAATATCGGAGCAATGTTCGCCGCCTTTACCTTTAGCGTGACTTTCTTTCGCCCCAAAACTCTCCAAAGCAGCGAACAGGTGTTAAGCGGACTGCTTGGGTTTCAGCATGTGACCGGGGAATTTCTACTGACGACCGGGACCATCGTGCTGATTTTCATTTCTTTGTTTCTGGCTGTCGCGCAGGAACGCAGTCAATTCATTGATCGCCTGGCGTTGCAACCGGCGCGAATTCAAATCCCTGCGTACGTTCTGGCGTTTCTCGCACTAGAACTGTTTCCCGCCACCGGTTCGGTGCCGTTTGTCTATTTCCAATTTTGATTCGCAGCCGTCGTGCATTGAAGCTGCAAAATCGGGATATTTGGAAAAAATGGGCCTGACTGGGCTCGAACCAGTGACCCTGCGCTTATCAAGCGCATGCTCTAACCAACTGAGCTACAGGCCCGGATTGCGGAAGTGAACAGTGATCGGTGATCGGTGATCGGTCAAGCGAGCGGGCGAAATTTCGATGACAGACTGCTCTTGCTGATGCAAAACCCTCAACGCTCAACTGCCATCGCGCTGCGATGGCATGGAGGCAAGGGGATTCGAACCCCTGACTTCCAGCTTGCAAAGCTGGCGCTCTACCAACTGAGCTATGCCCCCGGGAAGGGAATTGCCGAATTTCGATTGGCGATTTTCGATTGCAAGAGATAAAAACAGATGCCGGATGACGGTCTTCGATTCGCCATCCGGCACTACAGTCGATGTGCAGTGAAGCCTTGGTTGTGTTAACCCGGTTCTTCGGAAATCTGTTTGAATCAATCCTGGTGATGTCTTGGTATCGCGAGATACGCTGTTCTCACACCGGTAATTGGATCGAGGGCTCTTCCCGTAATCTCTCCTTTGTCATTTATATCTCTGGCAGTTTCAAGGCTGGCAGAAAAGCCGGGTTGTTTCATCTCATTGAGATCCTGCATAACGCCGTCTTCCCAAATAAAACCGCGGCAATTTCCATCCGCATCACAGGAGAGTCCCACTACCTGGCGCCTCTCATTGATTCCATAGGCTTCGCTATGGACATCCCCCGGAAGAAAACCTAGAGGTTGCAGTCCATTTTCGACTGTCCAAATGAATGCTTGGAGGAAGTTGCCATCCGGATCGTTAGGCGCACCGGCGAAACCTACGATGTCGCCTTGTTGATTGATCGCCGTCGGCGTATTCCAATAAAGAGCGCCAAGGTTACCAAGGTCAGTCAGCCCATCGTTTTCCCAAAGGACGGCATGTGCGGCGGTGTATCTTCCAACAGCTTGGTCGCAGGTACCTGAAATGCCCACGATCTGACCATTGTCATTGATCGCCGTCGCAGCGCCCGAAGTGTCGCCAGAGATCAAAGGAAGATCATGTATATCGTCTGGTGGCCCGAGTGTCCACATGGCTGGCCGAAACTGCAGGACTTGTGGTGAAACGCAGGTCGGATCATGAACGTCGTTCTCTGCCCAGCCGACCACCTGGCCAAGATTGTTGGCTCCTGTAGCGAAGCCGTTATTACCACCCGGGAAATTGGGAAGTCCCCTCATTTGCCCACGTTCCCGAACAAATCCAAGATTAATGTAGCCAGTATTATACGGCGCGCCGTAGTACGCTGCGCTACTCCAGGCTTCTCCCAGCGGCTCCGGATCGGCAGTCTGAGAAATGCCAACGATGATTCCCCTGTTATTCTTGACGTTCCACGTGACACTGCTGTTTGGTCCGCCGAGGGTGCCGAGATCGACTAGTAAGCGGTGGCGCCACACCGAAGCATGCCGACTTTGGTCGTCTGGCAGTCTGGAGTAACCGGCTACCCAGGTCCGGCTATTAATGCTGTTTCCTCCGCTACTTGTTCCGCCCAGACTATCGAGGTTAGATACGCGATATTGCAGTCTATGCTTTGCCGGGGCCCTGCCTTGTGCCTGCGCGAACGTTAATGCCGCTCCGCAGCAAATGCTGATCGGAACGATCAAATGGAAGCGACTAGGCCTTTTGGTTATCAATTGTGTTGTCATGTTTTGTCTCCTTGTTTGCATTTTTTCATGACGACACTTTAGGGATTCCCGTTAAGTCACTACCAGAGCCACTTCGTAGATTTCGTACGGGCCATTTCATTTTCTAATGCGTGATTCGAGTAACGAACCTTCCGGGGATATTTAGTGACCTCCCAGAGGATATGGATTGGCGAATGACTGACGGGCAGCTTGTGAAAAGCGCCTGTCGAGAAAGGGCGGACTGCCGAAGTTACTTAATGCGACCTCGAATCAAGTGCAGCTGCAAACTTGGTCAGCCCTTCGCGGATTTGTGCGCCCGACCACGCGGCGAACCCGAACGTAAGTGCAGGCGCCGGCTCTGCCTTCATAAAGCACGAAGACAAGGGCGATGGCCGGATACCAATTTCAGTGCAGACGCGCGCAATCAGCGGCATCTTTTCTTTCTGTCGAACCCAGGCGACAAAATGCAGTCCAGCCTCCGGAATTTCGAGAATGAAGTGCTTACTCAACAGTTTGTTGAACTGCTCGATGAAGAATTCTCTTCGGTCAGAATATAATCTTCGCATCCGTTTGATGTGACTCAGGAAGAATCCCTCGGTTAGGAATCGGGCCAGTGTTGCCTGATCGATGGCGGGTGAATGCTGATCCATAACAGACCGAATCTTGATCATTGGTTCGATCAATTGTGCTGGCGCTACGATATAACCGAGTCGCAAGGATGGGTACAGGATCTTGCTCAATGTGCCGGAGTAGATGACACGACCCACATTATCGAGGCCCTGCAAACATGGGAGTGGGGGACCGGTATAACGAAATTCCGAATTGTGATCGTCCTCGAAAACGTAAGCGTCGCATGTGCGCGCGAAATCGATTAAGGATGTTCTCCGCGCGAGACTCATGGTCATCCCAAGCGGAAATTGATGGGAAGGAGTAACGTAAATGATTTTTGGCGAGTGCTGTTTCGACGGCCGCGCGATCGTGATTCCTTCCCGGTCAACAGGTCTTGGAACGACAATCGCCCCGGCAAAACCAAAGGTTCGGCGAGCCTGGTAAAAACCCGGATCCTCGATCCAGGCAACCTCACCCTGATTTACCAGCGCCATCGCGCTGATCATCATCGCCTGCTGCGTTCCGGCCGTGATGATAATCTGGTCCGGATGACAGCGTGCGCCCCTGTAATCACACAAATAAGTTGCCAACGCCTTTCGCAAGTCGGGGTCGCCACGGCTTGAAGCATACTGCAGTAGATGCGCTCCTTTTTTTGCGAGAACCTGCGTTCTCAGTCTTTCCCAGATCTCAATCGGAAATTCATCGAGCGCCGCGACAGCCGGCACAAAGGAAACGCCGGGCGGACCGGCGATTCCGAAATCAAACTGCTTTCCGGCCCGATGATCCGGGATATTTCTTACCCGATTGGAAAGACGTGGTGGGCGTTCTTTAGGTCGTGCTCCGTTCGCCGTTTGTGCGCTTAGAAAACTTTCGGGCAAGGGCTCGGCGACGAACGTGCCAGATCCAACTCTAGATTGAAGGTACCCTTCTGCATGAAGTCTCGACAGAGCGAGGTTTACAGTAAACCGCGATATTCCCAAATCGGTAGCGAGCGCACGAGAGGAAGGAAGTCGGGACGAGGTGTCGTTAACACTTCCCGAAATAAGTTCGTCGCGAATCTGGCGATAAAGTTGTTGATGCAACGGTTCAACTGCGGTGCGATCCAGTCGAACCATCTCGAAAGCCAGGATTGAATGGCGACGGCGTTTCCCACAAAGATTTGGCGTTGGATGTTCGGCGTTGGGCGTTGGGCGTTTTCTTCCGATCATGAATAAGAGCATGAGCACGAGCCCGAGTAAGAGCAACTATCCTTCAAAAGTGGTCTGGCCATTTCGGTCCAAGTGGATTGTTGACACCTTACCACGACGCCAGAAGCTTTCGTCACATGCAAACTCAGACTCCGCGTAGCGATTACATCCAGACGAAAGGCCTGATTTATTTTGCTCGAATGCTGGACAAGATGCGATTGAAAACGGCGGGCAAATTGCCGCCCGAATATTTTACTGGTGTCGAAGATCCAACTCACTTCGATGCCCGTTGCGCGAGATTTCTGGGAGTGAACTACGATGAGCTTGTGGAACGAACGCTGCAAGGTGGATCGGATGAAGAAATTCTGGAATGGTGTTTTGCACGTGGCCGGCGCCCGAGCGAGGAGGAAATTTCCATCTGGAACGCGTTTCTCAAGAAGCGCGGTTGGAGAGATGAAGCGAGTGAGGAGCTCGCTGAGTCAAAGAAGGAAGCAGGTTTCGGCGATCGTGATGACATCCAAACCTGGGTGGACCTGCACGATGCGGAAGAAGGAAGAACGCCAGCTGTCTCGTAAGGCCGAGACAAATTATCTCCAGAATTGGTAAGTCGGGAGTGCCATTATCATCATTTGCGTTAACCCGAACTGAGCCGATAGGCCACCGGTAATATGAAGATTGCAACGCTTATTGCTCTCATGGCTGTTTTGATCTGCCGATTCTCGCTCGCGCAAACTACCAACGAAAAAGACGTGCTTCAGTTCGAACGCGATGCATGCAAAGCATTTCTCGATGCAAATCCTGCCGCGCTCGACCGGGTGCTTACTCCTGACTTCACGCTCACGCTTTCCAATGGCGAGGTAGGTACCAGCGAAAACGAGATCAACGAGTTACGCACCGGAAAGGTGCATTATGACGTATTCGAAAACTACGACATGAAAGCGCGGATCTATGGCGATAATACGGCAGTTGTCCTCGGAAAGACCCACGTTAAAGGAACCGCGGAAGGCCAACCGTTCGATCGCGTCGTGCAGTTCACCGACACGTTAATCAAGCGCGGTGGGCGATGGCAGCTTGCCGCAGGGCATGTTTCGCGGATCGAGAAGTAGCTGAGGGTAAGGCGCTGGGCATGCGCGAAAGGCAGCTCGATGGGCTGGCAGCCCGCCGGCCGAGTCAGGCAGGCTGCCTGACCTCCAAAAGGAAATGCCGGATGTCGATCTTGGGAATCGTCATCCGGCATTGCAGTCGATGTGCAGCAAAGACTGAATTGTGCGTTACCGTCGTTTTCTTTGAGCTCTGGTTTCTTTCGATTCCAAAGTCTTCACGGCATATCTGGACAAATTCGAGAATCGAGAATCGAAATTCGAAAATTCCAGCGTTAGCCGTCGACCTACTCGAGAAATCCGACATCAGAAATCTGACGTCTGATCTCCGAATTACTCCTTAGAAAGGAGGTGATCCAGCCGCAGGTTCCCCTACGGCTACCTTGTTACGACTTCATCCCAGTTACCGCTCATAGCGTAGGCGGCTGCCTCCTTGCGGTTAGCGCGCCGACTTCGGCTACAAGCGACTTCCATGATGTGACGGGCGGTGTGTACAAGGCCCGGGAACGTATTCACGGCGCCGTAGCTGATGCGCCATTACTAGCGATTCCGGCTTCATGAAGTCGAGTTGCAGACTTCAATCTGAACTGGGCCCAGTTTTAGTGATTTCCTCCACCTCGCGGTCTCGGATCGTTCTATACTGGGCATTGTAGTACGTGTGCAGCCCTGGCCGTAAGGGCCATACTGACTTGACGTCGTCCCCACCTTCCTCCCCGTTTCACAGGGCAGTCTGAACAGAGTGCTTGGACCTCGCGGCCCAGTGGCAACAGTTCACAGGGGTTGCGCTCGTTGCGGGACTTAACCCAACATCTCACGACACGAGCTGACGACAGCCATGCAGCACCTGTGCAAATTGTCCCTTTCGGGACTCGCTGGCTTTCACCAACTTAGAGATGCATGTCAAGGCC
>DASYDV010000003.1:0-49714 GCA_036499375.1 Candidatus Udaeobacter sp.
ACAAGGCGAGCTGTCACCCGGTGAAGTAAGAGTGATTGGCCATCTCCATTCTCAATTTCAAACGGCACTTCACCGGCTGCATTCGCGCTCGCGCGAACGGGCCGTACGAGTAGCCCTTGAACAATTCATGCGCCGACTCCCATTACCAACAGTTCTGTTGCGATGGAATTTGAGGTTGGCCTATCGAAATCAAGCCGGAGCCGAGTCTTGTGCAGTGTGGCAACAGGGGCCGTCGGAAGCGCGCTTTATCAAATTGAAAGCTCCACTTCCTCCTGAGGTTCTCAATCAATGTCGCGTTCTCAAAAAGCGATGGGAACACCTGACTCCTCTTGGTCTCGCGCCAGCCAATTTTTGGGGCGAGACAGTTCGGCATCCGACGCGGCGTGATCTTCGCGCGACGATCAGTTTGAAACAGATTGGTTCGGCCGCCTTCGCGCGACCGCATTTTCTCGTCGAGTTCGAAAGTTTTCCGGCGAGGGCAGCGACAGGATATCAAATCAGCCGCGCTTCCTTGTCGCATCTGGTCCGGCTGACAATTCGAGAACAGAATTTGGCACGTTTAGTGTGCGATGGGCGCAGCAATCAGGAGATTGCCGATGAAACCGGCTTGAGTCTCGAAACGGTGAAAGCACATCTCCACTCTATCTTCCGCAAGCTCGAAGTCCCCAGTCGCAGCCGATTGATAGCGCTGATGCTGTCGACGGTACCAGCAGTCGGCGCCTCAGGTGGAATCGCCGGAGTTCCTGGTGCCTAGTCTGGTGTTTCTCCCAGCTGATGCGATAGCTAGTGCGCGAAACGAAATCGGGGTGCGAATGGCGCTTCGTGACGGCAATGTCGCGCGCGGAGCTGGATCCTTTCCTCAGCGGGTACGGCCAGGCAGTGTACAAGCGTTCGAACCCCAACGACGCGCAAGGTCCGCTGTACCACATCCTGCGAGTCTTTCTCATCGATCGCGAAGGTCGTATACGGAACATCTACAATTCGGCGACGCTTGATCCCCGCCTCGTACTGGCCGATGTGAAAACGCTGTTGCAGGAAGAAACGAAAGTTTCGAAACAGTAACCACGCTGTAGCCGCCTCGCTCTGCTTGCCGCGCCGTAATTCCTGAAGGCAGGTCGAGGCGCACGAAAGTACTTTATTTTTCCCGGCGATTCCGTCTCATTACTTGATCTATGGTCAAATTTCTCCTTGGCCTGGTTATTGGAGCCGGTCTTCTCCTGCTGGCGGGTTATCTTTTCGCTACGCGCGTCGTCTATATGGGAACGAAGGGCGGCCCGTTGCCAATGGAACAGTTCATTGCAAACAAGGCCATTGAAGCCTCAATCGGGAAAAGTTCCCACGATCCATCGCCGTTACAGGCGGACGAGACTAATCTTCTGGCGGGCGCGAAAATATATATGCAGGCTTGTGCAGGGTGTCACGGACGGCTGGATCAGGCGTCGAGTGGCGCGAAGGGGTTTTATCCGCTCCCGCCGCACTTGCTTCCGCCAGGTACGGGCGTAACCGACGATCCGGTAGGCGCCATTCACTGGATAGTGGAAAACGGGATCCGTTTCAGCGCCATGCCGTCGTTCAACCAGAAACTGAGCGACTCGGAAATTTGGCAGGTAAGTCTGTTGCTGCGGAACGCCGACAAATTACCGAATTCGGTTCAGGATTCGCTCCGTCAACCGCAGCACGAGTAAAATATTTGATTCGTTCGCTCCCGCCTTCGCCAACCAGCCTTCGCACGATGCTACGGCGTGTCGAGAGGCTACGGCGTGGCAGGCCCGCTCGTTCGGGCTTTCGGCTTGCCCATCTTGCCTGCCGCGCCGTAACGTCCGCGGAGGCGGGTCGTTCGTGTTCGCCCTGGTGTTCGTACCGGCCCCGGCATTTGCCCTAGTCTGTGTAGCCCCCATCGATTTGCCGCTTGAGCCAGCAAGTCCCCCAGGGGCGCTGCCGGTGATCCCAACGGTTTGATTGCTGATCCCGATCTGCGCACCAGCGTTTATTCCGATGCGTGCTCCGGCATTCGTGTTCGCTCCGCTAATCGTACGACTCGGGGGATTTTTGCCAAGTTGGGCGGCGCTGATGGAGTTGCCGCTCAAGCCGCTGTGTCCCGTCAATGCGGGGGGTGGTGACACCAGTTTGATTACTTCCGTTCGTTGCAGTTCGAGGCCTTTGCGCCAGACTCCATGGTACTGTCGCAACGCACATCACGATCACTCCAAGTTTAATCGATGTAATCTGAGTCATATTGTTTTTCCTCCGTCCCGCCGTCTTTCTTTGAGCGACATATCCTTCATCCCTTAAAGTATTCGCCTCGAGCTGAACCAGGCCTACTGCACACCTGAAGGATTTTCCAGTGCTACGCCCGAGGTGAGCGACGCTCCCTCGTTCGAGATCGGATGAAGCCAGCCTCGAAGGCGCGTGACGGACCAGGCCTTTCCAATAACGCTGTTCGGATGAATTGAACTTTGCTCATCCGCGCCATTGGGATTACTGACAAAGTAACTAGAAGGAATGCAAATGGCTCACCTGTTTGATCCGCTCTCGATTCGAGATCTTACGTTGGCAAATCGTGTGGTCGTCTCACCCATGTGCGAGTACTCAAGCACCGATGGTTTCGTTAACGACTGGCATTTTGTTCATCTCGGCAGTCGCGCAGTCGGCGGAGCTGGATTGGTCTTCACCGAGGCAACAGCTGTTCTGCCGGAAGGCCGGATCAGTCCACAGGACCTCGGAATCTGGAGCGATAAACACGTCGAACCGCTGGCGCGCGTTGTCCGTTTCATTCATGAACAGGGCAGCGTGGCTGGGATGCAACTGGCGCACGCGGGACGCAAGGCCAGCACGTATCGGCCATGGGAAGGCAACAGCGCGATTCCGGAAAGCGAAGGAGGGTGGAAGAAAGTTGTCGCGCCGAGCGCGCTACGTTTTGCCGATAATTATCCGATGCCGCAAGCTCTCTCCGATGACGGCATTCAGGAAATTATCGCGGCCTTCGCGGCGGCTGCACGTCGGGCCTGCGACGCGGGTTTTCGGGTGATCGAAATTCACGGTGCGCATGGGTATTTGATTCACGAATTTCTGTCGCCTCTCAGTAATCAACGGAGTGACGCTTACGGAGGCTCGTTTGAGAATCGCACGCGATTCATTCGCGAGATCGTCGCCGCGGTTCGATCCTCATGGCCAAAAGGCGCGCCGCTGTTCGTGCGGATCTCTGCCACCGATTGGGTCGAGGGCGGCTGGGACATTCGACAGTCGGTCGAACTTGCGCGCGGATTGAAACAACTGGGTGTCGATCTTGTCGACTGTTCGTCCGGCGGCACCGTGCCTCACGCGGAAATTCCGGTTGGTCCCGGTTATCAAACGGCGTTTGCCGAGCAAATCCGTCGGGAAGCTGGAATCATGACCGGCGCAGTGGGAATGATCACATCTCCCGTTCAAGCAGAGCACATCATTGCGACCGGACAGGCGGACGCAGTCATTATCGCGCGCGAATTTCTGCGCGATCCGTATTGGCCATTGCGCGCGGCGCGCGAACTCGAGCAGCCAATTTCGTGGCCGGTCCAGTATCTGCGAGCGGCCCCTAAAGGCGCGCAGGCGCGCGTTCCGGTGAACTTGAAGAATCTCGAGTGTTGCTTCGAGGGACAACACGCTGTGCCCGAAAGACGAAAGTCTTCCCCGTGAAATGCACCCGGTTGAAGCAGTGGACCAAATAAGTTGAGTTATGAATGGGAACAGGCATTACAAACCACCTTTCAAATTCGGGCTCGGCGGCGTTCCGCTTGGTAACGAATTCGAAGTGGTCACCGATAACGATGCCTACGCCACGCTGGAAGCAGCGTGGAACGCTGGCGTTCGATATTACGATGTAGCGCCGTGGTACGGACTGGGTCTGGCCGAGCGCCGCTTCGGCAACTTTCTGCATAATCAGAAACGCAGCGACTACGTGATTTCGACGAAGGTCGGCAAACTGCTGAAGGCTTCGAAGACTGCGAAGAACAAGGAGTATTTTCCGTTTTCTCCTTCGCCTAACGATGTGATCTTCGACTACACCGGGCCAGGGGTTCGTCGCTCGCTCGAAGACAGTCTCCAGCGGCTCGGGATCGACAGCGTCGACATCGTCTTTGTCCATGACGTTTCGCCGGACAATAAATTTCTGCCCACAGATTGGCAGGAGCAGTTCGAAATTGCGCGCAAAGGCGCCTTTCCCGAATTGACTCGTATGCGAGAAGAGGGATTGATCAAAGGCTGGGGAATCGGGGTCAACATGCCGGAACCGATCATGCGTCTGTTGGAAGTTGCAGATCCCGATGTGTGTCTGTTGGCGTCGCAGTATTCTCTGATCGATCACAAGAATGCGCTTAATCAGGTATTTCCGGCAGCAAGAGCAAAAAACATTTCTTTCGCGATCGGTTCCGCGCTCAATGCGGGATTCATCTCAGGAAGCCCTCGTTATAACTATGGGCCGGAGTCCTACAAGATTTCGGCAGTCTTTATTGAAAAGCGAAGAAAGCTTCTGGATATAGCGGCGAATCACGGTGTCGATCTTCGAACCGCCGCTCTGCAATTCTCTGCAGCGCCCGATGTCGCCTCTGCCCTAGTGGTGGGCTGCAAAAACGAACAGCAAATCCTGGCGGATTACACTTCCATGCAGACGAAGATTCCAGCCGAATTCTGGGCCGACCTTAAAGCGCAGAATCTTATCGAGCGAAACGCACCAGTGCCAGCTTGAGAGCCAGGGCTTCCGACGAAACTTACATCCAGCGGCGTCAGTACGCACGAAATTGGGAGGGTGCTCTCCCTCGGAAGGGGCAGAAATAAATATCTACCCTGGATAGTAGAAGGGGACACGGCGAGATCACAAAGTGCCTTGCACACGAGGAGGTTTGCATGCCAGAACCCAAAAACCGTGAGGAGCAACCTGAGCCGAATCCTCGACTGCAGTTCGGGAAATCGACGCGCCGCAGTTTTATTTCCCGACTCGGTATGGCGAGTCTCGTGGCGAGTGCCGGATCTATCGCCCCTGCATTGGCAGAACGCTCCGCAAAATCGCCGGCACCGTCCCCAGAATCGAAGGATGCGATTCCTGTCACGCTGACAGTCAACGGCAAGAAATATGATTTGCGAATCGATCCGCGTACCACGCTTCTCGATTGTCTTCGCGAACATCTGCATCTGACCGGATCGAAGAAAGGATGCGATCACGGCCAGTGCGGGGCATGCACCGTACACATCAATGGCCGGCGTATGAATTCGTGTCTTTGCTTGGCCGCGATGTATCAAGGGCACGAGATCACGACGATCGAGGGCCTGGGACAGCCTGAAAACTTGCATCCGATGCAGGCCGCGTTCGTTTCCCATGATGCCTATCAATGTGGTTATTGCACGTCGGGTCAGATCATGTCGGCGGTGGCGTTGTTGACGGAACCGTGCGGGGCTGAAGACGCCGAAGTGAAGGAGTGCATGAGCGGCAACATTTGTCGCTGTGGCGCATATCAGAACATTTTGGCGGCGATTCAGAGTGTGCGGCAAAACACAAGCGGGGAGAAAGCGGGATGAAACTTTTTGAACTCACGCGCGCGGACGATCCCGGGCAAGCCATTGCTGCGGGCGCGAAGGCGACCACCGCACAACAGGGCGCTGACATTCGCTTCATCGCCGGTGGAACAAATCTGGTCGATTTCATGAAGCTGAATGTCGAGACGCCTGGGAAACTCGTGGACATAAATCATCTGCCATTCGACAAAATCGAAAGTCTGCCTGATGGCGGACTGAAGATCGGCGCGACGGTGCGCAATTCCGATCTCGCCCACGATCCGACTGTTCGCAAGAACTACGCTGTTCTCTCCGAAGCGCTCTTGAGCGGCGCATCGGTTCAGCTTCGAAACATGGCAACGACCGCGGGCAATCTGTTGCAAAGAACGCGCTGCATGTATTTCCGCGATACAGCTATGCCATGCAACAAACGCGAGCCGGGCTCAGGCTGCGCGGCCATTACAGGAATAAATCGCAGCCTGGCGATTCTTGGCACCAGTGAGCAGTGCATCGCGACTAACCCATCAGACATGAACGTCGCGCTGGCGGCGCTCGAAGCAACCATTCACATCCGCGGGCCAAAGGGCGAACGCAGTGTCCCGATCGGCGATTTTCATCTGCTTCCCGGAAACACGCCGCAGCGCGAGACGATTTTGAACCCGGGCGATCTGATCACTCACGTCACGCTTCCCCCACCCTCGCCCGGGGCTCGCTCGCTGTATTTGAAATTGCGCGACCGCGCTTCGTTCGAATTCGCGCTGGCGTCTGCTGCTGTCGTGATAACAGCCGATGGCGGAAAGGTCACTCGGGCTCGGGTTGCACTAGGCGGCGTAGGCACGAAACCATGGCGATCACCTGAAGCGGAAGCAGAATTGACCGGGCAGCCTGCTACGCAAGATGTTTTCCAGAAAGCTGCCGACGCCGCGTTGCGCGACGCCAAACCGCAAAGCCAAAATGGTTTCAAAGTGGAGTTGGCGAAACGCTGCCTGGCGCACGCTCTGAAACTCGCGACGCAAACTGCCTAACGAGGAAGCAACATGGCAGCCACAGCAGAAACCGCGACTGCCTCCCCGATCGGCCGGCAAACACCGCGTATCGACGGTCCACTGAAGGTCAGTGGCAAAGCGATGTATGCGTCGGATTTTCCGTTTACCGGCTTGTTGTACGCCGTACCGGTTGAAGCGACGATTGCGAACGGGAAAATCCAAAAGCTCGACACTGCGGAGGCGGAAAACATGTCCGGAGTCCGAGCGATTTTTCATCGGGCGAACATCGGAAAAATCTTCCGCTCGGTCCCGGGAAAGGGGTTCGAAGACATCTGTGTAGAGCGGCGGCCGCCGTTCGAGGACGATGTCGTTCGCTATTATGGCCAATACGTCGCGCTCGCTGTTGCGGATACTTTCGAGGCCGCAAAAGCTGCCGCGGATGCGGTACGCGTAACGTACGACAAGAAGATGCCAAACGTCGCTAGCGATCTCAAAGCGGATAACGACCCTGCCGTGGTTCAGACTTCGTATGGAGCGGAGAAGCGATTGCAGAGCGAACGCGGCGACCCGGAAAGCGCTTTCGCAAGCGCGGCAGTAAAGTTCGATCAGACCTACGTCACGCCGTCCGAAACGCACAACCCTATCGAGCTACAGGGGGCAACGGCGATTTGGGACGGACAGATGGTGACGATCTATGAGGAGTCGCAGTCGATCTTCAACATGCGCGGCGTACTCGCGCAAATGTTCGGCTTGCCGAAAGAAAATATTCGCGTGATCACGAAGTTCGTGGGCTCGGGTTTCGGCAGCAAGCTCTGGCCGTGGACGCATTGTCCGCTGGCCGTCGCCGCCGCGCGCCAGTTAGGCAAGCCGGTGAAGCTTGTGCTCAGTCGCCGAATGACTTTCCAGGCGGCCGGCCATCGCGCGCGCACCCAGCAGCAGGTGCGCCTCGGGGCTACACCCGAGGGCAAACTCGTGTCGCTCATGCACGACTACGTTTACGAGAGGTCGATCCTCGATGATTACCACGAGAATTGCGGTGAAGCGACGGCCTTCCAATACAGTGTGCCGAATCTCCGGGTAAAATTCGGACGCGCCAAACGCAACATCGGCACACCCTCCGACATGCGCGGCCCCGGCGCGGTGCCTGGTCTTTACGCGACGGAGTCGGCGATGAACGAGCTGGCCGATAAACTCAAGATTGATCCCGTTCAACTCCGCGTCCTTAACGAGCCGAAGATCGACGAAGGACTCGGCATTCCGTTTTCGTCACGTCATTATTTAGAGTGCCTCAAGCTTGGCGCGGAAAAGTTTGGCTGGTCAAAACGCAACTCCGAGGTCGGCTCGATGAAACGCGACGGCTTGCTTCTCGGCTCGGGAATGGCCGGGGCTGCATGGATCGCCGCCCGATTTCCTGCCGAGGCAAATGTTCAGCTTCGCGACGATGGCACCACGCGCGTTGCGTGCGGCACGCAGGACATCGGCACTGGAACGTACACGATTCTCGCGCAGCTTGGCGCGGACAAGACCGGTGTGCCGCTCGACAAAGTCGAAGTGGCGCTTGGCGATACATCGCTCCCCGAAGGTCCTACTTCCGGCGGTTCAATGGCGACCGCATCGGTAATCCCGGCGGTCTTTACTGCGGCCGATAACGCGATCGCGTCATTACTGACCGTCGCGGGGGCGACACCGGGATCGCCGTTCGAAAAACGAAAACCTGATGAGCTCGCTTTCGAAAGCGGCCGAGTTTTTGTGAAAGCGAACGGCCCTGCGGACGGCGTACCGTTCGCGGACTTGCTCAAGCGCGCCGATCTCCGTTTTGTCACAGGCAGCGGCAAATCCGAAGCGACGTTCGGTAATTCGAAGCCGAAGTTTTCGACGCACTCATTCGGCTGTCATTTCGTCGAAGTTACATGGCAGCCGGAGATTGCGCGGTTGCGCGTTAACCGAGTCGTGACGGTCATAGATGCGGGGCGAATTATCAATCCACTCGCGGGACGCAACCAGATCGAAGGCGCGGTGGTGATGGGAATCGGAATGGCACTTTTGGAGCACACCACTTACGACCCGCAAAATGGCGCGCCGATTAACAGTAATCTGGCCGACTACATAGTGGCCGTGAATGCCGACGTCCCGAAGCTCGAGGTGCATTTCCTCGATTACCCCGACAAAGAACTCAACCCACTTGGCGCTCGCGGGATCGGTGAAATCGGTCTTGCCGGCATCGCCGCCGCGATCACCTCGGCAGTCTATCACGCTACAGGCGTGCGCGTGCGCGAATTGCCAATCAAGATCGAGGACTTGCTGAAATCCTCAGTTCTAACCTAACGAGCGACAAGCTCCTGTTATGTCAACGACAACAGAAATCGCGACGACATCACCAATCGGCCGGCAAACACCGCGCATCGACGGCCCGTTCAAGGTCAGTGGCACTGCCATGTATGCGTCGGATTTTAATTTCGCTGGCTTGTTGTACGGAGTTCCAGTCGAAGCCACAATTGCGAACGGCAACCTGCAAAAGCTCGATACGAGTGAGGCCGAGAAAATGCCGGGCGTGCGCGCAATTTTTCATCGCGCAAACATCGGGAAGATTTTCCGCTCGGTACTGCAACCAAACAGCCAGGGCATCACCGATGAACGTCGTCCCCCGTTCGCTGATGATGTGATTCGGTACTATGGCCAATACATCGCGCTGGCGGTAGCCGACACCTTCGAGGCGGCTAAAGCCGCTGCCGATGCGGTTCGCGCCACCTACACAAAAGAGAAACCGAACGTCAACACTGATCTGCAGCCGGATAACGATCCCGACGTGGTTGAGACGACGCATGGTCGCCTCAAGCGTTTGCAGAGCGAACGCGGCGATCCCGATTCGGCTTTCGCGAGCGCACAAGTGAAGCTCGACCAGAGGTACGTCACGCCAGCCGAAACGCACAACCCCATCGAGCTGCAGGGAACGATCGCGATGTGGGACAGACAGAGGCTGACGATTTATGAAGAATCACAAGGCATTTTCAATCTCCGCAGCGTCCTCGCGCAGATGTTCGGATTGCCGAGAGAAAACGTGAGCGTGATTACGAAGTTCGTCGGCTCAGGATTCGGCAGCAAACTCTGGCCATGGACGCATTGCGCACTGGCGTGCGCGGCAGCGCGGCAACTTGGCAAACCGGTCAAGCTCGTCGTCAGCCGCAGGATGATGTTCCAATCGGTCGGTCATCGTCCTCGCACTCAGCAACGCGTGCGGGTCGGGGCCACGAATGACGGAAAGCTCATGTCGCTGATGCACGATTACGTCAATGACTTCGACATCCTCGGCGGTTATCACGAAAACTGCGGTGAGGCGACGTCCTACTTCTACAGTGTCCCAAACCTTCGCGTGCACTGGGGTCGCGCACGCCGAAACATTGGGTCGCCTACGCCGATGCGCGGTCCCGGCGCTGTGCCTGGATTGTTCGCGACTGAGTCGGCGATGAACGAACTGGCCGATCAACTGAAGATCGATCCTGTGCGTTTGCGCGTATTGAACGAACCGAAGACCGACGAGGGAAAAAGCATTCCGTTTTCCTCCCGTCATTATCTCGAATGTCTCCAGGTGGGCTTGGAAAGGTTCGGTTGGTCCAAGCGCAATCCCGAAGTCGGATCGATGAAAGGCGACGGCGTGATTCTCGGCTGGGGAATGGCAGGCGCTGCGTGGATCTCGGGACGATTCCCGACGCAGGCAAATGTGGAGCTCCGCGATGACGGGAGCGCGCGTGTTGCGTGCGGCACTCAGGACATCGGCACTGGCACGTATACGATCCTCGCCCAGCTTGTCTCCGACAAAACCGGTGTGCCCCTGAACAAAATCGAAGTCGTCTTGGGCGACACTTCGCTCCCGCCGGGGCCGATCTCGGGCGGATCATTGGTAACCGGCTCGGTGGTCCCGGCTGTTTTCGATGCGGCTGACAACGCCATCACTTCACTGCTGACCGTGGCTACAACGGAACCGGGATCGCCATTCGGAAACCACGCGCGTGATGATCTCGCATTCGAAGCCGGACGGGTTTTTGTTAAGACCGAAGGTTCTGCAAAGGGCGTATCGTTTCCAGATTTGCTTCGCCGCACCAACATGCGTCTGGTCACAGGCAGCGGTAAATCTGAAGGGACGCTCGATGAAAAAAAACCGAACGTATCAATGCATTCGTACGGCTGTCACTTTGCCGAAGTCACATGGCAGCCCGCGATCGCTCGCTTGCGCGTCAACCGGGTCGTCACAGTCATTGACGGCGGTCGAATTATCAATCCGCTGGCCGGGCGCAACCAGATCGAAGGCGCCGTCGTGATGGGAGTTGGCATGGCGCTTTTGGAGCACACAATATATGACCCGCAAAACGGCGCGCCGATCAACTCAAACTTGGCGGACTATCTCATGTCGGTAAACGCCGACGCGCCGTCCATCGAAGTACATTTCCTCGATTATCCCGATACATACGTGAACCCGGTCGGCGCTCGCGGAATTGGAGAAATCGGCCTGGCTGGCATCGCCGCTGCGATTACCGCGGCTACCTATCACGCCACCGGGGTACGTGTACGCGAATTGCCAATCAGAATCGAAGACTTGCTGAAATCGTCAGTCTTGGCCTAACGAATGAAATCGTTGCAACAGATCACCCAGCGCGTCGCGGAAAATCCGGCGCAGCCCTGGGCGCTTGCCACATTGGTTCGGACGGAAGGTTCTACTTATCGCAAGCCGGGCGCTCGACTGCTCGTCGATTCACAAGGCGGCACTTTAGGTGTGCTCAGTGGCGGTTGCTTGGAGGAGGAGATTGGCCGTCGCGGCCAAATCGTAATCGAGAGTGGTTTGCCCGTGTTGCTGTCGTTCGACACGAAGCGTCTCTACGGATGCGATGGCCAGTTGAAAATTCTGGTCGAGCGGATTCCTGAAGCCGGAGAAAACGGCAATCTCATCACCAAGATTGGTCGACTACTCGAACATCGAGAAATTTGCCGTGTCCGCATATTGTTTGAAGGCGATGTCATGGGCTCGAACCTGCTCGCGTCCGATGCGCTAGTGTCCGAGCGGCCAGGTGTCTTAATAGATACTGTACCGCTTCCTGTCAGACTTTTACTTTTTGGGACCGGGCCTGAGATCGAACCAATCGCTCAACTTTCTGGGAATCTTGGATGGATTGTCGAGCGTTTCGGCCATCCCTCAGAACTACCGGCGGATTTTCGTCCGGACACGCAGACCGCCGCGCTCGTCATGACCCACAATTTCGGTCGCGATCTTCTCGCGCTCGATCGGCTTTTGCCGCTTCAACTTCGATATGTCGGCTTGCTCGGGCCAAGAAAACGCCATGCCGAGTTACTGGCGCGGCTCGGAGAATATCGAACGTTCGATTCTAACGCAGAGTTCAAAAACCTATTCGCGCCCGCCGGGCTCGACATCGGCAGCGAAGCACCCGAAGAAATCGCGCTCGCGATTGTGTCCGAAGTTGCCGCCGTTCTTTCGGATCGCCGCGGCGGTTTTCTGCGTGAGCGCAAAGACGATATTCACGCAATGACCGCGGCCGCAAACGAAGAAGTCGCTTAACGCAACGGGCGCACGTCGGATACGGTTGAACAGTCCATCGATTGCAGCCGCACGAAATCGTCCGGCGTATCGATATCGATTTCGCCTTCCGGAAAAGGCAACAGGTGAGCTTGCGCAAAATGCCGTTTGATGATCGCTTTCGCGCCCTCATCGCCGTTCAGTTCTCGAAGTTCGGCAAAACGCGTGCGACCAAACAGGGCCGGCACGCCGTAGCTGTTTCCGTAACGCGAAGCAACAATGGAACAATTCGTTTCCTGATGCGCCCTAACCAGGTCCCGAATGGTATCAACCGTCACCAGAGGCTGATCGCATAGTATTATAACTGCTGCCATCGTTTCGGGATTCACCGCAACAAGTTCTTCGATTCCAGTGCGGATCGAGGAGCTCATACCAGATTGCCATTGTTGATTTTCGATCGCGCGTACGTCCAGTTCGTGCAAACTTTCCCGCGACTCTTCGGCATTTGCTCCGATCACCACGATCACTGGTTGGCACGAAGCGCCCAGTGCAACCAATGCGGCGCGCCTCAGCAGCGTTTCCTTGCAGAATTGAAGTAGCTGTTTGGGTGTGCCCATTCGGTTCGATGCGCCTGCCGCCAAAATGATTGCCCCGATGGTGTTGGGTTGGGCGGTGAAAACTTTTTGTCTCAGAGATTCGGGCACAAGCTCGATCTTACGTGTGCTTCACCTCGTGCTCTATCCCAAAAGAGGGAACAATCAATCGCCACACGGGCGGGAGTTCAAAATCCCACGCCTGCGCAATAGTCGGAGGTTGTCCCCGGCAGAATCAAACTGAAACCGACCTTTGAGAATAAGAACAAGGCCATTGTACTGGGGAGCTTTCGATACCCTATTCACTTCGTCTTCCAACACGTCCCAGTGCTCGGCGAGACGACCATCCTCAATCCTGACGATATCCGCAGAGATTCAGGCAACTGGGCGGCCATTTCCTGAAAAACGTCCGTGGACCATGACGTAGTCGCCTTCCGCGACGACGACTTGATGTTCGTAACGCAGCGTATCGGGCGCGCTTCGGATCAAGTTGAACAATCCATCGCGACCCGGTTCAATGTGCGCGCTGTGCTGAATGTAATTCGGAGACAAAAACTTTTCCGCGGCCGCATAATTGCCTGCGGGAGCCGCCGAGCCGTCGGTCCTTACAGGCAAGATCACAATGCAGCGTCGAACCATCTCTCGGAAGAGGCAGCGGAAATTAACTCGTGAGTGACACCACAAAATCCCGCGCTTGCGCAATGGTCGCGCAACTGATTTGGAGAGGACATTTCGTGCAAAGAGTGAACACGACCATCATCATCTACGTTCTTACGATTTTACTGTTCGGCTTCGGCTCGAACTCGCATCATGTTTCAAATGGTGCTGTTGAGAGTCGGGGCGGAATGGGGAGGCTCCGGCATCTTTTACCGAAGATGAAATGAAGAAGACCAGGGTAGTCATCGCTGGTGGCGGATTCGCCGGATTAAGCGCGGCGCAATATTTCGACAAGACGCTGGCGCGGCGATCCGATGTCGAGGTCACGCTGATCGCGCGCGAGAATTTCATCTTGTTCACGCCGATGCTGCATGAGGTCGCCGCGGGCGATCTCTATCCCAGCGACATTGTTAATCCGCTCCGCCGGATCCTTAGTCACGTGAAGTTTTTCGAGGCCGATGTACAGACCGTTGATCTCGGTAAACGCCTCCTTTGTTGCGCAAGCGGCATAGCGGGGCGCGAGTTTAATTTCGAATTTGATCACCTCCTTCTCGCGCTCGGCTCGGAAACAAACTTCTTCGACATGGACGGCGTGCGCGACTGGGCGGTGACCATGAAGAACCTGGGCGACGCCGACTTGTTGCGTAATCAGTTGGTGGCGCTTTTTGAAGAGGCGACGCTGCAGACTGATGAGACAATGCGCCGGCAGTCACTCACTTTCGTCACCGCCGGGGGTGGTTTCTCGGGCACGGAAACAACAGGCGCCGTAAACGATTTCGTGCGCGACGCCGTCCGGTATTATCCGCACCTGCGCGAAGATTTAATCCGCGTTGTTGTTGTTCATCCGGGCGATTTTCTTTTGCCGGAGTTGGGCGAGGAACTGGGGCGCTACGCCGAACGCAAATTACGCGAACGCAAAGTGGAAGTGATCAAAGGCGCACGTGTGACAGGCTATGATGGTTTGGTCATCACACTGACCAACGGCACATCGATTCCCGCCCGGACTCTCATCTGGACCGCGGGTGTAAAGCCAAGTGCGTGTATCGCTTCGTTGCCTAGCGAAAAAGAAAGAGGCCGCATCCGCGTAAACGAATACCTGCAGGTTATTTCAATTCCCGGCCTGTGGGCGGCTGGCGATTGCGCAGCAGTCCCCGATTCGAAAAAGGGCGGGTTTCATCCTCCCACGGCGCAACACGGATTGCGCCAGGGAGTGGTAGTGGCAAAGAATATTGAAGCCGCCATTGCCGGGCGACCGCTACAGCCGTTTGTATTTTCGACACTCGGGCAATTGGCCAGCATCGGTCACCACACGGGCGTGGCGATGGTTTTCGGATTGAAGTTTTCAGGTTTTGTCGCGTGGTGGCTCTGGCGGACAGTCTATCTGATCAAGCTGCCGGAGCTCGTTAAAAAGTTGCGCGTCATGATGAGTTGGACACTGGATCTTTTCTTCGGCAGGGAAATCGAGCAGATGATCACTCTGCGGGATGTCGACGCGCTGAGCGCACGGCTCACTCGCATTCGCGCCCGAGCAAAGCAATCCGCGTCAATTCCCGTCACATCCGCGCTAGACACTTCACCTCGCGATCAGCAATAGTGAATTGATGAAACGACTCATTGCCCTCGCCGCGCTCCTGATCTGCGTCTCGTTGGCAACAGCTTGCTCCCGCAAGCCTGCCCAGGCTCCTCCGAAAGCGCCGGAAGTTTTGGTGACAACCGTAAAGCCGCAGGATGTGCCGCGTGTGCTGGAACGCGTGGCCACATTGGATGGATTCATCAACGCAAACATTAACGCGCAGGTGCAGGGATACATCGTTTCGCGAGACTATCAGGAAGGCAGTGTAGTGAAGAAGGGCGACCTGCTTTTCACAATTGATCCGCGTCCCTTCGAGGCTGCATTAGCACAAGCGAAGGGCACTTTGGCAAGAGACAAAGCCAACCAGGTCAAAGCTGAAGCGGACAGAAAACGCGCCATCGATTTGTTTAATAAAAAAGTAATCAGCGATTCGGAGCGAGATACTGCCATCGCAGCCGCGGATTCAACCACAGCAAGTGTGGAAGCCGACGAAGCGGCCGTGAAACAGGCTGAGATCAATCTCAGTTATACGAAGGTCACGGCGCCGATCGATGGCGTTACTGGATTTGCCAACAATCAGGTCGGCGATCTGGTCGGGCCAAGCACGGGACCACTCACAACCATGTCGCAGATTGATCCGATAAAAGCAATCGTCACCGTGGGCGAAGGGCCGTGGACCGATTTCATTTCGCGCCATCCCGATGCATTGGAACGAAACGCCTACATCAAAACCCTCGACTTCGAATTGATCCTCAGCAACGGCGAGGTGTATCCGCGTAAGGGCAAATTTTATGCGCTCGATCGCAGCCTGGATGTCAGGACCGGCTCGATCCGGTACGAAGTGACGTTTCCGAATCCGGGAAACATTTTGCGGCCCGGACAGTTTGGAAACGTGCGTTTCGTCGCCGACATAAAAAAAGGCGCGATGGTTATTCCGCAGGAAGCCGTGAACGAATTGCAAGGCAGCTATCAAGTCGCTGTTGTTGGTAACGACAACAAGGTCAGCATTCGTCCGGTGAAAATGGGCGAACGCATCGGCGCTATGTGGGAAGTCACCGAAGGTTTGAAGCCAGGCGACAAAGTGGTTGTGCAGGGACTCCAAAAAGCGCGCGAAGGAGCGACAGTCACCGTAAAAGACTGGACCCCTCCCGCCGACGCGTTGGTTTCAAAAGCAGACCAGGAAAAGAAGCCCTGACAAATGTCCGAGTTTTTCGTCCGGCGACCCATTGTCGCGATCGTCATCGCGATTCTGATGACGCTCATCGGCGGCGTTTGCATTCTGGCGTTGCCGATCGCGCAATATCCGCAGATCGCCCCGCCGGAGATTCAAGTGCAAACGCACTTCACCGGCGCGGACGCGCTTACGATCGAGCAATCGGTCGCGGCACCGATCGAGCAGCAGATGAGTGGCGTGGACAACATGAACTTCATGTATTCGATCAACGCCAACAGCGGCGACCTCCGATTGATCGTCGATTTCGATGTCGCGACGGATCCGAACATCGATCAAGTCCTGACGCAGATCCGCGTGGCGCAAGCACAATCGCAGTTACCCGCCGACGTTAACAACTACGGCCTCACCGTTAAAAAATCGACGACGGCGCCCCTGATGCTGATCTCGGTGTATTCGCCTAAAGGCAGCTACGACGGAACCTTTCTTGCCAATTACGGCTACATTAATCTCTTCGATCCACTGACACGCGTGCCGGGAGTTGGCAATGTGCAGATTTTCGGCGCGGGACAGTACGCTATGCGCCTGTGGGTCAAGCCGGATCAACTCGCGAAGCTCGGCATTACTGTGCCGGACATCATCAGCGCAGTGCAAAAGCAGAACACGGTGAATCCCGCCGGGCAGATCGGCGGGGAACCGATTCCAAGCGGGCAAAAATTCACTTACACGGTGCGCGCGCAGGGACGATTGCAAACGCCGGAGGAGTTCGGTAACATCGTCGTCAGGGCTAATCCTGACGGCTCGTTTGTGCGGGTGAAAGACATCGCGCGCATCGATCTCGGGGCGCAAACCTACAACCTAAAAGGCAGGCTCAACGGACAACCCGCGGCGATTCTCGCTGTGTATCAGCTGCCCGGAACCAACGCCGTCAAGACCGCGCAAGGCGTGCGCAAACTAATGGCGGAAGCAAAGCAGCGGTTTCCCGCCGACATGGATTACGCCGTTTCGCTCGACCAAACGCTCTCCGTCACCGAAGGTATCCGCGAAATTCTCAAGACGTTGTTCGAAGCGCTCGCGCTCGTGGTGCTCGTGGTGTTCATCTTCCTCCAGGGCTGGCGTGCGACGCTCATTCCGCTGTGTGCGGTGCCGGTTTCGTTGATTGGAACGTTTGTAGTGTTTCCGTTGTTCGGATTTTCAATCAACACGCTCTCACTTTTTGGCCTCGTGCTGGCAATCGGTCTTGTGGTCGACGATGCGATTGTCGTGGTCGAAGCAGTCGAGCGGCATATTGAAGAAGGAATGTCGCCGCGTGACGCGACGCTTCAGGCGATGCGCGAAGTCTCGGGAGTGGTAATCGGCGTCGCACTGGTACTTTCGGCCGTGTTTATTCCGACCGCATTTCTCCCAGGTATCACCGGCAGGTTGTACCAACAGTTTGCCCTAACGATTGCTATCTCAGTAATTTTCTCCGCCTTCAACGCCCTTTCACTCAGCCCCGCACTTTCCGCGCTATTACTGCGCCCGCGAAAGAAAACGCGTGGTCCGCTCGGCTGGTTCTACGATCGATTCAATCGCATTTTCGGTCGCGTGACCCACGGGTATGTGAATTGGTCGCGGGTAGCCATCCGAAAAGCGGTGCTCAGTTTCGGTTTGCTCGCCGTGCTTGCGGTCGGCGCCGGTCTTTTTGGGTCGCGGTTACCCAGCGGCTTTCTACCCGAGGAAGATCAGGGCTACATTTTTCTTGCGCTGCAATTGCCTGATGCTGCGTCGCTCGAACGAACCGACCAGGCGTGCCGCAAGATCGAAGACTTTTTGAGCAAGACGCCTGGTGTGCAATACACCACCAGCGTAATCGGGTTCAGTCTTCTCAGCCTGGTGCAAAATACCTACAGCGCATTTTTCTTCGTCACGTTTAAGCCCTGGAGCGAACGAACAAAACCGGAGGAACAATATCCGGCAATCAAGGCGCGATTAAATCAATACCTGGGCAGTCTCAGTGAAGGCATCGCGTTTGCGTTCCCGCCCCCCGCGATCCCCGGCGTCGGCACGTCTGGTGGATTCCAGTTCATATTGGAAGATCGCGCAGGAAAAGATGTCGCGTTCCTGGCGCAAAACGTGAACACATTTTTAGATGCAGCACGGAAACGGCCCGAGCTCGGTACGCTGATTCCAACCTTTTTGCCGAACGTTCCACAGATTTTCGTCAACGTCGATCGCGACAAAGTCATCAAACAAGGAATCGATCTCACCTCGGTATACCAAACGCTCCAGACGTTCATGGGCGGCTTTTTTGTGAACTACTTCAACCGATTCGGTCGCACCTGGCAGGTATACATTGAGGCGGAACCCGAATACCGAACCGACGCGAAAAACGTGGGCCAATTCTTTGTGCGCAACTCTACCGGCACGCCGGTTCCGCTCGATGCCATTTCCACGATCGAGAATATCGCCGGCCCGGAATTCACGTTGCGCTACAACGAATATCGCTCGGCCCAAATCAACGGTTCCGCCGCGCCTGGTTATAGCTCGTACCAGGCGATGAACGCACTCGAGGAAACTTTTCGCCAAACAATGCCCAGGGAGATGGGCTACGACTATCTTGGCTTGTCGTTTCAGGAAAAGAAAGCGCAGCAGGGCGTATCCCCTACCGTCGTATTCGGAATGTCGCTCATTTTCGTGTTCCTGATCCTCGCTGCACTTTATGAGAGCTGGTCGTTGCCCTTCAGCGTGCTGCTTGGCACCCCAGTCGCGGTGTTCGGCGCGTTCGCGACGCTCTGGTTGCGCGGCATGCAAAACAATATCTACGTGCAAATCGGTTTGATCATGCTCATCGGTCTCGCAGCGAAGAATGCGATCCTGATTGTCGAGTTTGCAAAGGACGAATACGAAAAAGGCAAGCCGCTGCTCGACGCTGCACTCGAAGGCGCGCGCTTGCGCCTGCGGCCTATCCTGATGACCTCCTTTGCTTTCATCTTTGGCCTTCTACCGCTATGGTTTGCCACCGGCTCCGGCGCTGTTGCTCGACGTGTACTCGGATCGACCGTAATCGGTGGAATGATCGCCGCATCGGCAATCGCGATCTTCCTAATTCCGGTGACATTTTATGTCATCGAACGAATGGCCGCCGGGCGAAAAGAGAAAACGGCAGTGCCGCAAGCTAGCACACCGCAGCCCGAGCCCAAGCCCGACGCCTAACGAACTACAACTTCGCAGCGTACTAAATGAACGCGAATCTGATTGACGGCATACGCAGAAGTCCCAAGCTAGTTAAGCGGCCCATCAGCGGTCGTCGCACCACTTGGACGGCGCAAAATGGGCGCGCGCAACGCCCGGCAAGTCGGAGAAATGTCGGCGCTGATGAACTTTAATGTAACGGACGAAGAAATCACGGAAATCGAGGGGAGAAATACCTACGAACCGGAGTTAGTCACAGCAGTCTGAACAAAGGAGTGAATATGAAGGTTGGCTTTATTGGTTTGGGCATAATGGGGAGTCGTATGGCGGCGAATCTGCAGAAGAATGGCTATTCGCTGGTGTTATTCAATCGCACTCGCGCCAAAGCAGAACCGTTAGTCGGTCCCTGCGGAACATTTTCTGATTCGCCGGCAAAACTCGCCGAAGAAGTGGACGTTTTGTTCACGATGCTGGCCTATCCGGGCGCAGTCGAAGAAGCAGCATTAGGTCCAAACGGATTTCTGGATCATCTCAAACCTAACGCGCTCTGGGTCGATTGCAGTTCGGTGAATCCCTCGTTCTCGAAAAAAATGGCGGCCGCCACGGCGGCGCGGCGGATTCGCTTTGTCGATGCGCCGGTCACCGGCTCCGCGCCTGCCGCCGCTGATGGAAAACTCGAGTTCTGGGTGGGCGCTGATCCCGCCGATCTGGAGGCGATTCGCCCGTTACTTTTATGTATGGGGAACAAGATTGTTCACACTGGCGGACATGGCGCCGGCACTTCAATGAAGATGGTAGTTAATTTGATAATGGGCAATGCCATGGCTGCCTTCGCCGAAGCGATGGCACTCGGTGAAGGGCTCGGATTCTCGTCCAAGGTGTTGTTCGATTCATTGCTCGGCACGCCTGCGGTCGCGCCGTTTCTCGCGTTGAAGCGAGAGAAAATTGAAAGCGGAAATTACGAAGCCGAATTTCCGTTGCGCTGGATGCAAAAGGACATGCATCTCGCATCAGTGAGTGCGTACGAATCTGGCGTGGCCATGCCCGTCGCCAATGCTGCGAAGGAACTGTATCGCCTCGCAATGCGGGGGGGACATGCCAGCCAGGATTTCTCGGCCATTTACGATTATCTCACAAAGAATGACGACCTCGCGATGATCGATCAAAAGTCCCCGGCTCCCGCGAAAGCACAATTTGATCAAGCCAACTGAAATATCGGCTTCCATGTAGATGGAGGCGGAGCGTGCACCGGGCTTTTAAGTGAAACGGTTTTTGGTCCGCGGTGTAATCGCCGCAGGGATTGCTACGCTAATTTTCGGTTGTGAGCGCAGGAGCGAGCAAACCACTGGAAAGGCGCCGCCGATTCCCAAGGAAGGTCCCCTGGCCAAGCCCAGGTCCCTTAGCCAGCTTGGCCTCCCAGTCGAGCTGACACAGAAGGTCATACCGCAGGACAATCCACAGACACCCGAGAAGGTCGCCCTCGGTCAGAAATTGTTTTTCGATGGCCGCTTGTCCGCCGATGACACCGTAGCCTGCGCGACTTGTCACAATCCTGCACGTGCCTTCACCGACGGTCGGCCGGTTTCGATCGGCATCCACGGCCGAGCCGGCCAGCCGAACGCCCCCACCATCTTGAACGCGCTCTACAACAAGACGCAGTTTTGGGATGGCCGGGCCAAGACGCTCAAGGAGCAGGCGAGCTTTCCGATCATTAACTCCTTTGAAATGGGCCAGCCCACGCTGGATGCCGCGATAAGCAAGCTCGGCGGAATCGAGGAGTACAAGCAGGCATTTCAAAAGGTCTTTGGCCGCCCGCTCAACGGCCCGGATCTGCTGAGTGCCATCGCCGCCTACGAGCGAACTCTCGTATCGTTCGATTCCCCGTTCGATCACTTCATCGCCGGCGATCGGAATGCCATTGATGAATCTGCCAAGCGCGGCTGGGAACTGTTCAACACGAAGGCCCGCTGCAATAAATGCCATGCCCTGACGGAGACTCAGCGGGATGTCACTAACTTCACCGATTTCGACTTTCACAACATCGGCATCGGCATTATCCGGCACAATGTTGTGCCCTTGGCTCACAAAGCCGAACAGGAAATTGCGTCAGGACATCTGGAGGCGGTGGACCGCGCCGCCATTCAGACGGAAATGTCCGTGCTCGGCCGTTTCCTGATCACCAAGAAAGAAGCCGATATCGCCGCGTTCAAGACACCGATCTTCCGGAACATCTTGGTGACGGGACCGTACTTTCACGACGGTTCGCAGGAGACTCTTTGGGACGTCATGGATCATTACAACAAGGGCGACGGGCTAAGGAACCCCTGGCTGGATGAAGACATCCAGCCACTCGCCTTGACGGAATCCGAGATCGACGATCTGGTCGCATTTCTCGTGTCGTTGACAAGTCCCGAATACAAGGAACTTGGGGCCCAGGAACTGCAGCGCCAGCAGGCCCTTGCCCGGACGAATCGTCCCCAGCGTGACGCTGCTCGCGCGTTCGGCCCCAAACCACCGCGGCCCGAACCACCGAAGTGAGCTAGGAGGCTAAGCCTTGGACATGCAACAACTGCACTCGCTTTAGCTAAGGCATGGCTAAGAGCTTCAAAGACCTTTCCGAAGCAGAGATCCTTGCGCTAGCTATTTCCAACGAAGAAATTCACGGCCGTATCTATGCCGATTTCGCGGCGCGTTTGAAGGATAACTATCCGGCAACGGCCGAAGTCTTCAAAGAGATGGAGGCCGAGGAAGATACTCACCGGCGTCGCTTGATCGATGAGTTTCAGCGCCGTTTGTGCTTCGACATTCCCGGCACACGTACGATGGACCTGCCGTTGCGCGCGACACCATCGCGGCCCCGCGGGGGAGGGGTTCGTTATCTCTAACGAGGGATTGCCGAGGACTTCGCGAGTAGTACCGCAAGATCTCGCGAACGTGAAGTAGCGGCGCTGTATGGGCCGCACGTATCATCGATCATGAACACAAACGAGTCTGCAAGGGCATTCCCGCTCCGCACGCTGATGGTCTGTTTCACAATCTGGCTCATGGTCACCGAAGTCATGGTGTTTGATCAGCTTAAATTTGACGCTAAGGCCGAGCTGCTCAACCAAGCCGCGCGAGCGCTTCGCGGATCCCAGCTTATGACGCCAAGCGAACGGCCGTCCAATCTGCCCGGCGACGCAAGCATGGAGAAATTGTGAAATTAAAAAAGCTGCGACTATGAGCAGATCGATCGAAGCGATCATCTACCACCCGGAGCCGCCGCCCAACCGGTCCCGCGCTCGCCCTGACGCTACGAAGATTTTTGCACGATGGCAGAGTGGGCTGGAAACCCCATCCGGCTGTAACGAGCGGAAGTTGCGTTTGCGACTCGTCGACGGCTGCGAACCCAGTCCGGAACCATAGCGACAATCACGCGCAGCTTTGCAATCGCTGTAAATGCTGATAACCCTCACGACACAAATCTTCCAGAGACCTAGTAGCAAAGGCTCGGCTTATGAAAAAGAAACGATGGGGTAGAATCGAAGTTCAGGGAAACGAAATCTCCGCGGTATCGGACGAACTTCTGCAGCAGCGGGCAAGAGACCTGGCCCAGGAGGATGGCCGCAGCGAGCCGAGGGACGCGGACTTCAAGAAAGCACGCGAAGAACTCTCAGGCTTCACCGAGGATTCGTCGCCGGAAGTTCCACCCGGTGACGAAGATCTCACCAGTTGGAGCGAGAGTGCGGACACTACCGGCCACAGGGTCGACACTTCTCCCCCGGATCAAGACGTCGACGTCGGATTGGAGTTGGTCGAAGAAAGCGTGGACGAGGCAGACGAGGATCAGCGGCGTGCGGCAAAGGACGATGATCGTCCCCAAGAAGCGGGAGCGCAGCCGACCGTAACGAAACAGTTTAGCTTTGCCGGGGGGATCTGCCTCGAACGAGGGAGAAGAAAAACCCACTCTTGCGTTGTAGCGATCCAAACTACCAAAGGAATAGTTTGAGGGTAATGATTACTGCCAGCTTGATCATTTTAACTTTGACCAGAAGACGGCGGAGCGAGACAAGCCTCATCTTGTGCATAACGTTGATATGAGTACCACCACCAAGAATCCCGGCCAGCGTTCAGTACTCGCTGCCGGCACTCAGTCGCCCGAGTTCACATTGCGTTGCACGCCCGACGAGTCGGTGGCGTTGAGCGAATTCCGCGGACGACCGGTCATGCTGGCCTTTTACCCGGCAGACTGGAGTCCGGTCTGCGGCGATCAGATGGCGCTCTATAATGAAATACTGGGTGAATTTCAGGAGTTTCGGGCAGCCCTCCTGGGCATGTCGGTGGATGGCGCGTGGTGTCATGCGGCTTTCGCGAAACAGAATAACTTGCACTTTCCACTCCTCGCGGACTTCGAACCCAAGGGCGCGGTCGCGCGCGCCTACGGGGTTTACAACGACAAGGATGGCACGTCCGAGCGCGCCCTGTTCGTTATCGATGGCGATGGGATCATTTACTGGAGCTATCTTTCCCCAGTCGGCGTCAACCCTGGTGCAAACGGAATCCTTTCTGCGCTCGAGGATCTTCAGGCGAAAAATGGAAGCGCTGCCGCGACGAAATGATAAAATCGCTGACGGTACCGGATCCACAACGCGACCACATTTTGGGTTCGGCTGATGGGTCGATGCAACTGTTGGAATACGGCGACTACGAGTGCCCGTTCTGCGGTGACGCGCACGCGATCGTCAAAGAGATCAAGCGGCGGTTGGGCGACGATTTACTTTTCGCTTTCCGGAATTTTCCACTGACTAACATCCATCCGCACGCCGAGCATGCGGCCGAAGCAGCGGAAGCCGCGGGTGCACAAGGTGACTTCTGGGGGATGCACGACAGATTGTTTGAAAATCAGAGCGCGCTTGAAGATCAGGACATCGCGGGGTATGCGGCCGAGCTCGGCCTCGATGCGCCTCAATTAATTCGGGAAGTCGTCTCCAGCGCTTATGCTCCCCGGATTCACGAAGATTTTAAGAGCGGCGTCAGAGCCGGTGTGAACGGGACACCGACATTCTTCATCAACGGTGAACGTTACGACGGAGCGTTTGATCTAAAACATTTTCTCAGCGCTCTGACTTCGCAGAGCGCGTAGCGTTCAGCTGCGAACTGCCGCTACGCTTGACTCTTATCTCTAAAGAGGGAATCGCATTCGATTCTTCAGTAGCACTGCAAAATCCCGCGCACGCGCCGTAGCAACCGAATGACAGCATCGGTAGCGTCGGAGCATGAAAGCAATCAGTCCAACCGTTATAGCGCTCGTGCTTTGGTTGTTGTTCTGGGCATCGCACGCCTTTGCGTTGGTTAAGCCACCGTACCCACAAAAGGCACAGCCGCCGGTTCAGATCCTTGTTATTAGCGACGGCGGCGTTGGTCCCGCTGTCGGTACGGCAAGTAAACCAAAGTAATACCCGGAAATCGTAACCTCAAGCCATGCGACCTAGCAATCGATGGGTCATTGCAATTGCGGGAGTATTTTTCCAGATCGCGCTAGGTGCAGTGTTATGCGTGGAGCGTTTTCCGCTTACCTCTGGCGAAGCAATTCGGCTGGAGCATCTCAGAGGTAACGCTCACGTTTACAATCAGCATCTTTGTGTCGGGGGTTGCTGCGTTCTTCGGTGGCCTCTGGTTGAATCGCAAAGGACCGCGAGTGGTCGCATTGACCGGTGGTACACTCTATGGGTTTTGCGTTTTTCTCGCGAGTTTCTCACACGACCTGTGGTGGTTGTATCTCAGTTATGGGGTGGTTGGCGGGATCGGTCTCGGCTTGGGATACATCGTTCCTGTGGCCGTGCTGGTGAAATGGTTTCCCGACCGCCGGGGACTCATTACGGGGATCGCAGTGGGTGGATTCGGCGCCAGCGCGCTCATCACGGCACCAGTGGCTACGCGGCTGATTCAGAGCGTCGGTGTCCTGGGCACATTCGCTTACCTCGGGATCGCGTATCTGATCGTCACAGTCATAACCGGACTATTTATGCGCAATCCACCCGATGGATGGAAGCCTGAGGGTTGGGTGCCAACTGCAACCGAAACTTCGCACCGGGCGGCCCGTGACTTTACGCTGGGCAAGGCGCTCAAGACCTGGCAGTGGTGGGCGCTCTGGCTGATCTTGTTTTTGAACACACGCGCAGACGTTTCAGTAATCTCACAGGAAGCACCGCTCTTTCAGGAAGAAGCCGGAGTGACAGCGGCGGTCGCCGCGAGTATGGTTGGGTTGGCGAGTATTGGTAACGCCGTTGGGTGCGTCTTCTGGGCCTGGGTATCTGATTTGATTACAAGGAAGGCGACATTTTTCGTGATGTTCGCTGGCCAGGTTCTTTTGTTCTGGATGCTTCCAAACATGGCGACTGCCTCGCTATTGACGATCGTCACCTTCGTGATCTTGATGTGTTTCGGCGGTGGGTTCGGCACGATGCCGGCGTTTGCCGCTGATTATTTTGGCCCGAAGAATGTCGGTCCCATATATGGCCTGATGTTGACTGCTTCGAGCTTTGCCAGTGTCTTTGGCCCCCTGCTCATCGCGCATATGCGCGAAACAGCTGGTTCATATCGCGGCGCTCTTCATGTCATCGCCGGTGTCATGGCGATCTCAACGCTGTTGCCGATCCTGGCGCATCCTCCACGCACTCGTAAGGCTGGCAAAGACATAAAAACGCCGCGCCCTCCTTTGAAGAATTGCTACGAACCGCTGGCGACCCTCGACTGAGGGGTCGACTCTTTAGCGGATGAACACCGAGCGACACTCAAAAGAAAGAAAGCGAGTATGACTTCGCGGAGACAGTTCTTAAACCTGGCAATCAAAGGATCGGCGCTTACCGCAGCCGCAGCTTTAATGCCTGGTAAAGTATTAGCTACAGGCGACCCGAACAACAACGAAAGGACAGATGCCATGCAAGATGCAACCAACAAATCCGGTCAGGGTCATTACAAACCATCGTACAACTTTGGAATGGGAGGCGTACCCCTCGGTAATGAGTTTTCTATAGTAACAGACGAAGATGCCAACGCCATCCTGGACGCTGCTTGGTCTGCCGGTGTCCGTTACTACGATGTGTCGCCTTGGTATGGATTAGGCCTGGCAGAGCGGAGATTCGGCTACTTTCTTCATAACAAGAAAAGAAGCGACTACGTCTTATCGTCCAAAGTTGGCAAGCTGCTCACAGCGTCAAAGACATTTAATCATGATCTGTTCCCTTTTTCGCCGTCGCCGAACAATGTCGTATTCGACTATACCGGGCCAGGGATACGGATTTCCCGAGCTCACACGTATGCGCGAAGAGGGCATTATCAAGGGCTGGGGGCTTGGCGTGAACAGGCCGGAACCCATCCTGCGACTCCTGGAGGTGGCCGATCCGGATGTATGCCTTTTGGCCTCGCAGTATTCTTTGATCGATCACAAAAATGCGCTGGATAACGTTTTTCCAGCCACAAGGCGAAAGAATGTCTCCTTCGTGATCGGTTCTTCGCTTAATGCCGGATTCATATCAGGCAGTTCGAGGTACAACTACGGGAAGGACTCCTACAAGATCCCGGCTGCATACATTGAGAAACGCAAGAAACTGCGCGAGGTCGCAGGGAACCATGGAGTCGATCTCCGAACGGCTGCGCTGCAGTTTTCCGCCGCGCCTGATGTGGCCGCAGCTCTGATCGTCGGTGTGAGCAGAGAACATCAGATCCTGGACGATTACACCTCGATGCAGACTAAGATTCCAAGTGAGTTCTGGGCGGACTTAAAGAGCCAGAATCTCATCGAACAAAACGCACCGACTCCAAGTTGAACCGAGATTAGGAATAAATATGGCGGTCAGAGCAAACATATGAAACGAATAATTTCTGGAGGTGATCATGAATAACAAAAAGGTTTCCGCAAGTTTGGCTGGAACAGTTTCCCTCGGAGGCGAGCTTCCTGTTAATCGCCTTGGCTTTGGAGCCATGCGGCTTACTGGCGAGGGCATCTGGGGCGCTCCGGCGGATCGCAACACAGCGCTCGCGGTTCTGCGCCACGCGGTAGAACTCGACGTCAACTTCATCGACACCGCGGACTCTTACGGTCCCTTCGTCAGTGAAGAGTTAATTGCCGAAGCTCTCTTTCCCTACCCAAAGGGACTGGTGATTGCCACCAAAGGCGGCTACAATCGGCCGGGACCGGGTCAATGGACCCACGACGCGACTCCTGCGCACTTGCGTGAGGCGGCGGAAGGCAGCCTCAAGAGATTGAGACTGGACCGCATCGATGTTTATCAGCTGCATGCTCCGGACCCTGCCGTCTCTTTTGACGCCTCGGTTGAAACGTTGGCGGAGTTACGCGACGAGGGGAAGATTCGTTTGGTTGGTTTGTCGAACGTTACCAGGGAGCATATCGAGCGTGCGCGCAGGATTGTTCCCATCGTGTCTGTTCAGAACCGTTACAGTTTTGCCGACCGCGAATGGGACTATGTCGTCGATTATTGTGAAGCCAATGGAATTGCGTTCATTCCGTGGTTTCCTCTGGCAGCGGGCAGGGTGGCTGGCGATGCGCTCAACGAAATTGCCCAAGCGCATCAGGCAAGCCCGAAGCAGATTGCATTAGCCTGGCTGCTGCGGCGGTCTCCCATCATGCTGCCCATCCCGGGAACCAGCTCCGTCGAACATCTTGAGGAGAACGTCGCGGCTGCCTCGGTCCAGCTGACTGAAGAAGAGTATAAGAGACTCGCAGCTGTTCCCGAATTGCCCCCGCATCGTGATCGGTGGCAGACACGTTCATCTGCCTCGCCCAAAGGTCAAAAATCGAATGAAAAAACGTAAGCTGGGGAATTCAGGATTAGAAGTCGCGCCGCTAGCGTTCGGCGGCAACGTCTTTGGCTGGACGGTGAATGAGCAGACGTCATTCCAACTGTTGGATGCCTTTGTCGCCGCCGGATTCAATCTGATCGACACGGCTGACATCTATTCCCGATTCGCGCCCGGAAACCGCGGAGGCGAGTCGGAGACGATCATCGGCAAGTGGCTTAAGCAGGGCAGTAGACGCGACAAGGTCATCATCGCCACAAAAGTCGGGATGGAGATGGGCCCGGATAAGAAAGGCCTTTCGAAGGCATATATCCTAAGCGCGGGGGAAGATTCCTTAAGACGGTTACAAACGGACTACATCGATCTCTATCAGTCGCACAAGGACGACCCGGACACACGTTTAGAAGAGACCCTCGAAGCTTATGCGCAATTGATGAAGGAGGGAAAGGTGCGCGCCATAGGAGCATCGAACTACAGTGCTGAACGACTCTCTGAGGCACTCGCAGTGAGCAAAGAGCACGACCTGCCGAGGTACGAAACGCTTCAGCCGGAGTACAATCTGTATGACCGCGCGGAATACGAGGAGAAACTTGAGCCTGTATGCGTGGAAAACGGATTGGGCGTTATCACCTACTTCTCGTTAGCCAGCAGATTTCTCACAGGCAAATACAGGTCCGCGGTCGATCTCTCGAAGAGTCCGCGCGGCGAGAGGATGGTCAAAAAATATTTAAACGAACGCGGTTTTCGAATTCTTGACGCGCTCGATGAGGTGGCAAAACAAGCTAACGCAACGCCCGCGCAGGTTGCGCTTGCCTGGTTGATAGCACGTCCGAGCGTCACTGCACCTATCGCGAGCGCTACGAGTTTGGATCAGCTAAACGACCTCATCAGCGCAACGAAGCTCCAATTAGATGAAGCCGCGATTGAGCTTTTGAATCGAGCGAGTGCCTGGCGAAACCCGTAGCACAGGCATCCTGCCGGTGCTCCTTCGCTCCAGTATCGGACATCAACCAAGAGAGGTAGCGTGCGACCACTCGGAGGTTGGAACGAGAAATCTTCCCGATGCGCCGTAGCGAGCCGCATCAGCAAAAGCGAACAGAGTGATCATGAAAGCGCAAAGCCATAACTTTGACGCGCTGTGTTGACGATTGCAGGCAGCGGCTGCAAAAACCAACTGTCCCAGGGCGGCTCCGCCGCAACCGAAGATTTAACCACGGATTACGCTGATCCCGCCTCTGAGGCGGGACCGATAGGGTTCACAAACTAGGAATGGAACTTCAGAATTTCGCGCGAAGCGCTTTGGAGTGCGGCGACTTGACGCCGCTTTTTCGGCATCAACCAGCTGCGAAAACTTTCATCGATAGTAGTATGAAGGCTCTGTATTTTACCAGGTTTGGGCCGCCTGCGGTTCTCACCGTCGAGAACATTCCGCGTCCGAAATTGCGCGAGGGCGAGGTGTTGATTGAAATCAAGGCCGCCGCTGTAAATCCCAGCGATGTAAAGAATGTCGCAGGAGTCTTCCAGTCAGAACTACCGCGAGTGCCGGGCCGAGATTACACCGGCATAGTCGCTGACGGCGATGCAGACAAGGGCTTGGAAGTCTGGGGCAGCGGCGCGGGTTTCGGTGTGACCTGAGACGGTGCCCATGCCGAATACGTAGGTATGCCGGCACAATGGATTTCGCAAAAACCTCCGCAGTTATCCATGGAGCAAGCCGCGGCCATCGGGGTTGCTTACTTGACCGCGTGGTCGGCGCTCGTGCACGTCGGCAATATTCAAGAGGGCGAAACCGTCCTTGTCGTTGGAGTCTCTGGTGCTGTTGGCCGCGCCGCCACACAAATCGCGCATTGGAAGAAAGCGCGTGTGATCGGCGCCTCCAGACATTCCGACAATCCTTCTAACGCTGACGCAGTCGTTAACACCGCGATACAAGATCTTGCCCAGGAAGTTCGCGCGCTTACCGGTGGAAAGGGTGCCGATCTCGTGCTCGACCCCGTCGGCGGTCCAATGTTTGAACCTTCGCTGAAGTCGCTGCGCGTCGGCGGCCGTCAAATCGCCATCAGCAGCACAAAGGATCGAAGGGTTACTTTCGATCTCGTTGACTTCTACCACAACGAATCACGCCTGATTGGTCTCGATACGATGAAACTCACAGGGCCGGAGATCTCGGAAATCATGAATAATCTGGCGGCGGGATTCGAAAGCGGTAATCTCGAACCGCCGCCTGTAACAACGTGGCCACTCGAGCGTGGAGTTGAAGCATATGAAGCAGTGGCGAAAGGGGACGCGAAAACTAAGCAGCTGTTGGTTCCGGGCGACGTAAAACGAAACGAGAAATCCAATGGCTAAGAAACGAGTCGCAGACCTGCTTGTCGATAACACTGATAGCGGCAGGAGTAGAACGAATTTATGGACTCGCAGGTGGATTCGCTGAATGTCTGTTTTGCTAGCGCGGTTCAGTCGACGTGAGCATGCGACCGGTAGCGCCAACGCCGAGAGCCCGAAATAAACTTCGAGGACGGCTCCGGCCGCACAACCCGCCCCGAATCCGACGACGCATAAGAAGGTCACGTTGGCTCGGTGGCGAGTCTTGGCCACTGCGAGCATCCCCACAAGAACTGCCATCGGACGCTCGGCATTCGTGAAAGGGCCGAACCAGACCGCAAGTCCCAGGCAAGCCGCCAGAAGGGTCGCATGGAGGATCAGCAGGCCCCGCCGCGATGCATAAGGCGCCTTCGCAATGGACACGCATGCCAGCGTGACTACACCGAGCACGGCGACGAACACCGGGACCGCCAGGATCGGACCGACCGCGCTGAAACTGCCGGTGACGTAGTGGGCGGCCACGATCACTATGTTGTCAGTGATGTGGGCAACAAACAATCCGCCGAATGCCAAAAAGCCAATCACGTCCCCGGCACCGGCCGTCGTCCTTAGGACAGCAGGAAGCAACCAACTGTCGCGCGTCCGCGACATCCCGGCAGTTGCCGCCAGCAACTCACCTGGGTTCATACACGAAGGCCACTATCTTTTAGCTCCTCTCGATGTAGAAGGCGTAGGGCTTTGGCTGGGCGCCGCAGATGACGCGACGTGAACTGTTGTTCCCGTAGCAAGCGCGTCAGATGGATTCACAATCACTTTGTCCGATTCAGTGACACCACGTAGGATTTCGCTTTGAACACCGAAGTCTCGTCCAACCCGCACATTGCGGACCTGCACGACGCCTTTGGCGTCAACGACCGCAACCTGCAGATCCTTGCCGCGAAAGATCAGCGTGTTATCCGGCAGCGTGAGCACCTTTCCCAACACGTTTGTTGGCACTCGGACCGTGGCATAGCTGCCAGGCAGGATCTCGTACTTCGGATTATCGACCTGCAACTGAACAAGCATTGTTCGGGAATCCGGTGATACGGCCTCAGAAGTGGCAATTACCTTGCCTGGATAGGTCTTGGCTCCATCCTGAACATTAAAGGTTTGCCCCACGGCGATGTTGGGCGCTTCCGGCTGTGGTATGCGGAAGTAGACGCGCAGCGGATCCCTTTGCTCGATGTGGAATATCTCGAGGCTTGTGTTGTTCGCAGTGATCAGATCGCCCACGTTGACGTTGCGAACCGTGATAGTTCCAGCAAATGGTGCAGTTACCTTTTGAAAGGCAACTTCCGGTTCGAGAAAACGCAGATTGGCGGCAAACGCCTCGGCGTTAGCCTGATTCGTGGCCTGCGACGTCGCTTGGGTATCGGAATCCATCTGCGAGACGACACCTTTCTTGAATAGGTCCTGGAATCGCGCGTTGTTGTCTTTGGCTAGCTGCAGATTCTTCTGGGCCAGCGTAAGCTGCGATTTGGCCTGATCCATCTGTTGCTGTAGATCCGGAACGTCGACTTCCGCCAGCAACTGACCTTCTTTTACCTGTGCGCCGATATCTACAAGCCAATCCTTGAGATAACCGTTAACTCGTGAGAAGATCGATGCCTCCTGCCACGCTTTAACTTCAGCCGGTAAGTCCAGTCCACTGTGAGGCGTCACCCTTTGCGGTGAAACGACAGCCACGTTTTGAACCGCCAGCTCGCTCGTAGCCGCGGCGGATGTTCGTTGCTGCTTCCATCGCGGGATGAAGCCGGCGAGCAATGCGAGTCCGAGCAAAGCGGCGCCTATCACGAGGAAGAGATATAATCGTCGGCGGGGATGTCTCGAAGGCCGTGTCCGGTCAGCAGATGAAACGCCTGTATTTGCTTTGTTGTAGGGGACGGTGCTCATATAGCGTTAGGTAGGTTAAGTTGCAAGGACAGCCTCGGAGCGGTCCTCGGATGGGACAGTTTGTTTGGGTTCCGCAGTCCCGACCTCTTTCGGGGCTGGCATTCGGTGCAAAAGGCTGAAGATCACGGGCACGAAGAGAACCGTGGCGACTGTTGCCAGCATCAAACCGCCGATTACTGCTCAACCAAGTGGCGCATTCTGCTCGCCGCCGTCGCCAAGGCCGAGCGCCATTGGTATCATGCCGATAATCATCGCCGTAGCAGTCATGATGACCGGGCGCAAGCGACCCGTTCCGGCTTCCCATGCCGCCTGGATGGCAGTCTTTCCCTCCTGCAGGTGATTCCGCGCGAAGGTGACAACGAGCACCGAATTCGCCGTGGCGACGCCAAGACACATGATGGCGCCCATCATCGCGGGCACACTAAGTGGGGTGGCGGTCACATGCAGCGCCCAGATTCCTCCCGCCAGCGCGCCGGTTAAGGCAGTGAGGATGATGAAGGGATCGAGCCAGCTCTGAAAGTTGACTACCAGCAGCAGATAAATCAGGACGATAGCCGCCATCATTCCGACGCTCAACCCCGTAAAGCTCGAGTTCATCGTTGCGGCCTGCCCCCGCAGGGCAATGGTCACTCCTTGGGGCGCCGTCTTTCGTGCCTCCTCGATAATCGGCCTGATATCACTTAGCACCCCGCCCAGATCTCTCTCACTGACGCTGCCAAACACATCGACCACCGGCATGATATTATAATGTGAGTAGATCGGTTGACTCGTTGTATGTCGAACGTCGGCAATGTTATTCAGGACCTGCGCGTTGGCTGTTCCAGGCTTAAAAGCACTAAGCGGCAGCGATTTCAGGGACGAGAGCGTCGTTATCTCTGTTTCTGGAATCCGAACGTTCACCAGATATTGAATGCCAGTGGTGGGATCGAGCCAGTACGTTGGTGTTACCTGACTACTTCCGCTTAGCGCGAGCAGGACCGAGCCCGCCACATTTTGTTCCGTCATTCCCAATTCCATGGCCTTGGTCCTATCGACAACGAACTCGAGTCTGTTCAAGTCGTTTGGTTGCTGAACCCGAACATCAACAGCGCCGCGAACCAGGCGCACCTTCTGCGCTATGGCATTGGCCACCTGCTGGTCCACTTGTTGGTTCCGCCCTATAACTTGAATGTCGTATGGAGCAGGTAGTCCGAAGTTAATCGTCTGACTTACAATATCGGCTGGCAGGAAATAAAACGTGACCCCTGGGAATTCAGGACGGAGGCTGAGCCGGAGTTTGCGCACGTAATCCGCCGTCGGCTTGTGGCCAGGCTTTAAATCAACCATAACGTCGGAATCGGCCGGCCCTGCGGTACCGGTGTTGTTATAACTCAAATTGATTCCTGAAATCGGGATGCCGCTGTTGTCGAGAATGCCGCCGAGTTCCTCCGGTGGAATTTGCCGGCGAATCGAAGCTTCCACGTCGCCAACCAGCTTCGCAGTTTGCTCGATGCGCGTTCCGGTAGGCGCCCGCACATGCAGTTCAAACGCTCCCGCATCGACATTGGGAAAAAAGTCTTGTCCCAGGAACGGCACAAGCAGGAACGACCCCACGCAAAAGGCCAGGAATCCAGCTACGAACGCGCCTCTGTGCTCTAAGACGTTGCCTAACAAACTCCCATAGAATTTTCGAAGCCGATTGAACGCTCCCTCAAACCCGTGCTGGATGGCGGCAAGGGGCCCGATCCATAGCGGCGCACGTTTTTCGCCAGCCTGGCGGTTATGACGCCGCTCAAACCACATGATCAGGGTTGGCACTAACGTTCGTGACCAAATGTAAGAAGCGATCACAGCAAATGCGACCGCCTCGGCTAACGGGACGAACAGGTAGCGTGCGACCCCGGTCAACAGGAACATCGGCACAAACACAATGCAGATACACAACGAAGAGACCATTGCAGGTAGGGCGATTTCCCCGGCGCCCTTAAGGATCGCGTCCTCCAACGTTTCTCCCTCCTGAATGTGACGCTCGACGTTCTCGATTGTTACTGTCGCGTCGTCGACCAGGATCCCGACGGCCAGCGCAAGGCCGCCCAGTGTCATTAGATTGATTGTTTCCCCAATCGCGCTGAGCGCTGCGACCGAAGCGAGAACCGACAAAGGAATGGATATCGCGATGATGATCGTGCTACGCCACGAACCGAGGAAGAGCAAAATCATCAACGCAGTCAGAGCCGCTGCGATGACGCCTTCCCGGACGACGCCGCTGATTGCGCCCTTGACGAACACCGATTGGTCGAGGAACTGCTTGACTTGTACGTCGCTGGATACCGTCTTGAGAATATTAGCCATCGCAGCCTTCGCCCCAGACGCGACCGTCAGCGTGGAGGCGGCGCCGTTCTTGAACACCGTCAACAGCGTGCTGCCGACGCCGTTTAAGTTGACGATGTTCTCCTGCGGCATGTAGCCGTTCCGCGCCTGGGCGACGTCTCCGACCTTAATGACCGTGCCGCCGACACTTTTGATCGGCAGGTCATTCAAAAGGGAGATCTTCGGCGGGTTAACATTGAGATCGATCGGCACCTCCTTGCCACCGATCTTCGCTACGCCGCTGGGAAAAGTGAGTGCGCCGTTGGTGATGGCGGTGACCACATCTGTTTGCGTGATGTTGTTTGCTTCGATCGCCTTGGGATCGAGATCCACCGAAACGACCTTTTGCTTACCGCCGTAGGGGTACGGGATTGAGATGCCCGGCACGCTGACCAACCCCACGCGAATCTCGTTCATCGCAATGTCGAACACTTGCTGCTCGCTGAGTTTGTTGCTGCTGATTCCGAATTGGAGAATTGGAACGGTCGAGGCATCGTACTGAATAATCAGCGGAGGAGTTGTTCCCGGTGGCAGCTGTCTCAAGATCGTTTGGGAAACGGCCGTTAGTTGCGCTACCGCCGTCGAGATATTCACGGTAGGTTGGAAATAAACTTTAATGACGCCGATGCTGTCATACGACGTCGATTCGATGTGCTCGATGTTGTCCACGGTGGTCGTAAGCGCCCGTTCCTCGGTGTAAACCATTCGCTGGGCGATTTGGTCCGCGGGCAGCCCGGTGTAACCCCAGATCACGCTAACCACCGGGATTTTGATGGCGGGAAAAATGTCCGCGGGCGTTTGAAGCAGAACAAACGGCGTCAAGAAGAGTAGTAGCAATGCCAGTACTACGAATGTGTAAGGCCGCTTAAGAGCTAAACGAATAATCCACATGGCGTGTTATGCTGCAAACAGGTTGATTTCGGTGGATTGGAAAAAGGCCATCAACTCCGCCAGACGCCGCTCGTACAGATCGCAGATCGGCGACTCGCCGTTGGGTTTGACCCATTTCGAATGCTGAACACGCAAATCATGATGGATCCGCCGTTGAAGCTCAGCACAGGCGCGAATCTGGCCAGGCGAGGACTGCAGCCGGGCCGTAGTCAAATTCGGCGACGCACTATTCGCGTTCATGGCCCAAAACTACGGTTTGAGCTTACTCCTCTGCTACGACGCGTGCGAAGGATTTTTTGCTATGACTGAGGAGCCGCTTGCGCCTCCCTCTTTGGGGAGAGAAATGATTCTGTTTTGCCCCGCGCCCAGGCCGCGACGCCCTCGGATCGAGCCGCTTGCCGGCGTGGTTCGCAATCGCGGCGCCTTTCTTTAGCGTCGCATATGCCGCGATCATCTCACGCGAGATCGGAACTTCTCCGATACTGAAATGCTCCAGCGAGCGCTACGTTTGAGCGCCCCATAAACGATCTGCAGGGACTTCGACTTCACCGAGTATTATCGTGGCAAGACACGTTGCCTTCTGTCAAGCAAAGAAAATTTGGATCAGACTGCGATTTGCGCCACAGCCGCATCCACCTTTGGTTCATCCATCTGATGGCGTCGGGGTTCCGAATAGCACCTATAGGTATTTTTCGCGCATTGCCGGAGCACTCGGCTTCGCCGAAGAGTGCAAAATGAGCGAACGCGCCCACCATGAAGTGGCCATTTTGCAGGGCCAACGCGATGTTCGTTATCTCAAAATCATCGCGTTGTTCAAAATCGCCAAGGGCGCGCTACTTCTCTTGTTAGGCGCCTTGCTCCTTTTCTTGAACCAGCGCGCCGCGTGGATGGACGCAATCTCCAGCTGGGTGGCGGATGAAATTCTTCTCACACACAGCGAATTAACCCGGTTTCTTTTGAACCGGCTCCAGGATGTGCTTGCGGGAGGTGAACTGCGCGCGACTGCATTTTTGGCGCTTTTTTACTGTGGTTTTTTCTTCATCGAAGGCATTGGCGTTTATCTACAAAAACGATGGGCCCAATGGCTCATGATTTGCGAAACTGTCGCGCTCATCCCCGTGGAAATTCGACACATTTGGCACCGCCCCGGCCTGGTGGGCTCGCTGATTTTCCTGGCGAACTGTTTCATCGTCTGGTTTCTCTGGGTCGTGCTGCGGCGAGATAAATCCAAACGCGATGACTCGCAGCGGCATGGACTTGTCCGCCACCGTCCGTAGAAAGGACTAGTAACCTGTCCTTCCTTCTGGAAGTGCTTGCGATCGGCAAGCGCTGCTACAGGATCATCATGTTTAATTTTTGGGGGACAATTCTGGTGGACACGGCAGGTATAGGTGTGGCCTTTTTCGGTCTGCTCGCGCCGATTATTTCGGCGCTGATTCATGTCGGCTCCGAGCCGAGACAAAAAAATCGCCTGACTCTGGAAGTTCTTACGCACGCCTCTGGGGCGGGTTTTCCCTCCGGCTCGTCCGACGCCCCTCTAGAAATTCCAATCCGCTGCGGCACTGGCTTGCGTTCCCTTAGTGTTATGAAAACGAATATTTTACTGGGGACGGCCTGTGCGGTGCTGCTGGTATTTCCGTGGCGGGCTTCGGCGGCGCCGAAGAAAGCTTCGAGCAGAACCGGCTTTGATCCGGCCACTTTCGTCCAGGACGCCGCCAATATTAACATGACCGAGATTCAGTTGGGCAAAGTCGCGCAGGAAAAAGGCCAAAGTGAGGGCGTGAAGAGCTTTGGCGATCGCATGGTGCGCGATCACACGAAAATCAACGACCAACTGAAGCCCGTTGCGCAAGAGTTGAATCTGCAAATGCCCGAGGCGGTAAACGCCGAAAACCAGGCGTTGATCGACAAGCTCTCGAAACTGAGCGGCGCGGAGTTCGATAAAGCCTACGCCAACGCAATGGTCAGCGGCCACAAGGGCGCAATCAAGGAGTTCGAGAACGCGCAAGCCAAGGCGACTCAGCCGCAGTTGAAGAAGTTCATCGACGATACACTTCCGATGTTGCGAGAGCACCTCGAGCTAGCGAAGCAGATCAAAGGCAGCTAAATCGGTCGATCTGTCTTCAGGAAGGTTGTCGCAGCCGCTGGCGGCGTGGACGCGACGGCATTTAGATAATTAGAGGTGCCGCTATTTGACGTTGCTAAAGCGCGGGTCGCGACCGCCCTGGCTACGCGGCGCCACCTAAAACATTTGTGTCTTACTGTATAGCCCCGTTGCCCCACTCGGGTCCGGTGGAGCTTCGGTGACGATTTGCGGTGCGCCCTGGCCATCGTAACAGCGCACGGTGAAGATGTGTTTCCCAGGCTGGAAGGGCCAGTCATAACGCCAGATAACCCAGGTCAAAGCCGATAAAGGCGTTCGCAACATCGCCGGCTGCCATGGCCTCTCATCTACCTGCAATTCCACCTTCGAGATGCCGCGAGCTCCGGCGTGGGCGATTCCGCCGACAGGTATGAGCTTTCCCTGGTCACCGCTGATGATGGTCATATCCATGGCAACAACGTCGATCACCGACGTGGATTTCATCCGCGCGACCTTATCCCAGCCGCGCTTCACCCAGTAACCCGGCTCCCAGTGGTCTGTCACCTCGATGGCAGTGATCCACTTGGGCTGTTTCATCCCGTGTACATCGGGAATGTAAATCCTCAATGGAAACCCGTGCTCTCTAGTTAACGGCACGCCGTCCCACGCATACGCCAGCATCAGGCGCTCGTCGGCCTTGATCGCTTCGATTGGAACCACCTCGAAGAATCCGTCCGCGGCATGAATCTTCAAGTGAGAGCCGCTGGGTTTGAGCCGGAGGGCCGGCAGCAGGTGTTGCAAGCTTACGCCGGTCCAGCGCGTGGTACTGATCAAGTCTCCCCCTACTGGGTTCGAGATGCAGGAGAGCGTGACAAACTGATGAAGAGGGTCGTAGCGCCGGAGTTCATCGAGCGTGAAGGCCAGCGGCTTTTCGATCAGGCCGGTGACGTTCAAACGCCATTGCCCTTCGTTCACGGCGGGCGGAATAGTGTTGATATCAATGCGGTAGTGGCGTTCCAAAGGCGTAAATTCCGGGCGCGTTCCAGGCACCGGTTTTACCGCGGCATCCGCATTGGGTAACGGATGTGTGGCAGACCATCGCCCTGTTGCTCCAACGGCTGACCTCACTTTCCGGCGGTTGGCCTCCGCCAGTTCTCCGACCACTGCTCCGACCACAGTGATGGCTGCCGTGGCACCTCCCAGTTGCACGAGGAATCGGCGCCGGTCGATTCGTTGCACCTCCACGGAAGCAGCGCTCTCACTACCTTCCTGGACCGAGAGAGTAGTAGCGCCGGTGGTCTGGATTAGTGGCCGGAACGATTGGCCTAACACCAGTCCCCAAATCAGGAACACCGCCACAATCCACAATGCATTGATGATCGTCGGCGTGGTGGCAGTCTGGGTTGCATGGTGGCTGATGAGCGCAACCGGCACTCCAACAGCCATCCCAAAACCGAGCCCGAGGCCATGCGCATAACGCCCCCGAAACGCGCGGATAACACCAAAGAGGATCACCCCCACCACGAGTCCCGTGACGAAAAAGCCAATGACTCCCATCACCTGTTCCGCCATTTTGGCCGTTTCGGCCGTCGGTCCAAGATGCAATCCTCGAATCGCGGCCACCATTATGCCAATGCCAATGGAAATCACGCGGCCCGGCAGCACACGCGTCGTCCAGTCGAAAATATCAAAGGGCGCAAACGGCAGCCCGACCACCCTCCAGCCAAGAAAGAAGACAGCGATCAGCGACGCTGTCACCATTGCCGCTACAAACAAGCCCGCTCCCAGCCGGATACCCTTGCCTGCGTGGTTATCCTTCATGAGGCGTCCCGCGCCAAACGCAATCCCGGGAATTGCCCACGCGCTTCCAAGGGAAAGAAGTTGCGATAAATCCAGCGGGCATGGCAGTCGGGAATCGCGTAGGAGACAGCGCGCAACACATATCCCAGGTCAGGTTTGCCGGCGGCCCTCATGACAGCATTTTTTTGTTTTGATCTTGGTGGGATGACGCTAGTCCCCCGATTAATCTAAGGACGGGGAAAGGTGATGGATCTTCACTTGTTGAGCGCGGCGTTGTTCAGCGCTTATTTAACTCGCTTTATACTCCGGAGTGATGATGGAAGACCATAAGCTATTCGGAGTATCGAAATCCGTAGAATAAAGAGAACACAATGACAAAGACCGTCTTGATTACTGGGGCAACATCGGGGTTTGGCGCAGCAATGGCGCGGCGCTTTGCCCGAGCTCGCTGGCGGGTTGTCGTGACCGGGCGCCGCGCCGACCGGCTCCGCACTCTTGTGGACGAGTTCGGCGCCGAGACCATAACCGCCGCGGCCTTTGACGTGCGGGATGCTGCTGCGATGAATGAGACTCTGTCAGCGCTCCCGGAACCTTTCCGCGGAATCGACGTCCTGGTTAACAATGCCGGTCTCGCAGTCGGCACTGCGCCCGCACCTGAGACCAGTTTGGATGACTGGCTGAGAATGATTGAAACCAACGTCACCGGTCTGGTGACCCTCACGCACAAGCTCTTGCCCACTTTGATCCAGCGCAAGGGCTTAATCGTCAATCTCAGTTCAGTCGCTGGCAGCTATCCATACCCGGGCGGCAACGTCTATGGCGGGACGAAGGCTTTCGTCCGGCAGTTCTCGCTCGGCTTGCGTAGCGATCTGCACGGTACGGGCGTCCGCGTAACCTCGATCGAGCCGGGTCTGGCCGAGACCGAATTTACTCTCGTGCGCACGGGTGGCGATCATGCCGCTTCCGACGCCCTCTACAAAGGTGCGCGCCCGCTGACGGCCGAGGATATCGCCGACGCGGTGTTCTGGATCGCGACCCTACCACCGCACGTCAATATCAATCGTCTCGAGTTGATGCCCGGTAAGCCAATCCTGGGCAGGTTTCCAGATCTATCACGACAAAGGTACGTAAAGACACGCGATTTGGCCAAATTAACCTGACATGAGATTTTCAACGCCTTAACGATCAAAAGGCTTTACTTCTTACCTCTAAAGATCCCCTGCTTCCAGCGATCGATATAGTCGTCCTGATGCTCTTCATCCGCCTCGCCTTCGCGGTTGGATCACCGGGGAAATCATTCACTCAGCGGAGCCTTCGTTAGGCGACGTAAAACGGACCGCTCAGTAGGAAGGCTGACACAGCTCTTAATCGTACCGCTTCTGAAGTGACTGCAGCGCAGCAATGTTCCATTTCCGCCGATACCTGCTCGGCATCGGCGCGCGCAGCAACCGGAGGCGACGACTGACAAGGACGCGCAAATCGATTGATTTGGGAGGCAGTTGGGGATTAAGGTCAAGTGCGAGCGACCAAACGTCCGGGAGGCGCCGTGGCGGTCGGCCGCATAAATGCTTCTCTCCAGAAAGTCTAAACACACTGATAGAACGAAAACATTATGGCCAAAAAAAATAAATCTACAGAGTCGGTATACAGAGTAACCGAGGTAATCGGCACCAGTGCGCAGTCCTGGGAGGATGCAGCAAGGACTGCAGTGAAGACCGCAGCCGGCACGCTGCGGGATTTGCGCGTCGCCGAGGTTGTGAAGATGGATGTAAAGATCGAGGACGGTAAAGTGATCGAGTTCCGAACGCGATTACAACTGTCCTTTAAGTACGAAGGCTAGTCTGGACATAGAACGGCCGCCGGTCGCACCTAATCGCGCTTTCCGATCACCGGGCGCGGATGTAATTGGATCACCATGATCCTGCAAATCTACACAATCATCCACACGCTCATTAGCCTGATCGCGATTTTCACCGGTCTTGCGGTGGTATTCGGAATGCTCGCCGGAATGCGCCTCGATGGATGGACGAAATGGTTTTTAATTACAGCTGTCGCGACAACGATCACGGGATTCTTTTTTCCATTTCATGGTTTCACGCCTGCGCTCGGTCTTGGCATTTTATCAATGCCGTTTCTCGCGGTGACCATCTTCGCGCGCTACGCAAAGCATCTCACAGGCGCCTGGCGTTGGATCTACGCGATTGGCGCGGTTATCTGTCTCTATTTCAGATCTTTTCGTGTTGGTGGTGCAGCTGTTTGAAAAGGTGCCGACACTGCACGCACTGGCTCCGACGCAAACCGAATCGCCGTTTAAACTTACGCAGCTCATTGTCCTACTGCTTTCTGTCGTGCTCGCCATTGCCGCAGCGGTCAGGTTTCGTATCGAACCGATCCGTACGATTTGAATCTGAAAGATACTGACGAGAGGGAACAGCTCTCGCCGAAGGGGGGAGGTTTGGCTCATCTGTCACTTGCTTTCCGTTTTTCCCAGCCACACCGTAAGTGCTAGGTCATCAATTCGATTGTGCCATGAAAGCTACCGGCGATACCAAAGCCCTTCTCACTGCTTTGCGAGAATCAGCGAAGGCGAAGCCAGTGAGTGCGATTGAAAAGCTCATCAAGAACGCGCCGGACCGCGAGCTTTGCCGTATCAATGCCCTCGCCTTTGCGGCCGAGCACAACCTTAACGAAGAGTGCGTTATCGCCGCTTTTCTGCATGCAGCGCGACTCGGCATTTTCGATGTGTCATGGAATATCCTCTGTCCCGGTTGCGGGGGCGTCCGCGATTCGGGCACAACGCTTAAAACTGTAAACCAAGCCGAATATTGGTGCGCTCTGTGTGCGGCCGGCTATGAGCCGACACTAGACGAGATGGTCGAGGTCACCTTTACCGTCAGTCCACGGGTGCGAAAAATCGCGGCGCACGATCCAGAGACGCTGCCGTGGATCGAATACTACAAACAACTGTATTGGAGTTCGGGCTTTGATTTGCCCGCTGACGAGACATTGGCGAAGCTCATTAAGGAAGTCACTCTGGACAGTATCGAGCTCCCACCCGGCGAGAAGATGGTGTTGTCGCTGCAATTGCCCGAAGCGTTTGTGATCGTGTTCGATCCTGTGGTTCACATGTCGCAGTTCATCGAGGTGAAGGGCGAGCCGACGCGCAAACGGCAGTCTTTGGACTTCGTTTTGACCAGGAAACACGCGCCGACCGCAACGGTGCAGATGCATCCTGGCGCCTTGGAGATTTCCTTCGAGAACCGCTCGAACTTGCGCACCTTGCCCGGCGTTTGGATCGCTGACGACAAGCTTCATCAACTTCTCAGCAAGCGCCGCCCCTTCCTAACGGCGAAACGTCTCCTGACTAACCAAACATTCCGCGACATTTATCGCACCGATACGCTCGACCTGGATCAGCGGCTTAAGATTACCAGCCTCACTTTCCTGTTTACCGACCTCAAAGGCTCAACCGAACTCTACGAGCGGGTTGGAGATCTGGTTGCCTACGATTTAGTGAGGGCTCACTTCCAGGTCTTGAACGAAATCGTGGCGGCAGAAAGAGGCGCCGTGGTGAAAACGATTGGCGATGCCGTGATGGCGACGTTCCCGACGCCAGACCGGGCAATGGCAGCGGCGCTCCAAATGCGAGACGCAGTGAAGGATTTAAAGGGCGATTTGCTTGTTAAGATCGGCATCCACGAGGGACCCTGTCTGGCCGTTTCGCTGAACGACCGGCAGGATTACTTCGGAAGCACCGTCAACATCGCTGCGCGCGTTCAAGGTCTGGCGACGTCGCGTTCCATCTTCGCGACCAGACGAGTCGTCATGGACAGCGAAGCCTCGAAGCTGTTGCGATCAAACGGAATTGCGCCGACCCCGGAGAAGCGCTCACTTCGCGGCATTGCCCAGCAGGTCGAGATTTTCGAAATACCCTGATTCGATCGATAAGCGATTTGTGACAGTTCGTCCGGAAACGCCGGCGGCAGCGACATCCTAATCTCATGGAAAACAAGATTCGCGGACTTCATCACGTCACTGCGATCGCGAGCGATCCGCAGCGGAATCTCGATTTTTACGTCGGGCTTCTCGGTCTGCGTTTCGTCAAACGCACGGTGAATTTTGACGATCCAGGATCGTACCACTTTTATTTCGGCGACCGGCGTGGCACGCCCGGAACAATCCTGACATTTTTTCCGTGGCCGGGAGCGCGACGCGGAATTCGCGGCACCGGCCAGGTCGAAGCGACTGCGTTCGCGATCTCGCCGGACTCCATTAGCTATTGGCTGGAGCGTTTGAAACAACAGCAGGTAACGGCTGAGAGAACGTCTACGCGTTTCGCAGAACAAGTAATTAGATTGCTTGATCCTGATGGACTTATGATTGAGCTGATCGCATCAGATTCTCACGGAAAAGTTGACCTGTGGTGGGAGAGTCACATTCCCCCAGAGCATGCGATTCACGGTTTTCACAGTGTGTCGGCCGCTCTGGAAGGGTACGAGAGAACTGCGCGGTTACTTACCGACAGCTTTGGATATCGTTTGATCCAGGAATCTGGGAATCGGTTTCGGTTTGCATCGCCGGACGACTCTGCGCCGGGAAGAATTGTTGACCTGCTTTGTCTGCCCGACGCCGCAATCGGACGCGTCGCGGCGGGTTCAGTACATCACATCGCGTTTCGAGCAAAGGACCAAGCCGAACAGCTCCAGTGGCGCGAGCATCTCGTTGATCGTGGCTACAACGTCACGCCGGTAATCGATCGCACTTATTTTCATTCCATTTATTTCCGGGAACCGGGCGGTGTGCTCTTTGAAATCGCCACCGAGCCACCCGGGTTTATGGTGGACGAAAAGGTGGAAGAACTCGGTACGCATTTGCGGCTTCCGCCGTGGATGGAATCTGCGCGGTCACAAATCGAAAACATTCTGCCGCCGATCCGAATACAAAGGTGAGACACGAATTTCACGAATTATCACGAATCTTTGGAGCGGACTCGATAGGATTTCTTCGTGCAAATTCGTGAAATTAGTGTCTGAATGCCCTTGCTTTGATTCGCGTTCATTTCGCGTGATTCGCGGGCAGACAATCATGAGCACGGATTTCATTCACGAGTTCGTTCCTGGCACTTCGAATCGAACGTTGTTGCTTCTACACGGCACAGGTGGAAACGAACGTGATCTCATTTCGCTCGGACGCGAGCTGGATCCGAATGCCTCATTGCTCAGCCCACGCGGTAAAGTGCTCGAAAATGGAATGCCGCGGTTCTTTCGACGCCTGGCCGAAGGCGTATTCGACTTGGAAGATCTAAAACGCCGCACAAACGAGCTGGCGGACTTCGTTGCAACGGCCGCTCGACATTACGGATTCGCTACCGATCAGTTAGTTACCGTCGGTTATTCTAACGGCGCCAACATCGCCGCGAGCATGTTGTTACTTCGGCCAGAAGTGTTGCCCGCTGCAATCCTGATTCGGGCGATGGTTCCGCTTTTTCCCGAAAGGCAACCAAATCTCTCGTCTGTTCGTGTTTGGATCGGAGCGGGAACAAACGATCCGATCATTCCGATGTCTGGGGCCAAGTCCCTGGCTGAACTTTTGTCTAACGCCGGTGCAGATGTCACAACGCATTATTTCAAAGCCGGCCACGAACTCACACCGGCGGATGTAAAAGGTGCGCGAGAATGGTTGATGACATTGGAATGATTAAAGGCAGCGACCGCTCCGGCCATTCGACTCCTCCTGGAATTTGTACCCGGCCCACAATGCCAAGTAATGGAGATCGAGTCCAGGCTTAATCTCCTTTAGGAAAGTGCCCGCATAGAAGATTCCGTAGTCAGCGCCCTTCTATGACACCTAACGATTCGGACATTATACAATGAGCTATTTCGCGTCACGGAGATGCGCGACGTTCTTGTCCCGGAAAGACGCGTACCTGCCGACGTTTGGTCAGAAACGCCAGTACCCATTGCGACATGACGAAGAACCGGTTCGCGAATCCGATCAGAAAATAGATGTGCACCACCGCCCAGACAACCCACGCCGGAAATCCGGTGAAGCGGAGCATGCGAAGATCGGCAAGCGCGTAGGTACGTCCCGCGATCGCGAGATCGCCTTTGTCCCAGTACCAGAAGGGCGCCGGCGGCGGCTGTCCCGCCACGCGTCGTCGAATCAGGGCCGCCACGTACCGACCTTCTTGAATGGCAGGCTGCGCGACGCCGGGCATGACCATCGGCTCCTTGGACTTGATCCCCAGCAAATTCCGCGAAGGCGCAATGACGTGCGCCGTGTCACCAATTGCAAAAATCTCAGGATGACCCGGCACTGACAGGTCGGACCCGACGATGATTTTCCCCGACTTATCCATCGCCGCAGCTAACCAGTGACCCGCTGGTGAGGCCAGGACTTCGGCTCCCCACAGCACGGTGCTCGACCGAACGCGCTGGCCGTCCGCCACGACTCCGTCGGCGTCCACACTGGTCACTTGCGTATTCGTGTAAACCTTCACGCCCAGGCTCTCGAGATGACGCTGCGCCTTCGCCGACAGATCTTCGGAAAATGTCGGAAGCACGCGCGGCGCCGCCTCGTAGAGGAGGATCTGCGCGTCACGCGGATCGATGTGACGAAAGTCATGCGCTAACGCCATCCGCGACATCTCCGCCAGGGTGGCCGCCATTTCCACGCCCACCGTGCCCGCGCCGACCAGCACGAAGGTCAGCAGTTGCCGTATTCCCTCTGGATCGGCGTGATCGAGCGCAGCCATCTCCTCGGCGCGCTCGAATGCGAGCAGGATCTTGCCGCGAATCAGGTCCGCGTCATCCAGCGATTCGAGCCCGGGTGCCACGCGTCGCCACTCGTCGTGTCCAAAGTAGTTATATTGAATGCCGGTGGCGAGAACGAGGTAATCGTAAGAGATCGAATGCTGCATCAGACGAACCAGGCGCTTCTCTGCATCGATGCCGGTGACTTCGTCCATCAGCACCTCTACATTGGCCTGTCGGCTCAGGATCGATCGCAGCGGCCCGGAAATTTGGTCGGCTGATAGCAAGCCGGTCGCCACCTGGTAGAGCATGGGACGGAAGAGATGGTAGTTGCGCTTGTCGATCAGCGTCACGCCAACGAGCGCACCGGCTAACCCACGTGCCGCGCAGAGTCCGCCAAAACCGCCGCCAACTATGACGACCCGAGGCTGTGTCAAAGCTGTCTCCGTTTTATAAGAATGAGTTTTCTCGGCCTCAGTCATTTCGCGGGCGGGAGCAAATAGCGTCGCGATCCCAAGTGTTACGCGTTTACGCTCAGCACGATCTTGCCGCGCTTATGAGGAGCACCTCCTAGCATTTCGTGGGCGGTGCGCGCTTTTTCTAGCGGGAGCACAGTCCCTACATCAGTCACCAGTTTGCCGCTATCGAACAGCTCTGTGATCTTGTTCAGCCGCGCTGTAGTCACGTCTACGATGAAATATACCACTCTGACTCCTGCTTTCGCCGCGGCTTCGCTCGGGATGGGCGAGGACACCGTCGAAACCAAAATCCCTCCGGGCTTTAACACTCCGAGCGAACGCGTGCGCGTGTCTCCACCTACTGTGTCGAGAACAATATCGACCGCTTGGACGACCTCTTCAAAGCGCGACCGGTGATAATCGATCGCAGTGGCGGCACCCAACGCGCGTACGTAGTCGAGATCTTTCGACGAAGCTGTGGCAAATGCATCGAGTCCCGCGTTTCGAGCTAATTGGACGGCATATGCACCTACATTGCCCGCCGCGCCGTGAATCAGAACCTTTTGTCCGGCGATGACATGGGCGTAATCGAAAAGCATTTGCCAGGCTGTCACCGCCACTACGGGAGCCGAAGCTGCCTCGATAAAATTGAGGCTTCGGGGTTTTCGGGCCATGCTTGATGCCGAGGCCAGAGCGTAGTCAGCGTAGCCGCCAGTGAAATGATTGTTTGTTAGTCCGTAAACCTCGCTTTCTACAGCGAAACCGGACACGTCCGTGCCCATAGCCTCGACCGTCCCAGCAATATCCGAACCCAAGGTGAGCGGTAAAGTTTGCGGCACTCCAGATCGACCCTCGCGAACGAGAGCGTCCCACGGCCCGACACCGGCAGCTTTGACACGAACAAGCAACTGACCGCTCTGTGGTTGTGGGCGAGGAATGTCTGCTACTTGAATTACACTCGGAGGTCCGTATTCGACGATTTGTGCAGCTCTCATATGGTTCTCACAATTTCATGCAGACTTCTCTCTACTTTCACCTCAGGAACTTGCCGGCGAGCCAGTAATCAACACTGAACCTTCCCGGACCAGAGCAGAGCAGCCAGATAAAGAAGAGTACGTACAGGACTTCCGGAAGGTAGAGGAGATCGTCGAGCCAGTTAAGAAGCGAAAGTCCTTTAGGCATGGCGAAAAGTTTGGTGGTCAGGATGGCGACAATCATGTCGATCAATAAAGCCACGCAGGCCGGGCTCGAAAGAAACCCCACAGTCAGCAAAGATCCGCCAACGAACTCGACACCAGACACGAAATAAGTCGTCAAACGGGGAAACGGGACTTTGGCCCTAACGACCGTTTCGCACATCGTTTGCCTGCTACCGGCGGCAAACAATTTGTTTGCCCCTGAGATGGCGAAGAACAACCCGAGCGAAACGCGTATCAGCAAAATGGCATATTGCTCCAAATCACTGCTGCCCAGGAGCGCAGACTCGACTAACCGTCTCCAATCCATCTCTTATCCCAGCTAGTGCAGCAGCGATTCCCAATTGGGTGGAACTCTGCCCGGCGGTCCAGGCGTTGGTTGATCCTCCGGATGCGAATGCGGCGGAAGCAACTCCACACCCTTGATCACCCCCCGCTTCTCGTAATCGAAGAACCAATCCTCACCCGGCTCGAAGCTGGCAATGATCGGATGCCCTGTAGCCGCCGCATGCTTGGACGCATGCTGGCTTGGAGAACTGTCGCAGCAACCGATATGCCCACACTTCGCACACCGACGAAGATGCAACCACCAACCTTTCGGTGACGCCAGGCATTCGACACACCCATCGCCACTCGGCTTCGAAGCGGGGTTGATTCCGCGCGAGTCTTTTTTCAATTCCGATTTTCCTTTCGTGTCCCCTGTTCGCAAAATAATGTCAAGGCACCAGCAAGATCTTCCCGACACCGCCCTTCTCTGCCATCGCTTGAGCCTTGGCCGCTTCACTGAGTGGCAGTTTCAGGCTAATCGGGATTACCAGCTTGCCATCTCGCACCGCTTCCGCCATGAACTCGAGCGTTTTCCTGTCGAATTTCGAGAATACTTCCACCACCTTTACAGATGGGTACTCTGCGACGTTCTGCGGCGCCCCGACAACCGATGCATAGGTTCCTCCCGGCTTGAGCTTGGCGATCAGCTTCTCGGCGGTTCTTCCGCCGACTGCATCCGCCACCGCATCGAGCGGCGGAAGATTTGCAATCGCGGTGTCGTCATCGGTTGCGACGAGCTGATCCGCGCCGACTGTCTTCGCGTCGTCGAACTGCCTCTTCAAAACGCCGGCGAGCACAGTCGCCCCGCGTGCCTTCGCAGTGAATACCGCCGAACGCCCGACATTTCCGGCAGCACCTACGACGAGAGTCGTCTGGCCCGCTTTGATTCCCGTCGCTAAAAGGAGCTGGTTCCCAGTCGTCGTCACCAGCGGCAACGCGGCCGCCTCGATCAAGTCGAGCCCCTTGGGAACCTTCGCCAGAACCGCGGCTTTCACGGCACAAAGTTCGGCGTACGTATTGTCCGCCATCGAGAAAACCTGGTCGCCGACAGAAAAGCCTTCCACTCCCGGCCCAAGTTTGACCGCAGTGCCCGCGATATCGACTCCTATGAGCCCCGGGAACTTCATGGGGTAAAAATCTTTCGTTAATCCAGCACGTCGCTTGTAGTCGATCGGATTCACGCTCGTAGCAGCGACCCGCACCAGCACCTCGCCCGGACCCGGAACCGGGTCAGGGTACTCTTCGAACTTGAGTACTTCAGGACCGCCATATTGGTGGACAACAATTGCTTTCATCTTTCATCTCCCATCTCCTTAGCTCGCAGTGTATTCCCTTTCTATCCACGTCGAAAATAAAGCCTCACACAGCGTTAACCGTACGTGAGATCGGTGCTCTGTCCGACCTCGATAATATAACCGTCAGGATCGCGGATGTAGCAGCGAATCTCGCCGTACTTGGGAATCGGCTCGGTGATGAACTCCGCTCCTCGACTTTTCCATAACTCATAGCACGCTTGAATATCCGCAACGCGGAAATTCATAAAGCTGTTGATGTGATTCGGGTCGGGGACGCTGAGGGTTACCGTCGGCTTGTCCGGGGTC
>DASYDV010000004.1:0-42929 GCA_036499375.1 Candidatus Udaeobacter sp.
AGCCAGCCATTACGATCCGGTCGCGCTCGGGGATGCCCTTGGTCGGCGTCGACAAAAGCGACGGCATGCATTTCTGCAGCAGGCCCGTCGTAGCGTGCTCCCATGCGATGACAGAACGTGGGCCTGCGGGAGGACCGGTCGGCGCGAACACGGTCGCGACCGCCGTCGCTGGCGTGCTGTCGTCCACTGTGGTGGCATAGAGGATGCGCCAGCCTCGCACGCCGGCTGGCAGCATCACATCCTTGAGCGGTTCGCTCCGCAGTAACTCGCCAGGCTTGCGCGGCACGTCCGACGGCGGATCGTAGAATGCATCTGGCGCGCGTGCCGTAATGCGCGCGCGGATTTCGTGGGGTGTCGGCGCGGGGCTCGACTCTGACGACGCTCGTTTAGGCCGATTGCAGCTAGCTCCCGCGAGCAAGACAAGCAGCACCGCGGAGCCAATCGAACGAAGTCCGCCAATGTTCATTCTGCTGGCAAATCTGCTAGCATTTTCTCGTTTTACCGGTCCTGCCAGCTGGAGAAATCGCTCGTCGTGAGCGATTTAAAAATTGGCTCCAGAGGTAGGATTCGAACCTACGACCAATCGGTTAACAGCCGACCGCTCTACCACTGAGCTACTCTGGATCGCGATGCGCCCGATTGAGCGGCGTTGAACTTTGCGCACAGGACGACGTGCGGCAAGTAAATTGGTTGCGGGGGCTGGATTTGAACCAGCGACCTTCAGGTTATGAGCCTGACGAGCTACCAGGCTGCTCCACCCCGCGTGTTCAGTATGCCAATGCCCGGGGCGAAATCAAACCGAAAGTGTTTGCCGGAACATTCCAAACCACACGATGTCGTGCCCTTCAGGCGGGATATACTTTCACACTGTTCGCAACAGAATCGGCGACATGTTCCTTGGTGATCATGCCGACGACGTTTTCCGGCCGTGGGATGCCACTGCCACGTATGACAAGTGTCATCGAAGCATGCTTTCGCCAGATACGTTGAATCACATCGAACACGATATCGTCTTCGCGCACGATCGTGAAATTGAGGTTCGCTATGTCCCGCAAAGTCACGCCGGACTGTGCTTCGTGCGGCGACGTCCGCCGAAGCGCTGTATTAACGCGCAGCACTCCGTAAATGCGATTGCCTTCAGTGACTGCGACATGACGCATCCGGCCATTGTTGTCTGGCCGGGCTAGGAATGCGTCGAAACTCATATCACTTGGAGCCAAAACCACATCGGTCTCCATCACCTCTTTCGCCCGGCGGACCAGGAACATATTTGCATGCAATGCCTTCGGGATGACGTGCCCGCGGCGAAACAGCTTCAACGTGTAGATGTTCTCGCGGGAAAGAAGTCGTCGCACTCCGACACTTAATGCAACTGCCAGGATCATCGGCAAAACGATGTCATAGTCACGCGTCATCTCGAAAATCATAGCAATCGCAGTCATTACCGCGCCGGTACCGCCGCCGACCATTGCGCCCATGCCGACCATGGCGAAGGAGGGAACGTTCACTGCGAACGGCAGATGAAATGCCGTCAGCAGCATGGCAAATGCGCCGCCAATTGTGGCGCCCATGAACAGCGAAGGTGAAAAGATGCCGCCCGACGATCCAGAACCGAGGCTAAGCGAAGTCGCGAGCACCTTACAGAGGAACAGCAGTATGAGGAGACCGATTGCAGTTAATTGCCCCAGCAGGATCGCCTGAACGGTGGCATAGCCTACGCCCTCGACGTAATAGTGGCCAAAGCCTTGCTGAAGGGCATAGATAAGGACGCCCACGAGCAACATGCCCAGCACGTGCCGTGTATAGTTTCCTTTGATCTTTTCGAAAAGGTCCTCGGCCAAATGCAGACCACGCACGAAGCCGGCTGCGGCGACTCCAGTGACAGCTCCAAGCAACGCATACAAGCAGAGAGCGAGTGCCGAGCTAACATTAACGTCAATAGGACTCAGTTGGGGGACGCTAAATGCGGGTTGTGGACCGAAGAAGAATCGACCAATGAACGTCGCAGTCCCGGTCGCCAAAGCTACCGGCAGGAACGTGCGGACGCTCACCTCGGGCATCATCAATTCGATGGAGAACAGCACGCCGCCGATCGGCGTATTGAATGTCGCCGCAATTCCCGCACCAGCACCCGCAGCAACGAGAATGATTCGCTGGCCCGCCGGCATTCGCACGATTTGGCCCAATGTCGATCCAAGCGCCGATCCGATCTGGATGATTGGACCCTCGCGTCCGACAGCTGCTCCTGTTCCGATCGCAATCGCGGAAGCTAGCGACTTAACCGCCGCCACAATGGGTCGGATCACGCCTCCGTTGTAATAGATCGCGTCCATGACTTCCGGCACGCCATGACCACGTGCTTCCGGTGCAAACTTCGTGATGAGAAACGTGACGGCCAGAGCACCGACCACCGGCACAAGAATCACCAGTGGTCCCCAGGGACTTGCCGGCGTGAAAACGTTGGCATCATACCGCACTGAAAATTGACCGAGGAAGAAAACGTTGTGAATGAAGCCAATCAGATCGCGAAAGATGATTGCGCCGAAGCCTGTTACTACACCGACAATGAGCGCGAGAATCGAGAGACGAACCAGGCCTATCTGGGGGACATCGTCGTCTATTTGGTCGGCAGAACGTGATTGCCCGGGCTCAGAAGTGGAGACACTGCGAACGTTCGAAGGATCGGCTTCTGGGATCGGTTTACTAGCCATCGTTTTATCTAATAGATCGTGGGAATGGTAAGCGAGGCAAACGCGCCTGAAACTTTCCTGCGCAACCCTTCGGCCGCGTCCCCCAAACCATCGGTTAGAATTGCGTTGAGGACAAAGATTACGACAAGCCGCGCCTCGGGTCGGGCAGTCAAATCGAGAATCCACCGAGCTGATCTTACAGAGGCGGAAACACGTTTGCTTTCAGCGCCACGGCGACTTCGTTCAATATGTGAGCGGGCGAATTCTTATCGGCACGGCCAGCTGGTCGGATCTCGGCTTTGTCGAGCGCTGGTATCCGAAGAAAATGCCGGCGGGCGAGCGGCTCAGTTGGTACGCGCAGCAGTTCGAATTGGTCGAGGTAAACTCGACGTTCTATTCCGTGCCGGAACCACGAATGGTTGAGCGCTGGTGCGCTGTGACGCCGGATGATTTCACGTTCGATGTAAAGTTGCACCAGTTCTTTTCGTTTCATTCAACGCCGGCAAAACTGTTGCCACCGGATCTGCAGAGTCGCGCGGAGACAGATGCGAAAGGGAAGGTCAAACCGACGCCAGACATGCAGGAAGCCCTGCTAAAAAGCTTTCTGCGCGGGACGGCTATTTTTCGCGCCGCAGGAAAAATGGGCGTACTGCTCCTGCAACTTTCCCCGGCGTTTTCGCCGCGAAAACATCAGCTGAGCGAACTCCAGTCGCTGATTGAGATGCTGCGCGGCTACGAGTTAGCGATCGAGTTTCGAAATCGCAACTGGGCAATCGACGATCAACTGCAATCGACAATTGATTTTGTGCGGAAGCATGACGCGATTTTTGTGAATGTGGACACGCCCGCGTCGGACCATTTCACGGTGATGCCGTCGGAACTGGACGAAGTAACAAACCCGAATGTCGCTTACCTGCGGCTGCACGGGCGCAAGGCAAAAGCTTATATCACGGGCAAAACCGTGGCTGCGCGTTTCGATTACGATTACAACGACGAAGAAATCGCCGAGGTTGCTGAGCGCAGCAGAAAGTTAGCAAGGCAGGCGCGCGAGGTGCATGCGATCTTCAACAACAACAATCTCGATTACGCGCCGCGCGCGGCGCTTCGGTTGCGCAAGGCGCTGGGGCAAATCATCAGGACGCCACCGGGGACTTTGGAATTGTTCTAGACATCGCGCGCTAGAAAGCCATGTCATGCTTCATTGGGTTTGGAGTTCCGCCTTTAGGCGGACCTGCCTCGGAACCGCGTGAACGCGGAACTCCAAACGTCAGTGGCAAAATAACTCATCGCGCGGCATCGTGCTGCGCGACTCAGTGTCCCTTCTCGCGTTTGCCCCAGACTTGCAAGATCCTGGGCAAACTCATCACGGTTCCACTGTCCGCTGCGGCCTCTTTTAGCTCGGTTAAGATCTGCTGCACTTCATCTTCGGTGGCAAGCCCTTCGGCAATCAATGCGTCTGATATTCGCGACATGGTGAGTGGCGCCATCAATTTGCCCTCGCCATCAAGGTGCGCAGGTTGAACCGGGTTAAGCTTGACCTTTTGCACACCGGCCCTGCGCAACATCGCCGGCAATTTGGGTCCGATGTTTGGATCGCCGCCTCTGCGCTGCACGATTTTCTGATAAAGCTCGTTGTAGCGGTCGTACGCCGCACACCTGGGATAACAAAAGCTGCCGGAAAAATCTGTGTCCTCAATCACGATCGTTCCTCCCGGCCGGCACGCTTCCAGCATTGCCGCGAGGCACGCCGTTGGCTCGCTCAAATGCGAGAGCAGAAAGCGCGCATAAGTCAGTGCGAATTCCTCCTGCCACAAAGGCGCGCAAGCATCCAGGTGTTGAAATTCAACGTTGCCTGCGTTGGCAGCTTCGGCGTCTTTCCTTGCCAACGCGAGAATCTCTTTGTCTGTATCGGAACCGAGCACTCGCCCTTCTGGCCCGACCATGCTGGCCATTAACAGCGCCACGTGGCCGCCGCCACAGCCTACATCCAGGTATTTCATTCCTCTGATCAGACCGACACGACCGAGTAATTGCATGGTGGTCGGCAGCATCACGCGAGCGAGTAGATCGAGACGCTTTTTGCCTTCCTGGCCTCCGCGCATTGCGTAGCCTTGCGACGTTTCAGATCGGTCCATTGGCGTTTTGGTTGTAGCGACGTCCGCTCCTCGCTGCAAGCGCAACGAATCCCGGCAGGATTTCGATGATAGCAAATTGGGGAAGCAGCTTGCACATTCAAATCTGTTTTGGTCTATCTTCCGAGCGGTGCACGAACCACATCAACAAAACCAGCCGGTTAATGACTCGCGATTCCCAAAACCATTAAGGCGGTTGAAAGGCTGGTTAGTGGCGCATCACATGACGTTGATGGCCATCGCAGACACGCCGCACTCGATTGCACTCGGTTCGGCCATCGGAGTTTTCTTCGGATTCACGCCGCTGTATCCGCTGAAGACGTTGTTGTCGATCGCCGCGGCGTGGATTTGCCGTTCCAACAAGGTCGCGGCGGCGATCGCAGTCACCCTCCACGATGTCGTGATCTGGGTCATGCCGGCAATTTATGTTGCCGAATACCAACTCGGCTGCTGGGCTCTGCAACGTTCACCTGCCCAACGCGTGCATTTTCGCCAATTTGGTTTGCGCGATTACATGCATTGGCACGTCTTTTCGCGCGTGGTTTGGCCAACTTTCTGGCCTGCGTTCGTTGGCTCGCTTTTCTTAGCCGTACCGTCCGCGATTTTTGTTTATTTTCTGATGCGCCTGCTGATCAGCCGGGCCAGAGCAACGCAAAAGGCGGTTTAATGCGAATCCGTTGTCGCAAGTGACGTGGCAATGGAGCCGGCCCGCCCTCGGGCCGGTGGTGAGACGGCGCGAGGGCGCGCCGGCTCCACGATTTTGGGTTCGAATGCGTTCTTTTGAAGGCGTGGCGAGCGTTTGCGAATCAGAATGCGCCGATTAAGCTGCTGCGGTTCCACGGGATTTTATGCATTCATTACGTCGCTTTCTGATCTTTTTCGCAGCATTTCTTGCAAGCGCATCCGCCCTTCGCTCCGCGGCTGCGGCACAGGCATACCTGATTGCCGACGCGCAGACCGGCTACATTCTGGAAGAACAAGAGCCCAGGCAAAAACTGCAAGTGGGTAGTTTAACCAAAATTGCTACCGCATGCGTGGTGTTGGATTGGTCAGAAAGGAAATCGGGCGATCTCAATGCAATGGTGACCATTCCCCAGGAGGCGTTTCGAGGAAGTACCCAAAACAACGTAGGTTTTCAGCCGGGTGACAGCATCACGTTGCGCGATCTGCTTTATGCCGCGCTTGTGCAATCGGACAACATCGCCGCCTACACGCTGGCCTACCAGGTCGGTTCGCATTTGGAATCGGCTGAGGCAGGCACGAAATTGACGCCAGCGGACATGTTCGTTGCCCAGATGAACGCGCTGGCCAAACAGTTGAGGATGGAGCGCACGCGTTTCGTTAATCCGCACGGCATCGATTGGAAAGTGAAACCGTTGCCGTACTCCACCGCGGAAGACATGGGCCGCCTAACGCGATACGCAATGAACAAGGCGAGCTTCCGTTTTTATGTGTCGCAAAAACAACGCCAAATTTCTTTTAACCGCGGAGGTCAGCAGCTCAATTACGTGCTTCGCAATACGAACGAGCTTCTGGGAAAAATGGGCATCGACGGGGTGAAGACCGGCACTTCATCTCGATCCGGGCAATGTTTGATTCTGTATGCAAATCGTGAGTCCGAAGTTGTTCGCAATGGCCAGACGGAAACGGTTTATCCACGCCATTTAATGGTCGTGCTCCTTGGCAGCACGAACCGATTCGACGAAGGCGCTGCCTTGCTGCAACGCGGGTGGCAGTTATACGATCAATGGGCAGCTGCCGGGCGGCTTGCTGACCCAAAGAAACTTCTCTGATTTCGCTTGTGCGAAAATGAAGCCGCGCATTGGTGTACTGACCAGCGGTGGCGATTGTCCCGGACTGAATGCGGTCTTGCGCGCGGTGGTCCTTGCAGCGGAGAAGCTGGGTTGGGAAGTGGTTGGTTTCCGCGACGGATTCGAAGGCCTGCTTCCGCCAGGGAATCACGTTATTCTGGATCGGCAGGCCGTGAATGGAATCATGGCGCTTGGAGGGACCATCCTCGGGACAACTAATCGCGGCCATTTCGTTGCCAAAACCGGGGCTGGCGACCGGACAATAGTTCCTGCAGAGATTATTGCAGATGCCAGGACGATTTTGGAGGACCTCAAGGTGCGAGCGTTGATTATTGTTGGCGGCGATGGGTCGATGGTGACTGCGCAGCAATTGCAGGAGGCTGGCATCAATTGCATCGGCGTGCCCAAAACGATCGACAACGATCTGGAAGCGACGGCCGCCACGTTTGGATTCGATTCTGCTGTTGACGTCGTTGTAGACGGCCTGGATCGGCTTCACACCACTGCGACCAGTCATCGGCGGGTTATTGTCGTGGAAGTCATGGGACGGCACGCAGGTTGGATCGCGTTGCACGGCGGTATCGCCGGTGGCGCGGACGTCATTTTGATTCCCGAAATTCCATTCGATTACGACCAGATAGCGGCCGTGATCAATGCGCGCGAGGCGGCCAATTATCTTGGCACTGTCGTTGTGGTTGCAGAAGGCGCTCGACCGAAACACGGCGAACAAGTGAAACGAGACGTCCAGGGCGGCGAGTTTCGGCTGGGCGGAATTGGCGAAATTGTGGCGCACGAAATCGCAAAACAGACTGGAAAAGAAACGCGTTGCTGCGTGCTTGGTCATCTCCAGCGCGGCGGCGCACCGACGGCGCTCGACCGAATTCTTGCTACGCGCTTCGGAGTCAAAGCCGTTCAATTGGCGAACGAGGGACACTTCGGATCGATGGTCAGTTATCAGAATTACCAGGTGCGCCACGTGCCGATTGCCGAAGCAGTCAATCGCTTGAAGCTCGTCCCACCGTACGGCGAGCTGGTACAGACCGCCCGCGATGTGGACATCTCTTTCGGTGATTGATCGTAGTCATCTCGAGCGGAGCGCAGCGGAGTCGAGAGATCCCGTGATGCTACCCTCTGGTCGTTCAGCGGGATTCCTCGACTTCGCTCGGAATGACATGCTGCCACAATGAAAATCGTTTCGCACATTCCGGCACGGGCTCATGCGACGATGCCCTCAAGTCGGGGTATTATGTAAGCTGCTCAATGACCCAAACTCCTGCGCACGCACAAGGCACTAACTCGGTGCTGATGATCCGCCCGGCCTGCTTTTACCCGAATCCGGAAACGGCGGCAGACAACGCGTTCCAACGCGATGCCAATCGCGACGGAGATGCGTTGACGCTGGCCGCGAAAAACGAATTCGGCGCAGCCGTACAGACGCTTCGCGCGGCCGGAATTAACGTGCATGTCTTTGAAGACACAACTGAGCCGGAAAAACCAGACGCGGTTTTCCCTAACAACTGGATCTCAACGCATCATGATGGGCGCGTTGCCCTTTTCCCGATGTATTCGGCGCTGCGGCGACGCGAGCGTCGGCAGGACATCGTCGAGGAACTGCGTAAGCACTATCGGGTCACCGAGGTGATCGATTACTCGGCGTTCGAGGATGACGGTTGCTACCTGGAAGGCACGGGGAGTCTTGTATTGGATCACCTGAACCAAATTGCCTACGTCTCGCTCTCAGATCGTTCCAACCCGAAGGTGATTCAACGTTTTGTCGAGGATTTCAGCTACGAGCCGGTCACCTTCACCAGTGTCGACTCGAATGGCCAACCAATCTATCACACCAACGTGATGATGTGCGTCGGAACGGAGTTCGCGCTGGTTTGTTTGGAGATGATTCGAAACAAAGCTGAGCGGCACGAGCTGCGTGCGCGTCTGGAGAGCACCGGAAAGAAGATCGTCGAGTTATCGGCAGATCAAATCGCGAATTTCGCCGGCAACGCCATCGAACTACACAATCAGGATTCAGAAAAACTGCTGGTGCTTTCCAGCCGCGCTGCTCGAGTATTGACCGAGGAACAACGCGAAAGATTGAACCGCTACGCGCGACTCGTAACGCTTGAACTACCTACGATTGAACTTGGTGGCGGGAGCGCCCGCTGCATAATGGCGACGATTCATCTGCCGCGATTGTAGCGATGCTACGGGATTTCTCGGGCTGAACGCTTTGCGTTCAAAGGTGCGAGCACAGACAGGTAGGGGCGGTTCACCCGAACCGCCCGCGGACGATTGAGTCAATCGCCCCTACCTGGTCACCTCCGAACTATTATTGTCGACCTGTACTTTCGTTGTTTGCTATCGACGCCCGAATCAAAAATGAGATGATTCGCTTCGTCCGAATCCAAGGTAACCAGCAAAGCGAGTTACAGCGTGAGCTCAACGAAGTGGTCAGTGGCACCAGCCAGTTCCGCGAGTCCGAGCGGCAACAAAAGCTGGTCCGCCTGCCCACTGGCGACGGCATGGCGCTGGTCCTTCGCGATAGTCGTGTAAGAATTAAAGGCAGTGCGAATCTGTTAGGCTGGGAACCTCAATCCGTTCACGCCAATACTTTTCTTTCCACACACCTAATGTCATCCGGATCGAAGAATTTGTTGACCCAAGCGCCAGTGTTGTCGAGCGCCTTCGGCGTTTTGTTTGGCGGGCCGATGTCGGGTTCACGGACCGACCGAAAGTTGTAATGGTCGGTCAGACGCATCGCTTCGATGGCGAAGGCGGTGGCTACATCCTGGTCCTTGATGCAAATAAGGTTGTCACCGTTTTGCGTTTCGCCTCCGAGCGCAAGGTTTGAGGAACCGCACCAAAGGCGCGCCGTCGAGCGATTGAAATTCGTGATCACGAATTTGTGATGGATGGCGTGGCCGGGCAGCGATGCCTCAGTCTTGAATGGCGGTGGAAGCTCGCGTTTGGCCTGCGCGGCATTGATCAACAGGCCGTTTTTGCGGCCGGGTTTATAAAGCGAAATGTCACCGCTCGAATTGTCCGTGACGCCGTATGTGTAGATCGAATCGTTCTTGTGCAAGTCGCGGAGCGCCCGGATGAGCGTTCCGGTGCTGGTATCGCCCATTTCCATCACCGCAAAGAGGACGCTCTTTGTCGAAGGCTTCTGTATTTGCGCAGTGATTTGATCGAGGATCTCAGCAGCGCGTGCGTCGTCATGCGGTGAGAAGTTGACCTCCGTATGCGGGAACCCAGTGGCGGTGAAATTTTTTGTCTTCGTTGAGAAATCTGTGGTTCGGAAAGGGCCGGCTTTACCGACCTGCCAGACGTTATTGAAAACATCGGAGTAAAACTTTGCGACGTTTGCGCAATCGAAAAGAAGGACGTGGTTTGCGTTCACGCAGAGACCGGTGATTGAAAAATTGGTCGAGCCGGTCAGGACACGAAATGCCGCGCCGTTCTTTTTGAGGATGATAATCTTGCAGTGCGAATAGCGTCCGAACCGGCAGCGAAAGACCTCAGCGCCCGCGGCGGCAACGGTGTTGAATCTGATCTCGAAATCGTCTTCTTCCGTCGTGGGCTTTCCAGCCTGCGTTGTGTGGAGCGCGGCATTATCAAGAATGATTCTGATCCGGCCCGCCGCGGCGAGATCGAGGCATCGCTGAGCGACGCCGGGATCGTTCAAATCGTAGGCGAACATCTCGACTTCGACAGCGTTATCATTCAATGCCTCGTCGAGTATTTCGTAAACCTGGCGTCGGGCCGTATAACCGAGCCAGAGGTACATGTCTTGATAAGTGAAATCGCGGCCGTTCATTGCTCCGGCCTTCTTTGTCATGTCGAAAAGCCAATCGCCAGCGGGCTTGAGCTTTGTTTTGGCCCCGTAATGGCTGGCGTAAGCTTGCGATTTTAAAAACGCTCGGGTGAAACCAATCTCGAGGCCGCCTTTGGAAAAATCGCCGACGGGGACCGTGACAGTAATGGTCCTGCCGGCGTCGAGAGGGAGGAGCTTTCGATCGACATCAAAGAACCGCGGTGTCGCGTGGTAATCCCAATTGCCCAAGGGCACCGGCTTCTGTGAATAGCTGCCCGGAAAGTGTACCCATTTGAATGCTTGAAATGGCGAATCGACCGATGAGGTGACGGCGTCGGTGCCGGCGAAATTGAGGAGATTTTTTATCGGTGTTCGCCGCGAGTTTGGGCCGGTGTATTCGAGCGTGAAGCCCGCGAAGGTCCCTGGCGCGGGCTGCTGGGCAAGGTCCATTGTCAGCAACGTCATCTGCGCGCCGCGGTAAACCTTGAACGAGAAACTGTCTTTTGAAGATTTTTGAAACATTTCCACCTCCTGATGTCTGAGGACTTCCTATGCTTTGCCCAGTTTTCATATGCGCTCATTTTCTACAAAGGCAACATCACCGTCGTCGGCCACAAAAGTCCAGAGAGTGTGTACGATCCCAAGATTGCAGCGATGGAAAACGACAAATCATAATTTAATTAAAGCGATGCCAATGGGTTCATTCGACTGAACGCAGTACGAGTGAAGCTGCTCGCCCTGCGCGATCAGCTTGGGTAACAACTCGCCGCCGAAACATTACAAAAAAATAATGTTAGAAAGCTTGGCAACCGCGGGCGGGCCTCCATAGCATCGCTGGTAAGTCGGTTAACAAAATGGAGGAAACGATATGAAAAAAGTAACCCCTCGGAAATCTGCATTCTCTCTTTCGCGCCTTCTCGCTTGCTTGTTGTGTTTGATCAGCCTTTTTCTGGCGCTACTCGCGATCAGTGGCTCATTCGGTACTAAATCTCTAGCCCAGGGAGCGGGCAAGGGTGGCGCGGATTCTGTCCAGGTGGGCGCCTCTTATCACAACGATGTTTCTCCACCGCTGCGCGAGATGCCTGCCTGGAACGAGTCCGATTTGAGACGCGGAGTTGACCGGGACGCGAATGAAAACCCTAAAGTACCTTACCGGCACATAGACAGTTTTGATCCGGTTGTCCAAAACTGGGATGCGTCAGTCTTCGGCGGCAAAGGGCCAAACATACCTGTTCCCATCCGTACATTCGACGGCATTCCTTTTCCGGGCGTGGGCTGTAGCTGCGCGCCGCCTGACCCTAACGGCGCCGTCGGGCTGACGCAGTATGTGCAAATCGTCAACGAAGCTTACCAGGTCTTTGATAAGGCCACGGGCAATTCAGTTTTGGGACCTAATAGTATTTCTTCCATTTGGAGTGGTTTTGGCGGTGTCTGCCAAACCGGCGGAAAGGGCGATCCAGTCATGCTCTATGATCATCTGGCCAATCGCTGGCTGATTAGTCAGTTCGCAGGTTCGGGCAACGCGGTGACGGACGAGTGTGTGGCCATCTCCACGACTTCAGATGCCACGGGCAGTTATAACCGCTACGGATTCCACCTCGGCACGAATTTCTTTGATTACCCTAAAATCAGCGCATGGCCCGATGCCTATTACATGAGCATGAACGTGTTTAACGCGTCAGGCACGAGTTATCTCGGTCCTCAGCCGTTCGCCTTTGATCGGACAAAGATGCTGGCCGGGCAAGCCGCTACCTTTATTAGTCCGGTCGGACCTTTGGGCGGATCAGTTGATCCGTTCCTTCCCGCCGATCTCGACGGGCCGACGCTACCGCCAACTGGCGCTCCGAACACTTTCGTTGGATTTCCAGGTCAAGCCAGTAGCCCAAATTACACCACCTATCATTTTCATGTCGATTTCGTCACTCCTGCGAACTCCACCTTTACCACCTTTGCCACTCCGGCTGCGGCGGGCTTCACCGCGCTATGTCCCACCACCCGCTCCTGTGTGCCGGAAAGTGGAGTCACCAGTAGTAACAAGCTGGATGGCATCGGGGATCGTTTGATGTTTCGTCTGGCGTATCGGAATTTCGGCGACCACGAATCCGTCGTCGGCAACTACACGGTAAGCTCTGGCGCCGTAGCAGGTGTGCGCTGGTTTGAACTACGCAATGTTACTTCCGGGCCCGTCACTGTTTATCAGCAGAGCAGTTACCAGCCGGACACAACCTGGCGCTGGATGGGAAGCGCGGCCATGGACGGACAGGGGAATCTCGCCATTGCCTTCAGCGCTTCAAGCTCGAGTATTCATCCCCAGCTTCGTTATGCGGGACGATTGGCGACAGATCCGCTGAACACTCTGGCCCAGGGCGAAGCCCATCTTTACGACGGGGCCGGCAGCCAAACCGGCAGCGGCAATCGCTGGGGCGATTACAGCGCGTTATCGATCGATCCCGTCGACGACACGACGTTCTGGTACACCAACGAATATTACTCTACTACCACGTCATTTAATTGGCGCACCCGCATTGGCAGTTTCAAGCTGGCAACCGGCAGCCCAACTCCGACCCCTACAGCTACTCCGACTGCCACTGCAACCGCGACAGCCACTGCCACAGCCACTGCAACCGCGACCCCGATTGCGACGCCTACCGTTTCACCAACAGCGACGCCTACTGCGACGGCAACAGCTACAGCTACGGCTACGGCTACACCAACAGCTACTCCGACGGCGACCCCAACGCCGACAGAATTGATCGTCAATGGTGGATTTGAAGGCACCATATCGCCGTGGGTTATGTCCGGTTCGGGCGCCTTTTACACCAACAATGGCAATTATCCTCATGGCGGGACCGGCTACATTTATTTTGGCGTGAACAACAATGTGTCAGGACAGACTTACCAAACAATCACGATTCCCACGACGGCCACGGGAAGTCTGACTTTCTGGTTCAACTGCAGTTCGGACGAGGGCACGACAAGGGCGTATGATTTCCTGTACGCCGAAGTCCGCAACACCAGCGGCACGTTACTTCAAACCCTCGCCACGTACAGCAACAGGGACAAAACCACGGCTGGAAACTACTCGCAAAAATCATTCAGCCTCGCTGCTTACCGAGGGCAGACGATTCGACTGCAATTCCGTTGCACGACCGATGTTTCATTGTCAACGACTTTCCGGATAGACGATGTCTCCTTGAGATAACGTCCTGGGCAAAAGACCAGAAAAAGGGAACATCCTCGCAGACGGCAGAAGCGCGAAAGACACGCCTGCCACCACAGCGGAGTGTGTCGCACACAACACTGCCCTTCGTCGCGACGGTCGGAGTGTGCTCTTATCTGCTCGACGCACAGCGGTAAAAATGAGATGATCATCTCGGGCGATTCCAATCGCGCGTCGGAACATGTCGACTGAGGTTAAAAAGGAAATTCAGCTCGAGATCGCTCACGTCCTGTTCATCGACATTGTCGGTTACTCAAAGGTTTCGATCGACGATCAACACGCGGCTGTTAATGAGCTAACTCAAATCGTCCGCGCGACTAAGCAGTTTCAGAAGGCCGACGCATCGGAGCGCATGATCAAGATTGCCACAGGCGACGGGATGGCGCTCGTTTTTTACACCAGCCCCGAAGCGCCGGTGCGCTGTGCGATGGAGCTGAGCCGCGCGCTCAAAGATCACCCTCGCTTGCGCCTCCGCATGGGCATCCATAGCGGGCCGGTCGGCGGAGTGATCGATGTCACTGGCCGCACTAATCTGGCTGGTGCGGGCATCAACATGGCACAACATGTGATGGACTGTGGCGATGCTGGTCACATCCTGCTCTCCAAACATGTGGCCGAAGATTTGGCAGAATACGACGATTGGCGACCGCTTTTGTACGACTTGGGTACTTGCGAAGTAAAACACGGCGTTAGGTTGCACGGTGAATCTCAATGATGCTGAAGTAGGTCACCGCGAGTTGCCAAAAAAACTCCAGATGCAGCGGCGCCGCAGCGTCCGAATCCGAGGGCTAATTGGAGCAGCTGCGCTGGTCGCACTCGCGGCTCTTGCAATCGGCGTCGTTATTTTTCCGCGAAATCAATCACCGTTACCTCAGGCTGCGCCCGACGAGAGCATCGCTGTGCTGCCATTTGAGAATTTGAGCGAGGAGAAGCAAAACGCCTATTTCACCGATGGCGTGCAGGATGAAATTTTGACGAACCTGGCGAAGGTCGCGGACCTGAAAGTCATCAGCCGCCCGTCGGTAATGCAGTATAAGAGCGATGTTGCACATAACCTCCGCGAGATCGGACAACAGCTTGGAGTATCGCATGTGCTGGAAGGCAGCGTTCAGCGGGCTGGCAATCGCGTGCGGGTAACTGCGCAGTTGATTGATGCGCGCACTGATCGGCACTTGTGGGCTGAACATTACGATCGTCCACTTGACGATGTCTTCGCGATCCAGACCCAGATAGCCCAGGCCATCGTAGATAAGCTTCGCGTGGCCCTTTCATCCAAAGAAGCGTCGGCCATCGGCGAGAAACCAACCAGCGACCTGGCGGCGTACGACCTTTATCTTCGAGCCAAAGGGTTGATCGCTGCCAGCTTTTTTAGCGCTCGGTTTGGGGACGACCTTTATCAAGCCGCACGCTTTTTGGATCAGGCGGTCGCGCGAGATCCACATTTCCTGCTCGCATACTGCGAATTGGAGGCGGTGCACGATTATCTTTATTTCTACGCAATCGACCATAGTCCGGCCCGGTTAGCGTTGGCCGCTGCCGCGGCTAAGAGCCGCTCTCCAATTGGGACCAAATAGAGGTGAGGCGCACCTGGCCCGGGCCCGACACCTTTATCACGGCAATCTCGATTACGATGGTGCGCGCGCCGAGCTGGCTATCGCCCGCCAAACTTTGCCCAACGATAGTCGCGTCTTCGAATTGGCCGGGTATGTCGAGCGCCGGCAGGGTCACCAGGAGAAGGATTGAAAAATCTCCAACGCGCTCTCGAATTGGATCCGCGCAACGTCGGGTTGCTTCAACAGATTTCGGGCAGTTACCAAAATTTACGTCACTATTCGGAAATGGCGGCCGTCCTTGACCAAGCTCTGGCTATCGATCCCAACGACATGGACACCCGAGTATCCCGTGCCAGCGTAAACTTGCACTGGCAAGCAGACCCGCGGCCTTTGCATTCAACGATCGAATCCATCCTCGCGGAAGACCCAGCGGCGGGTGAAACAATCGCCGATGATTGGTTCGATCTTGCATTGTGTGAGCGCGATCCAGACGCGGCCCAGCGAACGCTTTCAGCGCTGGGTGAGCGTGGCTTTGGCAAAGATGCCGTGATTTTTAGCCGCAAATTTGGCGAAGGATTGGTGGCGCGAATGCGAGGAGATGTCGCCGCGGCACGGACTGCATTTCTTGCGGCGCGCACGCAACAACAGGAATTAGTCCGTGCGCAAGGCGACTATGCTCCCGCGCTCTGCGCCTTGGGGCTAATCGACGCTGCGCTTGGGCGAAAAGAAGAGGCGTTGCGCGAAGGTTTGCGAGCAGCAGAGCTTTTGCCTGTGGAAAAGGATGCATACAACGGAGTCCACGTGTTGGAATTTCTTGCCGTAACCTATGCTTGGACCGGGGAGGAAGATCTCGCCTGCCAGCAACCGGCCTTCGTAACCCAGCTCCCCGCGTCTCCAAGTTACGGCGAATTGAAACTACATCCGTTCTGGGATCCTTTGCGCGGCGATCCACGCTTCGACAAAATCGTTGCCTCGCTGGCGCCAAAACTGTAGAGGCAGCCGTGTCGGCTGCGGGTCTTTAACTTTGCAGGCGACACGCCTGCCACGCAACCTTGCGACTCACCGTTGTCGATCTTATATTTAGAATGCGCGCGTGCGCGAGTGAATTAGGAGGTCATTTATGCCAACGACAATTGCTGCTCCAAAATCCAGGAAAGCTCCGGCGGTCCAGGAAGATTTTTTACCGCTCGAAGGGACAGATCACATCGAATTTTACGTCGGTAACGCCAAGCAGGCGGCGCATTTTTATCAAAGCGCGCTCGGTTTCCAGCCGGTGGCGTACAGCGGACCTGAAACGGGTGTGAGAGATCGCGCCAGTTACGTGGTTCGCCAGAACAAGATCACGTTTGTGCTGACTACGCCGATTCGCGCGAAACATGTAGTTGCTGATCATATTCTCAAACATGGCGACGGCGTGAAGGCGATCTCGTTGAAGGTGAAAGACGCGACCTCCGCCTGGAAAGAGACTACGAAGCGTGGCGGCAAAAGTTATTTGGAGCCGAAGACGTTAACTGACAAGCACGGCAAAATTGTCCTGAGCGGAATTCACACCTACGGCGAAGTGGTGCACATTTTTGTTGAGCGCGACGATTACACCGGGCCGTTCATGCCGGGTTTTGTGAAGTGGGAGCCGGCGTTCCGCGCGCCGGAGACTGGATTGCAGCACGTCGATCACTGTGTCGGCAATGTGGGATGGAATCAGATGAACCCGTGGGTGAAATTTTACGAAGATGTGATGGGGTTCCGCAACATCCTCACGTTCGACGATAAAGATATTTCCACTGAATACTCCGCTTTAATGAGCAAGGTGATGAGCAATGGAAACGGTTTTGTAAAATTTCCGATCAACGAACCGGCGGAAGGCAAAAAGAAATCGCAGGTGGAAGAATATCTCGATTTCTACGATGGCGAAGGGGTGCAGCACATCGCAATGGGCACGAACAACATCATTGAGACGGTGACCGTGCTAGAGCAACGCGGGCTCGAGTTCCTGAAAGTGCCTTCGACTTACTACGACACGCTGCTCGATCGGGTCGGTCACATCGACGAAGAGCTGAATGCGCTCAAGGAGCTCGGAATTCTCGTCGATCGGGATGATGAAGGTTATCTGCTCCAAATTTTCTCGAAGCCGGTGGAGGATCGGCCCACTCTTTTCTTTGAGATCATCCAACGCAAAGGCGCGAAAAGTTTTGGCAAAGGCAATTTCAAAGCGCTGTTTGAAGCCATCGAACGCGAGCAGTCTGCGCGAGGAAATTTATAGCAAATGGATAATCAGAAGAGTTCACCCCTCACCTCAATCCTCTCCCTTCAAAAGAGGAGAGGGGAGGGTGAGGAGTTGATAGAATTTTAAAAAGAGGAGGATTCGAGAATGCCGTACTATCAAAAACTTGGGGAGATGCCGCGAAAGCATCATATCTGGTTCCACCGCAATGGTGCGGGACCCGGTTACAACAGTGAAGGAATTTATTACGAGCACGTCGTTACGACGGAAGGGTTTAACGAAGCGTTCTCAATCATGTATCATCTGCGTCCGCCGACGCGCGTTCGTAACGTGAAGCTTCTCAAGTGCGAGGAGCTGAAGAAAGTCACTGACAGTCCACTGCGCCATCATCATCTCAAAACGGCCGACAGTCCTCGCAAAGGAGACCTCTACACCGGCCGGATTCCGATTTTGTTCAACCAGGACGTGATCGCGTATCGGGCCCGGCCAGCAAAGGCCTATGGGGATTTCGAGTACTACCGCAACGGAGGCGCGGATGAGATCATCTTTGTTTTCAAGGGCGGCGGCACACTCGAGTCGATTTTCGGCAAGCAACGCTACCACGCCGAAGATTACATCGTGATTCCGCGCGGAATTACATACAAGCTCGTGCCGGACAAAGTTGAAGAAGAAGATTACCTGATTCTTGAATCTGTCGGTCCTGTTCGGATTCCGCAACGCTATCTAAACAAAGAGGGGCAGATAAAAATGGGCTCGCCTTATTCAGAACGCGATCTGCATGGCCCCACTGAAGTCCTGGCGATCGACAAGGACGAGGACACGCAAATTTTAGTGAAGGACGGCCCGCGCTGGACCCAGGTCACGATGGCGCATCATCCATTCGACGTGGTTGGCTGGGACGGCTACGTCTATCCGTTCACGTTTAACGCGCAGGACTTCGAGCCCATTACCGGCACGGTTCACCAACCGCCGCCGATTCATCAGACATTTGAGATCCGCGGCTATGTCGTGTGCACATTCGCGCCGCGGTTGCTGGATACGCATCCTGAAGCCGTAAAGATCCCGTGGGTGCACGATAACGTCGAAGCCGACGAGGTATTGTTTTACGTGCGCGGAAATTTTGGATCGCGCCGCGGGATCGAGCCGGCTTCGATCACATTGCATCCGCGCGGTATTCCGCACGGGCCGCATCCGGGAACGATCATGGCAAGCAAGAACGCCACGCGTACGGAGGAGTTAGCGGTGATGTTCGACACCCAACACACGCTCGAACTTACCGAGCAAGCTGTTGCGCTCGACGACGCGAAATATCCGGAAAGCTGGCTGGAATAAGGTGGATCGCGGGCCGGAAGGGACATTCCGGCGGTCTGGAGACCGCCGCTCCTTGGTGCTAAGCTAACTTCAAATCATGATTCAACGCCGCAATTCCGATCTCGATCTTGAAGAACGACTCACGCGTGCAACGAATCGTTTGGAGGAAAACGATCTCGGTCGAATCGCCAACGCGTATCGCGAACTGCTGGATGCGATCGGCGAGGATCTCGATCGCGAAGGCCTGCGACGCACCCCGGATCGCGCCGCACGCGCTCTGGAATTTCTCACGCAAGGTTATCGGCAGGACCTGGACGCAATCATCAATGGCGCAGTCTTCGAATCTACTGCGAGCGAGATCATCCTCGTCAAGGACATCGAGCTTTATTCGATGTGTGAGCATCATCTGCTTCCTTTCATCGGCCGAGCGCATGTGGCTTACATTCCAAATGGAAAAGTGATTGGCCTGTCAAAAGTCGCCCGCATTGTGGATGCGTTTGCACGGCGGCTGCAGATTCAGGAAAATCTCACTACGCAAATCGCTGAGTCGCTCATGAAGTGTTTGGAACCCTCGGGTGTGGCGGTGGTGGTGGAAGCAAAGCATCTTTGCATGATGATGCGCGGCGTTGAAAAACAAAATTCGGTGATGAAAACATCCTGCTTGCTCGGTGTGTTCAAAGAGGATGCCCGAACGCGCTCCGAATTTCTCTCGCTGTTGAAGGATTAATGTAACACAGCCTTCCAGGCTGTTGCGTCCGGCAGGCATCCCTGCCTGCCGAATCAGTTTTTATTCGCCAGGCTGGAAGCCCAGCGGACATGTCAGGCAGGATGCCTGAGTTACATCCCTTGAGCCTTGGGGGCGGCTTATCTGCTAACGAACTGCTGGGTGAACTTCGCCAGCGGAAGCGCGGCAAGCAATAGTTCCAAATTACGCAGCGCAGTATCGAAGTATCCGGCAATCAGTAATAGGTGTATTGAATCTTCCAGACGAAAGAACAATGACTCAAAGCGAAATCGACGCTGTCCGCGCACTACTTGCTTCCAAGCCACGACCGGTCGGATGGGCTGCGCGACGCAAACGCCTCGATGAGGTTGGTTCGGTCTGGCCTGTAGCCGACGATGTGGAGCTCACTGCGGTCGATATAAACGGTGTGGCGGGCGAATACTCGATTGTTCCAGGTAGCGATCCTTCTCGTATCCTGATGTTTTTCCACGGCGGTGGTTATTGTTCTGGTTCAATCCGGAGTCATCGCCGCCTGGTGACTGAGGCAGGTCGAGCCGCACGAATGCGGACACTTGCCGTCGGGTATCGACTGGCCCCCGAGCATCCCTTCCCGGCAGCGTACGAGGATGCGCTGACCGCGTGGCGATTTCTGCGAGATCAAGGTATCCCGGCTGCGCATATTGCGATCGGTGGCGACAGCGCGGGCGCCGGGCTCACAATAGCGTTGATGGGCCGCCTGCGGGATGCAAACGAGGAGCTTCCCGCTTGCGCCTGGCTCATGTCGCCGTGGACCGATCTGACGATGTCGGGTTCGACGCTTGCGAGCAAAGCCGCCATCGATCCGCTTATTCACAAAGAATATCTAAACGAATTAGCTGATGCCTATCTGCCCGTTGGCATGGACAGAAAAGACCCACGCGTATCTCCGCTCTACGCCGATTTCAGAAACTTTCCTCCGATGCTCATCCAAGTTGGTTGCGACGAAACCTTGCTTGATGACGCCACGCGTTTTGCATCCGAAGCCGGCGCGGCGGATGTCGCAGTGACCTTGGAGATCTGGCCGCACATGATTCATGCATGGCCGTTGTGGAATGCTCATCTGGAGCCGGGCCGCCGCGCATTAATGAATGCCGGCGCATTTATTCGGACGCACATTTGAGCAAGGAAGGATGGCGTCCCAGCCCCGAAAGCTTTCGGGGCTGCCCAAGTTCGCCGCGGAGAATCTGTCCTGTGGCGGACCGTCGCTTCTTGTTTACAATAAACCGCGCTTTTGGAAATCGCCGAATGGCTGCCGAAGTAACGCTCTGCCCGGTTGTATGGTCATTCTGAGCGTAGCGAAGAATCTCTGATTAGTTCGATTCTAAGCAGCATGCGGTAGCCGGGAAACAGTCAGAGATCCTTCGCATTCGCTCAGGATGACAGGAATTGCAGTCAACTAAATCAAACCGCGCTTTTGGAAGTCGCCGAAATTGCCACCCGACGAGCGCTCCACCAGATCGATTGTGAACTTGAGCAGGCAAACTTCCCACGCATCGTCCACGCCCTGGATGATTGCACTGAGCGGTTCGTTTTTTCCTTCAACCTGCCGCCGGGTGCGATGAATCACAGTGTCGATAGAGTCGCTCAGCGTTTGTTCGTTCAGATCGGTTTTGCGGAATTGGAAGCCGTAACGGAGAACCGCGATGTTCCGAGCGTGCTCGCGCAGTTGGTTCACATATCGTTCCGCTTTGTCTCCGAAGCCTTCCAGCAACAACCGGCAATAATGTTCCGGCGTTAAAATTTGCGGACGTTCCGCGTGGATTTTCCCGTTCCGAATCCGCACTTGATTCACGCGGTCCATCAACTCCGAAATCAAATAGAAATCGAAACTTGTAGTGCCGAACGTGGCGATCTCACGCTCGGGCGCAAGAATCACATGCGTATTTTCGAGCGCGTACTCAAAATCGTCGCGGGTCATGATTGATGTAAGTTAGGGAATCCCTTTTGTTTGGAAACAACAAAGGACATTAAGCGACGATTGTGTCCTATGCGGTAAATAACCCTGCGGCTATTACTTTTTCGCCTGTGCTTGCTCGCCGCCCGTTTCCTGCTGCGGTTGAAACAGGGAGAGATATTCGCCGTAGCCTTCTTCTTTCAATTTTTCAACCGGGACAAAGCGCAACGCGGCGGAGTTCACGCAGAAGCGTTGACCGGTCGGAGCGGGGCCGTCGTCAAACAGGTGGCCAAGATGCGAATCGCTTGATTTTGCACGGACCTCGGTGCGCTCCATTCCATAAGAAGTATCGCGCTTTTCCGTCACGTTATCGTTCTTAATGGGCTTCGTGAAACTCGGCCAGCCCGTGCCGCTGTCGAATTTATCGAGCGAACTGAAGAGCGGTTCGCCGGTAATGAGGTCGACGTAAATTCCTGGCTTGTGATTGTCCCAGTAGGCGTTGTGAAAAGGAGTTTCCGTGCCGCATTGACGCGTCACCTTGTATTGGTCCTTGGTTAACTTCTGCTGCAACTCGGCTTCGCTGGGAACGGGTTTGGTCGGATTGTTCATTTTCTCGGCTTCTTTTTTCTGTGTTTGAGCATACGAAAACAAGATCGAGCCGACAATCACGACCAGCGTGCCAGCCAGACCCAACCACAGAGTCTTGTGTGAATGTTTATAGGTTAATGTTAATCGCGTTGTTTTCATCCCTGTTTTCTCGCGTGAGAAATTGTCCCCTTTAGCAGTCGGTAAGTTCACGCACAATCGCATTGATTGAGGTGAATAGCGGGCAATTCCCCTTCATAATTAGATTCGCATATCAGACAGAAAATGGCTGGGGCTTGTTCAATCCTGCCGGGCTTCCGGAACGCCGGCGGTGTTCAGCGATCTGTTGTTTCGTTGCCGCCATTCAGTTTTGGGCTTGCGGCGAATCAAGCGTACTGCTTTAAGTGCGGTCGTGACGCGATTTCAGCCCGCAAACTAGCTCCAAATGGCGTTAAGCAGATTTTGGGTCGCTCTTTTCCTTTTTTCGATTGCATATCTCTTCGTCCAGCTCTTCACCGGACGATACTACAGCATCGAATTTGCCGTGAGCGGCAAAAAGGATGATCCGCTGCTACAACGCGAGTATTACCTCGATAAACTGCCCCCTGAAGTGGAGCGCGGCTTGCAGAGCGCGCCCGATCACAAGATCACGATCGACAATAAAGAGTATCAGTACACGACCGACAACGAGGTCTTGAAGCTTTACGCCGGCAAACAGGCCGCTGACGGCGTCGTACCGCAATGCAAAACTACGATCTTCGAAATCTTATTGCCGCTGATTGCGTACCTGGCGTTCTTCAGCGGTATCCTGCAGTTGCTGATCGACAGCGGCGCCGCGGAACGCGTCGCGAAATTCCTCAGTCCGGTTTTCGTCCAGGTTTTTCCGGAAGTGCCGCGCGGTCACCCGTCGATCTCTTACATGACGTTAAACTTCGCAGCGAATTTTCTCGGCCTCGACAGCGCGGCGACACCGTTTGGCTTAAAAGCGATGGAGAGCCTCCAGGAACTGAACGATCAAAAGGACCGTGCAAGCAATCCACAGATTATGTTTATGTGTTTGCATGCGGCCGGGCTGACGCTTCTGCCTACCTCGATTATCGCTTATCGCGCGGCGGCGCACGCGACGAACCCGGCGGACGTAATGTTACCGTGCATCATCACATCATTTATCGGCACGGTTGCGGCGCTCGTAATCGTCGGCATTCGCCAGCGGATCAATTTATTTAAGGCTGGGATTGTGATCGCAATCGGCGGAATCGTTGCCGTTATCAGCGCTTTGCTGGTTTATATCACTCGGCTGGATCTGATCAGCAAAGGCCATTTCACCGGCAACCTCTCGAACGGTTTGCTGCTCGGCCTTATCTTCGCGATTCTCGGTTACAGCCTGTTGCGCGAGAAGGAATTTGCGGCAAAGGGCACGACCATCTTCAATTCATTCGTCGAAGGCGGATACAACGGGCTAGCAGTCGGGCGCATCATTTTCCCGTATATCCTTGGAATGCTTGTGGCGATCTCGCTTTTTCGAAACAGTGGACTGTTCGAGATGTTCGCGGCAGCGCTGGCGAGGATGTTTCGCACCGTTCACGTGAGCGATGAGATCGTGAATGCGCTGCCGATCGCAATTCTTCGGCCATTCAACTCGGCCGGAAGCCGCGGATTCCTGCTCGACGCCATGTATACGTACGGCGCGGATTCCTTGACCGGCCGCCTTGCTTGCGTCTTTCAATGCGCAGCGGAGACGACCTTCTACGTCATCGCCGTTTATTTCGGGAGTGTGAAGATCAAAAATACCCGCTACGCACTGAGCACGATGCTGCTCGTCGACCTGATCTGCGTATTCGCAGCGATCTTCGTCTGTCTGGCATTCTTTAAATTGTAGGTGGGTGCTCCTGGCGCGCGTTAGCTGCGCTGCTGTCGAATAGTCGCTGCGGTCGATTGTTGTTGAGGTGTGCTCGACTCAACTGCATGGCCGCTCAGCGCGTCCAGGTCAGCAAAGTCCAGAGCGCAGCTTACTCCGTCATTCCGAGCGAAGTCGAGAACGGAGCGGCTGGGGCAAGCCGCAACATCGACGGGAAGGCCGGAGGCTGAGCGAAACGGGAAGTAAGCAAATCGAATCCCGTCGAAAAATCAAAAACGCAATCCCTTCGGGATCCTTCGACTACTCCCGCGTCCGCGGGATTCGCTCAGGATACGGCGTTGCGAAGATTACAATAAATTTTCGATGTACGTCTTCCGATTGAACGGCGCGAAATCGTCAATGTTTTCGCCGGTGCCAACGAAGCGTGTGGGAATTCCGAGCTCATCCTGAATTGCCACGACGATCCCGCCTTTGCCGCTGCCGTCGAGTTTCGTAACTATCAGGCCGGTGAGTCCGAGCGCGTTGTTAAACTCGCGCGCCTGACTGAGCGCGTTGCTGCCGGTCGTTGCATCGACCACCAAAAATGTTTCGTGCGGCGCGTCTGGATCGAGTTTGCCGAGAGTGCGTTTTATCTTCTGCAACTCCGCCATCAGGTTTGCCTTCGTGTGTTGGCGGCCTGCCGTATCACAAATTAAGAAGTCGATCTTGCGCTTCGCTCCTGCCTCATAGGCTTCATAACAAAGCGCGGCCGAATCCGCACCGTGCTGCCCTTTAACTATTTCGACGTCCAGTCTTTTCGCCCATATCTCGAGTTGCTCGATAGCCGCTGCTCGGAATGTGTCCGCTGCGGCGAGCATCACTCGGTTTCGGCGGGGTAGGGGCGATTGACCCCAATCGCCTAAGGGCGGTTCAGGTGAACCGCGCCTACCTGAGAGATAATGCGCGAGCTTTGCTGTCGATGTCGTTTTGCCGGTTCCGTTGACCCCAACGATCAAAATCACGGTCGGTTTGCCAGTCGCTCGATGGATTGGCGCGGGATCCTGCGGCAAAACGCGGGCGATTTCTTCACGCACGACTTTGATGACATCGCCAATTCCGAGCAAAGCCCAGGCTTCGCGTTCCTGAAGTGTTTCGATAATTCGCAATGTTATCGGCACGCCGAGATCAGCACGAATGAGTCCCTCTTCCAGCTCCTCCCACTCGATCGGCTTGGCAGCAAATTGTTTGGCGAGCGATTGAAGAAAATTCATGTTGTCGGGAAGTCTTAAATCATCGAAGCGCTGCAAAGGTATGTCATTCCGAGCGAAGTCGAGGAATCCCGTTGCATTCCTTTAAGGTAGCGGTCGCGGGATCCTTCGACTTCGCTTCGCTCCGCGGAGTCACACCGCCTCAATCCTTGCAACGAATCACGATTCTCTTTTCACTGCTTCACGCGCCGGGCGATCCAAATCCTTCCGGATACGATCGAGAATGCCGTTCACAAACCGACCCGATTCCGTGCCGCCGTACATTTTTGCCAACTCGATGGCCTCGTTGATCGATACCACCGGCGGGATATCATCGCGGTAAAGCATTTCATAAATTGCCAGCCGGAGAACGTTGCGATCGACCGCTGAGATGCGGCGGAACTCGTAGTTTTCGCAGTAGCGGCGAATGCGTTCGTCGATTTCCGGGAGATGCGCCACCATCCCTTCGATCAGCGGCTGGGCGAATTCGCGCGCCCGTGGTGGCGCCGGGCAAAATTCCCAGAAATCATCGATTTTCTCCGGCCCCTCGCCGTGCTGGAGGTCTCGCCAGAAATGATATTGAACCGCAGCTTCCCGTGCTCGGCGACGTTTACCCATCATCCCTCGGCGATTTAGAAACCGCCGCTCCTTGTTTGCTGCGAAGATCCGATATTACATTCGCAATTTCCACTGCTGCTCGCGCAGCTTCGGTGCCGCGATTGATTTCAGTTTCAAGACAACGGGCGCGCGCCTGATTTTCATTATCAAAACTGAGAACGACGTTAATAACAGGCACGCCTTGTTCGATGGCGATGCACTGCAGAGCGTCCGTGACCGACCGGCTCAGATTTTGCGCATGATTCGTTTCTCCCTGCAAAATTACGCCGCATGCAATGATGGCGTCAGCTTTATTTTGCGTCGCAAGCTCCCGTACGACCACGGGAATCTCGAACGAGCCGGGGACACGATGGACAGAAATCGTCGCATCCGACGAAAGTGCACGGAGTTGTTTTGCCGCGTGATCGATGAGCCCGTCCACGTATTGCGCATTGAACTTGCTCGCGACGATGTAGAACGTGCGTTGGGCTTTGGCGATTGCCGGAGGAGATGGCGCTTTGCTCGACATCTAAAAATGACGAATGACGAATGACGAATGACGAAATAATGACGAAATCCAAATGACCATAGATTCTCTCACGGCAGCCAGAATGTTTTCGGACTTCGTCATTTCATCATTCCTTCGTCATTCGTCATTAGTGCTTCGTCATTTAAAGCAGATGCCCGAGCTTGGTCTTTTTTGTTTCGAGATATTTCTCGTTATGCGGATTGGCTTTGGTTCGAATAGGCACCTGCTCGGTCATTTCCAAACCGTAGCCTTCTAATCCTACAACTTTCTTCGGATTATTCGTCAGGAAGCGGAAGCGTCGCACCCCGAGATCAAAAAGAATCTGTGCGCCGAGCCCATAATCGCGCAGGTCGCTCGGATACCCGAGTTGTGCGTTCGCCTCCACAGTGTCGAGTCCTTCCTCCTGCAATTTGTAGGCGTGGATCTTCGCCGCCAGCCCGATACCTCGACCTTCCTGGCGCATATAAACCAAAACACCCTGGCCCTCCTCCTGGATTTGCCGAAGCGCAGCATGCAATTGATTGCCGCAGTCGCATCGGCGCGAAGCAAAGACATCGCCGGTAAGACATTGGCTGTGCACGCGCACAAGCATCGGCTTGTCCTTGTCGATCTTACCCTTCACGAGCGCGAGATGATGCTGGCCATCAAGCCTGGAGCGATACAAATGCAAATCGAAATCGCCGTATTCGGTCGGCAGATTCACGACTTGTTCGAGCTCGATCAGCTTCTCGCTCTTGCGACGATAGGCGATCAGAGCTTGGATGGTGCAAATGCGTAGCCCGTGTTTATGGCGAAATTCCATCAACTCCGGCAGACGCGCCATGGTGCCGTCGTTGTGCAAAATTTCGCAAAGCACGCCCGCGGCTTGCAGTCCCGCCATTTTTGCCAGATCGACGGCGGCCTCGGTGTGACCGGCGCGCCGCAGCACGCCGCCGTCCTTCGCGCGCAGCGGAAACACATGACCAGGCTGGTTCAAATCTTCCGGCGACGATTTCGGATTCGCGATTGCCAATATCGTTGTCGCGCGATCGTATGCGCTTATGCCCGTAGTCACGCCTCGCGCCGCGTCCACGGAGACGGTGAAATCGGTGTTGTGTTTCTCGCGGTTTTGCGACACCATTCGTTGCAACCCGAGTTGATCTGCGCGCTCATTCGAAATGGGGACGCAAATCAAGCCCCGGCCATGCGTCGCCATGAAGTTGACGGCTTCAGGCGTCACCTTTTCCGCCGCCATGACCAGATCGCCTTCGTTTTCGCGATCGGCATCGTCCGTCACGACCACCATGTGCCCTTTGGCGATGTCGCTTAGTACATCGTCAATTGCGTCGAACTGAAATGTTCCTGTCGCCTCTGAGATCATTGAACATAATACCATTACTTCTGGTGCTGCCCCAAGCAACCCCCTTGCTCCCTATGACGTCATTCCGAGTGAACTCGAGAATGGAGCGAGGCGGCTACCGATCGCTCACAAGATCCCACTTTGCCATCTGCTCTGGGAACGGGCATTCCGCGCAATCGGAATTGTCCTGCATGCAAAAGTCTTCATAGATTTGCAGCAATCCTTGCTGATGCGCGACAGAGTGCAGAAATTCTTTTTCTCGCGGATCATTTCCGAAAAGACGCGTGGCCGCGGTTTCGAGTCGCCGGTTCGACAATTGTGCCGGAAGCTTCGCATATTCCGTCCAAAGGACATCGGTCGGTGAAGCGGACGATTCGAAGTCGTGCGCCGCCCAAAATGGAAATAACACGTTAGCCAGGATATCTGCGACACGCGATTTGCCGATCAGCGCCATTTCCGTTGGTGCAGCGTCAGACGCTAGGGTGTAGTGGCTATTCCAAAACGGATGTTCAAGCGCTTGAAAGAAATTCTCCGCTGCGGTGACGCTGCTTTTGCCGGACGCACGCTGAAGACGCGGCCATTCGCACGCGAGGATTGCCAGCGCGGCAAGACGTCGTTGCGGATGATTTACCGGACGAGTACCGCTGACGTGCCAGGCCTTTGCCGGCAAAATCAATCGTTGTAAATCATCACGATTCGGCCACCAATGATCCCACAACTGCCGTACATATTCCCGTGCGGACTTTTTGTAGATGTCGAGATCGGACGTCTCGAGATAGCCCGCTGTGCCGAAGAGCAGCGCCTCGCAATTTTCGACGTTTTGGCGCAGCAATCGCAGCGGCAGACGCTGGGTCAAAAGGGTAAACGGCAGCTTGTTTTCCTTGTAGCCAAGCGCGGCGGCGATCTCCTGGAAAAGCGTTTCGTCGCGGCCGTGCGTCTCGATCTTGTTGCGAATCCGGTTGGCTTTTTTTCGCAGACGGAATTGCGCCCCGGCATCGAGCACGCTTTGAACGCGTTCTTCCGGTAAATTCTTCAGCGGCGCTTGGCAACGGCCGGGCCGCGCCAGCGGAATATTTGGGTTAAACGCTTCCGACAAACTGGCCGGATCAATGCAGACCTGCGGCACGTTGCGATTTGAGTGTGTGCGTGTGAAAAACACGCGTCCACTCCTCTCGACAAAGACATGAAGCACGGTCGGTTCGAATGTTGGATTGGTCGCATGGCCGTGTGATTCCCAACTGCGATCGAGCAAATCGATCTCAATGCACCCGGGAATCGCTTCGCTGCCGTCGATCCGAATTGCAGCGTCGCGAAAATCTGGACCGGCTTCACGGTTCCAAACACCGAACTGGACGATATCGATCTTATCGCCTGTCGTGCTGACAAAATGTTTTCCAAAATCACCCGCAAACCAACGCGCTTGCAGCTCCAGTTCGGACGGAATTCGCGGCGACGCAAACAGCGTGCGTTCATGAACGCGAGTCGTGTCGCACATTTGCGCGTAGCGCTCTGCCAGCGTGCTCACGCCCGGATTATCGAAAGACCATCCGCAAATGTCACGCGCACCTTTGGAGTGCACGGACACGTCCGCGTCCGCCAGAGGACGGACTCGCCGTGGCAAGCTTTGAAAGCGGCGACATGTCGCCGCACTCCACAGCGCGGCGCAGCACGCGACATTCACTCCGGCGGATTAGAGACCGCCGCCCCTTGCTCCTGCAATGCTGGTTCGCTCAGTCGCTCACGCAAATTGCAAATAATCTGCTCGACTATCGCGGCGTCGGATCGGGGAAAAATGAACGAATACATTGGGCCTTTGCCGCCAGTGGGTGAAATAACCAGGTTTTCGAACAAGAATCGCGGATCGTGATCCACGACGAGATTTTCCAGATCGATCGTGCGTGCAAACTTGCGAGTGACAAAGACAAGTTTATGCGGCTCCTCTTTCGTGGCGACCAGCGCGCCGAAACGATTCGCCGGAATCCGCCGGCCACGTCCACTGATGCATCTCGTGGTCCAGGCAATTGTTTCGCCCAAAACATTTTCACGATCGAACACAGACGCGAGCCGGGCCGGCAATGTGATCGGTACCCGCACCGGCACGTTGCGATCTGCCGGTCCGTTCAGTTTTTTCCAGGCAAGCCAGATCTTCGCTTTCATGGCCCGCAAAATTTTTGGCGCAAAATACAGGAAGGTGCTGATACCGATCACAAAGACGATCAACGCAAGCAGGGGATTGAAATGCACGAGCGCCAGTCCGCCGAGTACCGCGGCATCTTCGCCAAGGCTTAGTCCGATGTTTGAAAACGGTTCGGGCGACGCGTTGCTGGCGAGTCGTGTAGCCGCTTTCGCGGTATGCGCAATGAGGCTGGTGCCTCCTGCAAGTAAGGCGACGATGACCATGAAGGCAGGGCTAGGATGCCCGAGTACTTGAACCGCCAGCAACGCGCCACCGATGGGGCGAATGACGGTGTGCACCGCGTCCCAGATTGAATCGACCCACGGAATCTTGTCGGCGAAAAATTCAAGGAAATAGAGAACGCCGGCGATGCTGATAATCCACGGGTTGCCGAGGACCTCGAGAGACTGATACTGCGGCGCCAGATTGATCCAGTGAAAATGGATCGCAAGCCCAGTGGCAAAAACCGTGAGATAAAGATTGAGCCCAGCGAGAGTCGCAAGGCCGAGCGCGACCGCGAGAAGATCCACTCGTTCCACGCCGAAAATATCCGGTGCGCGTCAATGTAGCGCAAGCCTCTGGCTTGCGAATGAAACGGACACAAGCGGGACGCATATGCTACAATCGCGCCATGCTCGATATCCGATTGATTCGCGAGAAACCAGATTTTGTCCGCGAGCGTCTGGCAACGCGTGGCGGCGGTGACGAGGCGAAGATCGACCCGGTATTGCGGATCGATGTCGAACGACGCAAGAGCGAGACTGAACTGCAACGCTTGCAGTCCGAGCGTAACCGTCTGAGCAAGGAGATCGGCGCAAGACGTTCGCGCAAGGAGCCGAGCGAAGAACTTGAAGCGGAAGTCCGAAACATTGGTGAGCAAATCGGCGCCCTAACGCAGCGCGCCAACGCTTTCGAGGTAGAGCAGCGCAACTTGCTTTTGGAGCTCGCGAACTTACCGCACGAGAGCGTTCCAGTTGGAAAGGACGCGAGTGCAAATCGGGTCGTTCGCAGTTGGGGCGAGAAACCCCAATTAGTGAGCCCGGCTGATCACGTTGCGCTCGGCACGAGACTGAAGCTGTTCGATTTCGAATGGGCGGCAAAACTGAGCGGCAGCGGCTTCATTTGTTTCACTGGCGCAGGCGCGAGGCTGGAACGCGCGTTGATTAATTTCATGATCGATCTCCACACACGCGAGCACGGATATTTTCAAGTTAGTCCGCCGTTTGTAGTTCGGCGCGAATGCATGATCGGGACGTCGCAGCTTCCGAAGCTTGAGGCCGACATGTATGGCTTGGAAGACGATCAGCTCTTCCTTGTACCTACTGCCGAGGTCCCACTAACTAATCTCCATCGTGAGGAGATCCTGAGTATCGCCGATCTCCCAAAAAAATTCACTGCCTATACGCCCTGCTTCCGGCGCGAAGCGGGCGCAGCGGGACGCGATACGCGTGGCATCATTCGTGTGCATCAATTCGATAAGGTGGAACTCGTGAAAATCACCGCACCGGAGAAATCGTACGAAGAACTCGAGTTGCTTACTGCCGATGCCGAACGCGTTCTGCAATTGCTCGGCCTGCATTATCGAGTGATCGAGCTTTGTACTGGCGATATGGGGTTTAGTGCAGCCAAGACCTACGACATAGAAGTCTGGTCGCCGGGATCCCGCGACGGCGGGACGTTTCTCGAAGTTTCGAGTTGTTCGAATTGCGAAGATTTTCAGGCACGCCGGATGCAGCTGCGCTTCAAAGATCGCGATGGGAAAAACCGGTTCTGCCACACGTTGAATGGATCGGGTGTGGCATTGCCGAGATTATTTGCGGCGCTGATTGAGACTTATCAGCAGCCGGACGGCTCGATCCAAATTCCCGAAAAATTACAATCCTACTTTGGTGCGGACAGGATTGGAATGACGAAGCACGAATGACGAATGAAAGGTCTGTCATTCCGAGCGTAGTCGAGGAATCCCGTGGGGAGACCTCAGGTATTTTCACGGGGTCCTTCGACTTGGCTCAGGATGAAAATTTGGCATTCGGATTTCGTCATCATTGCAGCCCTGGTATTCCCAAGCCGCCGAGCCCGCCGGTCAGTTTGCTCATCTCCGATTGCGCGAGCGCCTTGCCCTGCTCGATCGCTTGTTTCACCGCACTCAAAACCATCTCCTCAAGAAATTCGACGTCGTTCGGATCGACCACATCCTTGTCGATCTTGATCGCGATGACGTCGCCCGCACCGTTCGCTGTCACTTTCACTTTCCCGCCGCCGACGCTCACTTCGACAGTTTTCTCCTCGAGCTCAGCCTGAGTTTTGGCCATTTGCTCCTGCATCTTTTGCGCCTGCTTCATCAATTTGTTTAGGTTCATAAATCAGAGAGTTGTCACGTTGAGCGGAGCGAAGCGAAGTCGAAACATCTTTAAATTTCAGATCAGAGTCAGAGATTCCTCGCCTTCGCTCGGAATGACAAAAGGTGTGATAACGCCAAGTTCACGGTGTCACCTTGGCATTGAACAGTTCGATCGCTTCGTTGATAAGCGGATCGTCTTTGAGAGATTCCGACCGGGAATGCTGCGAAGCCATTGCCTGCTTTTGCGGAAGGTTTTCATCTACGGTGAACTTCAAGCTCCACTCCTTTCCGCTAATTTCATGCAGCAAAGTCTCAAGAAATTTGCGATTCGACGGCGTACTCAGGATGTCCATCATCGCTTTGTCAGCAGGTGCAAAACCCACCTTAAAATTGCGCCCTTCTGTTCCGAGAACGTGCGCTGCTGCAGCAGAATTTCGCACGAAGGCTTTTTGTGTGGGAATTTTTGCCAGAATCGTCAGCCACAGTTCGTTTGCATCGAGTGACGTTTCGGCTACGTGCGGCGTGCTCTCATTGTCGCTGCGGTCAGGGACTGCGGCCTTTGCGAGATGTCGGTCCTCACCGCCGCGGTCAGCGCCTGCGACTACGCGTTTCGTGGGAAGCGCGCCCTCGCCACGGCGAGCAGGCTCAGGTCGCGCCCTACCATTGTCGCGTAATTCGCCGAGTTTTTCGATCACCTCATCAAGCGTTGCCTGTCCCAGACTCTGGATCGCTTTGATGATCGCGACCTCGAAATGGAGCTTCTTATTCGGAGCCCACTTCATTCGCACTTCGGCGGCGGCAAACTGATCGATCAGCTCGAGCAAACGATCCGTGGAAAGCAGCTCCGCCTGCTCGGCGAGCGATTTTTGCACGTCGGGATCGACATCCTCGTTTGGCGCATCGGGTTTGGCCTTTAACACAAGCAGATCCCGTAGATAGGCGATGAGGTCAGCCATGAGTCGCATCATGTCCTTCCCGGCTTCGCTTTGCTGATGCAGGAGATCAATGGCCTCCGGCGTTTCGGCGCGCAAAATACGCCCGGTTAAATCGATTACCGTTTGCTCGCTCGTGAATCCGAAAACATTAAGCACATCGCTCTCGGTGATATTTTCTCCGCAAAACGCGACCAGTTGATCAAGCATCGATTCCGCATCGCGTAGCCCGCCTTCCGCGCCACGCGCGATGGCATGCGCAGCCGCAGGTTGCAGGGTAATCTTCTCTTTTTTCGCGATGAATTGCAGATGCTGCGCGATCAGATTTGCAGGAATACGGTGAAGATCGAACCGCTGACACCGGCTGAGGATGGTCGGCAAAACTTTCTGCGGCTCGGTCGTAGCGAAAATAAATTTCACGTGCTCCGGCGGCTCTTCCAGCGTCTTCAAAAGGGCGTTGAACGCCGCCGAGGAAAGCATGTGGACTTCGTCGATGAGATAGATTTTGTAACGACCTTTGGCCGGCGCATACCGAACGTTCTCACGCAGCTGACGCACGTCCTCGACGCTGTTGTTGCTTGCGCCGTCGATTTCAATCACGTCGAGACTGTTGCCGCCGGCGATCTCGCGGCAATTGTCGCACACGCCGCATGGCGTAACTGTCGGGCCTTTGATGCAATTGAGCGACTTGGCCAAAATCCGCGCGGTCGAGGTTTTGCCAACGCCCCGTGGCCCAACAAAAAGATAGGCATGGGCGAGTCGATTCTGCGCCACTGCATTTTTCAACGTGCGCGAGACGTGCGTCTGCCCGACCAGATCGTCAAACGTTTGCGGCCGATATTTTCTGGCGAAGACCTCGTAATTCACTTGGTTAAATCTAGAAGCTTTCTCAGGAATGTCATTCTGAGCGAAGCGAAGAATCTCTGATTTTTTTCGCGTTACAAAGACAATCCGAGATGTTTCGCTTCGCTCAATATGACAGCGCCGTTAAGAACAAACAAAGAGGCCCCGCCAGTTTCCCGGCGGGGCCTTTTCCAAACTGCCCGAATTATCGGGTCATTGTCATGCAGCAAGCGCCTGGGCAGCAGGCTCCGCCACCGCAGCAGCCTGCATCACCGGACGAGATCATCGTTGTGCTCGTCAGCGTCATAATTGCTGCAATCAAAAGTAAATATTTCATGATTTTCTCCTATTGAGATTTCGTGAATCCTCGGCTGCTTGAACTCGCGGTACGCGCATGTTCTGCGCCGAGCCGAACGTTGTGGGAGAGAATCAAATCCGCGGCGGCGGAGTCGGCGGCCGTTCGATTCGCGCAGACGCGGTTGCGTCGTCGATTGCAAAGATGCGGCCGTTAAAACGCGGAGCAGAGAACCTTTCTGAGGTCGCGCAGAAAAGATTAAGCGTCGAGCACGAATCGGTGCAACAACTGCCAGGCTGCGATTCGTGCCCGCATGGATGATGCGAGGTCCGCTCTTGCGTCATTTTGCACCCTGGCATTTTGGAGCAACAATCGGGTGGTTTCTTCACCGTGACCACGTTCGCTTTGCCCACTATAGGGCAGAGAAAGGTAACGAGACAGACAATCAACAAAGCACTCACACTGGCTCTGTGCATGACGTTTCAGGTTAACTCCAGTCTGATTCAAATTAAAGCATGAGTTTAAAATGCGTTGATTGCCGGACGAAAATAGAAAACCATCTCCCGATTCGAATCTTGCCATGCTTACAAAACCAAGATTGACCGTCCTCTTGCTACGGCTCTTGCTGCTTCTGTTGATCATTGTCGCCGACGCGGGCGCACGCGAGCCGATCAAGTCGCCGCCGCCGGTGGTAGAGATGAAGACGGTTCGTGCGCGGGACCTCGGTGTTCCATTTGAGGGTACGCCAGGAAAATTGAACTCGATCACGGATGTCCCCGGTCTGGAGGTGGGCTACACGACGTTAATCAGCGGTGAAGGAAAACTCGAAGTTGGCAAAGGTCCGGTGCGCACCGGTGTGACGGCAATCATTCCGCGCGGACACGATTCCCTCAACGACCCGGTCTACGCCGGCTATTTCAGCTTGAATGGCAACGGCGAGATGACGGGCACGGCGTGGTTGGATGAGAGCGGGTTCCTGGAGGGTCCGATCGTGATTACTAACACGCACAGCGTGGGCGTAGCGCGCGACGCAGTCATTGCCTGGCGAATAAAACACGGTGCGGCCGACACTACCGGATACTGGTGGAGTTTGCCGGTCGTCGCCGAAACCTGGGACGGCTGGCTTAATGACATCAACGGATTTCACGTGAAACCTGAGGACGTCTTTCACGCCTTAGATACCGCGCGTGGCGGCGCAGTCGAAGAGGGGAGCGTCGGAGGCGGCACCGGAATGATCTGCTACGAGTTCAAAGGGGGAAACGGAACCGCCTCGCGCCAGATCAACATTCGCACTTCCAAGGACGCTCCACCGCGAAGTGTCGTCGTGGGCGTATTTTTACAGGCAAACTTTGGTCGTCGTTCGCAGCTCGTGATCGCGGGCGTACCGGTAGGCAAAGAAATTCCCGGTGAAGTTTACAAAGAAGAGAGCGGCTCGTGTATCGCAGTTGTCGCGACTGACGCGCCTCTGTTGCCGAACCAATTGAAACGACTTGCGAGGCGCGTATCGCTTGGTCTCGCGCGAACGGGAACTATTTCCGGCAACGGCTCCGGTGATTTGTTCATCGCCTTTTCGACCGCGAATCCCAACGCCGCTAATCCGAATCAAATAACACATAGCGTGGAAACAATTCCCAATGATTTGCTGGATCCGCTTTTCGCAGGCGTAGTGCAAGCCACGGAAGAAGCGGTCGTGAATGCGCTGGTGGACAACCATTCCATGACCGGCCGCGACAATCATTCCGTCGAAGCGTTGCCACACGATCGCTTGCGCGAACTGATGAAGCGCTTCCGCTCAGTGGAAAATCTCGGCTCGCATCGGTAGCCTGGGGCATCGTCCCAGGAATCCAAATCGTGACGTTAGCTAGCGCTGAAAGCGCGTTTCAATCCGGCAATCGTTCTCGATTCCTAACGAATCCGCGCCGGAAGTGAGTCGCGCTTTCAGCGCTCACGTTTTTCAGGGTGCCTTGGTCCCTGGGGCGCTGCCCCAGGCTAAAATTGACGTCGCGCCTACAGCGTTCATGCGGTTGCATTAATCGCGCTCAGATCATCATGATCAGGATCGGCACGACCTTCGTCACAGCTATTTCCAGAATATGTAACGTCAGCTTTTCGGCGTGTTCCTGCGATTGCGCCGGCTGGCCATCGATAAAGACCCGCAAATCGCGTTTCTGATTTTCAACGAAGTAATCGAAGTCTTCCTTGTCGAGTTTCCGTTTTTTTACAAGGATGAGGCGCCTTTCGAGTTCCTCTGCATTTTGCCGGATGAGCTCTGACGTGTCGCCTTTTGCCTGGGCGAGAAGATCCTCGAATTCTTTCATGGACGCTGCGACCGATTCGTCGGTCACCTGGTCGAGCGCAGAATTAAGCTCCGATTTTTTCTTCGAAGTTTTTTTGCGCTTTTTCTTAGTGTCCGAGGGCATGATCGTAGATCTTGTTCACGTCCTTTTTCATCTCGGTAGTCAGAGCAGGAGTGATTTTGCCGTGGCTGGCTTTACTGCGCAGATGCGCAGCGTCAGCATCGAACTGCGCTTTCAAATCGACGAGCACCGGGCGACGGGCCGTAAACTTCTCATCGGCGATGGCCTGCTGAAATTTCGCGTTGCCTTCGTTCACCTTCGCGTCGAACGCGGCGGCGTTGAATTTTTTGCGAGGCACAGCAAACTGGTCGATGAACGCCAGTTCAAAGTTACGCAGGCTTTCGATCGTGGCGTCGCTTCCGCTTTTACTGAATGTCGCCGTGCCGCAACTCGTGATCAACAGCGCGGTGGCGCAGAGGAAAGCATTTCGGAAGACGACAAACTGCGGGGCATTCGGGTTCATAAAACGCGCGTTGTTAGATTCTCGATCTTGCGCCGGCGCAGCTGCGTGTGTCAAGACATGAAGGGTTTCGCTCGACGTGCGATCCACGCGCGGGGAGGGTCGGCATTAGAAAGCGGCAGAGGAGTGCCGCTGTTGGCGTCGAGTGTTGCAGCAACTCCTGATCTTATTTCGTCGCTTTCTGCAGCGAGGTCGGGTCGTCCAGCAAAATCCATTCGATTACCGAGACTGGCAGGCTGCCGTTTTTGATCAGGTCATCGTGGAATTGGCCGAGCCGGAAATTTTCGCCCTGTTTATCTTTGTAGCGACCGAGCAAATTCATGATCTGCCATTTGCCGACGATGTAACTAATCTTTTGCGTTGGCATCGAAGCCGCCCCGGCGGCTTCGCCTTCGGCTGCTTCGCGATCCAGTCCACCGGCGTCCATGAAATATTTGACGGCCTGTTCGAAGGTCCACCGGCCGGTATGCAGATTCACGTCGACTCCGATCCGGGCGGCACGATAGCGCGACAGACGCAAAATTTGCCCCTGCGCTGGCGAATTGTTCGGATAAAGCCCGGTGCGCATTAGCATCTCTTCGCCGTAGAGTGCCCAGCCTTCCACAAAAACATTGTCCTGGTGCTGACGCCGGATTTCATCGCTTAAATGATTCGCGATCGAGAGCTGGAGAAAATGCCCGGGGATACCTTCATGCCCGAGGATTGGTCGCGGATCTTCGATGGCGGCGCGAATATAGAAATTCGTGGATTCCGGATTATAGGTCGGAATAAAATAGAATCCGGTCGAGTCTTTATCATAAACACCGGGAGGATTCATGAATCCTCCTGGGCTGGTTGGTTTGAACGCTTCAGGCAACTGCCGAATTTGGAACGGCCCGAGGTAATCGGGCAACGTGACAAGATTATGCTCTTTTAAGAAGCTGATCATTTCTGCCTCACGGCTTTCGTACGCTTTCAAAAACGATTCCTGATCGGGCGGAATGCGGGCGGCGCGCTTTGGATCGGGATCGGCCAGTTTTGGATCCGGAAGCAGCGCCTCAAGCGCGCGGTAACGCGCCAGTTCGACGCGTCCGATCATTTCCACGTCCGAGGCGTTAAGCGGCAGAAGCAAAACGTGCTTGAGATAATAATTGTAGTTTGCTTCACCCATGGGCGTGAAATCGACCATTTTTGGCAGGCCCTTTTCCAGTTCGCCGGCGTAGTCATGCAGAGCGACGAGCGCTGCGTCCCGGGCTTTCACGAGTTCGTCGTGTTCGTTAGGCGCAAGGCCCGCATCCAGCGCCATCAAACTGCCATTTAAAAGTGGATCCATCGAGCGCGCCGATTGGATCGCAAGCTGTGCATAAAGTTTAACCGGGTTTCGCAGATTGCTCAGCCCTTGCTTCAACAGCACCGGCATCTGTTTGAGACGCGCAGTAGCGGCGAGCGCGCGCTTTCTCGGTGCGTCGTATTTTTTCTTTAGCAATGAGAAAATCGCGTTTGTGCATTCGTCCGTGTAAACCTGTGGATTCGTGCGCTCAAATTTCAGAATACGATCGCCGAAATCGACATTCTCAAGCTGGGAGCGAAAGAGAATCCAATCGATGCGCTCTTCCTTGGGCCAGTTGTCGGTCTTCATGCCGCGCACCTTGTCCAAAAGCAAACGCACATGCTGTGCTCGCCCCGCGATTTTGACAGGCGAATAATCGGTCAGCCGATCGTCCCACGTGTGCAGTCCGGCCTCACTGCTCTGCACAGGATAATTTTCATTCCGCCACGCGTAATAGTCTTCGGCGAGTTTGTGTAGCGTTGTAGTTGATGCGTTTGTGCTGTGATCCTTGAAAGCTTTTGTGTCGATGCTCGGGGTCGATTTCGTGATCAATGCCTTGTTGGAAACGTCCGGTTTACGCTGGGATGGCGACTGCGCGCGTGCACTGATCGTCGCGAGCGACACTAGAAAAATGAGGAAGAGATTGACGCCTTTCATGCGCGCAATCCTAGTGTTAAACGAGCACGCGGCAAAGCCTATCGCGTGCTACCGAAATCATTCGCGGCTGTCCGGGTCCGCCACGCTCCACATAGGCGCGCGGCTATAAGAATGGATAGGCGAGGTTCATTGCTCCTGTTCGAGTTCTCGCAACAATTGGTTCTTCAGATGTTGGCGCGCTGCCTTTTTGATCGCGCGACGTTCTGCTGTGACGCATTCCTTTTCCGCCTGACGTTCGCGCCGGGTTCGCGATTCCACGGATTGGGACACGTGCCGGATCTTCGGCCGAAGAGCACCGATGTTTCGCTCTTTTGGTTTTGTGTACGGATCCATGAAAATTTAGCGCTGCCTGTTCGCGATAAAAATAACAGGAATCGCAGCGAGCTGAAGAATCGTCGAAAAGAGCGCCACGGCCATGACCGATCTGTCATAGAGCAATCCCATCATTGCACTGCCGATAAACCACGCAATCCCGTATCCGGTATCAAACAGGCCGAACGCCGTGCTTCGTTTTTGTGGTGGAATAACGCCGGTGAGCACCGCTTGAAAGAGAGATCCCTGTGCGCTCATTCCGATCCCCCAAAAGATCATCCCAATCAGCGCTAAGACGGTTGAGCCTAGAAAAACAAAAGGCGCGGCCACAGCCGAAATGACAAACGCGTACAAGGAAACATTCGCGCCGAACCTGTCGAACAAACGACCGAGTGGAATCGACGCGAGTGCGCTGCTTGCCATCGCCACTGCGTAAAACACGGGAATTAAATCCGCCGAAACAATATTGGCTTTGTGAAAATGGAAACCAATCAGCGCGAAATCGGCAAACCCGGCGGCGATCAGCGCGCCGGCCGCGAGATAGATCCAGTAGGCGCGCGTCAAATTCGTGGTCACCAGAGCATGTCCGGTGCCTTCCTCCAACTCGTGCGGCCGCGGATGCAACAGTCGAGCCACAACCAAAATTGCCAGACAACACAACGCCGGAATAAGCAGAACTCCGAAACCGGTTCGAAACCCATGGTTCTGATAAAGAATCAGCGCCATCAGCAGCGGCCCGATTGTCGCGCCAGCCTGATCGAGCGCTTCGTTCAGTCCAAACACCCATCCTGCGCCAATTGATTTGCCGGCGTACGAAAGCATGGCTTCTACTGTCGGTTTGCGGATGCCTCGTCCGACGCGCTCGGCCACAACAAGTGCAGAGGCAAGCGGCCATTGTCCGGCAAGCGCAAGCGCGGGAACTGCGAGCATGTTGATTGTGTATCCCATGAAGGCAAATGCCCAATGCCGATGCGATTTGTCCGCGAAATAACCCGAAAGCGAGCGCAGGCCGTACCCCAGGAGCTCACCGAAACCCGCTACGAATCCGACAATCGCCGCACTGGCGCCTAACGAGCCAAGGAACGGTCCGACAATTCCGCGCGCGCCTTCGTACGTAAAATCAGCGAAGAAATTTACGATACCGATGATGACAACAAACTGGAGCGTTGATCTGCTTTTCATTTCATCACATTCGTGTTCATTCGTGCTTACTTGTCCTCAATAGCTTTGGCGAAGACTGATTCGTGGTAAACAAATGAAGACTCTCGGAATCATCGGCGGGCTGGGGCCGGAAAGCACACTGGACTATTACCAACGAATCATCGCGCTGTATCGCAAGCGCACCGGCGAGGTGCATTATCCGGAGCTTATCATCGTCAGCATTGATCTGACAAAGGGACTCAATTTCATGGAGGCAAACGACCTCGGCGGCATGGCCGATTACTTGCTTGAGACAGTCGAGAAACTTGCGCGGGCAGGCGCAGATTTCGGGATAATCTCCGCGAATACGCCTCATATCGTGTTCGATGATGTCGCGCGAAGATCGCCGGTTCCGCTGCTCAGCATTGTCGAAGCAACCTGCGCCGCGGCCAAAATACAGAATTTGAAACGGCTCGCCTTGTTCGGCACGCGCTACACGATGCGTGCGAATTTTTATCCAAAGGTTTTCTCGCGCGAGGGTATCGAGCTGCTCCTGCCGGATACGCACGATCAGGATTACATTCACGACAAATACTTTAGCGAATTGGTCCCCGGGAAATTTCTGCCCGAGACCCGCGCTGGCTTGCTTGCCATTGTCGATCGGATGAAAGCAAAGAGCGGAATTGACGGTGTGATTCTCGCCGGTACCGAACTACCCCTGATTCTTCGCGATCCCGACCACAACGGCATTCCATTTCTCGATACGACAAAGATCCACTGCGAAGCGGCGGTGCGGGAGATGCTGACATAGTTGCCAGAATTGACAGAAGAAACTGGTCATATTAACTGGTCAGATGCGAATTAGCGCCACAGAATTTAAAGCAAAGTGCCTCCGTCTCATGACCGATATCGGCAAGAAACACGAGACAATTTCCATCACCAAGCACGGCGAAGTCGTCGCGCAGCTGGTGCCGCCTCCAGCCACGGCGAAAAAACCATGGCTCCGACTGGCTGGCGCGGCCAGGATCAAGGGGAATATCGTTCGCCCGACGGTCACCGGCGCAACCGTTAAGAAGTTCATTGAGCAAGAGGCCAGGAATCTGCGTGGACGTGCTGATTGATACGCATGTCTGGATTTGGTGGCTGACGCGCTTGCCCCAGCTCTCACCCAGAATCATTTCGGCGCTCGATGATATGGCTGAGCGTCCCCTTTTGAGCGTGGCGAGTCTCTGGGAACTGTCACTGCTTGTCGAAGCTGGACGGGTGGAACTCTTTCCGAACCCAGCAACCTGGCTGGAACAAGCGATTCATCCCGATACGGTTCGACTTGCTCAGATCACACGAGCAGTCGCGCTGGAGCTTTTCGAATTTCCAAAAACGTTCCGACGCGATCCGGCTGACCGCCTGATCGTCGCGACTGCGCGGGCATTGAATGTGCCCCTGCTTACATTTGATCGCGGCATTCGCAATTCCGGACTAGTCAGAATCTGGAAATAATCGCCGTCGGCTCTTTGCTCTCTGCGCTTTGCTCTTTCCCCTTTGCCTTCCGACCCCCTGGTTAGTCCCCGCTGCTCGACCCAACCAAGATTCACGTCGAACCGGTAGTGAATGAAATGCTCTCGCGACCCGCTCACGGACTTTCTCGTCACTCATCACCGTCACCGAAAAATGGGCGGTGAAGGTTTCGAACCTCCGACCCTCTCGGTGTAAACGAGACGCTCTACCACTGAGCTAACCGCCCGATTCGGAAGTGATAAGTGATGAGTGAATGGTGATGAGTCAAGCGACGCATTTCTCCGTTTCAGAGCATGGAATAGTCCGGACTTGTTGACGTGCATCGCGACGGAAAGCGTTTTATCGTGCGAGCTGACGAAATCCTGACAGCATTTCTGGAAGCGGAACGGGCGATTCACCAGTTTGCGGTGAGTTTATTGTCGTAACACTTTCGCCACTCTCTGAAATCGCCGTTATGCTTGTGGGAGCTTGACATTCTGCGGCACTCGATCCAAAAACTCCGAACCTATGAAGAAATACATATTGTCTTTACTAGGTATCTTCGTTGCGATGGCATTTATCGCTTCTTGTCAGCAGGAGGGAACGACCGTTACGGAAGAACCTGAAAACGCGTCACCAGGGTATATGAATCGTCCTGCGCCGTCACCGACGCGCTAGCGCAACAAGCACGGCGAACTTTGAATGCGCGAAAACGTGCGCGCTGATGAAATGCTGACTGCGTTTGTGGAACTACAGGCCGCGATTCATTGTCGATTTGAGGCGCAGCTGGAAAGTCATGCGTAGCTCCATGTTTTGCTGAGTAACCAAATTAAAATCGGCCATGCGACAGCGTGGATGAGAACTAGCGTCTGTGTGTCGTTCATGCTTCGTCCTTCTGACTTCCTTTCGGATTTGCACCGTGGTTTGCGCGCATCCTGCGCGAGATATTCGCCGAGAAGCCGAACGACCCCGTCATCGCTAAGTGTTATTAAAAAGAAGCATCGGCACTCCTCGTCGGTGAAGTATTGGGAAATCATTGCGGACAATCTCAGCAAAGCCGGATTTAGTTGGGG
>DASYDV010000005.1:0-59818 GCA_036499375.1 Candidatus Udaeobacter sp.
TCACAATAACACATCGGATTACGCAGCGACACCGCTACGATGGTCCGATGACGGGTGCTACGCCGTTTACTAGCGATGGACTGACGTGTTCAACGCATCAGCGCCATCAATCGGCTGCGACTGGACACTTCCAGTTTGCAGAAGATGGAATGAAGATGTCTTTTCACCGTTTCAAGACTCAAACCAGCTTCATCGGCAACCTCCTGATTACTGCGCCCGTCGCATACCAAACGCGCCAAATTCTGTTCTCGACTCGTCAGGCGGACCAGATGCGACAACGAAGCGCTGCTGATTTGATATCCTGTCTCTGCCCTCGCCTGAAAACTCTCGAACTCGACGAGAAAATGCGGTCGCGCGAAGGCGGCCGAACCAATCTGTTTCAAACTGATCGTCGCGCGAAGATCACGTCGCGTCGGATGCCGAACTGTCTCGTCCCAAAAATTGGCTGGCGCGAGACCAAGAGGAGTGAGGTGTTCCCATCGCTTTTTGAGAACGCGACATTGATTGAGAACCTCAGGAGGAAGTGGAGCTTTCAATTTGATAAAGCGCGCTTCCGATGGCCCCCGTTGCCACACAGCACAAGACTCGACTGCGGCTTGATTTCGATAGGCCAGCCTCAAATTCCATCGCAACAGAACTGTTGGTAATGGGACTCGGCGCATGAATTGTTCAAGGGCTACTCGTACAGCCCGTTCGCGCGAGCGCGAATGCAGCCGGTGAAGTGCCGTTTGAAATTGAGCGTGGAGATAGCGAATCACTCTCATTTCGCCCGGTGACAGCTCGCCCTGCTGCTCGCTGCGCACGACAATGATTGCGGCGAGGAGGCGCCTGCTTTCCCAGAAGAATAAGCCAATGGCGCATCGGCCGTTTATTGGCACGATACAGTCCCGATAAAACGAAGACCTCCTAAAATGGCGCTCGTCTGAAAAACAATCGTTAATGACTAGAACGTTCCTGTGCGGATGAGCGGTGAAATATTTCTTGATCGGCATGATCGGGAAGAAGCTACCTGGAAGTTTCTGCGTCGATTTGGCGATTCGCGGCAAAATAGGACTGTGTTGCAAGGTGAGGCCGATGAAACAGTTGGGAAGCGCCGCTTCGATTACATCTTGAACGCCTTTCCAAAACGAATCGACATCGATCGCCGCGTGCAGATGTAAGAGCGGTTTTTCCAGTGTGGGATCGAGAACCGATTGTAGTCTGGTAGTCGCTTTGGATCGCCGCTTCATTGCTTCGTTGCATTCTTAAGCTGCGATTATTTATCGCAAACCAAACGCTGAATGCGCGCTCTTGGGCGAAAAACTCCGCAAAGCAAAAATACAACTTAAGATACTTTGCAACGCGGGTTCTGAAGCGTTCGATTTTTTAGGGTTGTCAGCACTCATGCTGCGATCAAACAACGAAAAAGTTCAACAACCAACAATCGAAAGGAAATTACCTGTATGGAAACGCTCATGGTTGATAAAACGCAACAGAAGACGATGCAGCAACCAATTTTGGTCCCGCCGGGTGGAGGTGAAAAACTAAACATCGCGGGCAGTCCAATTTCTCACAAAGTGAAGAGCAAGGACACGAACGGAGTCTTTTCTGTTATGGAATTTGTTACGCCGCCGGGAAAAGGTGTCGCTCTTCATGTTCACGAACGTGAGGATGAACTTGTTTATCTGTTGGAAGGGGAAATTGAGGTGACGCTTGGAGACCAAAAGATGAAAGCGGTTCCAGGGGTGATGGCATTATTGCCAAGGGGAATTCCTCATGGATTCACGAACGTCGGAAATAAGCCGAGCCGGCTTTTAGATACGATATTGCCGGGTCAGTTTGATAATTACTTTGTCGAATTGGCGGGCCTATTCACACGTGGAGAACCATCACAAGAGCAAAACGATGCGCTCTCCAGAAAATACCGGATCAAATACCTATGAAGGCGATTGTGGTGACGGATCAGGCTGCGGGAACGGCCGGGGTGAAGCTAGTGGAGCGGCCCGAGCCGCAGGCGGCGATAAACGACGTAGTTGTTCAGATTCATGCGTCGGGATTCACCGGGGATGAGCTGACGTGGCCCTCGACCTGGACCGATCGCGTCGGCCGCGACCGGACGCCTTCAATCCCCGGACACGAACTGGCCGGAGTGGTCACCGCTCTCGGCTATGGCACGACGGGGCTGTCGATTGGACAGCGGGTGTTCGGCCTCACGGACTGGTATCGCGACGGCACGCTGGCGGAGTATGTGGCCGTCGAGGAACGCACTCTCACACCACTGCCGGGCGACGTTGACTTCACCGTGGGTGCGGCCCTCGTGATGCCCGGCCTGACCGCGTGGCAGGGCCTGTTCGAGCACGGCCGCCTGCGTGCGGGCCAGAGCGTCCTCGTGCACGGTGCGGCCGGCGTAGTCGGTTCGATGGCAACTCAGCTTGCACGTGAGGCCGGCGCGTACGTCATCGGGACCGGGCGCGCTGCCGGCCGTCAGACGGCTCTCGACTTCGGCGCACAGGAGTTCGTCGACCTCGATAATGACGCACTAGAAGATGTCGGCGCGGTCGATCTGGTTTTCGATGTCCTCGGCGGCGACATCGCAAAGCGGTCTGCGGGCGTGATTCGCACCGGAGGAACGCTGGTGACCGTTACCGGCCCGACCGAGGCGCGGCCCTCTGGCGGCCTGACTATCGACTTCGTCGTGCTACCCGATCGCGCCCAATTGAGTGAGCTCGTCCAGCGGGTCCGGGATGGTCGACTGCGGACAAACATCGGTAACGTGGTTGCCGTCGACGATGCGGTCGCCGCCTTCAACCGGACCGAGCGGATAAAGGGAAAGACGATCATCCGCTTTCATTCGTCAGGACTCGGGGATTGCCTAACGCCCGCGAGCTGCAATTTACGCGCTGAAAGGAGAGCTTAGATGTTTAACACGATTACGCCGACCGTTTTCTATCGCACGCTTAACGTGGAGGGGCTGGAAATCTTCTATCGCGAAGCGGGTCCCCGGGATGCTCCCACCGTTCTGCTCTTGCACGGCTTTCCGTCTTCTTCTCATATGTTCCGCAATCTGATTCCCATTCTTGCGGATAAATATCATGTCGTTGCCCCAGACTTCCCTGGATATGGCGAAAGCTCAGCACCGTCGGTCAACGATTTCGACTATTCCTTCGAGCAGTTAGCGACTGTGACCGAAAAGTTCACCGAAAAGCTGAATCTTTCTTCATATGCGCTATACCTCTCGGACATAGGTTCATCGGTTGGCTTCCATTTAGCTGTCATGCATCCCGAACGCGTGACCGCTATGATCGTCCAAAACGCGGACGCCCATGTTGAAGCCATAAATAAGGAATTCTTAAAAAAGGGATTATCTGACTATTGGGAAGATCCGAGCGAAAAGAACGCTCAAGTTCTACGCGGCTGGCTTCTGACGATTGAAGGAACAAAGTGGCATTATCTGCATGGTGTCAGCGATCCGTCGAGGATCAGCCCTGACAATTGGGTGATCGACCAGGCTTATATGGACCGGCCGGGGAACAAGGTTATTCAACTTTCAATCCTCTCCAATGCAAAAAGGAATCTGGATGCCTATGCCGTTTGGCAGGCGTATTTCCGTAAACAACAGCCCCCCACGCTGGTCACTTGGGGCAAAAACGATGGAATCTTTACGGTGGAGGGGGCTGAACTCTTTAAAAGAGAGCTTCCCGGCGCAGAGCTCCATCTTCTCGACACGGGCCATTTCGCGTTGGAAGAAGAAGTGGATCGGATTGGGTCGTTGATGCATGAGTTTCTGGACCGAACAATAAACAAGAAATAAGTATTGAAAGAGGGGTAAGCCGGTTATCGCAGCACATCACCGAAAGGACCGATGGGATGCATAACATGAAGAAGCTCATCCTCTCTGTATTTATCTTTACCTTCGGATTTGCCATGGCAACGCATGCCCAGCAAGTGAATACGCTCCTTACGAAACAGCTTCCGGAAGCACCGGGTAAAGAGATTGAAGTCATTACTGTCAATTACGCCCCAGGAGCCGCCGACGCGATCCACCGGCATGATGCGCACGCGGTTGTCTATGTTCTCGATGGGGAAGTTGAGATGCAAGTTCGTGGCGGCACGCTTCGCCGGCTTGGTCCCGGGCAAGTATTTTACGAATCACCTGAAGACGTTCATACCGTAAGCCGCAACGCGAGTAAGACGAAACCAGCGAAGTTCGTCGTATTTTTTATCAAAAATGAAGGAGCACCGATTCTCACTCCCATTCACTAGCTTCGGAGCATTGAATTTCTCCGATGGAACCATTTTACCTAAAGCAATGTTCCTTACGTGGAAGCACGTATGAATTCAAAAGCCGCGCAACTCAGAGAGAATGGGACAGAGATTGTCCGTCTGTTCGCACGGTTTGCGCTAGGAGCTTCCTTTCTATCCGCTGTGGCTGATCGTTTTGGCTTGTTGGGGCCTTATGGAGCTAAGAACGTATCTTGGGGAAATTTCGCTCATTTCGTGGAGTACACGGGCGCGGTGACATCTCTCTTCCCCAGTTCATTGACAGTGTCGTTTGCTTGGGCAGCTACCGTCGCGGAGACACTTTTTGGGATATTGCTTATCGCAGGCTTCAAAGTACGAATGGCCTCCCTCCTCTCCGGTCTTCTCCTTTTGTCATTTGCTATAGGCATGGCCACAGGTCTTGGCATCAAGACGCCATTCGACTATTCGGTCTTCTCGGCAGCGGCTGCAGCATTCTTACTGGCGTTTTGGGAGCCTGACCGATTCACGTTGGACAAGCTTCTGAATCGATTACGAAACTGAGCGGGAGATCCGATCACGAACAACACTAACTTCGATAGCGTGAATGCTCCGCGTAATATGGGCGTCGAGACAGGCGGCTGTCCTCATACGGCGATTCGCGAGAATGCTTCCATGAACCTTGCCGCCATTAAAGACATGAACCGGAAATTTCCACATGCAGAATTATGCTTTGTCGAGTCGTGTGGCGATAATCTTGCGGCAACCTTCAGCCCCGAGCTGGCGGACTTGACGATCTATGCGATCGACGTCGCGGAAGGTGAAAAAATACTTCGCAAGGGTGGCCCTGGGATCACGCGCTCCGATCTTCTCGTCATAAACAAAATAGATTTGGCTCCTCTAGTAGGTACAAATCTGGGTATCATGGAAGCGGATACGCTGAGAATGCGCGCCAAGCGACCCTTCGTTTTTACGAATTTTAAGAGCGGCGAAGGTGTCGATCAAATCGCAAAGTTTGTCATAGAGAAGGGCGGATTAGCGAAGGAGTCCGATACCTTGATCAAGTAGGGAGAAGTACAAATGGGGATTATCTCACGAGGCTTTTCCGGTCGACGCAGCGCGGCAGATGCAAAGCTACCACCAGGGCAGTACCTAACTACTGACTTCCCTGTTTTGTCCGCAGGACCGACGCCACACATCCCACTCGACCAATGGGAATTTGTGATCGACGACGGCACGAATGTTCTGCGACGATGGGACTGGAAGTCGTTTCGTGACTTGCCCGCCGAGACCTTCACGGTTGATCTGCACTGCGTCACGCGATGGTCGAAACTCAGAACATCCTGGGAGGGCGTTTCCCTCGACACCCTGCTTGCTGACGTGAAGACAGATGCTTCTCACGCAATGGCGCGTTCCTACGGTGACTACACCACCAACCTGCCGTTGAGCGACCTCAGGAACAAGCAGGCGTGGATCGCGTTCCGCTTTGACAACAAAGATCTTGCACCGGAACACGGCGGACCTGCACGGCTGCTTGTCCCCCATCTGTATTTGTGGAAGAGCGCAAAGTGGGTGCGGGGTCTTACGCTGATGCACCAGGACAAACCCGGCTTTTGGGAAAGTCTCGGCTACCATATTTATGGGGACCCGTGGCGGGAACAGCGTTATTCGGGAGACGAGTGATGTGGCGTGTCGGAATAGTGGTTGCTCTACACGACGAAACGGCGACGGCGCGGACGATCACGCTCGACGTTTCAGATTGGCCGGGTCACGTCGCGGGCCAGCACGTTGACGTGCGTTTGACGGCCTCGGATGGATACTCTGCGGTTAGATCATACTCGATCGCCTCTGCAGCGAACACCGAAAGGCGCGTTGAACTAACCGTCGAACGACTGCCTGACGGCGAGGTCTCGCCTTATCTCACGCAAGAAATCGCCGTCGGCGATCGTCTGGAGTTGCGAGGTCCGATCGGCGGTTGGTTCGTGTGGCGCACCCGACAGACTGAGCCGATCCAGCTAGTGGCAGGGGGTTCGGGCATTGTTCCGCTCATGGCCATGATTCGCGCGCGCGCGTTGGCGGGCAGTACCGCGCCGTTTCGATTGTTGTACTCCGTCCGCGAACCGGAAGCGGTCTTTTACCGCGAGGAACTCCAGGCGCTATCTGATCACGCCGGTTCTGTGAATCTTACGTGCGCCTACACACGAGTTGCTCCGAAGGATTGGCCGCGACCGCCCAGCCGCATCGACGCCGCTCTGATTGCGAATACCACCTGGCCGTCAAACCTTGTCCCGACCTGCTACGTTTGCGGCCCCACATCGTTCGTTGAAAGTGTTGCTGGCTTCCTTAGCTCCTCTGGCAACAGCCCTGACAAGATCAGGACGGAGCGCTTTGGACCCACGGGAGATCGGAAATGAACTCACATAGCAACGACTACGACTATCTTGACGGTAACGCTGCCGCAGGTGAGTTGAGCGACATATTTACCATGGATGTTACAGCTGCACGGGGAGAGTGTGCGCACTGCGGCGCAATAAAGCGCTTTGCCGAGGCACATGTATACATGCAAGCTCCCGGCCTCGTGGCGCGGTGCGCCGTTTGCGAGCACGTACTCCTTCGTTTTGTAAAAGCTCGCCAGCGCGCGTTCCTTGACCTGCGTGGCTTAACATGTTTGATCCTCGATACATCACAACTCGTCGAGTCTGGCCGATAGCTCTGATTCTCAGAAAGCCTGGTTTCGCTGCTTTCTGGCCGGAGACAGGAGAATTAATGGGTAACGTTCAGGTCACAATGCTAGCAGGGGCGCTTTATACGCTATTACGAGACGCTGTGTTCACTCGTCCGACCATGAGTGAGAGTTTGGGAATGTTGTTTGCCCGCGTGCCCAAACGACGCTACGCGGCTGCGGAGAAACGCCAATACACGTCAGTCAGCTCGTAAGGACTAGGTTAATGATCGGTATGACCAGAGCTAATGCTGTTAACGCGTTTGGCAACTTACGTTTCCATTGGCCGGAGTATCTGATGGAAGCTGGTGAGCTTGGTTTGTACATGTTCTCTACATGCGCAATCGCAACCTTGTTACAACATCCTGCTTCACCGGTCCGACATGTTATCGGTAACAGCTTCTTTCGCCGGGCCGTTATGGGATTAGGCATGGGAGCTACTGTTGTCGCGATTGTCACCTCACCTTGGGGTAAGCAGTCCGGAGCTCATTTCAATCCGGGCGTAACGCTCACGTTTTATCGATTGGGAAAGATGGACTTCTCAGATGCGGTATTCTACGTTGCCGCGCAACTCATTGGCGGGATTAGCGGTGTCGTGATCGCTACATATCTGCTGCTGGGTGCGCCGGGTGACCCCGCGGTACGCTACGCGGTGACAATTCCTGGCAGGTACGGCAACGCTGCCGCCTTTGTCGCAGAAATGACGATTTCTTTTATTCTGATGATTACGGTTTTGTTCGTGTCCAATCGTAAAGACGTCGCACGATACACACCGTACTTTGCCGGCGCACTGATCGCGATATATTGGACCTTCGAATGGCCGCTGTCCGGGATGAGCACGAACCCGGCACGAACACTTGGTTCGGCGTTTTCTGCCAACTATTGGCATGCGTGTTGGATCTATTTTACCGCGCCCCCGTTAGGCATGCTAGCCGCCGCCGAGAGTTTTCTCAGGGTTCGCGGAGGGGTAGGTCCCATTTGCGCGAAGCTGCACCACGCGAATAACAAGCGCTGCATATTCCACTGCGGATATCGAACAGCGCCCTCGCAATTCTTAGGTTCTTCTACTAGGACTACTTTAGCAAAATAAATATGATTGGCCTCGGCCGGATGGGTGGAAACATGGCAGCGGAACCCGATAGCAATAATCTCCACCTTGAGATCGGGCATGTTCTGTTCATCGACATTGTCGGTTACTCCAAGCTCTTAATAGAAGAGCAGAAGGAACGGCTGAAGCAGCTGACCGACATTGTGCTCGCGACCGCGCCGGTGCGGGAAGCGACCGATGAACAACTCGTCAGGCTGCCGACCGGCGACGGGGTGGCGCTGGTCTTCCGTCACAGCGTGGAGGAACCGGCCCGGTGCGCGCTGGAGATTGCCGAAGCGCTGCAAAAGCATCCGGAACTTCCGGTGCGCATGGGGATTCACAGCGGGCCGGTGAGCGAAGTGACCGATGTGAGCGGGCGCACCAACATCGCCGGGGCCGGCATCAACATGGCGCAACGGGTGATGGATTGCGGTGACGCCGGGCACATCCTTCTTTCGCAGCACGTGGCGGATGATCTGATTCAATACCGGCAATGGGCGCCGCGTCTGCGCGACCTGGGTGATTGCGAGGTCAAGCACGGCGTCCGGCTCCATCTGGTCAATCTTTATGCTGAACCACTGGGCAACGCCGCGATCCCACAGAAATTGCAGCAAGCTGCGGCAGCAAAGGCGGTAGTCGAAAAACCAGCGCGCCGCAGCAGTGCCGGATGGATCGCCGCGCTGCTCCTTCTCGCGTTGCTCGCAGGCGGCTTCTTCTTCATGCGAAAGCCAACGCAACCGGCGGTCGCGGCCGTGATGGAGAAAAGCATCGCGGTCCTGCCTTTTGAAAACCTCAGCGACGAAAAACAGAACACTTACTTCGCGGACGGGGTGCAGGATGAAATTTTGACCGACCTGGCAAAGATCGCAGACCTGAAAGTGATCAGCCGCGGTTCGGTGATGCAATACAAGAGCGGAGTTGCGCGCAATCTGCGCGAGATCGGTCAGCAACTGGGCGTGGCCCATTTACTCGAAGGCAGTGTCCAGCGTGCGGCGAACAAGATTCGGGTAAACGCGCAGTTGATTGACGCGCGCACCGACGCGCATCTCTGGGCCCAGACCTACGATCGGGATTTGGCCGATGTGTTTGCCATCCAGAGCGAGATTGCCAAAGCCATTGCCGAGCAGTTGCAGGCCAAGCTTTCGCCTAACGAGAAGGCGGCGATTGAAAAACCGCCCACCACCGACCTGGCCGCCTTCGACCTCTACACTCGAGCCAAGAGTCTGCTTCTCTCGCTCGGTTTGACTAATTCGCAGCCAATCCTGCGACAGGCGGTTGAGCTTCTTAATCAAGCGGTTGCACGAGACCCTGCCTTTTTCGAGGCCTACTACCAGCTCGTCTTTGCTCACGGTTACGCGTATTCGGTGGAAGGCGACCATACTCCTGCCCGACTTGCCTTGACGGAAGCGGCTCTTCAAGCGGCCACACGGCTGCTGCCAGATGCTGGCGAAACGCATCTCGCGCGGGCGAACTATCTGTATCGTTGCCAGCGTGACTACAATGGCGCACTGGCCGAGCTGGACGTGGCGCGGCGCAGTTTACCTAATGACGCGCGCATCTTCGAATTGACCGGCTACATTTTGCGCCGGCGCGGGCAACAGGAAGAAGGAGTGCGTAATCTGGAGCGCGCAGTAGAGCTTGATCCGCGCAACGTTTATACGCTCCAACAGCTTGCCCTCAGCTACCAGTTTCTGCGGCGCTATCCAGAGGTGGCTGCCGTGTTAGATCGCGCTTTAACCATTGTTCCAAACGATGTCGCCACAAAAACTACCCGTGCGCTAGTTGACCTTGACTGGAAAGCCGAGACGCGACCGTTGCATGAAACGATCGATTCGATTCTGGCCGGGGATCCAAGCGCAATTTCTGATACTGCGGATAACTGGTTTACTTGCGCGCTGGCGGAGCGCGATCCAACGGCAGCGGAGCGGGCCCTGGTGGCGCTGGGCGACAATCCGTGTTGGCTCGACGGGCCTCTTACTTTAAGCCGCAGCTTTGGCGAAGGGTTACTGGCGCGGATGATGAACCTCGAGGCGAGAGCACACGTCGCCTTTACCAAGGCTCGTCTCGAACAGGAGAAGATCGTGCAAGCGCAGCCAGATTATGGACCGTCGCTTTGCGTGCTCGGTCTGATCGACGCCGCTCTGGGGCGAAAAGAAGAGGCGCTGCGCGAGGGGCGGCGCGCGATCGAACTTCTTCCCGTAGAAAAAGATTCAACCAATGGCTGCCGGATGCTTGTCTATTTCGCCATGATCGCTGCCTGGGCAGGCGAGAAGGACACTGCTTTGCAATACCTGGCGGACAACGGCCAATCACCCGGCGGATCCACCGTTGCGACCTACGGCGCGTTAAAGCTGCTCCCCTTCTGGGACCCGCTCCGCGGCGATCCGCGCTTCGAAAAAATCGTAGAGTCGCTTGCGGCGAAAGATTCCAAATAGCGCCTCATGCACGAGAACCAGGACAACGTGACACTGGAGATCGGGCACGTCCTCTTTCTCGACATCGTCGGTTACTCAAAATTGCCCATTAACGAGCAGACCGAGTTAATCGAACACCTGAAAGAGATGGTGCGCGGCTCGGCCCAGGCGGAACGTGCCCACGCTGAAGGCAAGTTGATCCGCCTCGCGACCGGCGACGATAACATGGATGCCAAGCTGAGCCAGTTTGTCGGCTGTAGCGCGGCCAATCCCGCTCGTCCCTCCGGTTCAAATCATTCATCGGTTCGCCTCGCGAAATCCTTCATCTTGTCGCGAACAGATTACTCGGGAGAAGTTGCCATTTTTTGACGGATCACTGTCTCGGCAAATCGCTCCATCTCCTCGAGCTGCGGACTGCATTGCAGTAGCAGTAAATCTGCGCCTGCATCTTCGAATTCAGCGACGCGTTCACGTACCCGTTCGGGCGTGCCGACCAAACCGGAAGCGAGGCCGCGGTTCGTAACGGAGTAATCTTCGAGCGAGACTTTGCGATCGAGGTTCGTACCGGCGAGCCACTGCTGATAGTTGTCGTAACCGGCGGCGAATTGTTTCACGTCGGTGATGCGATCGAGTTCGCGCTTCGCTTCGCGCTCGGTCTCACGCACGATCGCGTACGCGGCGACGCCGAATTGCATCCGCGGCAACCCCTTCCGTTCCCGCCGCTCCGACATCTCGGCAATTTTCTCTCGGATGCGCGAAGGCGGATCGCCGTGCATTACGTATGCGTCGCAGCGTTCCGAGATCAGCTCTTTCGCCGCTTCGGATTCGCCGCCAGCATAAATCACCGGTCGCGGTTTTGTGACCGGCTTCGGCTGCATGAGCGAGTCTTCGATCCGGTAATATTTGCCCGCGAATGAAAAGTGATCCTGCTTCCATATACCATCCACGACTTGCAGCCATTCCGCGGTGCGCGCGTAACGATCATCGTGCGTGTCGAATTGCAGGCCACACTTCTTCGCCTCATCAGCCCACCACGATGAGACGACGTTCAACGAGAGACGGCCCGGCCCGGCGATTTCATCGATATTGGCCGCCTGCTTGGCAAGCAGTGCTGGATTATGAAATGTCGGACGCACCGCAACCATTAATTCGAGCCGCTTCGTTACCGCAGCCAGGGCTGCAGCAGTGGACCAGGCATCAAGGGTCGGCGCGCCGGCGCCTTTGATGTCGTTCAAGCTGAGTTCGGCGATCAGGGTGAGATCAAAGCCGATTTCTTCGCTGCGTTGCGCGAGGCGGCGGGCGTAATCCCAGCTCGCCTCCATCTTTTCCGTCTCGACGTTTCGCAGCCATCCGCCGAAAACCGGCAGCCAATATCCGTATCGCATTTACGTTCTGTCCCTTTCTCGTTCGAGGTAATCGACCAATCGCGCGTGCGGATCGAACCCGAGGATTCGTGGCGCATCGGCGACGAAATTGGAAAGCGCGTTGATGTCGTAGAAGAGCACTCGCCCGTCGCGGGCATCGATGATGTACTCGACTCCACCGACGTCTATGCCGGCGGCCGCGACGATTCGCTCGACCGTCGCGATAATCTCGGCGGGTGGCTGGTGCGGCTCAATCTTAAGACCAGCCGCGGGCCCGTCCGCCAGACACATCGCGCCTTGAGTAGCGGCGTTCTCGATCTGGCAAATCTCTGCCGGACAGAGATTAAAACTCTCACCGGTTGTAAACACTTCGATGGCGTAGAGAAACTTGCCCGCGAGCGTCTCGACGCGGTGGATGTGTCCGCCGTGTGCGGGAACGAATTCCTGCACGAGCGCCGTGTGATCGATCCCGAGATCGATCATCCCGTCAGCAAGCGCCCGACGAAGCTCTTGCGCGGAATTGAGGCGGACGATGCCCGCGCCGCGGCCGCCGATGTTCGGCTTAATGACGAGCGGAAAACCAATCTCCTCTGATGCAGACCGCGCTTGCTCGACGTGATTGATCACCCGCGAACGCGGGAACGGAATGCCTAACGAGTGCAGGAGCGACAGCTGTCTCGCCTTCGAGATTTCGAATGAAAACGCCTCCGCGCCATTGATGACGCGAACGTCCGAGCGCTCCAAATGCGCCAGGTAATCGCGCGTGAAAAAAATCGCCTGCCCGTTTCCACGCAGGTAGGCCGAGGCGCTCATCCGGTTGAAAAACAATCCGTACGAGGACGAGCAAAGCGCGTTCGGATCGTAGGTCTGACGCGCGGCATTCAGGCGCAGATACGGCGTCCCACGACGGTCGAGTTCGCTAAACAGCGAGCGGAACCAGTCCGGGTGCTCGTAGTAGATGGCTATCGGCAAATGTTCGTCCGTCACAGGTCGGCTTCCTGTTTTTGTTGAGTGAGTATGAGTTGAGAATGCGCCGCTTTATTCCAGGAGACTGCGGGTTTTTTGAAATAAAACGCCTCGTTGCGCATCTTGCTGTAGGACGGCTAATAACTGCTAGGAATCTGCATGCACATACGCAAAAACCGATCATGGGAACTGCCGGAGAGCGAGGTCATATCTGAGACCGATTTCGTGCGACGTCGCGAATTTCTGCGCACTCTCGGTTTTGGTATTGCAGCGACAGCCCTTCTGCCGGTCGCGATGTGCGGAGCTTCGAGCGGCTTTCCTGATTCGCTGAACCCTGCCTTCAAACTTGATCGCGTGAAACTGACCCCGCTCGATTCCATCACAAGCTACAACAACTTCTACGAATGGGGCCTCTCGAAAGAAGATCCGGCGAAACTCGCGAACCAAGGTTGGAAGACCGAGCCATGGTCCGTGGAGATTGGCGGATTGTGCGAGAAGCCTGCCAAGTTCGACGTCGACGAACTAATCAAAGCGATGGGCGGAATCGAGCAGCGGAACTACCGTCACCGTTGCGTGGAAGCCTGGTCCATGGTCATTCCGTGGGACGGCTTCCCATTGAGCAAACTGGTCACGGCAGCGCAGCCAAAGTCGGAGGCAAAGTTCGTTAAGTTCACGTCGTTTTTCGATCCCGCTGTTTGCGAAGGACAACGCTCGCACGAGTTCCCGTGGCCTTACACCGAAGGACTAACTGTCGCCGAAGCGACTAACGAACTGGCATTCCTCGCCACCGGAATTTACGGCAAGCCGCTGCGCAATCAGAACGGCGCGCCGATTCGACTTGTCGTGCCGTGGAAGTACGGCTTCAAAGGCGCGAAGTCGCTCGCGAAAGTTGAATTCGTCGCCGAACAGCCAAAGACGCTCTGGAATGAATTGGCGCCGGGCGAGTACGGTTTCTATGCGAACGTCAATCCCGAGGTCGATCACCCGCGGTGGAGCCAGGCGAGCGAGCGCATCATTGGCGGCGGCTTCTTCGCAGGCAAACAACCGACGCTCAAGTTCAACGGCTACGATAAGCAAGTCGCGACTCTCTACGCCGGTCTCGATCTGGGGAAGAATTTCTGACCTCCGCCGTTCCTTCGAATCGAGGTGATCGCGAAGATTCTTGCGAATAAAGCTTTTGCGCTAGCGATCCTTGGCGGAGTGGGAGTCTGGCTCCTCGTCGTACCGGCATTAACCGGCGGTCTCGGGGCGAACCCGCTCGAAAAACTTCTTCACCAGAGTGGCGAGATTGCGATTTGGACGCTGGGATCGGTGCTAGCGCTTACTCCGCTGCGGACGCTTTTTCCAAACTCGCAGATTGTCGCGGCACTCAATCGCCATCGCCGTTACATCGGAGTCGCCGCTTGGATCTATGGCCTTTTGCACTTCGCCTGCCATGTTCTCTATGAAGGTGGTTGGGTCGGGTTGCTTCGCAGTTTTTCGAAGCCGTTTGTCTGGTTCGGTTTCGTAGGACTGACGATCCTGACGGTGCTCGCGCTTACGAGTAATAAGTGGTCCATGCGCGCGCTCGGCGGAAACTGGAAACGTCTGCACCGTCTCGCTTACGTCGCCGCCGCCATTCTGCTCTTCCATCAATCGATCGCCGGGAAGGGTCACTGGCATATCGCCCGCTGGCTCTTGTTTTCGCTCCTAGCCTTGGAAATCGCGCGGATCGTGAAGACGTTAGTATTCCGGATGCACCCCTCGCGTGACCTAGAAGTAGGAGCTTAAGGCCTCCGCACGTCGAGGCCGAAAATGTCTGGCCGGCTGTAATGGCCCGAGACATCAAGCGTCATCTTCTCGCGATCGATTGCATGAAGATCGATCTCGGCCCTGATGATCTCCTCACGTTCGTAAACAGGCTCGACAACATATTTGCCGTCCGGGCCGATGATCGCGCTGCCGCCGCGGAGAAGGAACGCCTCGGGCAAAGCAGCAAGTTCAAGTGTGATCGGCAATTCGTTAGGCAGATCCTTCACGCGCATAATCAATCCCGCCGCGAGCACAAAACATCGTCCTTCGAACGCGTAATGCCGGCTGGCTATTTGATGCATCTCGTGAACGGTCGGCCAGACCGCCACATGGACATGTTCGCCCGCGTTGTGCAGCGCCTGACGCGCGAGAGGCATCCAGTGTTCCCAACAGATCAGACCGCCGACCCGGCCGGCTGGTGTGGAAATCGATTGCAGCCCGCCACCGTCGCCCTGACCCCAGACAAGACGCTCAGTGTAGGTTGGAACAAGCTTGCGATGATGATTCGCCAGGGTGCCGTCCGGCGTGAAAGTTAAAAGGCTATTGTAGAGCGTGCCGTTACCTGGTCCGACATCCACGCGTTCATTCACGCCAATAACAAGCGTCACCTTGCGATCGCCGGCCAGTTGAGCGAAGCGATGCGTTTCCCTGCCCGGAACCACAATGCTATTCTGCCGCAGTCGCGCGTAGACTTCTTTGCTCGGCGCGTGATCCCACAGCGCAACGTCCGAACAATGATCAAGCCATGCTGGATAACCCGGCAGCCAGGTCTCGCCAAAGGCAATTACGCGCGCACCACTGTTTGCTGCGTTCTCAGCGAGCGTGATCGCCTTTTCAACACTGGCTTGTAGATCGAGAAAGACCGGTGCGTGCTGGACGATCGCGACAGGAATGGTTTCACCCATATTCTAGCTCCCCCGGATCACTCAATAAGTTAGTCCGTTATTCCCTTCTCACACGTGGCGTAATGGTATCGTCCTTCCTGCCAGATGTTCATCTGCTTCCACGGCTGAGTGGCGAACAGTCGATGCATTTGCCCGCTAGACAAGACTCTTGGTTTAGCTGGTTCAAGATAAATGTTGGCGCGCCGGGTGACGGCAGCCAGTAACCACAGCGCACCAAGCGGAAGCGACGCCCAAGAAGCATACCGCGGTTCAGCAACGAAACAGCGACCACCTGGCCGAAGCACCCGAACCATCTCTGCGACCGCGCGTGCTCCGTCCGGCAAAATAGTGAAACAAACGCGAAGCGACGACCATGTCGAAGCTACCGTCTCGGTGCGCTAGCTGTAACGCGTTTCCTTTCTCGAAACCGCAGTTCTGAAGACACAAGCTCTTCGCCTTCTGCCGCGCCCGATTTAGCTGGCTCGGACAACGATCGACTCCCAGAACTTTGATTTCCTGAAAGCGCTTGGCTAGACGGCAGGAGTAGAAACCAGGCCCGCAACCGAGCTCGATTAAGGCCTGCCCCAGAGTCGCCGCGCCTCCGGGCCAGAGTGCGCTGATGATGCGATTAGTATCGTCGCGGAAAAGCTTTTCGCGGCAAAATATGTAGAGCCACGCGAACTGCTCGAATAAGCTCTGCTCAGGTGCGACTGTCGCTTCGTCGCCAGGTCTGCAATCAAGACGCATTCCGGCAAACTTCGGCTCGTTGTTCAGCGCGGTTCGATTCAATCAATGGCTACGCTGTTCAGTCGCCGCGACTACCTCTCTGCCAGAATCGTCACCGGATCCAACCGCCGACCGCTTGCACTGGCTCGAGTTGGCCCGGTGCCGTTACCCAGGCTACAAGTGCGCTGGGTGAACTCGCCTCGGTCGGTGCTGGGCCGCGCGGCAAACTCACCTCGGTCTTGCCATCAATCATTTTGGCATCGGCGAGCGCGAGCACCACAAAGTCGTGCTGCAGTTTACGGCCACTATTCTCGCCCGCTTTGACGTTGACGTTCAGTCCGAAGCCCAGCCGCGCGACATGTAGCTCGAATTGGTTACCATCGCCGCGCGCCGCTTGAAACGAGCCGGTGACAGTCTGGCCGTCAGCTAAAGAGATCTTGAGCACGCCCGGCGAGTCACCTGCCGCGACAGGCGCTCCGCTGTTGTGCCATTCACGACCGTCGAGCACGAAAGCTGGCGTATAGACACTCTCGGCATTCCAGCGGGCCGAGTATTGGTACTGCCGCGCTGTCCACGCTTTCGAAGCGAACGGGTCGCGCCAGCCGAGACGATCCCAGTAATCGACATGAAAGGCCACGGGGACGAAATCGCGCCAGAGCCCGCCCTCATCCTTGAGCCTGCTCAACCAAGCTTCCGCTGGCGGGCAACTACTACAGCCTTCGGAAGTATACAATTCAAGCAAGCGCGTTCGTTTTGGCCCACTCTCGAACGAAAGATCGGCGGCTGGAAGACAAGCAATCGTCGAAGTGAGAGTCGTCAGGATAAGCGCAAGTAATCTGTGGCGTCGCATATGGATAAGAGCCCTTTCGTTGCTGATTATTCCGGCACCAGGCAAAACGGACGACGTCTCAGATGGACGAGCAATGTTCTTGACGCCACAAACCAGATCTAACGAGCAAGGCCAGCCGACCGCTTATGACCTGAGTTGCTGTCGCGAATAGTTGCCGCAACTCCCGCTCTGTTGCTTCGGTAGCTAGCATGCAGGTGCGTCCTCTATCGCTCCAGGTTGCAATCATCCAGCCGTTCGCCTTTGTAAACCGTGGCTGCGTCGAGGGCGCGTCGTTCGAGACTGGCGCGTCTCGCACGACGAGGTGAACAGTCGCGCCCCCGCGCAGCCGAAAACAAGTAATCGATACTGGGATTCCATCTGCGGAGATAGTCTTGCAGCCGAGCGCCGGTAGCGCTTCTAACGCGTCAGGCATTGCTCCGACGGAAGGCGAATGCTGAGCCACGAGCCACTCCTGTAAGGCGCGACCGTCGCTAGCTTCGTGGTCGAATTTCGATTGGCCGGCTTCTAGAGTTCGAATAGAGGCGAGCGCGTCTTGCTGCCAGGTTTCAAGTCTGGATTGTCGTGTCCAGACCACGGTCACCGTCGTCAGGAGCATGATTGCCGCTGCTATGGCAAGTAAAACTGGCCGCTTCGGCCAAAAACGCCGTTGGCTGATCTTGACTCCGGCTAGAATATTCCCGCGCAGGTCTGCGGGAACAAGGATCGAACAAAGCGCCTCCGAGTTTACCTGATCAAAAGCCCGTTGATCGGCGAACCAGCTCGCCAGACCAGGATCACGGCTTACTTGTTCCAAAGCTTCCGCGAATTGCGTACCGGCGGCATCTTCACCGCCCGGCCGGTAAGCGCTTAAAATAAACTTAGCTTCTTGGTTGTTCACATTCTTCTCTCATCCGAATTGTTCCCGGCATGTCGATAATCCGGCGGCTGGCATCTTGTTGCTGCTCCGACAGGAGCTGGCGAAGCTGCGCTTTGCCCCGGGATAAACGCGACATGACCGTGCCAATCGGCACGTTCAAAACGTCGGCGATTTCCGTGTAGGAAAACTGTTTGAGGTAAAACAACGTCACCGGCGCGCGATAGTTTTCCTCCAGCCTGCCCAACGCCTCCAAAGCCGCCGCGGCATCGATTTTATCCGCCGCCACCGGTGCATCGGCTGCCTCGTCCAGAGCTTCGTCTATCGCTACCTTGGGAAAGCGTGTCTCATGTCTTCGTCGACCTAGAAACTCGCGATAGATCGTAGTGAAAAGCCATGTCTTCGCCTTTGCCGCATCGCGTAGCTCATGGCCTTTCTCGGCCCAGATGTAGAAGGTCTGTTGAGTTAAATCAGCGGCGTCCATTTCGTTTTTCGCGAGGCTGAAAGCAAATCGATACAGCGCGGCATAATGTGCATCCACGAGCTGCTCGAAATCTGCTCTCGCCACACCCCTATGACTCGCGAAGGAGGAGAATATTCCAACGTGAGTGAAATAGCGGTGCGGCGATTTGTGCCGCTCTGTCATCTGTGGATTAGATGAAGAAAGCAACGTCCGCGCGCACTTCCTCGTGAAGTCGATCCACGCAACCGAAATAAAGTGCTCGCTCAGCCGTCGTCACTTGGATGCAGCGGAAGCGGGACGATTTTTTCGACCGCCTCCTGGAAGATCGTGGTAGAAATCCGGGTCCCGGAATAATCCACATCCCGGGGCATCGAACTCTTATGAAATTGATCGCGACATTCTTGGCCTCCTTCTTTGCCTTGGCAACTCGAAGAAATACGGGGTCGTTAACGCCGCTCAGGAGCAGCGAAGAATCGCCCACGATCGAGAACCGGCACGGAACATCGCCGGTGCGCATCGTACGCTTCCGCCGCTCAAGTTTATCTCGCGCACAGCGCGCCGCGGCTTAAGAGGCGCGAGGGGAGTCCATCGGAGACGATTTCGCTGGGAGTTGCACTGCCTTCCGAGGAATAAGCAACTCATGCAAGAGTCGTATGATCGTGAATTCGCTTCGCTCGGATGTAGCTGGCCGCGCGAAAAACATCAGCGCGCCAAATAGATCCATTTATGGATATCCCCGCTCGAAATTGTTTCCGGGAATAATATCAGGATGTCCGGTATCATAATTGGATGCACCATCAACTTGGTCGCATCAACTCGTTGTCGCGAAATTTAAAAGTCCTTTCTCTTGAACAACTCCGTCGTAGCCACAGCACCGCGTCGCCATTGGTTCAACGTAATCTTCTGGGGACTGTGCGCGGGTCTTCTCGCCGGAATGGCCATGCTACTGGCGATGGCGCTTCTCCGCCTCATGCTGGGCTGGCCGACGCCGACGGAGCTGATCTTCGATCGACTCTTCCCGCTCCTGACGGTCGAATTTTTTATCGGCTCGCTCGTGAAAGCGGGCGGTTACACGCCACTGAAGCTCCAAGGAATCTACGGTGCGCTGGTCGGACAAATGGTCGTCGCCGGATTGGGCGGCGTCGCCTACGGGCTGTATCTGTGGTGGCTTGATCGCAAGAGACGAGGAGACTCGTTAGAAAGTGGTCGGCTCCTGGACGCGCGCGGATGGCGGCTAATCGTTCCCGGCGTTTTGGCCGCGACCCTACTCTTCGTGATTCTACTCTGGCCGACACTGCTGACGAACTACCGCGGATTTCCACCGCCGACAGCCCGTTTCATTTGCGCGGTCGAGATGCTAATCACCTTCTCGATCTGTGGAGTGGGAATCATGTTTTTCTACGGCTTACTCGAGCGCGGCCCGCCGGCGCTTCGCACCGCTGAGACCAGTTCGCCAGGGCGTCGCCGTTTTCTTGCCTTGGGAATTGGCGCGGCTGCGGCGTTAGCTCTCGGCACCACGCTAAGGCGCCTCTTCCGTATCGGCACATTCAGCTACGACGGCACGCAATACAGCGGTCCTCAGGTGATCAAGATCACGCCTAACGACAAGTTCTACCAAGTCTCGAAGAACCTGGTCGATCCCGATGTGGTGCGGGACAACTGGCGACTGGACATCATCGGGCAAGTTGAAAACCCGCGCGTCTGGTCGTTCGCCGACATTGCCGCGATGCCTTCGGTCGAACAGGAAACGACACTGCTCTGCATTTCTTACGGCGTCGGCAGTGGCCTTTGTTCCAACGCCATTTGGAAAGGCGTGCCACTGCCCACGCTGTTCGCGCAAGTGAGACCGAAACCGAGCGTGACTACCGTTCTCTTCCACGCGGCCGACGGTTACTACGAGACGTTCGATTTCAAAAAGGCGATGGAACCGACCACGCTGGTTGCTTACGAGATGAACGGAGAGCCGCTGCCGCAACGCCACGGTTTTCCGCTGCGCATGATCGTGCCTGGTCGCTACGGCGAGAAAAATCCGAAATGGCTCACGCGCATCGAGCTTTTGAATGAAGAGGACGGCCGGCTGCATCGCCGACACGGCTGCGGGTTTTACAAGGAGCAAGGTTGGGGGCGCGAAGGCGACCACATTCCAACACACAGCCGCATCGATGCGCCGCAAGTCCGGGGCGATCATTTTGCCGAGCCGTTTAAAGTCGGCCAACCAACCGAGCTGCGCGGCATGGCAATCGGTGGTGACCGCGGAATCTCAAGAGTAGAGATAAGCGACGACGGCGGTGAAACGTGGGCCGAAGCACAGATTACTCAACCAGGTACCAAGATTTCCTGGTCGCTCTGGAGCTACATCTGGACGCCGGACGAGGAAGGCGAAACGAAGCTGGTGGTTCGCGCGACGGACGGCGAAGGTGAGTTGCAAATCAGTGAGTATCGCGACCAGGTGCCGGATGGCGCGACCGGACTGCACCGCGTCCGCGCCCAAGTCGAAAAGGCCTAGCTATGTTGCGGCGCGCATTGCCGGGACTCGTTTGCGGTATCGCGGCGGGAGTTTTTCTAGCCGGGTCAGTCGGCGGCCCGACGAATGGTCTGATCGTCGGCGCGATTCTCGGTGTGGCTTACGCGTTGTCTTTGCCGCGCGTGGCGCCGCCCGGCGCGGCCGCCGATCGTGCGATGACAGCGGCTGCTTTCGGTCTTCCGCTGTGGGGCGCGATCAACGTCATTCTCCTGCCGATCATCGCGGGCCACATGCCACAATGGACCGCGGGCGAAATGCGCACGCTTTTTCCCGCGCTCGTCGGCTGGTTACTCTTCGGCTTTTCGTTAGGCTTGTTCACGACAGGCGCAGTGCGGTTGACCGACCACTTGTTAGGCGAACTTTCGCCCCCTCCAAAGCCTTCGTTGCCGGAGGTAAAAACACGCATCGTGATTCTCGGCGGCGGTTTCGCCGGCGTGACCACCGCGATCAATCTCGAGAAGGAATTTCGCAACGATCCCACAGTCAGCTTCACGCTCGTGAGCGAGACAAACGCGCTTCTCTTCACGCCCATGCTTGCGGAAGTCGCCGCAAGCAGTCTCGAGCCAACGCATATCTCCACGCCGTTGCGCAGCAGCTTTCATCGCACGCGGGTGGTGCGCGCAAAAGTTTCCGGCATCGATTTCGAAAAGCATCAGGTGCAATTGCCCGATCGGGAAGAAACACTCCCTTACGATCATCTCGTCCTCGCGCTCGGTGCCATCTCGAGCTTGCCACCCGGCGACGGCATCGCGGAGTTCGCGCTCGATTTCAAGACGCTGGCCGACGCAATGCGAATCCGTAATCACGTGATCGACGCGTTCGACCGTGCCGACGCTGAGCCGGATGAGTCCCGGCGCCGCGCACTCTTAACTTTCGTCATTGCCGGTGGGGGCTTCTCTGGCGCGGAGCTGGCCGGAGCGTTGAATGATTTCGCGCGAGGCATCCTCGCAGATTATCCAAATCTGTCCGCGGACGAACTGCGCATCATCCTCGTGCATTCGCGCGATCGCATCTTGCCCGAGCTGAGCGAATCGCTCGCGAATTACGCGCTGGTGCGGATGGGTCAACGCGGTGTGACTTTCGAATTGAACGCCCGCGTTTCCTCCGCGCGTCCCGGCGTCGTGGTGATCAAACGCAAAGCGCCGGAAGAAAAGGATGTCGCGAACGAGACTGATGGAATCGAGCAGGAAATCGCGACCGAGACCCTGGTCTGGACCGCCGGCGCATCCCCGAATCCGATTTTGAAAGATCTCGCGATCGAACGCGATAAACGCGGTGCCGCGCTCGTGGAGAACACGCTCGCGGTGAAGGGTCACGCCGGGCTGTGGGCGTTGGGCGATTGCGCCGTCGTGCCGGACGCAAAAACCGGGAAGCCGTGTCCGCCGACCGCGCAGTTCGCGTTGCGCCAGGCGCGCACGCTCGCGCGCAACTTGCGCGCCAGCATCAACGGCCAGGCGCTGAAGCCATTCCATTTTGACTCGTTAGGCACGCTCTGCGTCGTCGGACATCACACCGCCTGCGCCGAGATCAAGGGTTACAAATTCAGCGGCTTCTTCGCTTGGTTTCTGTGGCGCACACTTTATTTGAGCAAGTTGCCCGGCCTTGAACGCAAGGTGCGGGTGGTGAGTGATTGGACGATCGAGTTGTTTTTCCCGCGCGACATCGTGCAGACGATCGACTTCGGTCCGCACGCCGAAAAATCGCCGCGATGAGCACGTCTTCCAAGACCTTGATCGGCGCTGTCATCGGCGCGCTGGCCGCGGCGGTGCTCGCACATCTCGGGTTGACATCCATCGGCCAGCCTGTCGGCGCGATTTCGCTTGGTGCGATTTTCGGAGCGGGCTTCGCATGCCTAACGAATGCTCGCTCCACCAGTCCCGGCGCCGGTTTGCTCTGGGGCCTCGCTTATTCATTCCTTCTCTGGCTCGCGGGGCCGGCGGGATTTTTGTCACGACATACCTCGAACGCACCCATGGGAATGCTCGACACCGCGCGTCAGCATTTTCCTGAACTCGTCGGCTATTTGCTCGTCTTCGGCGCGCCGCTCGGCCTCGCGCTCGGAATATTGTCCGCTCGAAAACGTCCGCGCGATTCGAATGTTATCCCGTTTAGTTTGCCGCGCGCGCTCGTGGCCGGCGGACTTGCGGGAATCGTCGGCGGCTGGGCTTTTGGGCAATGGATGGAAAAGGCGCACTTCTTTCCGCTGATCGCAGGACTGGTCGGATCGTCTTCCCCAGAACTCGGTAAACTGCTGCACTTTATTTTTGCCGTCATCATCGGCGCGACTTTCGGCCTCCTTTTCCAGCGCGACGTGCGCGGCTACGGATCGAGCCTCGGCTGGGGCATGGCCTACGGAATTTTCTGGTGGTTTCTCGGCCCCTTCACGCTCAAGCCGCTCTTGCTGGGACACGCGCCCGATTGGTCGCTTGCGCAGGGACAAGAGTTGTTTGGCTCGCTCATGGGTCACATCGTTTATGGCCTGATCGTTGGGGTGATCTATGCCGCACTGGATAAACTCTGGGTCGGCTTCTTTATCGACAGCGACCCGATCAATCGTCAGCCCGAAGGTCCTGGTTCGCGCACCTTGCTTTCGTTAGGTCGCGGCGCGCTCGCGGGATTAGTCGGTGGACTCGTCTTCTGGCCGCAGATCGTCGCGGTCAATGGGTTGCACTGGATCGCGCGACTCGCTGGTGGCGAATCCTCCGCGTTCGGGCTCGTGGTGCATCTTGTCATCAGTATGGCGATTGGCGCGGGCTACGGCGTGTTGTTCGAGCGTGAATCACCGGATTGGAGCGCGGCCATTGGCTGGGGAATGCTGTATGGGATTACGTGGTGGTTTGTCGGCACGCTCACCCTTTTCCCCATCTGGCTCGGCGCCTCCTTTACCTGGACCAATTCCGCCGCAGCCGCAGCGCTCTCGTCGTTAGTCGGCCACCTCATTTATGGAGCAACTACAGCGAGCGTCTACTTGCTGCTGGAGCGGCGCCATCAAGATTGGATGCGTCTCGATCCCCGTTTCGTTGCCCGCGAAGCACGACTCCAGCGACCGATCGGCACACCCGCACCCGCACTTTGGTTCTTCGCTCTCGGGTTGGGTGTGCTCTTGCCGATCTTATTGAGCTAACCAATTCAGAGCAATGATCAGGCGCGTTCATGGCGTAAACATCGTGGGCGCCCGCGTCGATGGGGAAACGCGTTGCGCGCATTATCGAAGTGAACGCGACATCATCGCGATCAAATTCAAATGCTGTGGGAGATGGTTCCCCTGTTACGAATGCCACGCGGAATTCGCGGGACATGCGGCGGAACTGTGGCCGAGAAGTGAGTTCAACGAAGCCGTGATCTTTTGCGGCGGCTGCGGCCATAGGCTAACCGTCCGCGAATATCTCGACTGCGGCTCAGTTTGTCCGCGCTGCGGCCGGGAGTTCAATCCCGCGTGCGCCGGTCACCATCACTTATATTTCCAATGCTGAACGCGTGCGGCGAGCATCGCGCTCGCCGGAAGAAGCGGAATGAGCCCGGGAAAATAACGGGAATAACTGTTTCGCCCACGTCTCAAACCTAGGAATCAAACAATGAATTACATGAAATCGATCACCCACGCATTCCTTTCGCTCACGTTCAGTTTCCTAGCCGCAACGGTTTTTGCTGGCGGCGCAGTCAACGTCGATGGCAGCGGCGTTGGCATACAAGGTTACGATCCAGTCGCCTTCTTTACCGACAACAAACCCGTTTTAGGTCAGGAACAATTTCACAGCAGCTACCACGATGTGACTTACCGCTTCGCTTCGGCGGAGCACCAACAAATGTTTGAGAAAGACCCGGCCAAGTATGAGCCACAGTTCGGCGGCTATTGTGCCTATGGCGTGACGCAGGGACACCTGGCGCCTATCAAGGTAGACGCCTTTGAGATTGTGGACGGCCGGCTTTTAATGGGTTACGACGCGAACGCGACGAAAGAGTTCAATAAAGACCAACCGGGAAACCTGAAAAAAGCCGACCACAATTGGCCAGGGCTCGCCGAGCAGAAGAAATAAGGCAAGCCCTCACAACAAACAAAAACAAATAAAGGAAGCAAAACAATGAAATTAAGCATCATCATTGTCTTAACTACCAGATCGCGAGCATGGCTGGGAGTTAAAAACGGGTAACACTCCAAAGATAGAGGAGTGTTACCGATGGAAGAAAGAGAAGGAGTAGAGAAAGCTCGTTGACGCTTCGGGGTTATACTTGCGTCATACCGCCATCAGCAGGCAGGTCAATGCCGGTGATGAAGCTGCTATCGTCTGAAGCGAGGAACAGAATCGCCGTCGCCATTTCTTCAGCGCGGCCCATTCGTCCAAGGGTGGTCATTTGTGCATACTGCGTTTTCAAAGCATCGGCCCGCTCCTTTGACACGCCCTGGCTTTCAATGATTGCCGTGTCTATCGGGCCGGGACTCAGCGTGTTGACGCGAATCCCACGGTCCTTGAAGTCAGCAGCCCAACTTCGGACGAAGGACCGCAATGCGGCTTTCGTGGCACAGTAGGTTGCGAAGGCCTTTTCGATTTAGACCTGGGCCATTCCCCCGTCGACTGCGAGATCCACACCGGTAATGAATGAACTTTCATCAGAGGCGAGGAACACAACGGCGGCCGCGACTTCCTCGGGCTGGCCCCTGCGACCGAGTGGAATTTGCGAGGCGAACTGGGCGGCCGCTTCCTTGGCTTGCTCAGGGGTAAGGCCCGTCGTCTTCTCTAAGGCCGGGGTCTCGGTTGGTCCGGGGCTCATCGAATTCACGCGGATCTGGCGGTCTTTCAGCTCCAAAGTCCAGGCGCGCGCGAAGTTGCGCACAGCCGCCTTACTCGCGGCGTAGACGCTAAACGCTGGGAGCCCTAACACGTTCGAGACTGAAGAGGTCAGGATGATCGAGCCGCCATCTTTGAAGAGGGGAAGGGCCTTCTGCACTGTAAAGAACAGCCCCTTCACGTTTACATCGAAGGTCTGGTCAAAATGGGCCTCAGTAGCCACCGCGAGCGGTGCGACAGTACCCGCGCCCGCGTTCGCGAAGAGTACGTCGATGTGGCCATGCTTTTCTTTCACAACGGCATAGAGCCGGTCCAGATCTTCCAAGCGCGATACGTCGCCCGCGACGGTCGTAACGTTTCTCCCGATAAAGACTGCGGCCTCTTTCAGCTCTTTCTCACGTCGGCCAGTGATCACGACGTGGGCACCTTCTTCCACGAAGCGCTTGGCCGTGGCCAAGCCAATCCCGCTGCTTCCGCCTGTGATAAACGCAATTTTACCCGCCAATTTTTGTCCGTTGTTGTTGCTCATATGTTTTCTCTTTTTATTTTAAGTATTCCAATTTTGATCGTCATAACACTTCCTTGGGCATCATCGAGCGAGCCCCTGCTTGCTCCGATCTACAGAGCAAGCAGGGAGGAGACCTCTGTTGGGACACGAAGCCCTCTTCGCGTTAGACCTGCGCCATGCCTCCATCGACGAAGAGATCAACGCCGGTAATGTAAGAACTTTCATCGGAGGCGAGGAACAAAGCGGCGGCTGCGATTTCCTCGGGCTTGCCTCGTCGGCCGAATGGAATTTCCGAAACCCACTTGAGAATCCGCGTCTGTGAAGCGATCCACTGGGTGATTTCAGGTAACAACCATGCCACCGTCGGCCACCAGCTCCACGCCGTTCACGTAAATCGAGTCGTCTGAAGCGAGAAATAGCGCCACAGTCGCGATCTCGTCAGGGGTGCCCATTTTTCCCCGCGGAATCAAAGATCCGAACTGTATTTTCGCCTTCGCATCTAGCACCTGGTCCATCATTGGCGTATCGACCTGCCCCGGGCATAGCACGTTCACCCGAATCCTCCTCTCCTTCAGCTCGTTAACCCAAGTGCGTGCGAATACATGCAGCGCGGCCTTACTCGCGGCATACACCCCCCAACCAGGAAAGCCCTTAAGCCCTGCATTCGACGAGGTCATGATGATCGATCCGCCATCGGTAATCAGTGGTAACGCCTTTTGCACGGTGAAAAGCGTGCCGCGCGTATTCAGCCCGAAAGCCGTGTCGAAGTGCTTTTCCGTAATCTCGCCAATCTTGCTGACCTCCCCAATTCCGGCGCTCGCAAACAGGACGTCGATTCTGCCTTTTTCCCGCCTGACGGTATCGAACAAACGGTCCAGGTCATTCAGGTTGGCCGAGTCGCCCCGCACGCCGGTTACGTTTCGGCCGATCAGCTTGACGGCTTTATCAAGTTGTTCTTGCCGACGCCCCGTAATAAATACGTATGCGCCTTCTTCAACGAACCGCTTGGCGCTCGCCAGTGCCATACCGCTCGAGCCGCCTGTGATGACCGCGATTTTTCCCGCCAATTTTTTTCCGTCGTTGTTGCTCATCTGTTTTCTTTACGAATCGTTTCGTGTGGTATCGGTCTCGATAGGTAAGGCCTTGGGGCTCGCGGCCATCTCGGAGGCCCGCACCAGTGCCTGCGTGTCGATGTACTCCCGGATGTTCGTCAGTTTGCCATTTCGAACGGTAATGGCGAAGACCCAATCGTCCTCGAACGTCCTGTTAGTGGCTATGATTCTTCCCCTGGCGAAGCCGACGACCAGAACCCGGTCTCCCTGCGCTACGAATTCGCGGGGCTCCGTGAAAGTTTCCATCGTTTCGGAAGCCTTCTGAAGCAAATCCGCCAATCCCGCGTGCCCGCGGTACGTGCCGGCCAGCGGCCAGCCCTCGCCCGGAATGATCCACTCGATATCTTCGGCATACAACGCCAGCAGACGTTGTAAATCGCCGCGGCCGATTGCTGCAAAAAAGTCCTTCACAGTCTGGACATGGTTATGTTCCAGAAGTTCTTCGCGATTGACCGTGGTATCATTCATCCCAACAAGCTACGCCTTCCAATGATTGCGGATAATGCCGGTTAGTGATCGCAGTGATGCGAATTTTGCATCACAATTTCAATCGTGCTGGAAAAGCTTCGCTTGTTTTTGGTGGTTCTTGAGGAAGGCAGCCTCCGTCGTGCGGCAGAGCGTCTGCACATTTCTCAGTCCGCCATCACGCGACAGTTGCAGTTGCTCGAACTCGATCTTGGCGGGCGCGTTTTGGAGCGAACATCAGCCGGGGTGCGCCCCACCAACGGGGGACATGTTCTTGCCGCAAGGGCAAAACTTCTCCTGACGGATTATGATTCCGCCATGGCCGAAGTCCGCCGGCTGGTTCGCGGAGAAAGTGAACGGTTGCGTATTGGCTATATTGCGTCGGCTGCCCAGGAGTATCTTGCGCCGGCTCTGGCCGTGTTGCGGCGCGCTTATCCGAAGCTGAAAGTCAAAATGCTCGATCAAACGCCCGGCGAGATGATTATCGCGTTACGGCAGGGTGAAATTGATTTAGCATTGACGTTGCACGGCGCAGACCTGCTCTCGGGCGATTTTTATGCTCGTAAATTGGCGACTGTTCGGAGCCTGGTGTCCCTTCCCGTGAGTCATCGGCTCGCGACCGAAAAACAGGTGTCTCTTTCACAATTAAAGGACGAAACGTTCGTTCGGGGATCGGACGATGCGGTGCCGGGATACACCCAGCGGATCGTTCAGTTCTGCCGCAAGTATGGCGGTTTCCGTCCCCGCCTGGTCACCATTGGCGGAGCAACGGGTCTGGTGGAATCTCTCGCCCTGTCAGCGAACGAAGATGCGATTTCGATTCAACCGGTCTTCATTTCTCACCTGAAAGTTCCGAACGTGGCGATGGTCCCCATCGCTGACGCCGGTGCCACCTGGGATTTGTTTATTGTCTGGCAGCGGGGCAAAGCTGGCAGCCCATTGCGGGCGTTGTTGAGCGAACTTAACCTGAAGTCTCAATAATACATGCCTTTCCTTTACGACCTCTATGTTGGCAACAACGCAAGCACGGTGGGGCCTATTCGCACGTGGCCGTAGTCACCGGAGGCAAGCGGACTCCGCTACGAAGTCTTGACGATATTTTTGATCTGTGCGAGGTCGCCTTCTACCAAGACCAGATAAGCTTTACCGTCCTCACCCCAAGCCGCGGTCATCCATTTACCGCTGGGCGCATACGCCGGCGTGTCGCGACTGGACAAATGACCGAGTCCAGCGCTCTTCATAATGAACAGGTGCGCAGTTGTGCCATTTTCGCGACGGAAACATATCAACGCGACATTCTCGCCATGGAACTGGAGAGTGCGACAGCCTATAGGTTCCAACTCACGAAGTTTCTTCGGTATCTCAGATGGCCTCGGCGCATCGGCGCGCGCGAGGAACGCAGTCAGCTGTGAAAGATCCTTTGTCTCAAGGGCAAGCGGAGGATATCCGTCGATGAAGTTTACCATTTGGCTTCGATACTCGGCAAGCGACATAGGCGGATGGGAGCGACTGCGCCACGAGCCGAACAAGACCGCGAGTGCCACCAGACAGGCAGCCGCAAGCAGAACCGGTCGCAACCATTTGTTAGGCGCGGTACTTGGCGGCGTCTGCGACAGGATGCGCTGCTTGAGACCGGCTGGCACCGGCATATTCGTTAGCTGCGCGGAAATCGCGTCATCTACGTCCTTTTCCTCCGCCCACCATTGCGCGAGTTCGCGATCTCTTTCAGCGACTTTCTCCGCTTCGCGGAAGCGCGGATCCCCGTTCCCTTCATCCATACGGCGATGGAGGCTCAAGATTGAGCGAGCTTGTTCGTTATCCATGAGCGCGGACCTTCTCTATTGAAACGATTTTCCGGGCTTCGTTAGCTGCCAAATCACTCAAGGATTTGCGCAGCTCCGCTTTCCCGCGGGAAATCCGAGACATCACCGTGCCGATCGGAATCTCGAGAATCTCCGCGATCTCGCGATACGAGTGTTGCTGCATGTAGAACAAAGTCACCGGCGCGCGATAACGATCGTGCAGCTCGAGCAGTGCCTCTTGCACAATGGCGGCGTCGAGCGTGTCGACGAAGGAAGGTGAGATGTGCTCGGGTTCGACAAACACCGAGTCGTCCTCCACATCTACGAAGTGCTGATCATGCCGTTTCTTTGCGAGGAACTCGCGGTAGAGCGTGGTGAATAGCCACGTCTTCACCTTCGCTGCATCGCGCAGTTGATGACCTTTGGTCTGCCAGCGATAAAAGGTTTGCTGCGTCAGATCTCCCGCGTCGGATTCCTTGCGCGTGAGCGACAACCCGAAACGGTAAAGTGGCATATAAAATTCCTCCACCAGCTGCGCGGTATTGAGCCTGGCCACCTCCGCATACCTTAGCGATTTACGCACCACGCTGCCATTGAAAACACGCGCCTGCGGAGCAAGGTGCCGCCAACCCTCGCGGCAATATGACGACGCAGGACGCATTCTTATTCCAAGCTTAGACGAAAAAGATCGCCGCGGAAGGTCATGGGTTCAGGCGAAAAACTCTTCGCCGTTTGGGCGCAGATCCAGTTCCAATGTCCATGCGGCGCGATCTTGTTGCGCGAGATGCCAGTAAGCCTGTGCCATTTCTTCTGGTTCAGGTTCCATGCGCTTTGCCCCAGTCTCTCTGCCAGCTTCACCGATCAGTCCGTTCTACGACGACATGCGCCACAGTCGAAGCGATTCATCTGTTCTGTCGAACGTCTGAACTTCCTGGGGCGTGGTTTCCATTGAGTCCGATCGCAGTGAGCCGATCCGAGTTCGTTTTGTATCGTTTGGTGTAAAACGCTCGGGCTCGACAAACGACTGTCAAATGATTTATTTACTTATCGGTATGAAATCAGAAACCGCTGCACAGCTTGGACGGCCTCGCGCCTTCGATCCTGACGTCGCCCTGGATCGCGCCATGCACGTTTTTTGGGCCAAGGGTTACGAGGGCGCTTCCCTCTCCAATCTCACACGGGCCATGCGAATCAATCGACCAAGTCTTTACGCCGCATTTGGCAATAAGGAGCAGCTGTTTGGAAAAGTTCTCGATCGATACATCAGCGGGCCACTCGCCTGGTTTGGCAAAGCACTGGCGGCGCCGAAGGCGAGAAATGTGGTGGAACAAATATTCCTCGGCACGGGCCAAATGGCGGAAGAGGCGGGGACTCCAGCAGGATGTCTTCTGGTTCAAGGCGCGTTGGCGTGCGGAAATGCGTCCGCTCGGAAGGAAGTGGCTGCGCGGCGGACGGCGGCGGAAGCTGCCTTGCGTCGCCGCCTGCAACGAGCAAAGCGCGAAGGCGATCTTCCGAAAAACGCTGATCCAGCCGAACTGGCCCATTACGTGATGACCGTTGTGCGCGGAATGGCAGTCCAGTCAGCTGGCGGCGCCAGTCGCGCTCAACTTCATCGCGTTGCGCAAATCGCACTCCGTGCATGGCCGAAAGGTTAGCATTCGGTCCGGCGCAGTCGGCGCGTTCCTATTGGGTCTTCATGTCCACCGGAATGAAGTCGAGCTTGCCGTGAAAGTACACGAGGACGATGCGCACTGCCCCGGCGGAGTTCAACTCAGAGCAGCTTGTCGAAAAAGAGATAGACGGCAGCAATCGGCCGTCCCGGGCAATAATGAAATGAGTCCCGGCATAGGCCGGCACCTCACCGGGCCGGCCCGATATCCTGTGCCGTCGACTTTATCGATTCGTTAGGCAGGTTTTCTCTAGCTTTGATCGAGAACACTCCAGTCCTGTTTACGCGCCCAGTCCTCGAAAGTATGCCACTTTACCTCTGGCAAATCACGACGCAGGCTCTCGATCTTCGCGGCATACCCTGTACTATCGAACCACTCGAACATCCGAGCCATATCTTCGCTCTGGGCACGTAAGACATTTGGTGGAAAACCCTCATAATGGATCTCGCGACCGGTCACCTTGGACAAGATGGCTGCGGCTTGGTCGCCAGTTAGCTCATCCCCGGCGATGTCGAAGCGACGACCGAAGACGGTGTCACCGCGATCAATGACCGTTGCAACGAACGCCCCAATGTCGGCCACGGTGATTTGTTGCAGCGAGCGGTTGGCCGGCAACGCCATAGCGAGCTTCCCCTGACGCAATCCCGGGAGCGTCCACGGTTGCAATAAATTCTCCATGAAGAAGACCGGGGCGACGATGGTGTAGGGCACGCCGGACGCTTGAACGTGCTTTTCGACCTCATACTTACCGTCAAAATGAGAAACGCCAGTCACGCGGTTTGCGCTGGCGACCGAGCTGTAGATGAGATGATCGACTCCAGCCGCTTTGGCAGCATCCGTGACGGTGATGCCTTGAGCGATTTCTTTCTCGGCTCCTTGTTCGTAAGGTGTGCTCATCGCATAAACAGCGTCCACGCCGCGGACAGCGCGCGCCAGGGAATCGCGGTCAGTGAAGTCACCGACAGCGATCTCAACCCCGCGGTCACGCAGTCGCCTGGCAGCCGGAGAGTCAGAATTTCGCGTCAGCGCCCGGACCCGATGCCCTCGGGACAATAACGCTTCAACGCAGGCACCACCTTGGTTACCGGTAGCACCGGTGACGAGCACAAGTTTTGATTGAGACATTTGTAACTCCTTTCATTCAACGACCACATGATCGGTATCGTTGTTCATTAGTGTTTGCCTTCATTGTGGTTCACCACGCGCAAAACAATCTTTCCGCGAGTGTGACCCGATTGGCTAAGCTCTTGCGCACGCCGCGCTTCGCTCAGCGGGAGAATGCGATCGATCACTGGCGCGAGGTTGCCTGAGTCAATGATCTTCGCGATCTCGGCGAGCTTGGCGCCGTCTGGCCGGCTTTGAACCATTGCTCCACGTGCGCCGACTGCTTTCGCCATTTCCTCCGATGGCGGCTGCACGATCGAAACCAGGATTCCGCCCTTCTTCAAAACTTTCCAGGAACGTTCCTGCGTGTCGCCGCCAATCGTGTCGAGGACGATGTCGATGTTGCGTGCGACGTTTTCGAATTTTTGCGCGTGGTAATCGATCACCTCATCAGCGCCGAGTTCGGAGATCAGTTCATGATTTTTCGCTGATGCGGTTGCAATCACGTGCGAGCGAACCCGCTTCGCCAATTGCACCGCGAAATGACCGACTCCTCCTGCGCCGCCGTGAATCAGCACGTGTTGACCCGCCTGCAACCGTCCCGTTTCGAACAGCGCGTTCCAGGCGGTGATCGCGGCGACTGGAATTGCCGCCGCTCGAATGTGTTGGAGTGACTTCGGCTTCAACGCGACGTCTGATTCGCGAACCACAACATATTCGGCATACGCGCCGCCCTCCGCTGGATTCAGCAAGGCGAACACCTCATCATTTATTTTGAATCTGGTGACGTTGCCACCAACCTCTTCGACAACTCCAGACAGGTCCGATCCCGGAATCCACGGGAACGTGACTGGAAAGATCTCTTTCACCCGGCCAGCGCGAATTGCCGAGTCGACCGGATTTACGCCGGCCGCATGAACCCGAACGAGCATTTCGGTCAGCGCGACGACCTGAGGCCGCGGCAAGTCTTCATACTGCAGAACTTCCGGCTCGCCGTATTTGTGGATCCGAACTGCTTTCATGGTTTGCGACTTCACGGTTTCGGTCGGCGATCTGTCCCTGCCAGTTTCGGAGCGTTCAATGGCTTTGATTGTTTTATTTCTTTTCATCGTTCATTCGTTAGGCCAGTGAAACGACGCCTGTGCGCGAGCGCACCGGTGCAGTTTTCATGTGGAGCCGCGCCTGGAAAATTCCAGCGAACGCCGACCTGACGCTCGCGAACACGACGCTCCAAAGGACCGCGACAAGAACCGCAAGGCCGAGGCCGGCCGGATTCATCAAGACGTGAAACAGCAAAATGTTCACGATGATCGCGGCGAGGATCGTCAGTGCGAGGGGCACGAATCGATTAATCAGGAGCAAAGCGCCCGAAACCAGCTGGAGCGCAAAAATCGGCACCAGATAGTTTGAAACGAACAATGCTCCGAAGAACTGTCCCGCGACTCCGCTGGGCGGCGGCATCGGGATGAAGTGAAGAAATCCGTTGAGCCCGAAGACCAGAAAGATCAGGCCCAACAGAAACCGACTAATGTTAGTTAAGATTTTCATGGGTACACGATCCGTCCGCATATCCCAGCTTGAGAAAGACATTGTTTCTTGCCTGAGTATCGCTTTAACCGATGCTTGCTGGCGTCCGATGGAACTCAGGCATCTGCGCCGCGAGAAAAGGTGTTAGATGCGCGGCGGTCAGAATTTGGAAGCGCTTGGTTTTGGCCCTAGCTTTACCCGAGTTTGATGCATTCCAATTACGACTTTGACTCCTTTCAGGAGATTCGTCGGATGGTCGAAACAGCAAAGGCTAGCTGGGCTATCTGGTTCAAGCTATACGCTTACGAAGCTGGCGGTCACGACTTCGCATTACCCATTCAACTTCACTTCCCCTTGTTCGATGCAATTCGTGAGTCCAGCCAGCACATAACAATCATGAACCTTGACGCGTTGTTCAAGGGTCGCAAAGACACGCATAGTCTGGCCAACCTGCTGGACGCTTGCGAAAGCAGATTAATGCCGAATCAAGCGAAGCAGTGTAGAGCGAAGCTCGACTCCGTGAAGCCGCTAGTCAAAGGCGTCGGCATATTGCGTGGGAACTACTTCGGCCATCGAATTCGGACCAAAAGCCGAGAGACGTTTTTCGCCGAAGCTGGTCTTAAGATCCGAGACATAGACGAGCTGTTGGAGACTGCGAACTGGATCATGTGGCAACTAGCGTGCGCCTTTATCCCGAAAGAGCACGGTATCACCAAGGATTTGCAGCAATCAGTGACCTCGAGCTTGAATGATGTACTTCAGCTCCTTCGAGAGAAGTTCGACGCTCTGGGTAAGTCTTTAGGCGAGACACCATAGTCTCGCGACACACTTCCGGGGAGATCTGAGAAGGATGCTAGATTCAATATCATGGCAAAACGCAAGCCAAAGAAAAAAGGCGTTCTTTCGGATCACGCGCGCGTAGGAAAGAAATTTTTCCCACCGGCCGCGCGGTTTGGCTGGACCGAGGTTCATTATGTCGAACGCATTCTGCCGGAAAATCGCGTGGATGGGATTTTTTATCGAGCGATTTCGAATGAAACGCGGATTACAGATTCTCGAAGATTTTCTTCGAATCTGCTATTCGGTTAAGACGTCTGGGGCAAAGTTCTTTTTTTGTTCAGGTCTTCGCGCGGTGAGCAAGGAAAACTGGGAAGACATTCGCAATAGCTGTCAGGGCAAAGGAATTTTTGCAGAGGTCGGGGACGCGTTGAGACCTTTCGTGCGGTGCTATCCAAGACGTAATCCAATCGAACCGTTTTTCGAAGAAGCACATGACGCGAAAACGCCTTCGGCGTCTGATATTGACCGATCACGGACTGTAGTTTCGAATTTGTTCGATCGCCGCAGCCAAAGCGCGTCCCTAGTGCAATCAGTTATTCCGAAGATCGAAATCGAGATCGGGAAATATCATGTACCGCAGAATTATCCCTTTCTCGATTTTGAATCGATAATGACAGCGTTCGATTCGGAGCACACTAGCAGCTTGTGTTCCCATGTCCGAATGCACGTGAACAGCTCGTTCATGATGTATGAAAGCCAAATCGGCGATTCATGGGCTCGATACTTTTGGAACCGCGGAAGGGATCTTGCACCGTTTAATGCTGGCAATGTTGAAACACAGGATATTCGAGAGCCCGTGTACCCAGTGATCAAGTTCGGAATCGACTACGAAAAATACGCTTGGGGAGTTGTGGATGCGATTTGGACGAAATTTCCCGTCGATATTTTCGAAAGCGAAGTGTCCGAAGTTATTGGTGCGCTGCTTGCACACCAATGCAATTTGGCAGTTAAAGTAGCCAGCAATCCAGATCTCTGGGATTACCACGCCAGTCCTCTGTTCCTCCGCGCGATGACAGATGCTTACATTACAGTAGCTTGGATTCTCAAAGACCCGCTTGTTCGCGCTCGCAAATTCATCCAATACGGATTGGGGCAAGAAAAACTGCAGATTGAGCGGCTGAAAGCTGCCATAGAAACAGAGCAACCGGAAGACGCTGAGCTGCTACGGCAAGGAATTGAGGTCCGCCAAGGTTGGATTGATTGCCAACATTATTCGTTTCTCCAGCATGTTGACGTCGGAAGTTGGTCGGGAATTTCAACGAGGAAAATGGCAGAGGAGGCAGATTGCCTTGATCTTTATGACTTTGCGTACACTGGCTGGAGCCACGGTGCGCATGGAACATGGAATCACGTCGGCAAGTTCGATGCTTTTCCAAGCGCCGATCCGCTTCACAAACACATTTTGCAGCCGGCCAATCTTTCACACGGGCAGCATCTAGACGTCGTCGAGAAGGCCACCAAGTATTTCGACAAACTTGCTGTTCATCTCGTGGATGAATTTAAGATCGAGATGAAGGTTCCCCGTCCGACTGAATGGCTGTGGCAAAGAATGGGCAAACTTCAAAAGGAGATGAACGCTGGAGAGTCACAAGAGGATGACGACCATGGTGGCCAGACTTCGAAAGAAAAGCCCGAATCCGGATCAGGTTAATTTTTCATGTAGCTGAAACGCATTTTGGAATCAGTAATCAAACCTGAGCTCAACGCTATTTACGTGGAGCCGCCATTTTTAATAGACGGAGGTTGGGACTGCGGTTGGTTTTGTCGGGAACACGCTTTGCATACTTATGTTCTAGCAAGAATGCTTCGCAAAGAGGCGACGATCAAGACTGGGGATTTCGTCACCCACTCAGAAGGTGGAGTCGCAATCACATCGATCGACACCGGTGCAGATCACGCGTGGTGTGAAGTTGATGCGGTAGTGCCAGTCGATCTCAGTATGACGTTTGTTCACTTCAAAGGACGTTTTCCACATTTACCTATCGTTTACGGTACCGAGCCAGCCGGTAAGTTTGCGATACGATACTTTTCCTCGGAAGAAGATGCCCGCAGTGATCCCGCGGCTGGAACTTTTATGATTTCCTACATCGAACGCGAAACCGTTAAATCGACTCCCGACGAGTTGGTCCGTTCTCCATACCGTTTCTTGTATGCGCCGGCTAAAGGATTCCCGAAGTGGACCGAGATTCATGGAGATGAGATTTTTAGTCAGACAACCGCGCATTTGTATCGTCTGGCGAGAGGAGACATCAGGCCGCTCGCCTCCTCCCGATCCGCCAAACAGATTATCAAGTTCATCAAGAGCCGCTATCCAAACGCCACCAACAGAATTCTATCTCTGATCCAGGCTGATTAGCCGATTATCCTCCGCGACTTCATCGCATTTCGCGGTTCGGTTTGAGCGCGTTCCACCAGATGTAATTGAAGACGAATGCGGTAGCAGGCATACTGCTTCTCAGCCGTGGAACTCAGACACTTGCGCTATTTCGTGGCGGTGGCCGAGATGGAAAACGTCTCGCGCGCGGCGCTGAAACTTCGTGTCTCGCAGCCAGCCCTGAGTGCACAGATTCGCGATCTTGAGGATGAGATCGGAATCCAGTTGCTCGAACGAACTGCAAAATCGGTCAAACTGACAAGTGCGGGACGGGCATTCCTGGATGAAGCGCGCGCGGTGTTGCAACGCGCGGATGAGGCGGTAAAGAAAGCGCGCGCCGTTGCAGACGCAGAGCCTGCCGAACTCCATGTCGGCTACTCACCGACGCCAGTCGCGGAAATTCTGCCGAAAACCTTACGCGCATTTCAACGGGCGATGCCAAACGTACACGTCAGATTGCACGATTGGACCAACCAAGCCATTCTCGACGGCGTACGCGATGGCCGGCTTCAACTCGGATTGATAGTCTCTCCCCCGAAGGCCAGTTCGCTGGGCGACCTGCGATATGAAGAGTTGTTTCACGATCGGGTATGTGTGGCGGTCGCCCCGCAGCATCCCTTTGCTCGGCGCCGGGCCATTCCGCTTAACGAGGTTGCGGCCGAACCGTTGATTGGCCTCACCCGCGAAGACTATCCGGAATATTATGATTATCTCTCGATCGCCTTTTCGAAGGTGAAACAGAAACCGCGCGTCGTAGAGGAACATGACAGCATGGCCGGCATTCTTTCGTCCGTCGAGGCGGGGACCGGCATCGCCTTTGGTACGGACATTTTTGGTTACAGCTTTGGAAACCGCCTGAAACGCGTGCGCCTCATCCCTGAGCCCAAGCCAATCTCGATCGGCATCGCCGCGCTCAAAGGCCGACTCAGCCCAGCGGCAGAAAAATTCTGGCAGTGCGCGAAAGAAGTGATCGCAATTGCCTAACGAATTAATTGAAGTTCTGATGGCTCGAACGAGCTTTTCGCCGATCGCGATTCAGCTTGAGTTGCGCGTTCCCACTCGACGCGGAGAGTGCGGACATGAGCGACAAACTCCTGTCACGATTCCTGCGCTACGTCCAAATCGATACGCAATCAGACGAGACCAGTAACACATTTCCGAGCACGCCAGGTCAATTGGTACTGCTGGAGATGCTGAAGCAGGAGCTGAGTGAATTGCGAGCAGCTGACGTGCAGATGACAAAGCACGGTTACGTTATGGCGAGTGTCCCCGCCAACACGCGCAAAGCTCGTGTGCCGACCGTGGCCTTTCTCGCTCACGTGGACACGGCTCCGGACTGCTCAGGCAAAGACGTCAAACCCATTCTTCATCGCAAATACAATGGCAGCGTCATCAAGTTTCCGGATAACCGTGCTTTGACTCTCGATCCAGCGACATCGCCGGAACTTCGAACCGCCCTGGGCAAAGACATTGTCACCGCCAGCGGTACCACATTGCTCGGTTCGGACGACAAATCGGGTGTGGCGGTGGTGATGACCCTGGTCGAGACGTTGCTCCGGGAAACAAATCGGAAGCACGGGCTAATCCGAGTCTGTTTCACTCCCGATGAAGAGATCGGCCGGGGCGTGAGCAAACTGGATCTTCGCACGCTGGGAGCCGATGTGGCTTACACCCTGGACGGCGGTGCGCCGGGAGAGATTTGCTGGGAAACCTTTTCCGGCGATGCGGGTGAGGTCATCATCGATGGTATCACCACTCATACCATGGAGGCGCGAGCCAAAGGCATGGTGAACGCGGCCTATCTGGCGGGAAAACTCTTGTCAGCGTTACCGCGCGAACGCTGTGCGCCGGAGACAACCGACGAGCGGGACGGATTTATTCACCCGACCAGTGTCGAAGGCCGGACCGAGCGGGCGACCGTGAAATTTATCCTGCGCGATTTCGAGCTGAAAGGGCTGGCGGCCAAGCGCGACATTCTCAGGGGCCTTTGCCGAGGGTTACAAGCCACCGAGCCGCGAGCGCGTGTCCGCTGCAAGATCCGCAAACAATATCGCAACATGGCTTACTGGTTGCGCAAAGACATGCGCCCGGTTGAGCTGGCGCGCGAGGCCTTCGCGGCGGCGGGACTCAAACCCTATGATCACGTCATACGTGGCGGCACCGATGGCTCGCGCTTGACCGAGCTGGGCCTTCCCACCCCCAACCTGTTCTGTGGCGAGCACAACGCGCACGGGCCGCTCGAATGGGTTGCAGTGCAGGACATGAAATTAGCCGCAACCGCCTGCACTCACTTGGCTGAGTTATGGCAAAGAAAAAACTGAATTGCAGTATGTCATCCGCGTACTGAGACAAGCCACGTGGAGCGAAGCGATTTACGCGGCTGCGTCCGCCTGGCTGAGTTATGGAAAAGAAAAGCCTGAGGGGGTTCTCCCTCGCGGCTCGTCTGGCAAACTCACCCGCAAAGGTTCACTCGCCTAACGAACCAAGAAGCGAGCTAGACTACTGCAGATCTTCCACTTTGAATATCGACACCTACAGAAGTTCTTGTGCTATCGACGCTTCTATCCAACCAAAAGTCACTCGTTGAATTTGCTACGCCCGCCAGTGACCGCGTCCAGGGTAGAAAGAGGTGCTTCGTCGTTAATTACTTTGGCAAGGGCACGCAGCAGTGGGACGTTGGGAAAGCCGTCCTTTTCCGCTTGCTTGATGTTCCTTTCGAACGACCAGCCCACGGATCGTGCGCCAGACTCAAGCAGTTTTTTCAGCTGAGCCAAGTGCTGGACCTCCTCTTTCGGGTCGTGGGCCAACCGGTAAAAAGCCAATTCAACTAACAACGTATGGTTTTCGCCTACCACGCTCTCTGCCTGCCTCAATAGATCCAAACCTTGGGTCCTTGCTCCAATGCCAAGAAGATATCCGGCGTAGTTGCCGATATGGCCGGCGGAGCTTGGGTCGGCCTCAATGGCGCGCTTGTAGAACTCTTCTACACGGTGGAAATCCTCGCGATTGTCAGCTAAGAAGCTGGCATAGTTGCCGAGTGCATTTGAGTTCTTTGGGTCGGCCTCAATGGCGCGCTTGTAGAACTCTTCTGCGCGGTCGAAATCCTTGCGATTGTTTTTCAACAAGTTGGCATAGTTGCCGAGTGCTTTTGGTTTCTTTGGGTTGGCCTCGATGGCGCGCTTGTAGAACTCTTCTGCACGGTCGAAATCCTTGCGATTGTTGGCTAAGAAGAGTGCATAGTTGCCGAGATTGATGGCGTTACTCGGATTGGCCTCAATGGCGTGCTTGTAGAACTGTTCTGTACGGTCGAAATCCTTGCGATTGTTGTGCAAGAAGGCGGCATAGCCACCAAGCAGGTTAGCCTCTCGCGGCATTTTCTTCAGGGCTTGGTCGAAGATGCTCTCTTTTCTTTCTAGATCCTGTTCGCGCTCCGCTTCCATCACCCATTGCCACCAAGGCTTTTCTTTTTCACCTGGTGCGAGAAGACGCACCGCGGCATCGGCCAAGTCTCGCTCTTCTGAAGTTTCGGTTTTTCGCGAGGCCGCTTGATCTTGGCTTTCGACAACAGCTTCCTTGGACTGCACGGTCAGCGCTGTAGCGATTCGCCCGCGTTGATCCTTATAGGATTTCTCGCGATCACGCTGCCGCTTTTCCATCTCTTCGAGCAGATCCGGTGTCTTCCAATGAGATCGCATGTGATCCTGAATTTTGAGCATGAGTTCGTCGAAGCCGGGAATGATGACCAAGTCTCCTTTCTTTTGCTCCAAGAGCTTCATCACCCGGGGGGAGACAGGAGATTCGTCGCGCTGACACCAGTAGATGGACTCCGGTACTCCGGGCGACAGCCCCTCTAAAGTGCCCATTAAGCTTCCGTCATTTCCGCCGTACCCGATAACGATGGGTGTGAAGCGTTCGAAAACTCGCTTTAGAGCGGTTTTCCACTGATCTGACAACTCCGCGATTTCTTCAGGAGTGTTGCGCGGCGCGAAACCTAGATCTCCATGTATCTTTGCGACCAGGGGACGGCGCAACGCTGCCTGCACAAACCCCGCTAGCGACTCGTGCCCAACGATTCGCGGAAAGGTAGATGAATGGATGGAAATGGCATCGGCCACCAGGTTATCAAAGTTTGTGGTCACAACGACCTTGTGCGGTGTCTGAGCGAGTACCCAGGCTAACACGGAATAGCCGTAGCTCGGTTCACGACCCCCCATTTCCTGTTCAAGGAAGGCGTATCCACGGTCGGGATGTTCGCCGAACTTGCGGAGATACAGTTGGGGATAGAATTCCTCAGCACGGGTGAGATCAAAACCTACGATGCCAAGCTTTTCTGCGGTGGCCCACTGCTCCATTGGTTCTTTTCCGAAATTTTCCGCGTGATACATCTCCTCCACGAAGAAACGCGCCAACTCGGCGCCAGTCCGCACACCAGAAGGTTTCGAGGCGCCGGCTCCCAAGATGAAGCAGAATGGATGGTCGGGCTGGTTTCGATCTTGTGCTTGGAAAGCGCGAAGGAAACCTTCCAAGGTAAGCCGACGTTCTGTAGGCATGAAATTGGTTGTAGCGGCTGAGAAGTCGCGGACAAGGAGAATCTACCCATGTTGTGTCGGGTCGCTTTCGGCTAATTGGGGGTTATCACGGAATGTTGGCTGTTTATGCAACAATCCCCCGCGCCGTCTAAGTCGTCGCTTTCGGAGCACTCATGCTTTTGCTGTAGAACCCAGACCTATCCGATGCAGCAAACTCGTCGCTTTCCGGCCACGAGCATTGAGCAGGCATGATGGAAAATGACGAAAACCGAAACTCGAAATCGAATCAAACCCGAATGACGAGATCCGAAAATATTCTTTTGAGAGTACACACCTAGAAACGCTGGAAGCGAGTGCCGTCGATCTGGCACTCCATCGGTCGGTCGTCGTCCGAGCCGAGCCAGTCGACTGCTACCTCACGACCATCCGTCCCGTGACGGAGCAAGAGGATGTCGATCCGCGGACCGGTTCGATCGGGTGGCACCCACATACCGCGCTCGCCGGTTGAGAAGGGCCGGACAATCGAACCGTACGGCGACATGAGGCTGGTCTGCTTTTCCAGTCGGTAGGTGTAGGTCATGTCGGCGGCGAAATTCCATTCTTCTATCCTTGAGGAGAGTGCGTTGCCGCCGTATCCAAGGTCGGCGAGGGAGGACGCGCCGGTGGCACGCCACGTCCCTATCCGCCGCTCGGCGTTCGTCCGCACGATATCAGCGGAGTTGTCCGAGTTAGAACCGAGCGCCGTCTCCGCGTACAAGCGTGCGGGGCTGTCTCCGAATTCGAACGTCGTTTTCAGCGTGTCGACAAACTTCGTGCGTCCAGTTTCACCGGGGCCAGCGTGATTTGCCTGTTCGAGCAACCCGCAGAGTGCAGCGACGCTCTTGAATGTATACATCGACGTGGATTCATTCCAGAATCGCGAGAAAAAAGAAAGCTTTGAATGAAACGCCAGCCAGCACGTGCGTCTAAGTCGCCGCTTTCGGAGCGCTCATGCTTTTACTGTAGAATCCAGACCGATCGAAGCAGCAAACGCGTCGTTTCCCGGCGGCGAGCATTGAGCAGGCGTTTTTGATCCGGCGCGCGCGGGTCTCTGCCTGTTTGGCGGAGGTAATCCAGTGGATCCAATCCCAGCGCGCGTTGGTCGTGATGTCCGACCACAATTTTCGCGCGTTCGGGGCGGCCGACGCGAGCGCTTTTCTCAGATCTGCTGGCACTTCCGGTTCCGGTTCCCTGGCCGCGGGCGTGATCTCGAGCGTAACCACATCGCCTGCGTCTGCGCCGGCAGCTTTGCTCAGCTTGCGGTCCACTCTTAGCCAATGGCTTTTCTGGCCGTCTGGCTCGAGCACGGCTTGAAATGGGCAACCGTTAATGGTGCCTTCGATTGCCGTCACGCTCCGCGATGGGAGTTTCGCGCTAGCAGCCTTTGGCAGAACGAGAAAGGTCCAGGAGTCGCCTTTCTCGCTCTCCGCCGGCCGCAAGAGTTTCGCTTTGAAACGAATCGTGGTCTTGGTCATTTTGGCTGGTCGGTGGATGGGGCTGTGAGTAATTCCTATCCAGACTTGAACGGCCCTTCGAAAACGCTCTCCGAAAGTTTGCGGCGATCGTTTGGACTTTCGCGGGCCCGTAGTTTTTCAGGCAGTAATTCTTTCGGTCCCGGCTTGCCGATTGCGGCCATGGCTTCCACTTGAAAGTCGTCTGGGATTCGCAGCTCTGTCCGCGCACGCTCGTAATCGAATCCTTCCATTCCGTGGACGACCAGATCTTGATGGAAACCCTGCAGCGCGAAGTTTTCCCACGCCGCTCCGCAATCGTAGGAATGCGTGATTGAAGGTTCGTTGTTGTAATCGAAAACCTTTCGCGAAACGAACACAACCAGAACCGCGGCGTTCTTTGCCCAAGATTTGTTCGCATCGACGAGCAAATCGAAAAATGTCTGCCAGTGTTCCGTGGCACGGCGGGCATATAGCGCGCGCCATTGCTGAGCGTTGAATGAAGAGGGAGCCCAGCGCGCTGCTTCGAAGAGTCGCATCAATTCCTCTTCCGAAATTTCTTCGCCCGACATCGCGCGCGGCGACCAGCGGTCGAGCAAAAGCGGTTCGATCTCATGATCTGCTTTTCGGACTTCGCTGCCTTTAATCATTTAAGCGCTTGTCGGCTTCAGGTTCTACTGGGTAATCAGCGCGAGTTTCCCGAGGTAGTGATCGTCGAGCGCACGTTGGGCTTCAACGGCCTGGTCCAGCGTGAACGTGCGCGCGACATGGACTTCAAACGGACCGGCTTCGATAAGGCGATTGAGTTTTTCGAACGGCGGCGGGTCGTATTCGCCGTTGAAGCTTTGGATTTTGATGCCGGGTCGCTCCTTCGAGATGAGTTGCACGCCATTCGGATAGGCGGCACGCCCCCCTTCACGGAGCGTCGATAAGGCTTTTTCAGCTGCTGCGCCGCCCGTCGTCAAAAGGACCGCATCCAAGCCGTTCTGAGCGAACTCGCGGGCTGCGGCCTGGATGTCATCTTTATGTCCATCCACCACCTTATCCGCACCCAACCGGCTGACGAACGCAACACCGTCCTCACCCGATGCCACGGCCAGCACGCGTGCGCCCATGCGTTTAGCTAATTGAACCGCCATGTGTCCGATTCCGCCGCTGGCACCGAGGATGAGTATGGATTCATCGGCCTTCAGGCCGAGCGTTGCATCCAGGCCCGTGAGTCCTGTAATGGCATCGACCGGCATCGCTCCCGCCTGCACCATCGTCAATTTAGCCTTGGCGGGAATGCGCGACAGGTTGGTTTCCTTCAGCACGATATATTGCGCATAGAATCCCCCTTTTGGATTCATTAAAACAACTCCATACACGCGGTCGCCTTTTTCCAGACTTTGCACGCCGTCACCGACCGCCTCCACGGTTCCGGCCCCGTCGGAACCGAGCACGAGTGGGAACGTAGGTTGGATGTTGTACTCTTTGGCAAACCCGCCTTCGCGTTCAAACGGGTCCCAGACGCCGACCCCAGCCGCTTCCACGCGCACCAGCACTTCATTGGCGCCGACATCGGGTATCGGAAGTTGACGAATCTTCAATGTTTCAATTCCACCAAACCGATCGATCGCCACCGCCTTCATTGTTTTATTTTGATTCATTGTGAGTCCTTCCATTCATACATGGTTTGCTAACATATTCGGTTCTCGTTGGGCTATTGAATGCAGCGATAGACGCTCGTACTTCTACTTGGCGGTAGCTTTTCTTGCAGCTTCATCGATAACCGCCGCGACCTCTTTTGGTCTCGACACGTAAACGCAGTGACTCGCCCCTGAAACTTCCTTCACGCGACTTTTGGCCCGCGCGGCGTACCACCGTTCAAGATCAGGATTGATTGTTCTGTCTTTTGTTGGAACCAGCATCCAGCTCGGCTTGCTTCTCCACGCTGGCGTTGTGATAACGGCATTGAAATTCTCGGCATAATTGAACACCTGTGATCTTGCCATGAAGGCCGCTTGCTCAGCAGGCAGGTCGGCTGCGAAGTACTCATGAAACTGTGCCGGATCGAGGTAAGTGAAACCGTCAGGCGTCTTTTTTATCGCCGTTGACTTACCTAGATCACTTGGAAAGCGCTTGCCATCCTCAGCCTCACTCTCTCCGGCATCTGGCATGTGGGCCGCGACGTAAACCAATGCCACGACCTTGGGATCGTTCGCGGCTTCGGTTATTACAGATCCGCCATAACTGTGCGCGACAACAACGCACGGTCCGTCCTGCCGAGTGATCATGCGTTTCGTTGCAGCTACATCTTCTTTGAAGGACGTCTCTGGTTCTTGAACCATGCTGACGTTATAACCATCCTTGACCAGAATGTCGTAGACGCCCTTCCAACCAGAACCATCTGCCCATGCGCCGTGGACCAGAACAATGTTCCGAATGCGATGCTCTTCGTTCTGCGCTGAGAGCGCGCTGCAGGCCAACAAGAACAACCCGAGGCAGAGAAACTGAACTATTTTTTGTCTTGATTGCATAAGTTTCATTGAATTACTCATTTTGTTGTCGCGCGAGACTAACGAAGGCCTCCGCTGACGTGAATGATTTCGCCGGTGATCCAGGCGCTGTCCGCAGAAGCGAGAAACACCGCGACCGGCGCGATATCATTGGGTCGCCCGATCCGGCCCAACGGCGTTTGCGCGATTGCTCCCTTTTCAAAATCGCTTCCAGAGAATCCGCCGCCCCGGAAGCCTTCGGTTTCGACTGGACCGGGTTTGATCGCATTTACGCGGATTTTTTTCGGCCCCAGTTCCTTCGCCAACACGCGCGTGATAGCATCCACCGCCGCCTTGGTCGCGGCATAAATCGCCGCTGCCGGTGGGGTAGAAGTGGAGGCGACGGAACTCACATTAATTACGCTGCCGCCTTCTGGACCAAAATGCCTGATCGCTTCCTGCGTGGCCAGCACCGTGCCAAGCACGTTGGTATTAAATTGTCGATGAAAATCCTCCTCGGTGACTTGTTCGAGCGGAGCAAACTGATACACGCCGGCGCTGTTAACCAGGATGGCGATTTTGCCGAAGGCACTTTTGGTGGCGGCAAAAAGTTTTTCAACGTCTGCCTTCGCCGCGACGTTTCCTTGCACTGCAGCGGCTTTGCCGCCGCTTTTCGTGATTTCGTCAACGACTTTGTCTGCATCCGTTTTTGACGAGGCATAGTTAACAACTACCGATGCTCCTTCGGCTGCGAACCGTTTGGCGATCTCCGCGCCAATCCCTTTCGACGCCCCGGTTACGACTGCAACCTTTCCGCTTAGTTTTCCGTTGTTCATTTTATTCCCTTCTTCATCTGCTGATCGTTTTTACCGTTCAAGCCGAACGATCCACTGGATCTTGCGTGCGCGGAGACCTCCGCGGTCAAGGCGGCGATCCCGCCGTTGCGGGACCACACTGCAAACCGCTCAGGGCCTTCAGCGAGTCCCTGAAACTCGTGAATTCAATTTCTTCGCCGCGTGGCTTCAAACAGAAACCAGGTCCGACGCTCGGTTTCGTCGATCCAAACTTCGATCAAACTCGTGGTGGCAAAATCGCGATGTTCGTCGCACACGTTGTGCGCTTCGCGCAGACGCGCGGCAAACGTTTTGTTGTCGTCCATCAACTCGGCCAGCATGTCCAGCGGTTCGACGTACTCGGCATCGTTATCGAGCACGCGCTGAGTACGCGCGATCTCTCCGATGGAATGCAGTGTGAGCCCGCCGATTTTGCGAACCCGTTCCGCGACGGGATCGGTCATGGCGAAGAGTTGCTCGGCATGTTCGTCGAGAAGCAGATGATAATCGCGGAAGTGGTGTCCGCTCATGTGCCAGTGAAAATTCTTCGTCTTCAGGTAAAGCGCGAACACATCCGCAAGGATTGCGTTCATTACGCCGGAGATGTCTTTTGTGGCTTCCGGTGTGAGATCGGTTCGTGTTTGTAACGGAGCGTCGCGTCTGTGCAGAAGCTCCGTTCTTTTCGCATTGGACTTAGCCAGATTTCGGCCATCGTGAGAGCTTGTTTTCATTGCTGAACATAGCATATCATCTACGTGCAATATTGCCACTTTCGAGAGAGTTTACATTGCCGAGAACGAGATAACGCTGCATCCCTCTTTCAGGGGGTTATAGAGCACCTTTTGTCGCAGCGCGTGCGTTCAGAAAATGCATCTAAACCCAAGTTCGCCGGCGTTTCGATCCGGACATTCGCGCGATTCGGAAATCGCAAAGGGCAAAGCGTCAATGGAGCTTTTGAATCGGGGCGAGCGATTTGCGAATGTAACAGAGCCACGATGGCTGTACGGTCAGACAGGCAGGGGAGGGAATAGCACATTTGAATGTGCTAATGCATTTTAGCGTGGCATAGGTCAGGCATTTGAGCGATTAAAAGCATAGCGCTGGCCGCTACCGATTAATGAACGATGGTGATGATTCTCCTACTCGCGTCATCTTCTTGTTCGACGTGGACAACACGCTGCTGGATAACGAGCGAGTGGCAGCAGATCTGCAACGCCACCTCGCCAGCGAGCTCGGCGCGGAAGGAGCTCAGGAATATTGGCGAATTTTCGAGCAGCTGCGAACCGAACTGGGCTATGCGGATTACCTTGGGGCTTTGCAAAGGTATCGGGCCAAACATCCGCGCGCCCCGAATCTGATGTGCGTGTCGGAGTTTCTGATCAACTATCCTTTCGCCAAACGTCTTTTCCCCGATGCGCTGAAGGTGATTGAGTATGTTCAGCTATGGGGTCCTGCGGTCATTCTCTCGGACGGCGACGTCGTGTTCCAACCGCTCAAAATCAGTGGCTCAGGATTGAACAATGCGGTTTCCGGGCGCGTGCTGATTTACGTGCACAAGGAGCAGGAACTCGACGACGTAGAGCAACGCTATCCAGCCGAACATTTCGTGCTGGTGGACGATAAATTGCGTATCCTGGCCGCCGCGAAAAAATTCTGGGGCTCGCGGCTGACCACTATTTTCGTCAGGCAAGGTCACTACGCCACCGATCCGAAAATCGTCGCCACTTATCCGCCAGCTGACATCAGCATCGGACGTATTGGGGATCTGCTGCAATATCATCTACCGGAGTTGCTGAATCCGAAACCGTGAGCGACCCCTGCTATTGCTTTAGATGCCACCGACGATCAGTTTGCACCGAAGCCACCGCCTTAGGCTGTTCTCGCTTAAGGCAGTGAGCTTCGCCATGTTCGCGACGGAACGCTGTTCTGGCTAGTTCCCCGTTGGCGCTAATCCGAGCGATTGAAGGGTATCGGAGTTGAGTGTCCCCGTAACGCTTAGATCGCGATCTTCTTGATAGCGCGCAAGAGCGGCCTCTGTTTGATCTCCAAGAATGCCATCGACCGTGCCGTTATAGTAACCAAGCTTCGCTAGCTCCGACTGAACCGTGCTCACAGTTGGATCACTCGCGTATTGACCAGAAGGAGCGTTGGTCGAGTCATTGTCGTTGTTACCTTCGTAGTAATCGTATGGGTAGTAGCCGCCGTAATAATCATAGGGATAACCTGAGTAATCGTACGGGTAATACCCGTTGTCATCGTACGGATAGTAGCTTGAGGCGTAATAAGGATAATAATCCCAGGGGTAGAGTCCCCACCAGAAGCCGTCGACGAAAACAAAAACGCGATTGTGATCAAAGTGCGCATGCCGTTTGTCCCAATCGTGATGCCAGTTCCCATCGTGGTGCGCAAACGCGTGGTTCCTTAGGAACGACTGGCGGTTTGCTGCTGTCGAAGCCCGCGCACCCGAAGGTTGGTTCCGCCCTGCAATTGAGCCTGCGCGATTTGGCTGGCGATTGGCCGCAGGGACTTGCGAGTTTGAGCCTCGCCTGTTTTGCGTCGTTAGCGACCCGGCGGGATTTGCCCGGCCGCTAATTGTCGAGGTTCTGCGAGTATTCGAGGTTAGCGATCGGTTGCCGGACGCAGTGAACCCGTGAGATCTCACACTGGGCACTCCACCGCGACGATAGTAGAAACGTGGTGCGCGGCTTGATCCGCTAGTGTTTCTCCCGGTAAAGTATGCACCACTGCTACGAAAAGCCGGTGCTGCTCGAAGACCACCACCGTGGAACGCTGGCGCCGCGCGATAGCTGCCCCCGAAACGCGCGCCACCAGAGAAACCCGGAGCTGCGCGAATGCCACCACCGCTGAAATGGCCACCGCCAGAGCGACCGCCCCCGGCAAAGCCGCCAAAGTGGCCGCCGCCTCCGAAACCGCCCCCGCCCCCGTGAGGACGTGCCCACGCTGGCTGACTAAGACCAATAAAACCGGTGGTTATTAGAGCAAGTAGTTTAATCGTTTTCATGACATAACTTCCGCCACGAAGTCCTCCGCTCCCATTGCGCGTCCGTAGGATTCTACGGTGCCACCTAAGTGTCGCTCCGCGGTCTCTCCTTCGGGAGAGAAACGTGGGAGGCTCCCCGCACGGGCAGATGTTCTAGAGAGAATCAGGATTGTTCATAGTCATTCGCCGATGGTCTGCTCGTGCTCTTTGGCGCGATAGCTCTCTTCACCATCTGGCTGGGGCGGACAGCGTAGTTTCGATAATGATCGCAGACCTTGATCGCGTTATAAGCCGAGATCGCTTAAACCAGGATGTTCATCCGGACGCCGACCAAGCGGCCAACGATATTTTCTATCCGACTCCTTAATCGGAAGATCGTTGATGGATGCGAAGCGAAACCGCATCAGGCCATGATCATCAAACTCCCAGTTCTCGTTGCCGTATGACCGAAACCAATTACCGGAGTCATCGTGCCATTCGTAAGCGAAGCGCACAGCAATGCGATTTTCGGTGTCAGCCCAGAGTTCTTTAATTAGCCGGTAGTCCAGTTCTTTAGCCCATTTGCGCGTCAGAAATTGAATAATCTCTTGTCGTCCATTCGGAAACTCAGCGCGGTTTCTCCAACGAGAATCGACGGTATATGCCAGCGCGACTTTTTCCGGATCGCGCGAATTCCACCCATCTTCTGCCAGGCGAACTTTTTGAATGGCGGTCTCTCGGGTGAACGGGGGCAGGGGAGGGCGTGTCGCGATTTCCACTTTCGGTTTGGGAACTTGTGTTTCTTGATTACTCACAGGCGTCTCCTTTTCTTTTGTGATGGTAAGGTGTCGATATGTGAGATGACAAGCAATGCGTGTCTGCGAGATTTGTTGGTGTCATTCGCGGGCATTGGGGGTCGCCCATGAGCAGCTTCCAATGACCGTCGGTTTGGCGGCGTAGAATCTCGATTGCTTTGTTATGAACTGGAACGGTCTTTCCGGATTTGGACTATCCATGTCTTCTGCCCCCCTGGTTACTCGTAATGCTGTTTCCAAGTGAAACGTATGTTTACGTTCGGCCCCGTCGCGCAACTCACCCTTTGTGTCGAACGATCGCGAACCACGCCTTCGGTCCACCCTCCGAGAACGTTCCCTCAGTAAACTCCGGGTTCACCTCGACTCGGGCTGGCTGAACGGATTCGACCTCCCAGCCGTCGGCGAAGGTATCGTACAGCTTCTGCCGCGATATTCGCCTCGGTCCCTCGACACCTGGCTCCTCATCGCTGAAACACATCAGGAACACCCGGCCCGTTGGATTCGTTACGGCCGACAGCCCCTCGACATAGCGGCTCTGTTGCTCGTCAGTGAGGACGTGGAACAGACCGGAATCTATCACGCTAGCGAAACGCTCATCCGAGTCGAGCAGCGTCAGTGCGTCCTTGACCAGGAATTCCACTGCCAGGCCTCTCTCGGCCGCTTTGACCCTGGCCCGCCGAATCGGCTCGTCCAAAAAGTCGATGCCAATGACCCGGTGACCCCGAGTGGCGAAGAATAGTGCGGTGTCGCCGGTGCCGCAGCCGGCATCGAGCACTGGGCTTCTGACCAAGTCGGCGACCTCAATGAATGGCGCTTGTGGCTTGCCGATGTCCCAGGGCGCCTTCCCCGCATAAGCGTTCTCAAAATGGGTACGGTCTGGCACGTTGCTCATGTAGCTTTCCTCCGTTCTGCAATCTAACAATTCCAGTATCGGACACCACTGGCTTTTTGGCGATCGGCCGGATGCTTATCTTAATGATATCTCCGCGTGCGTGGGATTTTCGAGTGCTACTCAGAAGATGCCCCCCTCGCTCTTTCGAGGTAAGAAAACCGGTTTTCCTCGTCCGGACGCACTTGGTGCCGCAATGGGTTTTAACTCGGGCTTGCCTGTGGTAAGCCAAGCGACTGGAGGGTATCGGGCGATAGACTCCCCGTTACGCTTAGCTGATTGGCGATTTGGAACTTCGCCACCGCATCACGGGTGGAAGGTCCAAAAACCCCGTCGATGGAGCCATTGTAATAGCCAAGGTTTAATAGCCGTGTCTGAACGGCTTGCACTGTGGCGCTATCAGCTAGGTCAGTATTGTAATCGCCCCCGCTGTAATCATATGGGTCACTGTCTGCGTAGTAATCATACGGGTAGTAGTCGTTGGCGTAATACGGCAGGTAATCCCATGGAAAGAATCCGTTATCTAGTCCGCACCAAAACCCGTCGATAAAGACAAAGAAGCGACCATGGTCAAAGTGAGCATGCCGTCGGTCCCAGTCGTTGTGCCAGTTCGCGTCATGCCGCGCCACAACGTGGTTTCGAGCGCTCGAGAAACGCTGATCCGACTGCCCGGCGAGTGCTCGGCGCGAAGCTTGTGTCCGGGAACCATTGAGCTGAGGCTGTGCGTGCGACGGATGCCCAAACGATGAGAAGCGTGGTCCCGTGCCTTCAAAGTTCGGAGCACCACCTTGGGTTCGCGCTCCACCAAAGCCGACGCCCCCTCCACGGGTGCTAACACCACCTGCAACTTGTCCGCTACCATGAAAGCCACCGCCGTGGAAACCGCCGCCGCCGTGGCCCCCACCACCAAATCCACCACCACGGCCGTGCCCAGCCGCCCATGTAATGGGACTGAACGCCATGGATGTGATGGCAACTATTGAACTAATTATTTGTCTTATTTTCATATCGCACACTCAGTCGCGCCTTGTTTGGCAGCCATTACGCGTTCGCGAGATTTTGTGATGTTACTGAAGATATATTGACTGCTCCCTCTTCAGAGTGACCGGTTATTTTAGGATAATAGCCGGGCTCACTGAGGGGACGAAATCGGAGCCCTGTCTTTGCCCAACGGGACACCCCGGCGAGATATGTCATCGCCTTCCACCAGAATCTTCGAACGGGTTGTAAACCTGAATAGCATAATAGGTCATGACACCGTCAGATCGGCGTTCCATACTCTGTGGTCGGCCAAAGAGTGCTTCCACATCGCGTGAAGTGGTGCGGCCGCGAATCAAGGAACCGAGTCGCACGGTGTAAAATTCATTCGGCGTTGCTTGGACGATGTAAGCCGGCGGCGCGGACAAGACGCCCGTGCGGTTGAAGCGGAAGGCAAGCGCATCGGCTCCATAGCCGTGATACAAAGGATCGGCGGTATCGATCGTAGGAGCGGCTCCAACGCCGAGTTGATAACTTAACCGTGAGTCGGGGCGAACGATGTAATACCCGGTGCGCGGTCCAAGCGAGACATAATGTGAATCGTCATCCCACGAAGCCGCGGAAGCCATGGTGGCAATCGTCAGTAAAACGAGAGCCACAAACCAGCGAGCCGATGTGGTTAAATCAACAGCGTGAATCCGCCCCGGTGTATTCTGGCCTGCCTTGGTGAATTGGTTCATTGTACGAATATCATCTACCGCCGGCGAGAGACACTCCTGTGGGAGCTACGGCTGTGAGAAACGCCCCTGTGAAAGCCACGGTTGTGAAAGTGACGGTCGCGAAAACCACCACCGCGAAAGCCACCGTATTCGTAGCCGTAAGGATAGTAACTATAAGGATAATAGCCGTATGGGTAATAGTCGTAGTAGGGATAATATCCGTAGTATGAATAGGGATCGTAAAAAAACGGGTCCCCAAAATCTCCTCCAAAGAAGAAAAACCGGTCGTTGAAGTTGCGATGATGAAACCGATCGCCACGAAAGCCACGCCCGCGAAAGTGACTGTTGTTAAAGGCCCCGCGAAAGCTATGGTTCCGAAAGCCACCTCTGCTGAAACCGCCACGAAAGCCACCGCCATGAAAACCACCGCCGCGAAAGCCGCCGCCATGAAAGCCACCACCACCGAAGCCGCCGTGACCGCCACCGCCGCCATGACCCCCGCCACCGCCGCCGTGACTACCCGCCCATGTGGGCGGGCTTAGAGCAAGCAGAATGAGGCCAACTAAGCTAAATATTGTTTTCTTTTTCATGTTTCACGTTCCGTCCGCCCGAGGCTCCTTACCATTGCGCATCTGTGAGATTTTACGGTCCTGCCGGAGATGTACTGGTTGCTCCCTCTTTGGAGTGAGTGCTTAACATAACGCGGCGATCTGGCCTTGGATTTCGGTTCGGTCTTGTGGGGAGTAACAATGATTCGACCCGTCCACGAGATTCTAACTCGCGGAAGGATCGACAACTTGTGTCCAGCCAAGCAGAGGAAGATCGACACGTTCAGTTCGGCTTTTCTTTCCACGGTTCCGGAGCTGGTGAGATCGCGCAGAATGATCGTGCGAAGATCTTGCAATGCCACTTAAGAACCAGCAGGCGCACTCTCTTCGGAGTAGATTAACCTGCGCTGGATATTTGGGGTTCCTTCGTTCGGCCGACGCTGCGAACGCAGCGACGATTGTTATTTCTCCGCCACCTGCGATAAAGAAGATGTCGATCCTGGAGTCGCCGGTCACGCCATATTGAAGAACAGGGACGTCGGATGGGCTGTACTGAATGATCAAAGGCGGCGTGGTCCTGGGCGGCAGCTGTCGCAAGATCGTTTGCGAAACAGCAGTGATTTCGGCGACGGCTGTTGAAGCCTTAACACTCAGAACTTCTCCCGCAGCGGAGCGTGATCTTCAAGGGAAGCGTGCTGAGCGTCGTCCCAAAGGGCCGTAAGTGCGTAGGTCTTGCCGGGCTGTGCATTCAGACTGCGTTGACTCAGCCTTGTCAGCCCCTCGGTTCCGGGATTTGTGGTCATCGACAACACATGTTTTCCGGGGCGCAATATCCCCTCGTAACTTTGATCAAGCCCGAGAACTGCAACTTGGACGCCGTCGACGGACAGGTTGATTGACTCGCGTGTGCCAAAGTTCGCTGCCCTGTGCACAATCAAGTAAGCATTATCGGAACGACCCGACGCAGAATTGGATCTGGACTCGCGCGCCTGAATTGGTGCACCCGCTGCAAAGCTCCACGCAATTGCAACGATGATTACTTTAATGGAAATGTAACGTAATGTTTTCATAATATTCCTTCGAACCGAAATCCCCTGCCGGCCATTCGGCGTTCGTGGGATTTTCTTGTGCCGCTGAAGGACGGATGGCGGCTATCTCATTAGAGGGAGGTAAATGCTACCATCCTTAGGGATGGCTTATTGTGCTGAATTCCTCACGACAACGGCATGACCACGTTGCCGTTCTGGGGAATGGCAGCGAAAGTCGCCTTGTCGATGCGCAGGTGCGCCATGACCGCTTCCGCTGCAGTATGAGCCAGCTATTCGGAGAACGAAAGATCCTGAAAACGATCGACCTTGCCAAACATCTCGAGGAACACCAGATCAGTGTCGCCGGTGTTCTCGATGTAATGGAGTAAACTCTTCTGAACGTATCCAACGTCTCCCTCTTCAAATTCCATCGTGCGAGCTTGTTGCCTGTTGCTACCACGGTCATTCGGCCTTTGCCGCTGATGTAGTACTGCCATTCGTCCGCGTTCGGGTGCCAGTGCAATTCCCTTAACCCTTTCGGATGAACAGTTACCAAAGCCATCGCTGTGGTCGAAGGTTTAAAATTCCTCGAATCAACCACTCGCACCTCGCCACCTTTGTTTTTACTGCCGGCGGCATTTCCATCGTCAGAAACGCAAAATTCTGCGGCGACTTTCCGCGTACACCCCTCGTTGCTTTCCGGTCGGTTTCCAGTGGCCCAGGAACATCCGCTTGGAAAATGAACAGCTCTTCTTTTGGAACGTTGTTAAATGCCTGTTCGCTGACGGCGAAATTTTTTGCCAGCACTTCAGGCGGCAAATGCGCCATGGAGTCGCTCAGCAGGACGGTCTCTGACTCCGAGAAATTACCGTCGTCGAAAACGAGCATGAACTCGCATCCATCGGGGTTGAAGCCCTGAATGGAGTGAGGGATTCCTGGCGGAAAGAACCAAAGATCATTCTTCCCTACGTCCGCGACGAAACCTTTCCCGTCCAGATCGATCGCGGTGATCCGTGCATTCCCGTAAAGCATGATGGCCCATTCGCCTGCCGTATGCCAATGCAGCTCGCGGAATGCGCCGGCCGTCAGCCTCATGTTGACACCGGCCAGAGCCTTCGAGACCGGCAATTCGCGTACAGTCACTTCGCGCGACCATCCACCTTCATAAGTGCGCTTATTCGCAAAGGAGAATGGATACTTGAAGTTTTGCACCAAGCTCCTGGAGTCAGTGTTGGGCCGGCCAGATCGAGTCCGGATTCTGTCCATCCAACATTGGATTAGACGGTCCCGGGTCACTCTAGCTGCGGTCAGGACCTTCTGCCCCGACTACTTTTTGCAGTGCCGCGAAGCTACCTATGGCTACCGCGGTTTTTCCGATGAAACTTCGACGAGTGAATTCGCTCATGATTATATCTCCTAAGGGTTCTGAGATTGTGTTGATCGTTTGAAGTTGTTTTATGTCATGCGCTCCAGACTTGGTACAAGATGCTAATCAAAATCAGTATTATGCCGCTCCAAACAAAGATGATTGCCTCTTCGCGATCGTGTCGCACGACCGGCACATCGTCCTCGACGTTTGGATCTGGATCGAAAAATTGATGTCGACCGCGCCAGATGAAGACCCCGCCAAACAGAAACATGATCACAGCCAGGGTGAATGCGACACGCAACGCCGGAACTCCTGCCTCTTCGATCCCCGCTATCATCAGCAATGTGTCGATCTTCATCGCCAGACCGTATCGACGCGCTTCATCGATTGCTGCGGTGCATCCGTAGGATTTCTCGATGCCACTGAAGGAGGGATGGCGACTCCCCCTTTTGAGATAAACCACCGTTATCACGCTAGTAGCGTTCGGCGGCAAAACAGATTCCGAATCGGAGCCGGAAATTTTGCCCGCCGCGATTTAGTCAATTCGACTGACCAATGCGCCGATCAAGAATGAAATTGCCGCCAATGGAATCACCCGAAGAACTGCAAAACGACCGCAAGCGGACCAGTCAAGACCTCGCCGATGCGAATAAGCCCAGCCATTTTGAGAGCGAGGCAGTGAGCGACGTCATGTCATCAATACTTCGCTTACGCGGCCGTTATCTCGGTTATCTTTTTTTTCGTAGCGGGAAAGCACAAAAAAAGAGTACTCAACGCAGGCAGATCTTCGGCAGTGATTCATCGCGACAGATTCAATCACTCGACTGCGTCTCAAGCCGCGAGCGATACCCCTATTGCATCTTCTTTCTTGCTGAGTGCGTGGCGCAGCTTCGCCAGAGCAACATTCTGCAATTGACGAATACGCTCTCGGGTAATCCCGAAACTCTTACTAACGTCCTCCAGGGTCTTTGGCTTTCCGCCGTCGAGACCAAAGCGCTGCGAGATGATTCTCTTCTCACGGTTGTCGAGCACATCTAGCAGGCCGTCTACCTCGCCGAGCAAATTTTTGTCGCGCAAAGATTCATACGGTGTTTGCATCTCTTCATCCCCGATAAGCTCGCCAAACTCGGTGGAATCATTATCTGTAACTGGTGCGTCGAGCGACGCCGGACGAATCCCGATGCTTTTTAATTGCGCAACTTTATGGCCGGCGATGCCGATCTCTTCGCCGAGTTCGTCATCGCTCGGTTCGCGGCCAAATTCGTCGCTCATCTGGAGCGAAACACGGCGGACCCTCGCGATTTTATCGACCAGATGCACCGGAAGCCGGATCGTCTTGCTCTGATTAGCGAGCGCGCGCTTGATCGCTTGTTTAATCCACCACATCGCATATGTGCTTAGCTTCGCGCCTTTGTTCGGATCGAAGCGCTCAACCGCTTTGGTCAATCCGATGTTCCCCTCGGAAATGAGGTCAAGCAGCGGGAGACCGAAATTCACGTAATCGCGCGCAATGGTGACGACAAGTCGTAAATTCGCGTTGATCATCCGCTCACGCGCTTGAGCATCTCCTTTTTTGATTTTCCGCGCGAGGTCGACCTCCTGTTCCGGCGTCAAAAGCGGAATTTGTCCGATCTCGCGCAGGTATTTGTTCAGTCCGGTGTCACTGTTATTCATGTGTCAAACGTATGCGCTCGAACGGATCTGCTGCTATCACGCAAGCGTGGGATTTTGCGCTGCCCCTTCCGAGTTGATGCCCGCTCCCTCTTTCGGGCAATCGTTATGGTTCTGGCTGGCCGCCGCGACTCTTTCAGGAGACTCGTCTGTAAACTTGTTTGTACATGATACCTTGAGGCAGTTGGGGGCTCGTTTCTCTCACTTGCATAGTCAGCGTCCGCCCGTCGGGGCTTAGGGTGTAATCATTAACTCTGCGCCCGTCTGTTGACGTGAATGTCTGCGCCAGACGCTCGCCTGCCAACTGCATGCTAACGTTCACCTTTCCTCCGTCAGGACCAACCCAGGCGACAAGTGCACCCTTCGCCGGTGCGCGTAACGGCGGCTGGTGATCCACGGTGACGCTGATTTCATTCGGCGATGAAGTGATGGCTACCTCGCGGTAAGCGGGGTTCAGTTTCTTGAGGCGCTCTCGAGCGATATCTCGCGTTAGGAAGTTCAGCTTCCCCACCGCGTGCTCGATCACCTGATTCATATTGTCGCTGTCGGTTTCGTCCAGGATGTAGGTTCCATCCAGGACTGACTTCTGTGCTGGAGCTAGTGTGCTTGAGCCGAGAAACATCGCACTGCACAGCAGGACGAGGCAAAGTGTCGACACGAAATTACTCATAGCCATTTTTCTCCTGGGCCAGTGATCATCATGGAATTTTTTCGAGGGCGTGCGATGCAGGTTGTTCGATCAACGCCGCGACTTCCTTCGGTCTGGAAACGTAACGCCGGTGTCGTCGGCGCTTTCGCAGGGAATCAATCGACAAAGGACCTGCACCGCCAAGAATCCCAGGCGGGCGATCGCTTCGCTAGGTCGGCTCATAGTCGCGTGTTATTTAACTCACAATTTGTTCATTCTTGCCTCGTCAGGCAGATTGGACGGCCGTTCGCTTGGAACGGTAAGCTGTGATCCGCGAAGCGCTCGCGTGGCTTGGTCGAGCAGTTCAGCCTTAGCGTTAAATTTAACCTGATCAGAGACGAGGACCTCGGTGGCGATGAGCCAGATTGTGAAACAGACTATCAGCGTCCGCAGCGGGATTAGCGTTGCAGACTCGTTTGTATTCATGATCGACGATAAGTGTGGCGGATACAGCGTCGCTACCGCGCGTTCGCGAGATTTTCCTGTATCACTCCCGAAGTCTTCGCTAATCCCTCGTTCGAGATCAGCCAGGCGCGAGTGGCTGCGAGGATGCGGTTTGTGTAAGCTTCTTCGACCGTCACTATATATGCCGACGTGACTCGGGCCAGAATTGGGTTAGTTGTGCGCTATTATCGCCAGACTGATACCGCGCGTTTAACTCAACTTCGATGGCCTTGATCTCATTTTGCTGCGGAAGCGGTTGCCCGTGATAGATGTAGGCAGGCACATCATGTCGAGTCTGAGTTAAAGGAACCATTCCATAGAGGTCGAGTCGGCGCTGCTGTAATCGCGCCGTGGTCCAGTTGGCGTAGGCGCTGCTTCGATAACCCCATACTTTTCCGGTCCTCGCATGTCGGTCGTACGGATAACCGTTCGTGGCAACCGGGGCTGGACGCTGCTCTGCGCAGGCTACTAGGGCGGCGGCACACATTAATACCAATAATGGTTTCATGTTATGTAACCTTTGTTAGCTCACGATAACGGCGACCCTCAGACATCGGCCATTGCGCGTCCGTGGGATTTCGCGGCGGCTAGGGAAGCCGCGACATGGACGGGAAGACCGAAGGTTGAGCGAGCGGGGAAGTGAGCAAATCAAATCTCTTACTAATTTTGGATTGATCTCAGCAGAAGCGGATTAAGATCTTCTTATGACTCCCCAAACAGCGGTTCAAAGGCAGATCGAGAAATATCGTGCAATGACTGGCGAACAGCGATTGAAGCTCGCGTTCGATCTGCACGAATTCGCGTGCGATGTCTCGCGCGCCGGGACCCGTCACCAGCATCCTGATGCGAACGCGGACGAAGTGGAGCAACTTCTGCGCAAGCGGATCATGCGGGCGTATCGGTTGTGACAGAGCGGGAGTTGACGATCGATGCCGTGCGCCGGCTCAACCGCGCCGGGATCGCATACTTGCTCACCGGCGCGATGGCCAGCAATTACTTGGGCATCCCGCGCACAACGCACGACCTCGATTTCGTCGTGCTGTCAGTCCGACCCACTTGACCGCGTTTATTTGAAGAAATGGGCCAACGAACTTGGCGTCACCATAAAACTGAACAAACTTTTAAGTGGCCAAATAAAACCAAAGACCACGTGATGCGCTCGATCGACATTCTCGAAGGCAAAGTCCGGGAAGGCCAGGCGGTTTACGTGGACGCAAAAAACGGCGCGCTCCAATTTCGCGTAACATAGAGTCTTATCTTGGGCGCCGCGGGCCTTACGCGCTGCTCATCCATCACGATGGGCTTACCT
>DASYDV010000006.1:0-103040 GCA_036499375.1 Candidatus Udaeobacter sp.
GGTTCAGACCTTAGTACGAGAGGACCGGGTCTGACGAACCGCTGGTGTTCCAGTTGTTCTGTCAAGAGCAGTGCTGGGTAGCTATGTTCGGAAAGGATAAGCGCTGAAAGCATCTAAGCGCCAAGCCTATCCCAAGATGAGATCTCCCTGAAGGGTCGTGGTAGACCACCACGTTGATAGGCTCCGGGTGCAAGCACAGTAATGTGTTCAGCTCAGGAGTACTAATTACCCGTTCGGCTTGATCTTTTACTTTTCTGTTAACCCGTTCCGCGCAAGCGGAACGGCAAACAGAGGAGACAAAGGATCTTAGAAAACTCAGACGAAGTTGTAACGTCGGCTGTCCGCAGCCGAAATGAAAACCTGTATGTAGATGTCAGCGGATCAGCGCAGCTGCTTGATAGTCGTTAGTTGATTGCTGATAGTTCTTTGAAAATCCAAAAAGCGGTTCGCCAGAAATGAGCGGTGATCGACCGTTGATCGCTCTCAACCATCAACTCTCTTTTCTGGTGACTCTAGCGCAGTGGCACCACCCGTTCCCATTCCGAACACGGAAGTGAAACGCTGCAGCCCCGATGGTAGTACGGCGATAGGCCGTGTGAGAGTAGGACGTCGCCAGAACTAAAACCCCCACTGAGTTAACTCAGTGGGGGTTTTTTTGCACTCTCCGTCCTACTTGAGCACGGCGGGGCGGAAAGCCGCATGGCCCGATATCTGGCCATCAATATTGCGAAAGTAGCTAATCGCAGAATTCGCTATAGATCGAAACCAAGTAGCCGCTATCATTTTTCACAGTTGTTCCACCAGCGTGTCGATCGTTCTCCACTCGTTGTCGCTGAACTTCACGTTCCGAGCGGCCATGTTTTCCTCCAGGTGCGCGACCGACGACGTACCGGGAATCGGTAGCATTACTGGCGATCGATGAAGCAACCATGCCAAGCCCAGCTGATAAGTCGTTATTCCGTGATCTTTCGCAGCTTTTTCCAGAGCGGCATTGGTCATTCCCCTGCTTCCACCAACCGGCGCCCATGGCATAAACCCGATTTTTTGTTTCTCACAGTAGTCGAGGGTGTTGTCCCATTTTCGATCAGTGATGTTGTAGCGGTTCTGCACGGTCACGATCGGCACAATCTTGCGCGCGCGTTGCACCTGCTCGGGTGATACTTCGGATAATCCGATGTAACGAATCTTGCCGGCGCTCTGCGTTTCCTTGAGCGCGCCGAGCGAATCTTCCATCGGCACCTTGGGATCGACCCGGTGCAGTTGATAAAGATCGATGCGTTCAAGCCTGAGGCGCTTCAGACTTTTGTCGACACATTGCTTCAGATATTCCGGCCGTCCGTCCGGCAGCCATTGATTCGGTCCGGGCCGCGTGTTACCGCCTTTTGTCGCAATGACGAGTCCTTTCGGATACGGATAAAGCGCTTCTGCAATTAGCAACTCGTCAGTTTCGGGTCCGTAAGCATCCGCGGTGTCAATCAGGTTCACGCCGAGTTCGACGGCGCGTCGCAAAACTTTGCGGGCGTTCTCGCGGTCCGGCGGCCAACCCCAAATCCCCTCTCCTGTAAGACGCATCGCACCGAATCCAAGTCGATTCACCGTCAAATCGCCACCGATGTTGAATTTGGAGTCACCAGTCGCGGCTGTCGTGATCGGAGACGCAGCGGCGAAAACGTTGCCCGCTCTTCCGGCCAAAAGCGATGCTCCGCCTGCAAGCGTTGCACGAAGAAACAGTCGACGGCTCATGCCATCGCGACCAACTTGCTTGCTGTTTGCTCTAAAACTTTCGTCATTCATAGCAGACAACGTAAGTTCACATGGAATCTTTTCACCAACCAAGTCTCCTCGCGTGGACGCGTGTGAAACATTCGGCCAGCGGCCGAATGCAATACGCCAGCGGCGTGTTCTCCCCAGAACTGATCCGTTTGCATCCGTGCCTGCCGCGCCGTAGTCGCTGGACGAAGGCGGGTAATCCGCGGTAATTTGCCTCCATGTTAACCAGCCAAAAAGTCATCGACGCCATCAACGAGCAAATCGGATACGAATTCAGCGCGGAGTTGCAGTATTATGCCATCGCGGCGCATTTTGCCGCGGAGGCGTTGCCGCAGTTGTCGCAACATTTTTTCCGGCAGGCAGAGGAAGAGAAAGGACATGCACTGCGCTTCATCAAATACGTAGTCGATGCCGGCGGACGCGTGGCGATTCCGGCAATCGATGCGCCCAAATCGAAATTTAAGACGCCGCGCGATGCGGTGAAATTGTCGCTCGACCAGGAGATTCACGTAACGAATCAGATCAACGGCTTGGTCGCACTCGCGCGGAAACAGAACGACTACATCACGATCAATTTTCTGCAATGGTTCCTGACGGAACAACTCGAGGAAGTTTCGTCGATGGATAATCTGCTGAAAATCGTGGATCGCGCTGGTGACGATCTCTTGCAAGCTGATGAGTACCTGGCCCGCGTTGGCATAAGAGCTATTCCCGAACCACCCAAGAAGTAAGAAGAAAACTCCCAACGCCCAACATTGAATTTCGGCGGTCGCGGATCGCCGCCACGGAGCAGGCTTGTATGACGTTCAAGGATCATTTTTCGAAGCAGGCAGCCGATTACTCGAAATTCCGGCCAAGCTACCCACGAGAATTATTCGACTACCTAGGAAGCGTCGCGCCGAGTCGTCACCTCGCGTGGGATTGTGGTACGGGAAACGGACAAGCCGCAGTCGGATTGGCATCAGTGTTCGATCGCGTCGTCGCAAGTGATGCGAGTGAGAGGCAGATCGCCAACGCGCAGTCCTACGAGAGAATCGAGTATCGCGTTGCATCCGCTGAAGACAGCGGCATTGACTCTCAGACGGTCGATCTAATCATGGTCGCGCAGGCACTGCATTGGTTCTATCTGGACCGCTTTTATGCGGAGACGCAGCGAGTATTGAAACTCGACGGCGTCCTCGTAGCTTCCGCTTACAACTTGTTACAAATCGAACCGGCGATCGATGAGATCGTGAATCGATACTATTATGAAGTAGTCGGACCTTTCTGGCCGCCGGAGCGCAAGCTTATCGAGCAATTTTCCGATCTCCCCTTCCCATTTCAGGAGATCGATCCGTCGAAGTTCGAAATGAGGGCGCATTGGAATCTCGATCATCTGCTGGGCTACCTCCGAACGTGGTCATCGACGCAACGGTTCATCGCTGCAAAAGGCAGGGACCCAAGTGAGCAAATAAAAGATGACCTTCGCGATGCGTGGGGCGACCCGCAGCGAATACGAAATGTTATCTGGCCACTGGTCCTGCGGGTCGGATTAAATATGGTGTTCACGCGATGACGAAGTCACACCAAACTTCCAAAGTGGGGACTGACGCCGCTGGAGACAACGGCCACGACTATGGAATTCCGGCCTAACGAACCGGTGAAATAAAGGCTTGCGGTCAACCTGCCTTTGAGCATTCAATGGCAGCATGAAGATAAAAATCTTAGCAGGCGCACTCGTCGCCGCATTCTTGTTGGGCTGCGTGGCATCAAAACAAACGCAGACGCAAACGCAGAGCATTACGGGAAAGGTGTGCTCGTGTACGCAAAGTGAGCTTAGGCTGCAACAATCCGGAACAGATGTATGGTGGATAATTCCACGGACACCGAGTAGTCCTCCGTGTCCGGCGGCTGGCTCTACGGTCACAGTCGCATTGCCACCCGATGCGCAAAGGAAAGAAGGGCCGTGGCCTTGTCAGAAATCGACTCGGACCACGAAACCCTCATCACGCTTGCGAACTTAGCACGAAGGGATCGACAATGCGCATCGAGGAGAGGTATTATTCATGAGCAATCGGTTGGCTTAGGTGACTACTGCATGGTCGATATAGTGATCGCGCATCGGTCCGACATGCAAAAGTCTTGAATACTTTCGCCTATATCCGTCTAATCGGTCACTATGAATATGAAAACTGCATTTAGTTTGTTAGCAGCGGCGAGTCTCGCGCTCAGCAGCGCGGTTCTTGCTGCAGGGGGGAAGACTTACCAAGTCACCGGCCCAGTCCTCGAAGTTACCGATTCAATGATTGCGGTCCAGAAAGGGAAGGATCGGTGGGAAATCAATCGTGACACCAATACCAAAGTCACGGGCGATCTCAAAGTCGGCGAAAAGGTGACAATCACATACACAATGTCGGCCACAGACATCGAAGTGAAAGCGGGCAAGGGCAAAAAGAAAGAAGCTGCCGCTGCGCCCACCCCATAAACTAGAAACGACTCAATCGCCGGATGCGTTTCGCGTATCCGGCGGTTTTTATTCCTGTCTGTCATGTCCGCCACGGCGGATTCGTCCTGTGGCGAATTGAGCGAAGCGAAACATCTCTGGATGTTCTTTAAGCGCGTTCGTGCAGGAAAAAAGTCTGAGATTGAAAGCCTGGCCTCGCGGACTTCGTCCGCTGCGTTGAAGCTTCGCTTCGCTCAGAATGACAGAAAGGCTATCTGCGTCGTCCGCTGCTACCGAGAATCCCTCCAAGCAGCCCGCGAGCGATTTGCCGGCCGAGCTGGCTGCTTGCAGCGCGCATCACGCTTTTGGCCATTGAGGTCGCAACCGAATCACGGACACCGCCGCGCGGCCCGATGGTGGGCTGAAACGCAGCTGTCACAGTTCCCAACGCCTCCGCAAGCACAGACGATCGTGGCGGTGCAGGTGCCGCCTCGCCCTGTGCCACTGGCGGTGCGCCTACGCTTTGCGTTTTCTCCCCTGCTCTCGCCTGCAATTTTTCGTAAGCCGATTCCCGATCAACAGCGTTTTCGTAGTGACCAGCGAGCACCGACGAATCGATAATTTGCTTCCGCTGATCCGGTGTGATCGCGCCGACCTGGCTACGCGGCGGAACAATTTTCGCCCGCTCGACAATCTGCGGACTGCCGTTTTCATCCAGCATCGACACCAGCGCTTCACCAACGGCGAGCTCGGTGAGCACCGTCTCAACATTTAGCTTGGGATTTTGCCGAAACGTTTCGGCGGCGGCTTTCACCGCCTTCTGATCGCGCGGGGTAAAGGCGCGTAAAGCGTGTTGTACCCGATTGCCGAGCTGGCCAAGAACGACTTCCGGAATATCGAGCGGATTCTGGCTGACGAAGTAAACGCCGACGCCTTTGGAACGAATCAGTCGCACCATTTGCTCGATCTTCTGTTGAACTGCCGGCGAGATATCTGCAAAGAGCAAGTGCGCTTCGTCGAAAAAGAAAACCAACTTCGGTTTCTCTGGATCGCCTATTTCGGGAAGGTTCTCGAACAACTCTGAGAGCATCCATAGCAGAAAAGTCGCGTAAACTTTTGGCGAGCGTTGCATCAGTTTGTCGGCAGCGAGAATGTTTACAACGCCGCGCCCATTCTGCGTTTGAATCAAATCGTCAAGGTTAAGCGCGGGTTCACCGAAAAATTTATCCGCGCCCTGCGATTCCAGCGCGAGCAGATTGCGCTGAATCGTGCCTGCACTCGCAGCGGAGATATTTCCATACTGCGTTTTGAATTGATCGGCGTTGTCGGCGACGTACCGCAACATCGCGCGGAGATCCTTCATATCGAGAAGAAGCAAACCATTGTCATCGGCGATCTTGAAGACCATGGTGAGCACGCCCGCCTGCGTGTCGTTCAATTCAAGCAAGCGGCCCAGCAGCAGTGGACCCATTTCTGAAACAGTCGCGCGCACCGGGTATCCCTGCTCGCCGAAGACGTCCCAGAACACGACCGGGCAGGCTTCGCCGCTGAAATTCTCGATCTTAAGCTCCTTTGCCCGTTCGACCAACTTCGGACTGTTTGCGCCAGGCTGACTTAATCCCGCAAGATCGCCTTTCACATCGGCCATAAAAACCGGCACGCCTCGCGCACTCAAGCTTTCGGCGAGGGTTTGCAAGGAAACTGTCTTGCCTGTGCCCGTGGCGCCGGCGATTAAGCCATGGCGATTCGCCATCTTGGGCAGCAAAAAGATTGGTTCATTCGATTGTGCAAGGAGGATAGGCTCGGCCATGATTTGAATTTATGATTTTGCCAACCGGCGCCGTGATTGTCCAGCGCCAGAGTGAGCCACACTCAACGAAGACGCGATTCAGACATTTGGCCCTCACAAGGCGGGGTCGCTACGATGACTGCCAAATCACTCCCCCCAACGATCGAATAACCAAAAGCTTGCAGTGGTGCTGAGTTTCACGATTCAATGGCGGCATGAAAGCAAAAATTTTGGTCTGTGCAGTTGTCGCCGGATGGTGTTGGGCGGCGCTGCGTTCGGACAATCGCTTCAGATTAAGGGAAACGTAAGCTGTATTACCAGCAGCCAGATTGAGGTGAAGTGCGACGACGGCACGACTTGGGTGGTCAAACTCATTGCCGGCAGTACGACCCTGAATCCTCCCTCGCCGACTGTAGGTACAGCGGTCACCGTTGGGTGCAAGTCTCCGGATGCGCAACGAAAGGAAAACCCCACGTGGACTCCTGCTCCTTGCTCGACTCCGAAACCGACAGCGACTCCCAGCCAATAACTGGCTGAAGGAGGATCAACATACTTCTTAGGTGTAATAATGTTTGGCCGATTAACCTCGGCGGTCGCAGATCAGTAGAGGTACGGCTTGGAAAGTGGAAATGCGTTTTTGATCAATTCCACGCGCGGTTTTGTGTCGTCCGCGACGATTACTTCCACGACATCGAAACGGAAAAGAATATCGGGGTTGTCGAGCATTCGCAGCCAGGCGAGAGCGCCACGTGAAATTCGTTTCCGTTTCTCTCGATCGACCGCTGCGAATGGACGGCCAAAATCTTCGCGTGCCCGCGTTTTCACTTCAACGAACACGAGCGTGTCATTGTCGCGACAGACGACATCGATTTCGCCGCCGGTGCGTCCGCGAAAATTGCGGAAAAGAATCTTGTACCTGTTACGCTTGAGGTATCGGCAGGCTAATTTCTCGCCGCGCGCGCCGCGCCGGAGATGTCCGGATTTGGACGACTTCTTCCAAGGCAAGAAGCGGTTGCGCCACTGGCTCGAAAGATCGGCGATGGATCGGGCAAGGGCCGAATTCATGGAGTTTCAAAAGATGCAGTTCCGTTCCGTAGCCTTTGTGCTGGCTGAAGCAATACTGCGGGAACCGCGCGCAAAAGTCACGCATGATCCCATCGCGTGTGACCTTGGCGAAGACGCTGGCAGCGGCGATGCTCAAGCTGATGCAATCACCATCGATAATCGACGTCTGTGGAAGCGGAAACGGAATCACGGGCAGACCATCGATTAAGACGTGGTCAGGAGGTTCGAGCAAGGCTGCGATTGCCAGACGCATGGCACGATGACTCGCGCGCAAAATGTTGATCCTGTCGATCTCAATAGAATCGACAACGCCAACCGCCCATCTGATTTCGGGATTCGAAACAAGCTCGCAATAGATTTCCTCGCGTAATTCCGGTGCTAGCTGCTTGGAATCGTTCAGCCGACGATGTCGAAATTTTTCGGGAAGAATCGCTGCAGCCGCAACGACCGGTCCGGCCAACGCGCCTCGACCAGCTTCGTCAATTCCCGCAATGCGCGAGACTCCTGCCACGCGGAGTTTTTTCTCGTAACGAAATCCGCAGCGCCGGTACATCCGCGCAAATCATTGGCAGATTTGCGCGAGTGACAAGTGACATGTGACGAGTGATGGAAAAAAAACGGTAGGGCGCGCCACTCCGTGCGCGCAGAGCGGACGGCAGGGGACTGCCGTCCCTACCAACGCTCGTCACTCTCTAACCGCAGTCGCTTCCTTGCCCTTCCGACCGCGGAGATAGTTGAGTTTTGCCCGACGGGCCCGGCCTTGCTGTTCTACTTCCAGTTTTGCAATGCGCGGCGAATGCAACGGAAATACCCGTTCCACTCCTTCCCCGTACGATATCCGGCGCACGGTGAAACTTTCGTTCAGGCCGCGGCCCTTGCGGCCGATCACGACGCCGGTAAATATCTGGATCCGTTCCTTGTCGCCTTCCACGACCCGCGTGTGCACGCGTACGCTGTCGCCGACAGAAAACGCCGTCACATCACCTTTCTGCTGTTCTTTCTCAATAATATCGATGGCCTGGTTCATAAACTCGTCGCAAGCGCGCGCGGCTGCGGGCGCACACTTTCATTCAAACGCACCGATTTTGCAACTTGAATTCGTGCCAATGTAGGGGCACCAACCAACAGGTTGGCCATAAATTGTCTGTGAAAGTCTGCGGAATTTATGGCTAATTGCGATTCTCATCGCGCCCGTAGCTCAACCGGATAGAGCGTTGGCCTCCGGAGCCAAAGGTTGTGGGTTCGACCCCCGCCGGGCGCATGGCTTCGCCGGATGCGTTGTAGGTCGGCGCGCTGCGCCGACCGGACGCCGCGGCGCGGCGTCCCTCCCATTCTTCGCAGCGCGAAAATTCTCCTACCCGAGTGCTTGCAGCCGGTCGAGCAAATCCTTTTTGCTCGTAACGCCGATCACCTGATCCCTTAGTTGACCGTTCTTGAAAAAAAGCAGCGCCGGGATGGCCCGGATATTGTACTTCAGCGAGAGACTTTGGCTTTCGTCTACGTTCACTTTCGCGATCTTAACGGCACCCGCTTTTTCGTGCGCAACCTCGTCCAGCAGCGGTGCGATCATTTTGCATGGACCGCACCATTCCGCCCAAAAATCGACGATCATTGGTTTGTCGTCCTGCGTCAGTTCGCGGTCAAAATTGGATTCGTTCAGATTGATAATGGCAGAATTTTCCATAGTTAAGAAAAATAAGTCCAAATCTGGATAATCAAAATTAATGCCGAAACACCCAGAAGCATCCAATACACCAGCATTGAACTTTTCTCGGCGGGTGCCACAGCGATCGGCGGATTCTGTGGAGCGCTCTGGGGCATCGCAATCAACGGCTGAGTTTTCTTCTGGCCCGAGCGCAATGGCTCCGGCATGAGTGGAATGCGTACTGTCTCCCTTTTCGGTCCGTCAGCGGGTAAAGCCGGAGCAGGACGCAATGAAGCTGACAACGGCTGCGAGGCAGATGGCGGCTTCGGCGGCTGGAAAAAGTTCGTGGACGAAATATCCCTGGCGGAAGGGCCAGTGTTAGACGGGGATGCAGTGGGAATCGGCGGACTGCCGGTCTCCCGAACGGGCAACTGAATTCGCACGGTCTCGGGCGGCTTATCGGCTCCCTCCGGGGGCTTGGGTGGAGGGGGCACCGGCAATTCGATTCGAACCGTCTCTTTTTTTGGATGGTCGGGTTCGGCCATTAGTCTTGGAGCAATTGATCAGAAATCGCCGGGGTTGTCACGAGCCAATCTCGCGGCTCAGAAAAACGTGACTGGCGCTACGCCAAAAGATCATAGCCGCGGCTTCCCTTGATGGTCCGCCAAATAAACTCGCCAACAGGCGCAGGTTTGGACAAAACCACGCGTGCGTCGACATCCGGAGCGTCGCCTTCGCTACGCGCGACGAGCGGATGATCCACGATCAATTTCAGTTCGCCACCAATTTTCCCATGAGCGACATCGTGAGCAATCGCTTGCTGCACGGACATCGCCGCGCGGTGACGCGCGTTCTTGATCTTTTCAGGAATCTGGTCTGGCATTTTTGCCGCACGCGAACCCTCTTCCCGCGAGTATTTGAATATCCCGAGCCGCTCAAACCGGGTGCGCCGAATAAAATCAAGCAACGTTTCGAATTCGGAATCTGTTTCCCCGGGGAAGCCTACAATGAAAGTAGTGCGCAGTGTTACGCCAGAAATTCCGGCACGCAGTTTGTTAATCAAATGTTCGATGTGCGAGCGCGACGTTTCACGACGCATCCGGCTCAGCAACGATTCGTCAATGTGCTGTAGCGGAATGTCGATGTATCGCGCAACCTTGTCGCACTCTGCGATAGTCTCAATCAGCTCATCACTCCAATGCGCCGGATGCGTGTAGAGCAGGCGCACCCAAAATTCGCCGTCGATTGTTTGGATTTCGCGAAGCAGTGCTGCGAGCGTCGGTCCGCGACTGGAATCAACCGGCTGCCGCGGTCCCGCTTTCGCCTCCCAAAGATCCATTCCGTAATAAGTCGTGTCCTGGCTTATCAAGTTGATTTCGCGCACACCTTCGCTGACCAGCGCACGAATTTCCGCGAGAACCGAGTCCGGTTTGCGACTCCGATGTTTTCCGCGCATTTGCGGAATCACACAAAAACTGCACGGATGATTGCAGCCTTCAGCAATCTTTACGTAAGCGAAATGCGCCGGTGTGAGTCTGAAGCGCGGCGTGTCGTAATCGGGAATGTACGTCGGGCGCGTGTTGGCGAACGCGAAATTGACCTCGCCGTTTTCAGAAGAAACGTCCAACGCCGAAGGTCCGACGCCCAACGCCCAAGTGTCTGCATTCGACGTTGAGCGTTGGGCGTTGAGCGCGCTGCTCGCGAAAGCTTTCGGAGTTGGGCGTTTGCTTAAAAGCCTCTCCACAATTTCGCCAAGTTGCGCGACCTGATCGAGTCCGATAAACTCATCCACTTCAGGCAACTCGTTTCGCAGTTCTTTGGCAAACCGCTGCGACATGCAGCCGCTGACGATCAGCTTTTGGTCGGGTCTCTTATTCAAACCATGCTGCTGATGCGCCTCAAGGATCGCGTCGATCGACTCTTGCTTGGCTGAATCGATGAAAGCACAGGTATTAACGACAAGGACATCAGCGTCCTCCACCCGCGCTGTGATTTCCATGCCGCGTTGTAACACGCTTCCAAGCATGATCTCAGCGTCGACAAGGTTCTTGGCGCAACCGAGGCTGATCATGCCAACTCGTGGCTTTCGCGCGACCTTCATCGTGTTCGTGTTCTTCATTCCCAACTACAACTCATCACATAGACCGTGCTGTCATGTTGAGCGAAGCGAAACATCTCTGATTTCTTTCCCATTGCCTAATCGGCGGAAACACTGATCCGAGATTCTTCGCTTCGCTCAGAATGACAGACTCACTTTAGTTGACCGTCACGTCCTGATCGTTCTCTTGCAGCGCCTGGCCATTTTTGGTGATCGCAACGGATTCACGATCGAGAACTCGAATCGAGACATGCTTGCCATGGAATTCAACGGGACCGTCAGCCGGGGAAACCCATCGCTCGAACGCGGGTTTACCTTCATCGCCCAGTGTCACACGTACATAAGTTCGTTTGAGCGGACGAATGGCCACTCGATTTTGTTCGCTGGATTCCGATGACGGTGAATTGGTTGCGGTGGGGCCTTGTTTCAGGTCTTCTTTAGTCACCGGTTTCGCCTTGCGCACTTCCGGCTCGGCCGAGGAATCAACAGCCAACGCCTTCCGCGTTTCCGGTGGTCCAAGTGGTGGGACCGGCGAGGCGGCCGGTGCAATGGTCGGGGCAGCGTTAACATTTGTTGATCCCACGGGACTCGCTCCACTCGAAGCAAGCGCCGGGGTCGAGCTTGGCGACATTTGCGCAGTGGCCTGCCCTTTTCCAGGCGCGAGGCGCTGCACATTAAGGAGAAATTTCATACCGAAAAACCCGATGACCAAAACCACGACCCCGACAATGAGCGGCATCGGCGAAACGCGGTTGTTACTAACACTGGGAGCGGCACGACGCCGGGTTACCGGCGCAGAAACCGGTTTCGCGCGCTCGCTCTCCTGAAGGTATGAATAGCCGTCCACGGTCACACTCTCGGAATCTTCAAACGCACCCAGATAAGGAGTGACGTCGACGTCAAGGAACTTGCCGTAGATGAGCAGGAAACCTTTCGCGTACGCCAGGCTCGGGAATTGCGAAAAGTCGTCGGATTCAATTTCCGCCAGCCGCTGCGGACGGATCTTGGTCATCCGCGCGGCTTCATCGAGCGTGAGATTTCTCGCGCGTCGCGCGTCCTGAAATTTCTTACCGAGGCCCTCTATTGTCATGAGCGAAAAGCCGGCTAAACGGCAGCATCGAGATCGACGAGAATCTCGCGTGGTTTGGCGCCTTCGCCGGGACCCAAAATACCGCGCTGCTCCAGAATATCAACGATGCGCGCGGCGCGCGTGTAACCGAGGCGCAGCCTGCGTTGAAGCAGCGAAGTCGACGCGCGTTTTTCCTGGCGAATGATCTCGATACACTTTTCGACCAGCTCTTCATCTTCTTCGGTGACATCGTCGGTGGCAGCGCTCGCAGCGTCGAGTTTTTCGTGCATCGATTGATCGAACGCGGGCGGGCTTTGCGCAGAAACAAATTCAACGACGCGATGAAGTTCATGGTCAGTCACCAGCACACCCTGTGCGCGAATTAAACGCGATGTACTCGGCGGCAGATACAGCATGTCACCCTGGCCGAGCAATCGGTCGGCGCCATTTTCGTCAAGAATTACGCGACTGTCGATCTTCGAAGCCACCTGAAACGCAATTCGGCTCGGAATGTTCGCCTTAATCACGCCAGTGATCACATCGGCGCGCGGCGTTTGGGTTGCAACGATGATGTGAATGCCGGCAGCGCGCGCCATTTGCGTGATGCGCGCGATTGCGCTTTCGACATCGGCTGGCGCCGTCTGCATCAAGTCCGCCAGCTCGTCGATAATAACGACGATGTAGGGCATTCTGTCTGGAATTTTCAGTTCGTCGTCGCGCGGCACGGTAATTTCCGCTGGCTCTTCGGAAGCGTCGGTGTCTTTCTTTTTTGCCGGTCGCGCATTGAATCCGACGACGTTCCGCACGCCGGCACGAGCGAAAATTTTGTAGCGCCTCTCCATTTCATCGATCAATGCGCGCAACACCAGCAGCACCTTTTTCGGATCGGTGATGACCGGATAGCGCAGATGCGGCAGGTTCGCGTAAAGCTGCAGCTCAACCACTTTCGGATCGATCATGATCAGCTGGAGTTCTTCCGGCGTAAAACGAAAGAGTATACTCGCGATCATGGAATTGATGCAGACGCTCTTTCCGCTGCCAGTGGTGCCAGCGACCAGTAGATGCGGCATTTGCGCCAGGTCTGCGATGATCGACTTGCCGTAAACGTCTTTGCCCAACGCGAGCGGAATTTTCGCATGCGATTTCGCGTCTTCCCAATCGGCCGATTGCAAGAGCTCGCGCAGTTTCACTGTCACTTTGCGCGTGTTGGCGAGTTCGATTCCAACAGTGTCTTTCCCGGGAATAGGCGCGAGAATGTTGATCCGTTCGGCGCGCGTTGCCCGCGCGAGGTCTCGCTCCAAACTTACAATTTTATCCACGCGCACGCCCTTGGCCGGATACACTTCATAGCGCGTTATGGTAGGACCCTTGGTGATGTCGCCGGGAGCGACGGCGATGCCAAATTGCCCCAGGGTTTCAATCAGAACCTGTTGGACTTCTTGCAGCTCAGAGGGATCGGTGGCCGTGCGCGCTTCAAAACTGTGTTCCTCCAAGAGATCCAGTCCCGGCAAGACATAATCTTCCCAGCTCGAAGTAGCGCTTGTCGGACTGGGAGTGGCCTTCGCTTTTTCCTCGCTTGCGCGCAACTCGGCAAGAGACGGTCTACGTCGAGTGACGTCCGGCTCGCTCGGCGGCACGTTCGTATCGACGACCTTCGGCGCCGGTCGTTTGGCCAGTTCCTCCGGCGACATTATTGCCGCTGCAGATTCAGGCACCGGAACGCCTTTCTTTTTGAGCTGCTTCTGAAGCGCCTGGAGTGCTCGCCGTTGCTTTTCGGTCTTGAGCTGTTCTGTGAGATCCGACTTCCGAATTCTCTGGCGCACTCTCCATTCGTGCAGCTTCGCCACGCTGCGACGCGTAAGGTTGACCATCTCGCGAACAAAATGGATTGGGCGTAGCCCCGTAACCAAAATCAGCGTAGTCACATAAACTCCGACGATAAGAAGAACCGAGCCGACGGGGCCGAGAGCCGCTGGCAGCAGCCCGCGATGTTCATCGGATAAACGATAACCGATGAGACCGCCCGGCCCTTGAATGTCCACAGGCACCTTTCTGCCGAGCAACTCGCTGATGCGCCATGCTTGATCCAGGCATGCACCAGAAATCAGGAAGAGCACGATCCACGGGATTCGGATGGTCAAACTCAACCGCGGATAAAACAATTTGGCCGTGCCGAAGCCGAGCAAGACGGCTGCCAACAACAGCGAAGCGAAAACGCCGATCAATTGATAGCAAATGCCCGCCACGATCGCTCCAAGCGGGCCGATGAAATTTTGTGCCGGATGATTCGCCGGCGAAACGTGGCTGAACCAGAGCCAGGAGGGTATATCCTTCGGCGTATAGGAAATCAGCGCAAAAAAGAGCAACGTACCGGCAAAAAGCAGAACGAGAGCGAACACTTCGTTCCAGGCGCTAAGTTTATCTTTGCGGGCCACCGCGTGTGATAGTAGTCCTGCGGCGACGTGTTTCAATCTTTTGTGGAGGCGCAGCTCGAGCAGAATGGGATGTCAGGCTGCCAGCCTGCCTACGCCGATCGCCAGGCTAGGCAGCCTGGCGACCGAGTCAGCGAGACTGGCTGACATCCAATTACCATCACGCTTTCATCCTTGCGCACGGGAGCGGAGGCTGATAACTGTGCCAGCGCATTATGGCTTCTTTCATTCGCCAGGGCGTCGTCGCTGTTTCGCTCGCGATTGTCCTGTTTTCTACATCTTGCGAAAAGCATCCGCTCGGTGAGATGCCGGAAGTTCAACGGGAACAACCCGATCCGGCGAAGGTTTGGTCCGGTGCGGCAGAGCAAAACTCTGAGGCATCGTCGCCTTCAGCAACTCCTAACGAAGCCTCACACCAAGCTCGTTAGGCAAAGGAGATCACATGGCCAGACACAAATACCTCACGTCGCCGCCGAACCTGACCGGGATGCCACCAGGAGTTCCCTACATCATCGGCAACGAAGCAGCTGAGCGCTTCTCCTATTACGGCATGAAATCGGTTCTCACCGTTTTCATGGCGCATTACATCCTGAACCAGTCGGGCCTGCTGGCGCCGATGAATGCCAATGAATCCTACATGTACACGCACTTATTCGTGTTCGGGGTTTATCTTCTGCCAGTTCTCGGCGCGATTCTTGCAGACGGCTTTCTCGGCAAGTATTGGACGATCCTTTCTTTGTCTATTGTTTACTGCTTGGGCAATCTGACGCTCGCCTGTATGGCCACGTCGTGGGGAATCGCCATCGGCCAACGGATAATGCTCCTGGTCGGCTTGATCCTGATCTGCCTTGGCGCCGGCGGAATTAAGCCGTGCGTTTCCGCCAACGTCGGTGATCAGTTCGGCGAATCGAACAAGCATTTGCTATCGAAAATGTTTGGCTGGTTTTATTTCTCGATTAACGCCGGCTCGTTTATTTCCTCGATTCTTTGTCCATGGCTGCTGGCAAATCCGAAATGGGGAGCGGGTTGGGCATTCGGAATTCCCGGAATCGCTATGCTGATCGCGACTCTGTTCTTTTGGGGCGGCCGCAACAAAATGGTGCATGTGCCGCCGGCTGGCCTCGGTTACCTGAAACAAACGTTTAGCAGAGAAGGACTCCTCACGCTTCTGCGAATCGCGATGGTTTTCTTTTTCATTCTATTTTTCTGGGGGCTCTGGGGAATGAGCAACGGCGCGGAATGGACGTTACAAGCCGAGAAAATGAACCTGCATTGGATGGGTATTGATTTGATCGCGGCACAGGTCCAAACCGCAAATCCAATTCTAATTTTGATCTTTATCCCAATCGTCAATTACGCGGTTTATCCGGCGATCGACAAAGTTTTTCCCCTCACGCCGCTGCGCAAAATCGGCATCGGGCTTTTTATTACCGCGCTCTCATTTATGGTGATCGTGAGGATTCAGGGCCAGATCGATTCTGGACTTAAACCGACCATAAACTGGCAGCTTCTCGCTTATGCCATCCTCACGCTTGGCGAAGCAATGGTTTCGATCACTGGATTGGAATTTGCCTATACGCAGGCACCGAATTCGATGAAGAGCTCGGTCATGGCCTTATGGCTTCTCACCGTCGCCTCGGGCGAACTTTTCGTGGCCTTGGTCAATAAATGGATCCTGAGTGCAGCCGGGCACAAGGTTAGCGCCTACCAATATTTTACCTTTTTCACCTGGTTGATGTTCGGAGCCGCGGTCGTTTTCGTCATCGTGGCCAGCTTTTACAACTACCGCACACATCTGCAATCACAGCTCACGCTGGATGAAATCGCCACAGAGCCGATTCTTCATGGCGGCACCCCGAGCTGAAGTCGAATGAAAATCATTATCGCGGCTGCATCTGCATTAGCGGTGTCGATTCTCAACGCATCCGCGGCTTCCCAAGACGACGCGTTCCAAAAGATCGCGCACGATTACGTGGAGCAGTATTTGCGCGCGAATCCCGAGCAGGCGACCGAGCTCGGTGACCACCGCTTTGACGGCGATCTGACCGATTATTCCTCCGAGGCGGAAGCGAAAGACCTCGCCACGCAAAAAGAATTTCGCGACAACCTCAATGCCATCGAAGGATCGCAGTTGACCGGCGCGAACAATGTCGATTTTCGCATTCTCAAGGAGAACATCGATTACGAAATCTTCCGAGGCGAAGAGCTAAAGGAACCGGTGTGGGATCCGCTGGTTTACATGCAGAGCCTGGCAAACAGCCTGTACCTGTTGGTGGCGCGCGATTTCGCGCCCGCCGAACAACGGATCGCGAGTCTGCGCCAGCGCATGGAAAAAATTCCAGGCGTGATCGCTCAGGCGAAGGCCAATCTGCAACATCCTCCGCGCATTCATACAGAAACGGCGATTGAGCAGACGCAGGGTGCGATTAATCTCGTGCGCACAGACCTTACGCCTCTACTCGATCAGGCGCCGCAACTGAAGAAGGACCTTGCGCCGTTGCAGGACAGAACCGCAGCCGCGCTTGAGGATTACAAGAAATGGCTCCAGAAAGATCTGCAGCCCTACTCTGACGGCAATTTCCGGCTTGGCGCGCAAAAGTACCGAAAGAAACTGCACTTCGCGCTGCCGTCGGATTTGCCCATGGAAGAAATCATGAAACGGGCAAAAGCCGATCTCGCGCAGACACAAACCGCCATCTATGAGACGGCGCTGCCACTGTACAAGAAATATTTTCCAGATGCAGACGAAAAGACCATTGCAGATAAACACAAGGTCACGGCCGCGGTCCTGAACAAACTGGCTGAGCAACACCCGAATGACGCAACCGTGGTCGATTACGCGAAAGAGGTCGTCGCGGAAGCCACCGGATTTGTTAGGCAACACGATCTGGTCACGATGCCGAATATGCCGCTGGATGTGATTGCGATGCCAGAATTCAAACGCGGCGTGGCCATAGCCTATTGCGATGCGCCGGGACCACTCGAGAAAAACGGCAAAACGTTCTTCGCCGTCGCGCCAACGCCGAAAGATTGGTCAAAGGAGCGGAAGGAATCGTTCTTTCGCGAATACAACAATTACATGATCCGTGATTTGACCGTGCACGAGGCGATGCCGGGTCATTTCCTGCAATTGGCTCGGGCCAATGAATTCCGCGCCCCCACGCTGGTTCGCGCAATCTTCCAGAGCGGCTCATTCATCGAGGGCTGGGCCGTGTATTGCGAACAATTGATGGCAGAACAGGGTTACGGCGGACCCGAAGTAAAGATGCAGCAGCTGAAAATGCGTCTGCGCGCGATTTGCAATGCCATTCTCGACCAGAGCATTCACGCCGGAAACATGACCGAAAAGGAAGCCATGGATCTGATGACGAAAGAAGGCTATCAGCAGGAGGGCGAAGCAGTGGCGAAATGGAAACGCGCCGGGCTCACATCAGCGCAGCTCTCCACTTACTTCGTCGGCGTCACCGAGCATCTCGATCTTCGCGCCGCCGAACAGAAGAAACTCGGCAATGAGTTCAATCTCAAAAAATACAACGACCAGGTGATTTCCTATGGCAGCCCGCCTGTGAAATACGTGCGGGAATTGGTGGGTTTGTAGGGCGTTTCTGTGAAACGCCGATTCAAAATGGCGTCTGACACAGACGCCCTACAACACTCGCGCAGGATTATTTCCGCAGCCGTGCTTTGCTTCGTTTGCGCTTGGAACCTGTAGCTGAACTCTTCTTGTTCGTGTCAGCGAATCGCACGAGCTCGTCGAGATTAAATACCCGGCGGCGTTTCGTTCCGATCTCTCGGAATTCCACTTCGTACCAACCGTTCATCCGGTCTACGCGATACCGTTTTTGTCCGATGCGAATTGGTTCATGCGCGATCACGCGGTGGATGACTTTTTCGTATTTGGAGCGCGGCCAGCGGCGCATCCGGCGGCGACCCCAATCAATCCCATGCCCGACGTCGTCATAGGCGTCGGGACGCTTTTCGAAGTCGAGCAGTGAGCGCGCATCTCCGGCGAACACTGCAGTGATGTGCTCCAGTCTGCTCGAATCACTGATCTGTCGAATTCGATGGCGAAACGGCCGCAACGTTTCTGTCGCAATTGCACGCAGGCTTAATGTTCGTCCATCGCGCAGTTTCCCAAGTGGCGCGTTGATGTCGGCGGCAAAGGGATTCAAGCCTAACGAATCGGCAGTGATACGCCACCCGCGCCGTGATGAATGTCTACGCAACCGAAACGGAGTGAGCCGGGGAATTCCATGGGGCTCCAGTTGCCTTAATCCGAAGTCTTCCCAGCGGAGGACCGTTTCCATGGCGCCCGCGATGAACGCGCACGCTGCCAGCATCAAAGCGGGATCCGGCGTGAAGTCAGCTGTGACTTCGATGCGATTTCCGCGCGGACGCACTCCGACCGCGCTGCTCTGGCGGTTCGTTGCAAGCACAATCACCGGAACCGGCAGAATGTGCGCCAGCAGATAAGCGAGCTTGGTTGCATTTCGAAGCCTTGATCGGCGCGCGTTCGGAAAAGAAAAGTTGTAATGCGTGCTGAAGCCTTGGAGCCGGCAGTCGCAGTTGTGTCGCTTGCCCCAATGGTCGAGCTCCAAACGCAGGCAGCGGATTTGCTCCCATAGCAAACGCGTCGCGCGATAACAGCAGCCCGGCTCGAGTTCCACAATAGGTGTCGCGACTTCGATGACTCCTGTGTCGAAATAAATCGCGCCGCCTGCGGGCAGTTGAAACGATTTGCCGGTGCGCGGAATCATGCGGCGTCGCACCAATCGGCTGGGATCGCCAAATACTTTTTCGGGACGCCTTCTGCGTCCATCCAAGAAGAGATTGAATTCTGCTTCCAAGCCAATCACGGCCCGAGGCGGGGTTGCGCCAGGCGCGCGACGCCGAATGAAATGGGAGTCGCGTTCTGTCCAACGGTCCTTCATTTGCTCATCCAAAGACTAACTCGCTTCGCCCCATTCGCGCGGAGTTAAGGTCGCGTACCCTATATCGATGTGGAGATGGTCGTCGGTTTGCCCTCGTTCTCGACCGAATGGCCGAACAAAAACCGCCGGACTCAGCGATGCGGCGATCGTGCGATATTTTTCAATCGACCTCGCATCGGAAAGGAACGTGTCACCGATCCGGTAAATGTTTGCTGCAGTGCCCCATGCATGAACGCTTTTTGCGCCGCCAATCTGGTGCGCCGGCGAGCGATACCCGCCATTTGCGCTGATGAACACCGGCGCGTTAACCTCATGTCGCAAATTTTCCAGCAATGTCGCGAGCAAAACGATGGCGCACGGCACGTAATGAGGAAACTGGCCGAGAAGCAGCCCGGCCTCGCGACAGTCGACCAGCATCAATTCGGCCAGCGTAAAGTGTGGCGCCAGTCGGATCTCGTGGGCTTGCTGCCAGCTGACGATTTCATAAAAAAACCGCGGTAAACGACGAACGTTACCAACAAAATCTGTTTCTGTTTCGCCGGGCCGGAGCAGTGCCAGGTACTCTTGTGAGAGATGCAAACCGTCAATTGGCCGCAAAAACTCAGTCCTCATTTGATCTGAATTTCTCTGCCCAGCAGAAAGCGATAAATTGTTTCGGAAATCGCTGCTACGGTTTCGCGCCGTCCTTCCTTGTCCGGATCAAACTCAGTCAAGATGGCGATTATGTACGGTTCGCGCTCGGGCAAATACACAATACCTATGTCGTGGCAGGCGGTGGAAATCTCGCCGGTCTTATGCGCCACCGTGGCATGCTTTGGGAGACCTGCGGGAATCATCGAATTGAATCGTTGCTCCAGCAGAATACGGATCACCTCTCGCTTACTCTCGTTCGTCAGAAAATCGCCGCGAACCGCGGACAGCAAACTCACCAACCCATCCGCAGTGGCCTCATTATTTATTCCTCGCTCATGCGCGAGATGGTCTTCGACGGCTCGCCGCAGCTCTACGCCAGTCACTTCCGCTTCCGAGAGAACCTTTCGCGCATATTCCACTCCTATAAAGTCCAGGAGTAAATTGGTCGCCAAATTACTGCTCCCGGAAACCATTGCGTGCGCGAGAGTGGTGATCTTGGTCGTCCGTCCAATCGACTGATATAACTCCGGCGTCGCGTCCCGGTCGGGGCTAACGTGAAACACAGAGCCATCTGCTGCGCTGAAAAAGCGATTCCGAACGTGCAGCGAGTCATCCGGCCGGAGACGGCCTCTGTCTGCTGCACGAAAAATCGCAAGCAGCACCGCAACCTTAATCGTGCTCGCCGCATGAAATGACCGGTCGCCCGATAGTGAAAATCGAAAGCCGGTGTGGAGGTCGTGCAAACTTACGGCAATCGCGCGTGACTTGCTCTGCTCGCGTATTATCTCGAGCTGTTCACGCAAATTCGCTGCTACCTCGATCACATTCGACATGGGAACTGCTCTTTACACGGACGTTGCGAAGTCGCAAATTCGCCGATGCCCGACCTTGCGACATGGATTCGAGCGAAAGATGCGAAGTGGTTTCGACCGATTTTCGCGAAGCATCCTGAAATCAAAGTTTGGAACGCGCGCACTCGAAGTTTTCCGTTCGATCGGATGGACGGCCTTTTACTCTCCGGTGGCTCCGATATTTCACCGGAATTTTTGCGTCAGAAAGTTCACGATTCTTCGGTGCTGGATAAACGTATCGACCCCGAACGCGATCGCTGGGAATTTGACGCTGTGAATGAAGCGCTTTCGCGGGGCTTGCCGATCCTGGCAATTTGCAAGGGGCTGCAGGTGTTCAATGTCGCCCTCGGCGGCACGCTAAAGCTCGATATTCCCGGTCATAATCTCCCGCACCAAAAACAAGATGAGGTTCAGCCGCTGCGTTACGATACAGCCGTATCGCACCGTTTTTCCAAAGTGAACAGCGCACATCACCAGGCGATCAATCAACTGGGCGATGACTTGGAAGTAGAAGCATGGGCCGCGCGCGATGGCATCATCGAGCAAGTGAGCCTTCGCAAATATCCATTCGGACTCGCCGTTCAATATCACCCCGAGCGCAGCCGAATTTATGACTCGCTGTTCGAGGATTTCCTGACGCGCCTGGAATCGGCGAAGCGCTGAAGCGGCAATTCGTCATCCTGGGCGGAGCGAAGCGGAGTCGAAGGACCCCGTAGAATTATCATTTGGTATCGCCGCGGGACCCCTCGACTTCGCTCGGGATGACAGGATGGGACGAGCCCGCGAGCTCTCTTCGTCATTGGTCATTCGTCATTCCTTCGTCATTCGCCATTCGGATTTCGTCATTTGATTGCTCATTTCGCACAACGACTTCTAGTTTAACATCCTGGAACGCGAGCTGATCGTGAATCAGCCCGAGCAACTCGAGCGCAGGCGTGTCGGGCATGTGCACGCATCGCAACTCGATCCGCGCTCGCTTACCGGCCAGCTCAGGATGCGCCTCAGCCATCTCGCCGTCGAGCAGGAATGAAACATAGGCGTTGAATCGCTCCTGCAACGCAAGCAATTGTTCATCTGAGCCGTCCCACTCGTTAGGCTCGTTCATCACAAGCACCGCTTCGTCGGTTTTCGCGTCGTGTGCGATTACATCGATCACGCCGGTGCGATCTTTGATCTTTGATGTTCGAGGTTTGATGTCCATTCAGATGACTTGGCGTTGGACGTTCGGCGGTCGCCAATCGATGTTCAAGGCGTAAGAAAACAAATGACCAATGATCCGATCGAAATTCTAATGCTGCACGAAAATGGAAAAAGCGAGCGCGTCGTCGTAGGTCCGGATCTGCAAGCGGGTCAATGTGTGCAGCTTTTAACTGGGCGCGTCATCGGACAACGGCGCTGGTTCCTCGGCGCGAGCACAGAATGGCCCGGCGTAGAGAAAGTCGACGTCGAAATCGGCGATGTGTGGCCGACGATCTGCGCGCGTTTCAGAAAGGTAGCGGCGATTGACCCCAATCGCCTCGGGGCGCAACATCGGTGACAGAGTATGGTGGGGCGCGACTGCCAGGCGCGCCGAATACGAGGGGACGGCCTCCCGCGATTGCGGGATCCCTACCACGAAACGCATTTGAATGCCGCGTCAGTGACGCGTTAATTCATTGCGATGGCAAAAGTCAAAACGTCCAAACTAACGCTTCTCGGACGAAGTGATGCAAAAATGCCTGCTTCGCCCGTTGAGGCGCGCCTAGAAACGTTTCCGAATCCCGCTCCTGAACGCAATTACCGAATTCACTTTGAAACGGACGATTTCACTTCAGTTTGCCCGGTCACAGGCCAGCCCGATTTTGCCGAGATTGATATCGATTACGTTCCTGACCGCCTCTGCGTTGAAAGTAAATCACTGAAATTTTACCTGGCCTCCTATCGCAACGAGCGCGCGTTCAACGAAGCGGTCACAAATCGGATCCTCGATGATTTCGTAAAAGCATGCTCTCCGCGCGAAGCGGTGGTGACTGCGCAGTTCTCCGCCCGCGGCGGCATCGCGCTCACCGTCCGCGCTGAGTATCCGGACAACAAAACCAAGGAACGGCGGTCTCCAGACCGCCGCTCCTTGAGACGCCGGACGATTAGATAAATGAAACGCGCAGTTCTTTTGGTAGGGCGTGACCGGTCCGAGCCGGACTGGCAGTTGGCGCGCCGACGAACGACTGCAGAGCCTGATTGACCTCGCACGATGAGCGAACCGAAACGCGCAGTCGTTCTTGTGAGTGGCGGTATCGATTCGACAACAACCTTGGCAATCGCGATTACCGAAGGCTACGAAGCATACGCCCTATCATTCGATTACGGCCAGCGCCACCAGATCGAAGTCGAAGCGGCTCGCCGTGTGACCGACTCGTTAGGCACAACACAGCATCGCGTCGCAAAGATCGACCTGCGCGCCTTCGGCGGCTCGGCGCTCACCGACGACGTTGATGTGCCCAAACAGCGCTCGGAGCAAGAGATCGCGCACGGCATTGCAGTCACCTACGTCCCCGCGCGAAACACCATTTTCCTCGCCTACGCCCTCGCCTGGGCGGAAGTCATTCCAGCGAACGACATTTTTCTAGGCGTAAACGCAGTCGACTATAGCGGCTATCCCGATTGCCGGCCGGAATTTATCGAAGCGTTCGAGAACCTGGCCAACGTCGGAACCAAAGCCGGTGTCGAAGGCCGACGCTTCCAGATTCACACACCGCTGATCAAACTTTCCAAAGCCGAAATCATCCGCAAAGCCGTCGAGCGCGGCGTCGATCTTTCGCTCACACACAGTTGTTACGATCCAACACCGGAAGGTATTGCCTGCGGCGAATGCGATTCCTGCCTCTTACGACTCAAAGGTTTCCGCGAAGCCAGAATAAAAGATCCGATTCGCTACGTGAGAAAATGAAAGGTCCGTTACGGATTTTCAAGCTCTCAAAAAACGAGCAGCGCGTCGTTCTCATCGTAGTGCTCGTGCTAATCGCGATCGCGTTCGTCAGATACGAACGCCGCGTTCATCTTCCTCTGGTTCAACCGACCTCCACAACAGCGGCAAAATCATCTGCCACTCCTGTGGAACAGGAGAACGATGAATAATTACAACCTCACTTAGCCTAGATCAGCAATGCCGCAGACCGATTGTTATTTGTGTCGCGCTGATGTGCTCGAAGTAGCAGAGGCACTTTTTGCAAACGGCGCAACGATTACTCCTGATATCGAATATCCAACACGCGAGACCCTGGTAATCTCGAATTCTGAAAACCTGCGACAGGTTCTCGACGAATCCGCCATTTCGCTCCTATTCGTCCTTTCCCGAAAGTGGCAGCGCAGTCCGCTACAATTAAGTTCTGTAATGAAACGTGGGCGAGAAATTTTCCACGTTTCGCAAACGGAAGGCGGACCCACACTAGAGATTTTTTATCTGAAGCCGCGCGAAGTTGAGGGTACTCTCGCGGTTCCTGCTGGGTTCATCTCCTATCGTAATCGCTTCTGGAACCCCGACACATCCCAAATGGAATCTGCGCCGAAAGCGCTGAGTGACGCATACCGAACGGTGAGATCGTGGCTAATGCAAGGAGGTCGGACTGTTGTTCGACCACACCGCAAGCTGATCGTGACGAAGAACACGATGTCCTCTGGCCTGAATCTCATCGACCTGAAGAAGCATGTGCAAGATAAGCCCTGCATTATTAATCCCAGCGAAATTTCCGAGGCTACCGGGAAGTAAAACGCTACCTGATTATGTTGAAATTAATCCTCGGTTAACCCGGGAATCCGTCCGTAGCCCACGAAAACTGGGCTAATTTTTGCATCGCCGCTCTGCGGCGGGGGCGGCATTTTGAAATCGAAGACGCTGACGCCCCAACGTTGTTTGCCATCATATGTGCGACCGTCGCTCGATCCGACCATCACGCGTTTGTTCGTGCGTTTTTCGCGACCGAGATAAATCATGGTGTGCGTGATCGGCGGGTCGCGATCGATGCTGTAGGTGCCCCGCCAGAACAGCAGGTCGCCCGGCTTGAGATCATCAAGCTCGAATGAATCCTCTTTACGGCTCAAGACTGCGTCGAAATCTCCGGCCTTACGTACCCAGACATATTGCTGGCTCGAATCGCGCGGCACATTTGGAAACCCGTTTTGCTGAAGCACATAATAAACGAAACCGGAGCAATCCATTCCGCCGTTTGCGGGATCGGCAGAACCATAGGTGTAACCCAGATTTTCTTTCGTCAGCGCGAGGCCGGCGTCTAGGATTTGGCGAACCTTCGGCGGATCATTCTCATAGCCGTCTATTTGACCCGGTGAAAGAGAGACGTTTGGCCAGCCCTTCTTTCCCCGAGTAGGTTCCGGTGTTTCCTCCGAACTGGCCGACGGAGTCTCTGTTGCCGCCGGCGATTCGCTCGGCGTTGGAGTAGGAGACGTTTTCTTGCGCTTCGACTTGCTCTTCGGTGTCGGGGATGGAGTAGGCGAAACTTTCTTTCGTTTGGCAGGAGTAGTAGGTGACGGCGTAGGCGACGCTTTCTTTGCTGAACTCTTCCGATGTTTCCGGCTCGGAGTAGGCGTCGGGGTCGGCGCGAGAATTTTTTTGATCTTTTTGCCTAACGACTCTTCGACTGCATTAGCGGCGTGGAGTGTGCCGAATAACACCGCGGCAATGAGAAATAATCGAAATGTTTTTTGGAAGAGCATCAATCTTGTAGGGCGTTTCTGTGAAACGCCGTCGGGCCCGGCGTCTGACACAGACGCCCTACAATTGGCGCCCCGCCTTTCGATTGCATGAATCTTAATAGCGGGAAACAATCAGCTGGCGAGCTCCTGGAGAATTGCTTTGTTCAGACGAATGCCGCCCTCGAAGTTCTCGAGCGGAAAGTTCTCGTTCGGCGAATGGGCGCGGCAATCGGGCAACGCCAGTCCCAGAAGCAGCGTTTCGATTCCGAGGATTTCCCGGAACTGTGACACGATCGGGATGCTGCCGCCTTCCCGGATGAGCGCCGGCTCGCCGTTGAAAGCTTTGCGTAACGCGTGCTGGGCTGCCTCGCCCAGCGCCGAGTGCGGATCGGTGAGATACCATGGGCCGCTGTGGCCTTTGGTCATCTCCAGCGTGACGCTTTTGCGGAGATTTTTCTGCAAATGCGCTTCAGCCAATTCCAGAATTTCATCGCCGTGCTGATCGGGAACGAGACGAAACGTCAGTTTTGCAAACGCGTGGCTCGGGATCACGGTCTTTGTCCCCTGCCCCTGATATCCGCCGCCGATTCCGTTGATCTCGGCAGTCGGTCGCGCCCAGATGCGTTCCACCGAATTATATCCGGCTTCGCCGAAAAGTTCAGGCACACCGGTCTCATCGCGAATCAGTTTGTCGCCGTCGACAGGAAGTTTACGCCACGCTTGGCGCTCCCAGTCCTCCAGCGGTTTGACCTGGTCATAGAATCCCGCGATCGCGACGCGACCTTCACCATCATGAAGCGTGGCGAGCAATTGCGCCAGGGCAGTGATCGGATTCGCAACGGCACCGCCGAAAACGCCTGAGTGCAAATCCATTTTCGGACCCGTCACTTTGACCTCGAGAGCCGTTACCCCACGCAATCCATAACTTAGCGTCGGCACGCCGCGCGCGATCATTCCGGTATCGGAGACAACTGCTACGTCGCACTTCAGAGCATCTCGATTTTTGCTGAGAAAAGGACCGAGACTCCCACTGCCGATTTCCTCTTCGCCTTCAATCACGAGATGCAAATTCACTGGAAGCTCACGGTGCTCCTCGATCGTTTCCTGAATTCCGAGAATGTGCGCGAGGATTTGGCCTTTGTTGTCCGTCGATCCTCGCGCGAACACGTAGCCGTTTTTTAAGACGGGCTCGAACGGCGGAGAGTCCCAAAGTTCCAGCGGATCCGGCGGCTGCACATCGTAATGACCATAAATCATAACCGTCCGACGATCGGGCCGATGTTCATTGCGGGCCCACACAATGGGATGACGTTTCGTGGGTACAAGCTGCGTCTGCAGACCGATCCTGTTCAGCTTATTCACTAGCCACTCTGCACACTCGACCAGCTTTTCCTTGTACTTGTCGTCAGTCGACACACTTGGAAACCGCAGGAACGAATAATACTCTTCAAGATAATTGTCGCGCATGGCGGCAAGAGTAAACTCAGATTGCCGCAAGCGTCCACCACTCAACGTACACGAAGCAACTGTAGGGTGGGCGCTTCGCCTGTCCGGCGCAAAGCCGGCAAGCGGAGCGCTTGCCCTACAATAGCAATACTCACGCGTTTGCCCGCTCGGAACGCGCAGTGAATTTCCGCACGAAATATACGATCGACGCAAGCACGAGCACGATTCCGGTCACAAGGAATTCGTGAGCCGTCGCGTGAGTAAGGATCCAGATAATGGCGACAATCGCCAACGCCGGCACAATTTTCATACCGGGGAAATTGAACGGCTTACCATCGGAACGCACATCACGGTGCACCAAAACCCAACAAGCGCCGCAACAGAGCAGGTACATCAACAACACGGCGACGTTTGAGAGCACCGCGAGCCGTTCGAAGGTGCCGCTGATTGAAAGTGCAAACGCCAGAGTTGCATACGTAATGATCGCGACGTCCGGCGATCGATAGCGGGGATGCACGTGTGCGAAAAACTGCGGCAGCGCCCCGTCGCGGCCAAACGCAAAGATCATTCGCGGCGAGCTCAGGATATCGCTGGTTACAAATCCAAATGCGGAGATGCTAGCGCCGGCCAGAAGAATCATGCGGCCCAGGTTACCAAGAAATTTTGCTGCCGATTCGGCCAGGGGCGCGTCAGGATGATTCCCCAGATCGGCTCCCAGTGTGCCCTGCGCAACGAGTTGAATCATGAGATAGATGATGGTGGTAATTACCAGCGCGAGATATGCCGAACGAGGAACGGTGCGTGCAGGATTCTTCACTTCGCCGCTTGGAATCAATGCAACCTCAATTCCCACGAAGGCGAAAATCAACAGGATAACCGCGTCGCCTAACGACTTGCTGGTGGGCCAACCGCTCCAGGCAAGATTCGCCGGGTGAATGAAAAATATTCCAACGCAAATGAACAGCAGCAACGGCAGAAGCTTTGCGACTGTGATCACCGTCACCGCGCCCGCGCCTTCGCGGACGCCGCGGATGTTGATGAACACGAGCACGCCGTAGACGGCAAGCATCACCATGACGCGCATCACCGGACCGCCGAGGAAGGGCATCACCAGCGCAACGGAGTTTGCCAACACGTTCACGACGCCGGCCACAGCGCCGAGCGCGGTTAAAAAATAAAGCATCCCCGCGAGAAATCCGACGTAACGGCCAAACGCTACTTCGACATACGCGTAAAGACCGCCGGTCAGCGATACGCGGCTGCCCGCGATGGCAAAACAAGTCACGAACAACACCATCGCAATCGCACAGCAAACAAATGCCAGAGCCGCAGCGGATCCCAGCCCTTTTGCAACTGCCGCGGGGATTACGAAAATTCCCGCACCGATTGTCGAGCTGACGATATTCGCGGTGAGCGCTGGAATCCCGATACCACGAACCAGCTGATGGTCGATGCGTTCTTCCTGCGGTATCCATGCTGGCGATTTGTCGGCCATTGGCGCATCGTGAGTCATTCAGTTGTTCAAAGCAAGAGGACGACTTAGGTTTCCTGGCTAAGGGAGTGATCTGTGGTGGAAAGAGCAAAGGGCAAACGGCGAGGAGCGGTTCCTTGGAACACAACATCCTGTGGCTGGCCTGCCCAAGAACCCCTTCAAATTGTATGATTTTCTGCTTGTAACTGCGCAGAGCCTGCGCTATTGACGCTGGCGAGGCTCGGGTTTTGGCCCAAAATGCATCTACAATCGCTTGAGCTATTCGGCTTTAAATCGTTCGCCGATAGAACTGTCTTCAACTTTCATGAGGGCGTCACCGCCATCGTCGGGCCCAACGGTTGCGGAAAATCGAATGTGCTCGATGCCGTGCGCTGGGCGCTCGGCGAGCAATCCGCGAAGTCGCTTCGTGGTGAAGAGATGGCCGATGTTATTTTCAATGGCGCCGAGACACGCAAGCCCGTGGGCTTTGCGGAGGTTTCGCTGACGTTTACCGATTGCGCTGAAGAGCTCGGAATCGAGTGGCACGATGTGCGGGTGACGCGCCGAGTATATCGCGATGGGAATTCCGAATATTTACTGAACAAGACGCAGTGTCGTCTTCGCGATATTCAAGGTCTTTTCGCTGACACCGGGGTCGGCCGAACCGCTTACTCGATGATGGAGCAAGGCAGGATCGACATGATTTTGAGCTCGCGTCCCGAAGATCGTCGCGCGGTGTTCGAAGAAGCAGCCGGCATCACGAAATACAGAACGCAAAAACGCGAGGCGCTCCGGAAGCTGGAGGCCACCGAGGCGAACCTGTTGCGCATCGGCGACGTGATTAAGGAAGTGAAACGCCAGATCGGGTCGCTGCAACGGCAGGCGGGGAAAGCCCGCCGTTATCAGGCGTTGCACGCAGATCTCCGCGTGCTTGAGACGCATCATGCGCATAAAGAACTCCATTCACTCGAGCGTGAGTTCGCCGCGTGCCTGGAAGAGATTGACCGCCTCACACAATCCGAACACGCCACACGTGGAAAAATAGATAACAACGAAAGCGCACTCGGCGACGAACGCCGCGCGTTGGACGGAATCGACGTAGAAATCGCCGATTCACAGGCGGCAGTTCAGCGGCTGGACAGCGAAATCGCAGCACACCGCAACCGGATCGAATTTAATAAACAGCGCGCGGAAGAGCTGTCGGGGTTTATCGAACGCGCGCGGCGCGACATCGCCGAAGCTGAAACAAAACGGGAAAAACACGCGGCTGAAATCGAGCGGACCAACAGCTCAATCGCAAAAATCGAGGAGCATTTGAGAGAAAAAGAAGCCGAGCTCATCGAGGTGACCGCTTTGTCCGGTGAATTGCATAAGCATCGAACCGAACGGGACACGCGATTACAAGCGTTACAGCTCGCGTCATCGAAATCCGAAAGCCGCATCTCCGCGCTGAATGAGGAACTTTTTGGAACGAAAGCGCGGCGTGAATTGACTGGCGCACAAATCGAACAACTCGCTGCAGAGATCAAAGCATCGAGCGAAGCGCGAGAAAAATTGGTCGCAGGAATCGCTGTCTCACTAAGCATAAGTCGGAGCGAACGAGCGGATATTGAGACCAGCCTTGGCGAAAGCGAAAAACTGCTCTCCGAAACGGAACAGCATCTCGCAGTGCTTGAGCGTACCCTCGCCGAAAAACGATCACGGCTCGAGGTGTTGCGTCAACTCAACGAACAAGGCGAAGGGCTCGCCCAAGGTTCTCAAGCTTTGCTTAAAGGCATAGACGGTTCGGCAAAAATCCGCGATGCCATTGCCGGTTCGCTCGTAGCACAACTCGATGTCGATCCGAAATTCATTCGGGCGATCGAAGCCGCGCTGGGTCGAAACCTGCACACTATCATTCTAAAGGATGCGAAACTTGCTTCGGAAATCATCGAGACCCTGAAGAAGGACAAGCTGGGGCAGGCGGCATTGCTCGTTCCGGAGCTAACAGGACGCGGGCAGAAACCAGCCGAAAGAGTTTTACCACGGGCGGCGCTTGCCTGGGCTTTCGACAAACTGAAAGTCCCACAATCGCTTGAGTCGCTGGTCAAACAGTTGCTCGGGAACGTCGCCATTTTCCCGGATCTGGAAGGCGCGCTCGAGTGCAGACAGAACGAGCCTGTGCTGGCGATGGCCACACTCGCTGGCGAATATATTTCCACAGAAGGAATCGTGTTTGGGGGCAGCACCGAGGTGCGTGCAGTCTCTTTGCTGGAACGCAAGGCGGAGATTGCCGACCTCGCGAAACAAGAGACTGCTCTGGTGGACGAGCGCGATTCGACGTCCGTCAAACGGGATAAGGCGAAAACCGCGGTCGAAGTCGCGTCGCGCCTTCAGCGCGAATTCAGCCAGGCCGGACGCCAAATCGATAATTTACACTCGGAAAAAACTGCGCTGGAAAGGCAGGTAGCGATGGCGGACGAGCGGATAGCGCATCTGGAGCGGGAACTTCAGTCAGTGCGCTATGAGCTCGCCACGCAGAAAAACGAATTCGACGCATTCGAAGCTGCGCAAAAACAGACCACCTCCCGTGAAGAAGAGTTGACCGAGGGAATTAATCAATTGCGGCTCGCCATCGCGACCGATCGTCAGCGCAACGAACACCTCATCGCGCAACGCGAGCCGATGAGCGCACGCGACGACGAACTGGTCGAATTGATCACCGTACGGAACGCGGACATCGCGATGTACGAACAGAAATTAGCTACGCACGCCAGGGAGTCGAAGGAATCCGAAGCGCTAATCCAAAGTCAAACCGCACAACGCGAGGAGGCAGAAGCGAAGCGGGCGGAAATCGCCAGGCAGCGCGCTACACGACTCGTCACGATTTCCGATCGCGAGAAGGAATTGCGACAGCTGCGAGATTCGTTAGGCGAATTACAAGACCGCCGCGCACAGCGGCAGGTGCGCGAATCGCAATTGCAAATGAAGATCGACAACCTCCTCGCGCACATTTCCCGTAGTTACCAGGTTGATCTTCGCGGGTTTGCGGGAGATCAGCCCGCGTTCGAAAAAGTTTTATGTGCACAGTTCAAGCGCAACGAAAAACTGGAGGGCGAAACTTCCTTCGACGGACTCAGAACAGGCTCTGCGCCCCCGGGCTCGCCGGAGATCGCTCCTCCAAATCTGGAAAAACTCATCACCGAGCTGAGAACGCAGCTCGACAACATGGGGCCGGTAAACCTCGACGCCGTTCATGAGTACGACGAACTCGAGGAGCGATACAAATTTCTCGAGGCGCAAAATAACGATCTCATAAACTCTCGCCGCGAGTTGCTCGACGTCATTGCGCAGATCAACTCGACCACAAGGAAGTTGTTTAGCGAAACCTTTGAACAGGTGCGGAGCAAGTTCCGCGAAATGTTTGCGGAGCTATTCGGAGGCGGGCGCGCGGATTTATCATTGCTCGACGAAAACGATCCGCTCAACTGCGGCATCGAGATCACTGCGAAACCGCCTGGTAAACAGTTGCAAAGCGTTTCCCTGTTGAGTGGAGGCGAGCGTTCGATGGTTGCGGTGGCATTGCTGTTCGCCATTTATATGGTGCGCCCAAGCCCGTTCTGCATTCTTGACGAAGTGGATGCGGCATTGGACGAAGGCAACATCAACCGGTTTATCCGGGTGCTGGCGGGATTCGTGGAGCAAAGCCAGTTCATCATCATGACGCACAACAAACGTACGATTGCGAAAGCCGATATCCTTTATGGCGTGACGATGGAAGAACGCGGCGTGAGCAAATTGGTCGGAATGAAATTAACTGCGCCACGGCAAATCTCCGCCGAAGTGCCATCGAACGGAGGCCTGCAGAATCCGCGACAAGGTCGCCTCGCGCTCGCGATGCGATAGGTGGATCGGCTTCTCCGAAGACGATAAGGCGCCGGCACCGGGCGCGTCTTTTCCCAACGCGTTTAGGACAACGCGTTCCCAGCTGCGCGGACGCTTCAACGTTTTCAACAACGCGGAGCGATCCGCGCAATCAGCGTCATTCGTGATTCCTAACAGAAAAGGAAGAAGAAAGTCTCGACTTTTTCTCACGAATCTACTTAAGATCGGGGTTCGGCCCGCGAATTACGCTTTTGAAAAAGAACCCTAACCTCACCATTAGAGCGCATCTCCTTCGAGGCGCGTTTTACCTGCTCATGCTACTGGCTGTGTGCGTGATCCCATTCGCACGGGCGCAGCGAACAGTTTCGAAAAGAACGCTCACATTCGCCGAGCGCGTCGCATATCAGCGAGCGATCGAAGAAGTTTACTGGCGTCACCGGATCTGGCCAAAAGATCGCTCCGATCCCAAGCCATCGCTGGATGCGGTAATGTCTAAAGCGCAACTCGAAAAGAAAGTCGCAAACTATCTGCGAAAGTCTCAAGCGCTGGAAGATCACTGGCAACGCCCGATCACTGGTGAGCAATTGCAAGCTGAGATAGATCGCATGGCGCGCCACACAAAACAGCCCGATGTGCTGCGCGAACTCTTTGCCGCGCTGGGGAACGATCCCTTTATCATCGCGGAGTGCCTGGCCAGGCCGGTGCTATCGGACCGGTTGGTGACAGACCTCTCGGCCCATGACCAGGAGCCATTGACGTCTTGGAGAGCCTTAGCGGAAAACCACATGCCGAAGCTGATCGCAGCGGCGAGCGCTGCCTATACGCTTCCGAATATATCGAACGGGGTCGGATGCACTGATGATACGTGGACGGCTACCAGCACCGTCAACGCCCCTTCTGCCCGAGCCTTTCACACGGCAGTGTGGACCGGCAGCGAGATGATCGTTTGGGGAGGAAGTGGTGACATGAATATGCTTTTGAACACGGGCGGCAGATACAATCCCAGCACCGATAGTTGGACGGCCACCAGCACCACTAACGCGCCCGCTGCTCGAGTCTCACACACAGCAGTGTGGACGGGCAGCGAAATGATCATCTGGGGCGGGTTTGATGACAATATCGTCTTGACCACTGGAGGCAGATACAATCCCGGCACTGACAGTTGGGCGTCTACAGCCGCGGGGGAACCCCGATGGCTTCACCCGGCAGTGTGGACGGGTAGCGAAATGATCGTCTGGAGCGGAAACTCAGTCAGTGGCGTTTTGTATACCGGCGGAAGGTATAACCCGAGCAGCAACAGTTGGACGGCCACCAGCCTCGTCCACGTGCCCACTCCTCGAGAGCGTCACACGGGAGTGTGGACGGGTAGCGAAATGATCGTATGGGGCGGCGGCTATAACACGGGCGGCAGATACAATCCCAGCACCGATAGTTGGGCGGCCACCAGCACCACCAACGCGCCCCCTACTCATTTCCAAAACACGGCAGTGTGGACGGGTAGCGAAATGATCGTCTGGGGCGGGCTTGACAATGGAACGGTTAGGAACACTGGCGGGAGATACGATCCCAGCACGGATAGCTGGACCTCCACCAGCACTACGAATGCAGCCACTGCCCGATGGTTTCACACGGCAGTATGGACAGACAGCGAAATGATCGTCTGGGGCGGGTGCCTCCTTAATCCGTGCTCGAATTTTGTGGATACCGGCGGGATATACGATCCCGGCACCGATAGTTGGACTGCGACCAGCACCACCAATGCGCCCTCGGCACGAGCTTATCACACTGCAGTATGGACCGGCAGCGAAATGATCGTTTGGGGAGGACAGGACGATTTCGGCAACAATTTAAACACCGGCGGCAGATACTGCGCTGCTGCACCGAGTCCGACACCAACAGCGACGCCGACAGTTACGCCAACAGCAACGCCTACGCCTACCGCAAGGCCAACGCCCACTCCCCGGCCCAACATAACACCGAGGACACGGCCCACCCCGCCGCCACGCCCGTAGTTCGTTGCGCTAATTGAACCAACCGTTAAGGGCGGCTGGAAACGGTTCGCCGCAAAGCGAGCATGGAGGTGGATCGTCTTGTCTTCGACGCGATGGCACATGGAAAGCCAAAGCCGCAAGATAATCAGATAGCGAAGCCGCATCCATTTTGCCAACGCCTTGAGCCGCCTTCGCCTTGCTACGGCGTGCCGGGGGACAACGCGTTCCACCCGTATAATTCGCGAGGCGAAAATTTTTTTGCACCCGCTCGTCGATCTCGGCTAAAGTTGCTCGATGCTTCAGACGGCGCAGCGAACCGCAAAAACGAAAAGGAAAAAGGCTGCGCCTACACCAGCGGGCAAAGTTGCTGCGACGAACGCCTCGCCTCCCCACGAGCGGTTTCTGGAGGCGTTTCGTTGGATGCTGCTGACACGCACGCTTGAGGAGAAGCTCGTCAGTCTTTACCGCGGTGGCCAGATCACAGGCGGCGTTTACATAGGCAAGGGCCAGGAAGCGGTCAGCGTCGCGTGTGGTTTGTTTTTAGAAAAGGGCGACATTTTTGCGCCGTTGATTCGCGATCAGGCCGGGCGATCGGCGTTTGGCGAACCGCTAGTCGACGTCACGCGCACGTATCTCGGCTCGCGCCTCGGTCCGATGCGCGGGCGTGACGGCAATATTCATCGAGGCCATCCACGCGATAACGAACTGGCGATGATTAGCCATCTCGGCGCAATGGTTTCGGTTACCGTCGGCACATTGATGGCGAAGCGATTTAATGGAGAGAAAAACTTCGTCGGCCTTACATGCATCGGCGAAGGCGGGATGCAAACCGGCGCGTTCCACGAAGGAATGAACATTGCCGCGGTGGAACGAGTGCCGCTCGTGATTGTAGCGACAAATAATCATTACGCCTATTCAACGCCTAACGACCGCGAATTCGCGTGCGACGATTTGGTCGATCGAGCGATCGGCTACGGATTCGAAGGATACAGCCTCGACGGAACAGATCTCGCGGAGTGTCTCGATGTAATTGGCGGCGCGGTGAAAAGGGCGCGCGCCGGGCGTCCGCCGCAGTTGGTGGTCGCGTCCGTGCTGCGACTCTCCGGTCATGGCGAACACGATGATGCCAGTTACGTGTCCGATGAGATGAAGCATCAATCCTTTGCCCGTGACTGTTTAAAGGTCGCTGAGGAAACCATTATCAATCTTAGCCTGGCGAATCCGGAGACATTGGCCGAATGGCGCAAAGACGCAGCCGCGCAGGTAGACGACGCAATCGCCACCGCTCAGAAAGAGCCTGTGCCAGAGGGAGACAAGGAAGACTGGTGCGCGCTATCCCAACGCGACCTCGTCGACCACGTGGGCGACGAGGAATGACGAAGCACGAATGACGAATGTCGAACGAAATCCGAAGGCTCAAATGACGAATATCCGAACTGCAATGTTTCGTGGTTCGTTATTTGTCATTACTTCGTCATTCGTCATCCGTCATTCGTCATTCTCCCCATGAGCCTCAGTTACCTCGAAGCGATCCGTGAAGCGCAGGCGAAACTGTTGCGCGATAACGAACGTGTTTTCATCTACGGACAGGACGTCGGCGGAACATTTGGCGGCGCGTTTAAAGCAACGAAAGGTTTGGCGAAGGAATTTCCCGGGCGCGTTTTGAACGCACCGATCAGCGAGGACGCGATCGCGGGAACTGCAATTGGCGCGGCGATGCAGGGTATGCGGCCGATTATTGAAATGCAATTCGCGGATTTTTCGAGCACTGCGCTCAATCAAATCCTGAACAACGCCGGTACCCATTACTGGCGAACCGGCGTCCCGGTACCGATCACTGTGCGTTTGCCTTCCGGTGGAACAAAAGGCAGCGGTCCGTTTCACAGTCAATCGATGGAATCGCTGTACGCGCATTATCCGGGTCTCATCGTGATGACACCGGCCACGGTGGAAGACGCCTACACCATGTTGATAGAAGCTGTGGCGATCGATGATCCGGTTGTCTACTGCGAGCACAAATATCTTTATTACCATCTCAAGGCCGACAAACTGCCGGACAAAGGTTTGCCGACCGGGCGCGCGCGCATTGCACGTGAGGGGCGCGATCTCACGATTGTGAGCTACAGCGCAATGACGCAGGAATCCCTGGCCGCGGCGGAGGAACTCGCGCGTGAAGGACTCGAGGTTGAAGTTGTGGATTTGCGTACGGTGAAACCGCTCGATACCGACACGGTGCTTGCGTCTGTTGCGCGCACGGGACGTTTGCTCTGCGTTGGCGAATCCTTTCCCTGGGGCGGTGCGACCGCGGAAGTGATCGCACGCGTCACGAGCCTGGGCTTTCACCTGCTTGATGCGGCACCTCAGCGTCTCAACGCGAAGGACACACCAATTCCCTATCATCCAAACCTCTGGAGCGCGCACCGGCCGAACGCGAAAAATATCGTCGCAAAAGCGCGCGCGTTGCTTCGAGAATAGCTTTATGCCACAGGTAAACTGTCATCTTGAGCGAAGCGAAGCGAAGTCGAAAGATCCCGCGAAGTTACTGTTAAGCTTGCACAACGGGATTCCTCGACTTCGCTCGGAATGACCATGCCGCAAGTCCCTATCATCATGCCGCAGCTAGGCGAATCGATCGCCGAAGCCACGATTGTCGATATCAAGGTCAAACCCGGCGATGAGGTCGTTGATGATCAAGAAATCCTCGACGTGGAAACGAACAAAGCGGTCATGGGTGTAACCACGCCGTGTAAGGGCAAGATTGACAAGATCACTGTGGAATTAAAGGAGACCTACCCAGTGGGCGCAGTGCTCGGCTACATTGAAGCAAGCGAACAAGACGCCGCGCGCTTCACCAAACACGCGGCGCCGTCTCCGCCGCAGCAGGAAGTCGCGGAAGAAATCCCTGTGCGCGCCGACCAGGAAGTCGCTCCAGCGCGCGAGAAGAAAATCGGCGCGCGCGATCGCGATGGCGAACGGGGAGGTGGCTTGCCGGTTCCCGCAATTACGAAAGGCGCAACTTTCATGTCACCGCGCGTGCGTGCGCGCATGGCCGAATTGCAGTTAACAACGGCCGATCTCGCCGGGATCATGGGAACCGGCACGGGCAACCGGATCACGATCAGAGACCTCGAAGGTTTTCTGCACAAAACAGAGAACCAAACAGCGCACGAAGCCTCCAAAATCCGCGCCGGCGTTGCCGACGCGATGCGCCGGAGTTGGACACGTCCTCTTTCAACGATCGGCGCATCCGTGAATCTCGATCCGGTGTTGCAAGATCGACAATCCCGCGATCCCAAGCCTGGTCTCGCGCTTTACGCGCTGCGCGCCCTCGCTGTTGCGCTGTCGGAAAATCCAGGCGCGGCGGCGAAATTCATTGGAAACCGCGTGGTGCAATCAAACTCGATCGACGTCGGCATCGCGGTCGAAGCTGAGGACGGAATCATGGTACCCGTCATTCGCGCCGCAGACAAAACTTCACTCATCGATCTCACCACAAAATACAAAGAACTCGTGGATCTCGCGCGGCAGCGCCGGATTTCGCCAGATATGCAAGCCGGCGGCATCGCCACAATTTCCAACTTCGGGATATTTGGAATGGAATGGGGCACGCCGATTCCCCTGCCCGATCAAACGTTGCTGCTCGGTCTCGGCGTCGGCAAAAAGGTTCCGTCCTGGGACGAAACAAAAAACCAATTCGTTCCCAAAACCGAAGCGCAAATCACATTAAGCTTCGACCATCGCAGCATTGATGGCGGCGGCGCCAGTCGTTTGCTCAAACGCGTGATCGAGCTGCTGGAAGAACCGCCAAGACTCTGATTTTTCGATCCGGCCATCATGTACTGGCCGTTCGTCAGGTGACTCTCGCGAAAACGGTTCGCAAGCATCGCAGCGCAGGTAACTGAATTGTTACGATTGTTCGTTGGGAAGTAGTCGCTTTCCGTGATACGCCTCAGCAAACACAAAAGGACATCTATGAGAATCGTTGATTCAAAATTCTACTATCGTTTGATTCGTTGCCGCAGAATCGTTACCGCGGCATTCGTACTGGGTTGCTTCATTATTAATTCGCAGGTGGCACAAGCAGCGGCCGGCGACCTGGATCCGACATTCGGGACTGGCGGCATGGTGACGACCGATCTTAATCGCAGCACCGACATCGCGAACGCGGTGGCGATTCAGGCTGATGGCAAATTGGTGGTCGTCGGGGAAACCTACAAAAACAACGATTTCTCGAACGAAGACTTTGTCGTCACCCGCTACAATCCAGATGGCACCCTCGACACTACCTTCGGCAGAGGAGGCCAGGTGCGAACAGATTTCCCCGGCCTGGCGGCGGTACCCTCCGCGGTGGTTATACAACCTGACGGAAAAATCGTGGTCGCCGGCGGCGCCTTTCCGCTTTTTACGTTTCTGGGTAATTTTGAGCTGGTCCGATACAACCCCAACGGATCGCTCGATCGTTCCTTTGGTAATGGCGGCATCGTGACGACGACGTTTCCAGAGGGTAGTTACGCGAACGCTGTGGCCTTGCAGCCTGACGGCAAGATCATTGCCGCCGGGAGCGTGTTCGTAGATTTCATTATTGGCGAGGCCTCCGATATCGATTTTGCGCTGGCGCGTTACAACCCGGATGGATCCCCGGACGGTACATTTGGTAATGGCGGCCAGGTCTCAACCGATTTTTTTGGTTTGGAAGACGATGCCTTTTCAGTTTTGATCCAACCCGACGGAAAAATTGTCGCGGTGGGCTCCGCCGATAACTCTGCGACTTACTACGACTTCGCCGCTGCGCGCTACCTGAGTAATGGCATGATCGACACGACATTTGGCGTCGCCGGAAAAGTGAGCACCGACTTCGGCGATCAAAACTTTGATCGCGCGCGCTCGGCTGCGCTTCAACCCGATGGCAAGATCGTCGCTGCTGGGTTTGCTATCTCCCACGGCGGAGGGGTCCAGAATTTCGCGGTCGCGCGCTACACCTCAAACGGTGTTCTCGACAGCACTTTCAGTAACGACGGGAAAATGCAAATCGATTTCGGCGATTGCTGCCAGAGTGCCAACAAGGTGCTCCTGCAAAGCAATGGCAAGATTGTCACTGTCGGTTACGCGAACACCGAAGATTCCAATTCCGACTTCTTGTTAGCGCGTTTGAGTCCACGCGGCTCACTTGATGCCGCTTTTGGTGTCGGCGGCAAGGTGCGCACTTCTTTTGGCGATCTGAATGGCGGAGCCAACGGGGCCGCTCTTCAGTCCGATGGAAAGATCGTGGCCGTTGGGTTTCAAGCCACCTTTAGCAGTGAATGGGCGAATTTTGCCTTGGCTCGCTATCTTAGCCAGTAAGTTTGCCGTCAGCTTGAAATACGATACGTGTCAATCGCCGGGCAATTTCTGGCGGCCCGGCAACATTTGAGCGGCTCTGGCCTCTAAAATACTATCTCGAAGTCGGTTTCGCTTCGTTGCCATTCTACTTCGGCGTTGCATGCTAAAGTTTATGGCGTCAGGCTTACCCCCGCAACGTGACGGGACGGATCGTAATTCATGCGGGATTTGCGAAATGCGGAAGCGCAAGCATTCGCACGGCGCTTTTCCAGAATTTCGGGAAACTGCAGAAACATAACGTGTTTGTCCGAAAATGAAGCCTGCAATCTCGTACATCATTGCTTCGACGCAGCGCAGCGGTACACATTTGCTTTGCAGTATACTGCGAAGCACAGGCATTGCTGGATCGCCCGACGAATTTTTCCTGTCGAAGCCCGGAGAAACATGGGAAAAGCGCTGGGGCGCACCATCGCGCGACGGGTATGTCGAACGCGTGTTGCAGGATAACACCGGGACCAATGGCGTTTTCGGCGCTGTCGTAATGTGGAATTATTTCGAACGAATGCTCCAGATGTTGCAGGAGCTCCCTGCACACGAGAACCTTAATGGAGCGCAAGTTCTCGCAGCTGTTTTCGGCAACCCGAAATATATCTGGATGCGCCGAAGAAATCGAGTGGAGCAAGCAGTCTCCTGGGCCATGGCATGCCAGACCGGCGTTTGGGCGCAAAGAGTGGGAGTTGCATCGCAACCAGACACCACACCGAAGTTCGACTTCAAGGTGATTGACGAGTGGTGCAACCGCATTTCAGACCACGAAGCGAGCTGGGCAAATTATTTTCGCGAAAACCAAATCGAGCCGCTAGTCCTTTACTACGAAGATGTCGTTGCATGCCATCGCACTGCGGCGGAACGCGTCCTTGAATTTTTGGCATTGCCGCTGCCACACCGAATGGATATCCCTGCGCCCGCAGTTGAAAAACAAGCTAACGAAATCTCGGCGCAATGGGCAGCCTCTTACCGGAAGCTCAAAAGCAAACAAACCAGTAAGCTCAGGCAGATGGCGCAGCGATTCCGAATCTGACTGTGCCATGCGGCGAGGGCAGCGAATGTCACGGCGAGAACGCAGGCGAAAGCGACGGCGCTCCCCCAAATCAGCCAACGCGGACGATAGCTTAGAGTGAGCCGTCCCTTTGTGTCGGCGGGGACCTCCACCACCGGGAACAATCCGCGATACGACGTGACGGCGAATTTTTGATTGGCTATGCGTGCTTCGTATCCGCGAAAGTATGGGCGCGAAAAAGTAAATAGTGCGGACCGATTGGTGTTCGGGACATCGACATCTGCTTGCACCCGATTTCGCGAATCATCAATGTTGGCGACGGTCGCAGGAACAAATTGCTCGTTAGGCCGCGAATCGAGGGAGGTGACGGAGCGCACTCTCCCGAACGGCGCGCTGCGGCGATGAAAGACATTTCCCTCGTCCGTTGAAACGACTAGTTCCCATTCTGCGCTTGGCTGCGGCGCGAGATTCACTTCTCGCGCAATGACAATTCCGTCCACGCCCAGCAAAGCCAGCTCGCCCAGTGGTCCAGCCTGGCGATTTAGTAAATTGCTTCCCACGTCAGGATTGATTTCACCGTGAATGCTGCTTGCAAATTCGCGCGCCACGCCGGCCGGCCGAATCGGGCTGTAGCCATTGATGAACCGTAAACCGGCCCACATCGAGGTGCTCCCCGGGCGCAGCGTTTGGCCAACCGGCTGCGGCTTACTTGACATACAATACGTAAGCTCCGCCCATGGATAGACGCTGAGATAAAGCCGCTGCGGATCAAGCGGCGCAGGTTTAAGAAGTTCTTGAGATAAATTGTATCGCGGAACTCCGCAGTTTGTCGGCATGCAGAGATATGTGGCGAGGAAAGCGCAAAACGTGATCGCCACGGGCACCCAGGGTTGGAATACGGTGCTGCGTAGCAGGAGTTCCAAACAAATCCAAGCCCCAGCCAGTCCAATAAAAATCCAGGTCAGCGGAAGAGCGTAGGAACCAGCGGTATGGAAGATGAACGCTGCGATGCTCGTCAAAACGATGAGGCCAAGCGCCGCTGTAGCCGGGGTCGCTGACCCCGCCTTTAGACGAAGCGCTTCGGCGGCGCAAATCGCAAGGACCAAATGAAAGAAAGGTAGCCAACGAAAACTCCAACGAAAAAGTCCCGCTGTCGGAATCATGCACAGCAACAGCACGATCAGAAGCAGGATCAACTCCCATTTGAGTCGTCTAACGAGCAGTCGCGCATGCCAGGTGAGTCCGGCAACCAGCGCTACTGGAGCGACCAAGCCACACGCCAATTCGGTTGCGGCATGTGGAACATTTCTCGATGAAAAGTCGGTCCAGTTCACTGTCCACGAAGGGAGAATCAAACCCGGCAATGCCGCCAGCGGCATGCGCCACTGCCAATGTGCCGCTGCCGCTTGCAGCTCGCGCGCCGAACCCTGAACCAGATCGAGAAGCCCCAGCCATGCCGGTGCGGAAAGGCCAAAACCGAGCGCCACGCCCAAGAGCATCGGGAGGACTGCTAATGTGGGACGGACCTTAGTGTCCCGACCGTCGCGGCGCTCCCACATTGTTTTGGCGGACAACCACGCGATTAGAAGCAGCAGCATTAAAACCGTGTACGGAAATCCGCCCGTGACGAGCAGATAAACGAATGGAGCGGGCCAGAGGAACCGCCATCTCGTCCGTCGCGGGTCCAGCCCGCGTTCGGCTCCCCACCATGCCCATGGCAGCCAGGTGAACGCGCCGAGCGCGCCGAACCAATCGCTCGCACCCCAGCAAATAATCCAACCGTTTAGTGAGGCAACCAGCGCTACAAAAATCGACACTGGAAGTGAAAAGTCGCGATCGCGCGCGAGTAAGAATGCGCCAATCGCCAGAACAAAAAGATGCGCGATTGAAAGTGCAGCGGCCTGTTGAGGAAAAGTCAGCGGGAATTTCCAAATCAGAACGACAGCCGCATTCACGAAAACCGAAAATGTGCCGTACTGAAATTCGCCGGCGAAATTGCCGCAGACCCACGAATACGGACTCAGGATCGGCCAATGGCCTTCCGACCAACTGCGCGCCATATCGGCGAAGACAGGCAACACCGACAACTCGTAATCATCATTCCAAAAAACCAGCGGATTGTGCCAGAGGAGAAGCAGGCAGAAGACGACGACGATTAGGCCTGCAGTCGCCGCGCCAAGAATTTCGGACGATGTGGACTGTGAACGAGCCATCTAAATGCAAAACGCTCAACGTCCAACGCCCAACCGAAGAAAGAGTGGTCTCAACTTGAGTCCTGCTCCGAACTCTTTTCCGCCGTCCGGACGCTCGTAAAAAAGATCTTGATCAGTTCTTCTGTTTCACCAAAGATGGCTCCCATTTTTTTCTCGGCAACAAGGCCGGCTTTCTGCAGCAGTCGAAGCCAGCGTCTAGTTTCTTTGAGTTCCTTCAAGCAAATCCGCAGTTTATGGACGAAATCGCGCCGCGATTCGGCCGCTTCCACTTCACCGTGATTTCCGTACGGCGAAGTGCCGCAACGCAGCAGTTGCCCAGCGACATGATTGGCTGCTCGCGTGTTAGGCAGAGCATCGACCAAACGAATGATGCGAGCACTGAATTCCAGTAGCCGGCCTTCTAGATCAAAGCGAGTGCTCTTTAGTTGAGCGTTGGACGTTGAGCGTTGGGCGTTGAGCGTTTTAGTCTTCGACGCGTAAGCACCCTGGTCTTCCCTCACTGCCAGCCACTCGACGTTGACCGCCGGGCGTTCAACGTTTGGCAATCTCTTGCCTTCGGCTTCGGCCTTGGGCGTTCGGCGTTGGACGTTGGGCGTTTTCTTCTTCACAAAACGACCGGCTTGCCCTCGGTCATGACGAGTACCTTTTGCTCGATGCCTTGAGTGCGGGCGGCTGCAAGCAATCGCTGCGGCGGTTCGTGGAGCGGCTCGAATCCAAGGGGAAAGGTCCCATAATGCATCGGGATTAACGTATTGGCGCGCAGTTCCAGAAAAGCTTTGACTGCCTGTTCAGGATTCATGTGAACCTCGCGGCCGGTAGGCGCGTCATATGCCCCAATGGGAAGCAACGCCAGCTCGACATTAAAACGGTCGCCGATTTCTTTGAATCCCGGGAAATACGCACTATCGCCGCAGTGAAAAATCGTGCGTCCATTCGCAGCTACAATAAAACCGCCGAAATCGCGGTGCGAATCTGCAAGAAATCGGGCGCCCCAATGGTGACACGGCGTAAGCGAAATTTTGAGCGGGCCAAGCTCGACGGTTTGCCAGTAATCAAGTTCGTGCACGATGTGAAACCCGAGATCGTGCACCAAATTTCCTACGCCTGTTGGAACCACGATCGGTTGGTCCGCAGCGATGCGTCGCAGTGTGCGCCGGTCGAGGTGGTCGAAGTGAGCATGCGTTACCAGAACAAAATCAATCGAAGGCAAATGATGGATTTCGAACCCCGGCTGTTTCAATCTCTTGATCACTTTGAGCCATTTCGACCAGATCGGGTCGATCAGGATGTTCACCTCATGAGTCTGGATGAGAAATGACGCGTGTCCGATCCAGGTGACGCAGATCTCGCCTTCGCGGATCTTGGGAAATTGCGGCGGCACCTTTCCACCGGATCGCTTTACAAAAAGCGATGGAATCAAAACACTGGTCAGAAAATTGCGCTTGTGCCAATCGGGTCGCGGACGCAAACGAACGCGGGTGGACTGTCGCAGCACGGGAGCCTCATCGCGTGACGTCTCACGAACAACGTTTCGCCGGCTCTTTTTTGGAAAACGCATTGGCACAGCCTTAGAAGAATATGAGACAGTTAAAAAGTTACAATGTTTAGACGCCGACATCTTTCGGAGTGAGGCATGGCCTTTTGGCCTTGTAACTTCCTCCATCCCGCGTTCAGTTCTGCGTCTTCATATGGGAAAATGGATAGTTCTTGTTCCGGCGTTCCTGGTTTGTTCGGCCGTGCTGGCGTCCGAATCCCGCCTGCCGTTTAGCACGGTTTTCAAAGGACAGGACCAATTCAATCGGCTGGTCGCAAAGGCGAAGTCCGAGAATTGGAAATCATTACCGATCGGCGACCGGACTTCGGCAGTCGGAAAAGCGCTGGTGGGAACCCGCTACAAGCATTTCACTCTGGAGATCGATAATCGGGTTGAGTCGCCCTCGGTCAATTTCAACGGAATGGATTGCTGGACGTTCTTTGAAACGGCACTTGGGTTCGCACGAATGCTGAACGAACCGGAATCGAACTGGACGCCAGAGCGCATGCTGCATTACGTCGAAATGGACCGATATCGCGGCGGCCAATGCACCGGCGATTACCTTTCACGGCTGCATTACCTTGAAGACTGGCTTTATGACAATGATCGTCGCGGCCTGGTTGAGGATATGACGCGCCAGCTTGGTGGGCGCAGCGTCCCGCATTCTGCGCGCGAAATGAGTGTCGGCTGGCGGCATTATCGTTACCTCGCTGCGAACCGGTCGTTGCTCGGCCCGCTTGCCCGCATGGAAGCCAATGTGTCCGCGCGGCCGCTCTATGAAATTCCAAAAAGTCAGGTCGCCAAAATTGAGCCGAAACTGCGCAGTGGCGACATTATTGGAGTGGTTTCGCGAGAGCGAAATGGACTCCACTCGACGGCGCATGTAGGTCTGGCGTTGCGCACGAGTGACGGCGTTTTGCATTTCATGCACGCCTCCTCGCCGAGTAATTACGGCAAAGTTGTCGTGGACGACCGTCTCTCAAAATATTTGTATCGCTACGGCTCGGACAGCGGCATCCTGGTCGCCCGGCCACTGCGCTAGAGCGGTTTCATAAATGTTGTAGCCACCGGGCGTGTGGCCGGTCGCCGCCGCTTTTCACACCAATGAGACGGCCCACAGGGCTGTGGCTACACCGCGGCCACACCATTGTTGAATTGGCCCTAGGTTTTTTCCTTTTCGTGGAATTCCAGTAGTAACTTCTGTAATCGCTCAAGAGCCTCTTCTGCATCGACACCATGTGCTTCGAGTGTGGCGGTAGCGCCGAAATCGAGGTTTGCGCGGAGAACATCAATGAGACTGCCAGCGGAAAATCGTTTCCCTTCTTTCACGATCCAAATTTCGGATCGAAACTTCCTCGCCAATTTGACGAATTGTGCGGCTGGCCGGGCGTGCAAGCCAAGCTCGTTGGTGATGCGCACCTCGCGCTGCGCTGAGACCGGCGCGCGTTTCCGATGTAATGTCATGCCTGGCTCGTGCCCCAGCAACGATGGAGAAATCTTTCGATTGGCGAAAAGAAAATTTTGTCTGCAAGCAAACCGATGACAACGATGACGAGCATGATCGCGATAACCTGGTCCATCGCACTCAGCTCGCGTCCGTAATGGAGAAGTTGGCCGAGACCGAAACCCGTGAGGATCGTTACAAAAATCTCGGCTGCCATGAGAGAGCGCCAGGCGAACGCCCAGCCCTGCTTCATGCCGCTAACGATAAAGGGAAGCGCTGCAGGCAGAATCACTTTAAACCACATGTGCAATCGCTTGGAGCCCATCGTGAGCGCGGCGCGCCGGTAAATCGGTGGAACATTGCGTACGCCGGTCTCGGTTGCGATGATCACCGACCAGACTGTTCCCATCACCACCACGAAAAGCATGGCCGCTTCGGTTTGCCCAAACCATAAGAGCGCGAGCGGCACCCAGCAGACGCTGGGCAATGTTTGCAAACCAAGCGCCATGGTGCCGATCGTGTCGCCAAGCAATTTCCAGCGTGCGGTTAAAAGGCCGAGCGGAAGTCCCACAATAAGCCCGATCAAGTAACCAACGAGCAATCGGCGCATGGTGATCACCGTTGCTTTCACGAGAGTTCCATCCATGGCAGCGGTCTTCAAATACTCGGCGACCTGCCAGGGCGACGGCAAAAGCACAGGCGACCAGATTTTGGCACGAAAGATTGCAGCCCAAATCAGGACCAAAAAAACGAAAAAAACAGCTGCAAGAATAAATCGTTTCATCCAGTGGCAGTTTTACCGAGGCTCTTCAACGCTTTTGTGATTCGCGCGGCGTACTCGGCAAGATCGACAGTGTTTATGTCGCGTGGGCGCGGAAGCTTCACCGCGAACTCTTCCTGAATGCGAGCGGGATGCGGCGAAAAAAGCAGGACACGATCCCCGAGACAGGCTGCTTCGCGGACGTTGTGCGTGACAAAGACAATCGTCTTGCGGCGCGCCTTCCAGATTTCCTGAATATCACCATAGAGTTGTTCGCGAGTAAGCGCATCGAGTGCGGCGAATGGCTCGTCCATGAGAAGGACGCGCGGGTTCGGTGCTAACGCTCGCGCGAGCGACACGCGTTGCTTCATTCCGCCGGAAAGCTCGTGAATGTTCGCGTGTTCAAAGCGACTCAGGCCCACCAGTTCGAGGTAGTACCTGGCAACATCGCGGCGGTCTTTGTTCGTAAGGTTCGGCTTAAGTTTGAGCGGAAAAAGCACATTGCCGAAAACATCAAGCCAGGGAAAAAGCGCTGGTTCCTGAAACATCACCAGCCGCTCTCGGCCCGGTCCGGTCACCGGCTTTCCATCTGCGAGCACACGCCCACTATCAGGTTTTTCCAAGCCGGCAATGATGTTGAGTAACGTCGATTTGCCGCAGCCGCTGGCGCCGACCAGACAAACGAATTCCGCCTCGGCAACGCTCAAGCTGACCCGGTCGAGCGCAAACACCAGGCCGGAAGCGCTTTTAAAACTCTTCGAGACATTTTGGATGGCGAGCTTCGAGGGCGCGATGACTTGGAGTTCCTCAGTAGCTGAGGAACGGTGGCGGCTGGCTAGGTGCATTTACGGCGTTTCGATCAGCTTTGAGGTGTCTGTTGAACCTTTTAAGAAACCCGCGTCTTTTCCGTCCTGCACCGATTTGGCAATTAAATCGCGCGATACTTCGCTTGTGAACTGAATCCGCTTCCAGGCTCGCGCGACAGCGTCTGGGGGAAGGTCGGCCCGCGTTTCCGCTTTCAATTCTTCAATTAACAACTTCTGCGCTTCCACTTGGTTTTGCTGAATCCATTTTGTTAATTCCACGTTCGCGTCTGCGATTTTCTTCGCCAAATCGCGCCGGTCACGCAGGAACTTCACACTGGAAACAAGCCACGTAGTAATGGTGCCTTTGTCTTCGAGGAAAACGCGCGCCTTCGCATCGCGCTGGAGCCGAGTGACCCACGGCTCGACTGTCCACACAGCATTAACTCCGCCACTTTGAAAGAGTCCGAGCTGATCCGGGTTCGCCGTGGGAATCACCAGGACGCCGCCGCCTGTTAACGTGATGTTGAATCCATGTGCTTTTAACCATGCCCGGCAGGAAATGTCCTGTGTGTTGCCAAGCTGTGGCGTCGCAATTTTTTTTCCTCGAAAATCTGCCGGTGTCTTTATCGACGAATCAGCTTTTACTACCAAGGCAGCGCCGCCATTGGCGGCGCCTGAAATGACGCGAATCTCTTCGCCGTTGGATTTCAAGTACGCGTTTAGGGCGGGACTCGGACCCACGTACGTAACATCGAGCGATCCGGCAAAAATCGCCTCCATGGCCGATGGACCTGCGTTGTACGTGAACCATTGAATCTCGACATTTGGCCCGAGTCGTTTTTCAAACCAGCCCTTGCCCTGCCGCGAAAGCGCGTGTGCGATTATGCCCTGCGCATGGGTGATATTGGGAAAATGCCCGAATCGAATCGTGGTTTTCTCTTGCGCCCCCGCAAAAGGTGAAAGCAAGAGTATTCCCATTATTGTCGTTATCGTTCTTTTCATAGTTGCTTTGAGTGACAGAACGTGATCATGAGATGGGCAAAGTGTTTCATAATTTCATCAAACTGTTCCCGCGACCTGATAGTCTCTCTGACTCAGAAGTTAAACTCGAGATCTGTCTGAAATAACTGGTACTGGTCCACCGGATTGATACTGAGGTTGCCCGTTCCTCCTGTTCCCAGTTGGTCGTCGATTCGCCAGGCGTAGGCATACGTGAGGTTGAAGAGCACGGCATCAGACAGCATGTATCCGGCCTTCACTGCTACGCCTCGCAAGTTCAGCCGTTGGTCGAAAAGATCTGAATCGACAAGGTTCGGATCGAGCGCAAACTGGTCCTGGTGTTGCCACCAGGCGCGAACCTCCCAGTCACGTTTTTTCTTTAACTGACCAATCCCGAGACCGAGCTGATACGCGTAACGGTCGCCGCCCTTTCCTGGATGGCCCGCAGCATCGGCACGTTCGTCCGCATCGAAGTTGGTCGCAAAATCCCCGAAGATCCGCATCGGTATCTTGCCAACCTTCCAGCCGAGTTCCATTGGCATATCGAAAACCAAAAGAGTGTTGATACCAGTTTGATTGCCACTGGGATCGCCTGAGAAATGAATGTTAAACGTGTTGCCGTCACCGGTGTAGTTGTAGAGGATTGGCGCAAGCTGAAAGTATAGGATGTGAGGAAAATCAAACTTCGCTCCCACCTGCCAGCCAAGCATAAATGCATTGGCAGTGGGTACCTTCTGAGTCTCCCCACCTATTGGCTGCGTAACCGTCGGAATTGGGCCAATCGGATTTGACGCGTTGGAATCGTCGTAAACGAATTGTCCAAAGTTTGCGAACACATCGAGTTTGAGGAACGGCTCCGTTGATGGCCCCGCTACGACGTCTTTGCCATTCTTACTAAATGAAGGCGGTCGCGGCGGGGCGCCTCCTCCGAACACAAAAGTGTGTTTCCATTGCTCTGCCAGGCCTTCCGGGTTAATATCGACGTCCCACAACAATTGCGTTGTCACGAAAGGGTTCGGCATGCGGCCACCGGTAAACGTAAACCCGGGGAAGCCCTTGTAACCGCCATACGCCTGCCCGACGTAGATACCGTCACTGCCCTTTGCGAACGGGCCGCCGCCCCCGGGTGAGGTGGTCGATGTGTCGTCGCCAAAGGTCACGTTCGTCGAACGCGCGCTCGCACTCGTCTCTAGCCGCAGACCGAAGAACCAATCATCGAGCAGCGTACCACGAAGTCCCAGCCGGAGGCGGTAGCGTTCACGTTCAAGCTCCTGCCAATCGTTAGGATTAATTGGATCGTTACTGGGAAGCCGGCCACCGCGATATTCGTATCGCAGACGCACGTCACCATACAGTTCCAATTCAGTGACCGCCGGAAACAACTTCCATTTCGAACCGCCCAAATCCGGAACCAGTTTCTCCACATACTTCTTGCCGTCAGTCGTCGCCACGGTCTTCATTCTGCCTTCGGGCGGCGGCGGCCCGGCGAACGCGTTCTGGTGCTTCTTGAGGCCAGAGATTTCCAATTCCAACTGTGCATTGCGTTTCTGCAAGGCTTCGACAGCGCGCTCGAGTTTCTCGATCCGGTCGTTATCCGATGACGCCTGAGCTTTCAGCGGCTGTGTCGCCAGCGAAAAAATTGCAGCCAGAGCAACGCCAGCTGGGCGTACAATGAATTTATTGATCAACATACGCTTCTCCTATTTTGCCGCAGTTTTCGGCCGGCCGTTGCGTGACTGACTTCCTCGGGACCCTGAAAGTTGCTTCAATGCGTGCACTCCGCTGGTCTTGCCATGAACCAAGGGCTCGCCGTGTTTAGATAAGATTGATGTGAGCGAGGTCGCTCTATAAAGAAAAGGCGGCGTGACCTTGTCCCGGCGATATTTACGAAGCGTGATGTCGACGATGTCGGCGAGCGTGAAGCGATCGAGCAGTTTGGCGATCGCATTTCGAACGTCCAACATCAACATTCGCAGGCCGCAATGCACCTCGTCCGGGCAGGAGCAGCGCGCGTATGATGTGGCGCTAACGCACCCGATCGGTGCCAGCGGCCCGTCGATCAACCGAATTACGGCGCCAAATTTTATTCGGTTCATGGGCCGCGCCAGTGAGTAGCCTCCAAACTTTCCGCGTCTGCTTTTCACGTATCCGGCCGCCTTGAGTTGCGTAAAAATCTGCTCAAGAAATTTGATCGGTAGTTTCTCTTTTGTTGCCAGCTCAGTTACCTGAAGCATCGGCCAGCCGAGTTCAGAGGCGATCCCGAGGTCAATAAGAGCTCGGAGCGCGTATTCGCCACGTTTAGAAAGTTTCATCGCCTTTTACCGTGCAGCAGTATGTCGAAAGATGTCGCCGCCAGCGACGGCCCCTCGGATGTAGGATCCATCACCGCCCTCGTTCTCTTCCGCGCGACGTGAGATTCACTTCTCGTGCAATGACGGTTCCGTCAATGGCCACCAAAACCAGCTCGCCCTCTGAACCAGCCTGGCGATCTGATTTTTTGCACTGATGATTATCACTTTTCCGTGTTGCCTGTGTTTGCCGATGTGCGCTATACAGCGCGACGGAAAACGCAGTCAAAGCACCTAAACGAATCAATCCAATCAATTGTTTCATAATTTTGCTTCCCACGTTTTTTTGTGAATGTCTACTCTATCAATATGATTTACGATCTCCTACTATTCGAGTAGGGAATACGAGTCAAGTGTATTTTTGCCAAAAAAATTTAGCACCGAAACTCGCCCCTGATATGTGAGCTGGTGGCTGAGCACGAACTGCAGGCTGATTGGTTCGGACCGGATGCAGAACGGAGATCTGCTGCGCTGAAAGTGATGTGCTGCTAGAATCGCGAGGCAGCCGACGGCGTATTATCAGCGTTGCGACGCTGCACGCAATCCTAGGGCCGATTCTTCAGGAGTTGTAGCCGAATCGGGAATCGAGGTCCGTTAACGCGGCAGCTGCGTATTGCTGATCCTCAACAGAAAGATATTCCCGGTAGCCGCCTACTTTGCCGCGGCGAACCTTGAACGATTCTGGATCCCGCACATCACCTGGGTGCAGGATGTTTGAATCAAACGCCCCCGCCGCCTCCAGCTTTTGCATGTTCTCGAAACGCGAAAACTCGAGCGCCTCCTGAAAAATCGTGGTGTCTGGCTCTGCTTCGCCAAGAACGGCCAGCAAATCGCGGAAATGTTCGGATGGCGAGGCGCGCAGTGCTTCATAGCGGACAAGAGTGAAATTGTCGCGTCCGGAGAATTCATTGATCCAATCATTCATCGCATTGATGATGGCGCGCACACCGAAGCTCCGGTCGCGCAGCATTTCACTCGCCGTCTTGCGCCTGAACTTAAGCGGCGCGTTTGGATCGCGTCTCGTCAGCTGCAGATACAAAGAAACGAAACAATCCCGGGGATCGCGCGCAAGCAAAACGATTTTTGCCCGGCCAAGCTCACTTCGCGGAACCAGATATTTGCCTCGAAATCTGTCCCACCGATCACCTTTGGTACGGTGCTCGAACAAATCGTGAGAGAACACAACTCGTGGAAACCCGGGTAAATCGTAACGTCCCGGCCGCAACGTGAACTCAAGGCCGAAACGCTTGCAGAAGTACGCACAAAGAAATGCCCGAAGCCAGGTGCGGCCACTTTTCGGAATCGAGAGAACGATCACGTCCCCGCCGGAGAGTTCGCCAGCGCGACTGCTGAAATTGCGCCGAGTCCACCGCGAATTCGGCACTCGAAATCGCCAACCCGAGCCACGTTTGTTTTTGGTAGAGAACCCCGATGGGTGCTGGCTTTCCTTGTAAGCGGCCCCCGGCTCCGGCTGCGCTCCAGCCAAAGATTCAGATGTGATTTCGATCGCCATTTAAGTCGTTCGCAAGACGTTCGGACTGGTTGCATAAGACCGCAAATCAGGTTACCTATTCAAGCATAATTTATTGGGGGCGTACTGGCTTCGACTCATCGTTGGAAGCGCAGACGGCATGTCGAGGATGGTTCGTTGGCCTCGTTAAAAACCGGACCAAACAAATAAACGCAGACAACGAAGGTCTCGCTCTCGCGGCTTAATTGACCGCGACGTTTTCGCAGCAACGCCTGCTAGCGGCGAAAACGTGGACAGCAGGCTGGCAAATCGACGGGGCGACCGCGCCGGTTTGTGAATCGATTTCGTGGACGCTCGGGAGTCGGTAATGCGCCGGCGCATGGCTTGGCTCCTCAGAATTTATCGCCGGATAAACGTGTAGATGTTTGCGCGGATCGCGACGAGGACAGGGGTTCAACTCCCCTCGCCTCCACTTTTTCGATCCAATTTTTCAAAGACACACAGCTTTCCAACGGCGCGCCGGCGAAACGTCCGTGTCGGTTGTTGCAATGTTTGTCGCCTTAGCTAAAGGAGAAAAATCGTGCCGACGTACATCAGCTTGGTTCAATTCACTGACAAAGGCATTCGCGCTGCAAAGGAGACAACCCAGCGGATAACCGACTGATCCGCCAAAGTGCAGTCGATGGGAGTTACCATCAAACAAATGTATTGGACCCTGGGCCAGTATGATCAGGTGTGCATTTTCGAGGCGCCGGACGATGAGACGGCGGCCGGCGTATTGCTGTCGGCGGACATCATGGGCAACATCCGCACACAGACGCTGCGCGCCTTCACGCGCGCCGAGGTGGAGAAAATTCTCGCCAACATTCCCTGACGAGCACGCACTGGGCTCTCACCGACGCGTTAAGATCGTCGCGCAACCGGGCTGCTGGCGGGGGTGGTTTGTTGAATCACTTCGCGCCGGAGCGAGCTCGTTGTCTGTCCTCGGGCACGCGTCCACCAGAGCACAATCGGTGAGGCGATAAAGATCGACGAATAAGTGCCGACAACCACGCCGATGATGATGGCGAGAGAAAAATCGCGTAACACCGCGCCTCCAAAGAAAAACAAACAGAGAATCGGAATAAGCGTAACTGTGCTGGTAAGAATCGTACGGCTGAGCGTTTGGTTAATGCTCGAGTTCATGATCTCCTCGATCGTGCCGCGTCGTCCACTTGCCAGACCTTCACGGATTCGGTCATACACGACAATTGTGTCGTTGATCGAATAACCGGCGATGGTCAGCACCGCGCCGACCATGGTCAGCGTCAGTTCGCGGCCGAGGAGAGCAAAGATCCCGACCGTCATCAGCACATCGTGCAACAGCGCTACGATCGCGCCTACGGCAAAGGAAAGTTCAAAGCGAAATGTTACGAAAACCAATATGCCCAGAATACCGAGGCCGAGTGCGATTAAGGAGCTCCTGGCCAGCTCACCGCCAACGAGCGCTCCCACGCGCTCGGAACCTTGCACACTAAATCCAGCGTTTGGCAACGATTGCATGATCTGTTTTTCTACCTTATCGCTGGTGTTCAACGGCGTACGGATGGTGATGTAATTCTTTCCGCCCTGCACTGATTCTTGAATTGGCGCATCCGCAAGTCCGATCGGTTGCAGCGCGTGACGGATCTGCCCGATATTAATCGCCCCGGGCGCGCTCAACGTGATGAGGTCGCCGCCACGAAAATCAACCCCGAAATTTTTCTCCCCGCGAAGGTAGAAGGCAGTCGCTCCGGCGAGCAAAAGCGCGAGCGAGCACATGCAGGCAATAAAGCCTTTGCCGAGAAAATTGATTTTTTGCGCGGGAATCAGATGCAGCATCGAAACGCGCTTCAGCCGGCCTGTGTCAACGAACCAGCCAAGACAATTTCGCCCTACGATGAGGGCGGTGAACAGAGAGGCGAGAATGCCGAGCATAAGTGCGATAGCGAAGCCTCTCACCGGACCAGTTGCTTTCCAGAACAGAATCGCCGCAGTGATCAGCGTCGTTACGTTTGCGTCAAAAATCGAGCTGAACGCTTTCTCGTAGGCTGTATTCAGCGCGACCTTCAGTGTTTTTCCAAGCGCCATTTCTTCGCGCAATCTTTCGAAAATCAGCACGTTCGCGTCCACGGACAAACCGATCGTCAAAATAATACCGGCAATGCCGGGCAAGGTGAGCACGAAGTGAAACATCGTCAGCGCGCCGAGCAGCAGGATCAGGTTAATGATCAGCGCGAGATTCGCGATCAGACCCGGAATTTTGTAGTAGACAGCCACGCAAACGATGGTGATTGCCAGGCCAACCAACCCGGCGAGAATACTTGCCCGGATCGAATCGAGCCCAAGAGTTGGGGAAACGCTGCGCTCTTCCTCGATGCTGACCGGTGTCTGCAGCGGATTCTCCAGCACGCTCGCCAATCCACGCGCTTCTTCTTCCGTAAATCTTCCTGTGATTTGCGCTTCGCCACCGTAAATCGCGTCCTGGATAACCGGCGCGGATTGAATCGCACCGTCAAGCACAATGGCGAAGCGATGATGAACATTCGCGGCTGTGATCCTTCCAAATTCTTTGGCGCCCTCGGCATCAAACCGTAGATGCACTACCCACCCCTCCTTTTCGTAAGAAGCGCCAGCATTCGAAACGTGTTCACCGGAAAGATCAGCCTTCTTTTTTACAAGCAGCCGCTCTTCAACTGGCTTCTCGCCTTCTCGCTGTGTCTTGTGGCTTTCAATACGGTATTCGGGAGGAATAACATCCTTGCCTTCGTCGATCGCTTTCAGTTTTTGCCCGTTGTCAGGGTAGACCATGCGGAACTCCAGTTTGGCGACCCGCGAGAGCTGGTCCCGCGCTTCCTGAATCTTGGCGGTGTCCAGCCCCGGAATCTGAACAAGAATGCGATCGGTGCCGACTGGGCTGATGATCGGTTCGCTCACTCCGAAGACATCGATGCGTTTCCGAATCACTTCGACGGCCTGGTCGAGCATTCCCTTGGTGATTGGCTTATCGCCGGGCTTCAGCCGGATGAGAAACGACGTGCCACCTTGAATATCAAGGCCGAGGGCGATTTTCTTCTGCGGAGGCCAGATCGTCGCGATGCTGAACACGACGAGCAACAGCATCAGCGTCATCGCAAGCAGGCGTTTCCGCGGCCCTTGGTCCGCGGCGAAATACCAGCCAAAGAGGACCAGCATGGCCAGCCCGATAAAAAATGTGAGCGCAGGAGTCATTCGATTGCGGATTCCACTATCGCTTCAACGTTCTGACGATTCAACAGGTCAACTTTCCTTTAGCACGTTGCTTACAGCCGACTTGTCGATCTCAATTTTTACGTTGTCAGCCACCTTCAGCAGTACCGTGTTCTCTTTCACATTCGCAATGAGCCCGTGGATGCCCGCGTTGGTCACTACCCGGTCGCCACTCTTCAGGCTGCCGACCAGTTTCTGTTGCTGTTCCTGCCGTTTTTTTTGCGGCCGGATCATCACAAAATACATGATGATGAAAATGAAAATCAACGGCACGAAAAACGAGCCGATGCCGGCGCCCGGTCCGGGTGCAGGCGACCCCGTTTGAGCCTGAGCGAGAATCGTGCAGAGCATATCGAGAATTGGAGAGCGCACCTTAGGCACGAACGCGCCTGCTGCAATCGTTCTTTCGTGCCACTCGTGTTTTCGCGCGCATCAAAATTCGGTAATTATTTGAGCCTTTAGCCTGAGCACACCGTAGTCGGAATATGTGACGCAGTCCGCTACTGCGCTCGGGCGGCTGGCAGTGCAGTTGAAGACCTCATCATCCCGAGTCTATCGAGGCGCGCAAAGAAAATGGACAAACGGACTGTCGTCGGATTTATTTGATCCCAACCAAATGGGGGTATAGCTCAGCTGGTAGAGCGTCTCGTTCGCAATGAGAAGGCCAGGGGTTCGAATCCCCTTACCTCCAGTTTCTCTCGCGTCGGCAGCCAGAGCGAAGAGTGTCGCGCCGAAGCGTGAGCAACGCGCGGACTTTAAGAACCGGCTTTCAGGACGCGAATTTGCTCGCAATTAACACAGAAGGTAGGGCCACGGCAATGCGAGGCTGCGGCTTCACTGATGCAGCCGACCAGGCGACGCGCCTACTGGCTGAACATTAACGGGAGCAAACCTTGGCGGTTGCGTAGTGGTTCGCGGCACTGGGCCCGACCGCTTACTCGTCCAGATCTCGATTAGACGAATAAAACAGTACGCGAATACGACAGGCCAAAGCACCAGAAGAGTGATATCCCGGCCGAGGTTAAACGTAAGGCCAGCTCCAAGCATGAATAGCATCAGACGCGGAAGGGAACTTCTTTGTCGCCACCAGCGGATAAGCAGGGCGGTCCAAAGGGCCATGAGGATGCCGGCTGCGAGTGGCCCAAAGAATGGCCCAAAGTTCAAAACGCCGCCGCCAATCATTCCAGTAGAGACCGTGGCGACAACGCCGAGCTCAGAGTTCGGGTCCTCCAAGCCGCGCCACTTCGCGTAGTCAATTCCAATGAACGGCTTTGATGGCCAAATCACACGCGGAATCACATTCAGGAGCTCGTTCAAATATCTCCCACCATACGCGGGAGGTGCCACTCCGGACGCGATGTAAGCATTCGCAAAGCAAAGCTCCTGAATCATGTTCAGCCCGCTTTGTCGCAAATCTTGATCCACAAGCTCGTACGGATGCTCAGCAGCCAGCAAATCTCTGAAGCCAGTGCCTCGAAACGCGGTGACTAGTTTGAACCCCTGATCCAAACTGATGAAGGCAACTCCCAGCAGAGCGACCTTTATGATGAGCAACTGCCGGCCATAAAACAGATAAGTGATGATAAAAGGCAGAATCGCCGCGAGGAAATGACTGCGCGCTCCCTCCAGAAGGAAGTATGGGAGCGAAATGACGAACATCGCTCCAGCAACCAGCCGCCAGAAAGTAGCGCGTTGGAAAAATATTAGGACTCCAAGGAACGCTGTGACTGCGTTGAACATGTAGCCCGCAGAGGCAACTAGAAATCCGGTCGCCGAGGTTTCTATCGCCCCACGGCCCCACATAGTCGCGCCTGCGCGCGAATCGATCGGAAATAGTGCTCCAACTACATCACCACCCATCCGAGTAATGCCAATGAACAACAACAGCAGCCACATCGCCCCAGCGGCGATCAAGATTTGCTCGGGCGCGAAATGTTGCATCGCGGATATCCCCGTACTCCGCCGCCGGATAATCCAGCGCTCTGCAAACGGCATGAAAACGCGAAAGGCAATCAGGAAAAGCATTACCTGTCCGTAGCTTTGGCTGATTAGAAACGAAGGAAGATAGTCGTACTGTTCGGGGTTTAGAAAAGGATCGACAAAATACCATGCGAACACCGTGACATAAACGGCAAGCGCGATGAACAAGCTATCTCGATTGAGGAGTTTTATACAGCCTTCGCCTACCAGCACGAGCAACGTAGCCGCAGCGAGGTAGAACATTAGTACGTTCGTGACCATAAACGAAGGCGACGCGCACAGTATAAAACACAAATTTCAAACTCAAAGGCATCGTTGGCTATAGCGCCGAGCCAAGCTCATGTAGCCGCTGAGCGAGCGCGTCGATTGTGAATTCATCACGCACATGTGACGCAGCAGCGAGCTTTTGCAGCCGATCGGGATCAGCAATGCAATCGCGAACCGCAGCTGCAATGTTCGCGGCACTCGGTTCCTCGAGAGTGATTCCGTTGAGGCCGCTCTCGACGACCCCGCCGCAAAACTTCGACGAAATAACCGGCAGACCGAACGCCTGCGCTTCGAGCTGCGTAATCGCAAACCCATCTGAAAGAGTCGGAAGAATGAATACGTCGGCATTTGTGTACTTTTCAGCAGCTTGCTTTCGCCTCACAACACCGAACCATTTCACCCGAGCGTTATCCGCTAGTGCTTCTGCATTTGAGATCTGCACGGGTCCCACCATCCAAAATTCAACGGGGGCATCGCGCAAAATTTTGGCAGCCTCGAGTAATCTGGCCACACCCTTGCGCAAATTCACCTGACCGAGAAAAAGTACGCGCATCGGCCGCTCTCGCGTGAAACGATCCGGATACGACCGCACAGCTCCGACCGCTGACTTCTGACCTCCGACGTCTGGCGTTTCGTATGCCAGCGAAATGACTGTTAACTTTTCGCGCGGAACTCCGCTACGCACCAGTTCTTCCCGCGACCATTCGGAGTTAACGACAATTGCGTCGGCAAGGCTGCACTCCTCCCGCCAGGAATCCCAGTACCCGGAAGGCGCGGGCCGCCACTTGCCGGCTAACTCGGGCACTCTCGCGACCTCTTCTGCCACGATGCGCTCTTCCTCTGGGCCAGGATCGATTTGGACAAGCACTGTTTTCCATCCCCGTGATTTTGCAAAGCGAAATGGTTCAAGCGCGGTGTAGCTGTAGCTCAGAAGAATTGGTCGAGAGCGTAAAGCTCCGTGGGAGCCGCGCCTCTTTACGGAGTCGATGGTTGAGAGGGCAAAGCTCTGTGGGAGCCACGCTCCTTTACGGAGTTGAGACTGAAAAAGTGAAACGACCTTGCGTTGAAACCAGCGATTACGCGCAATTATTGCTTCCCATTCCTGAAGCCGGCGCGCGCGCGCAAGCATCTCAAATAGAATTAATGATGAGTTAAACGCCTCAACGGCGGCGTCGCGCAGATCATTATGGAAGCGACCAGCGAGCCCGGACCCGGAGAGCTTCGCCAGGAACGACGAAGGCGGAACCCAGGCGTCCGTTACGAGCCAACCGAGCATTTGCTGGCGCAATAGCGCTCGAGGAATCGCATAATGTTCCCGCGCGCCGAGCTGACAGCACAACCAGTTCGTTGTCTTCGAAGCCATTTCAAACTGTCATTCTGAGCGAAGCGAAGATTCCAGGATCAATTTGGAGACGATTTTGTCCGAGGAAATAAATCAGAGATGTTTCGCGAAGCCTGTCCTGAGTGAAGCCGAAGGGCTCAACATGACAGCGCCATGATAAGATGAAGCTCAAGGCAAACTCAACCAGCGTTTGTAACCGGCCCAAGAGACAGGTTTGCGCTTTCGAAGACAGTACGGAACTCCGACCAGCGCTTGAGCCCACCAACGCGGTTCACGAACGACCCAAGACCATCCTCGTTTGCAGGCATATCGAAACTGCGAGAAAACACGCCACGCAACCATGCCGGCTGCAAAGGGCAAAGGGCACCGCATCAAGGTACTCCAGAACTCGTTGCGCGCGTGACGGTGATGGATGCGAATTTCATCACGCGCGCGGCTGACATAACGGTGGCGGATTGTGATCATCGGCGAAAAAAAGACGGCATGACCCGCAGCCACACATTGCAGGGCGTAATCCGGCTCTTCGTACATATGATAAAATCGCGGTTCAAATCCGGGTAACTGTAGATACGTGGACCGGCGCAGCACGGCTCCAGAGTTAGCAAACGAACGTGTTGCCTCTTCGTGGCCGAAGTTGGTTTGCGCAAGTGTGTCAGGGTATTCATCGGTGCGCTGAGGAAAATGGAGCACGGCTATGTTGGGTTGCTGTTTAAAGAACGAAGTGATGCGGCCGATGCAATCTGCGTCCTCGGGATAACTGTCGTCATCCAAAGCAAGCACCAAATCACCTTGCGCCTCGCGCATCATGCGATCGCGTGAAGCGACGGAACCCTTTGCCGGCTGATTCATAATGAACTTCACGTTGGGCATCGCTGAGACGAACTCCGGGGTGCCATCTGTGCAACCGTCAGCCGTAACCAGAACTTCGTCCGGTGCCGGATCGAGTTTTGCCAAAATCTGTAAAGTTCGCTGGAGCTCCTCCAAGCGATTGCTGGTCGTGATCATGACACTGACGCGCATGGGTTTCGTAATTTTTCGAGCATTTATGTCTCCTGAGGTGGATTCATCAAGCGCGAGAAAGCAGTTATGTGAGCATGAACTCTTTTCTTAGCCGCGACGTAATCAATCGTGTCCGTCGGAGACGGCCTAACAACATGCGGGCGGTTTCTGTCCCAGAAGGTTGACCGGCGTTATTTCCGTGACCGATGCGGCAAACAGCAGCGTCGAACGGGACTGTCGCTAACTGGCGTCCGAGATAATCAAATTGGGCTGCGTACCGTTGGTGGCTGTCGTTCAAGAGCAGTGTTCCTGTTCCGGAACCGGGCACGAGCGAGTAGTGATCGTCGGCAGCAGAGCGGTGCCCCTCCGGACTCAGGTTTGTGCCTTCCACATGCGTCAGAAATGGGCCAGTCTGATCCGCCAGATCACCCCGGATAATCAGGCAGGACCCGCAGACGCGGTCAAAATACTCGGTGCGTTGCACGAGGTACGGGACTTGTGAACGCCAGATCCAGCCATGCTTCAGGAGATAGCCGCCTTCATCTTTCACCGAAACGAGCCACTCCGCGAGCCGAGAACTAATGAGGTCATCCCAATCAAGTTTCATCACGTACTGCGGATTCCACGCCGACTTCGCGTAATCCCAAGCCGCAGCCAACTTGATGATCTTATCCTTAACTGCGGCGGGATAATCCCCATCTTCTTGAGACGGCAAAGGATGGTCAAGTGATAGGAACTTGAAGCAATGATCTTGCTGGAGCTCAAAATTCGGGGCCTCGTGGCCAGCCACTACCACGCAGTAATCCTGAACAGTTGAATTGAATATCGATGACAGTGTTTGCCGAAATAATGCGCAGCCTACCCGCCAGTCTTTTGTCCTCGAAGCAGAAGGGATTGGAATCAAAAAAGCGATCCGCGGTTGCGTTCTCATCCGACGAAGTCCAATGCGAATTCCCTTCTCAGATTGTTGGTCATTAATCTGGTTCTTCGGATTCTTCCCAGAATCATTCGCAGGATTGGCCGCCGCCCTGCTTCGAGACCAGCCGAGTTACTCTCGGTATTGCCGGTTCGGTAAACAACGGCTTTGAATGGTACATTGGAAAGTTTGTGTCCCAGATAAGCGAATTGGGCTGAATAACGTTGATGGCTGTCGTTCAGCAAAAGAGTGCTTATTCCAGAGCCCGGAATGAGGGAATAATGATCCGCCGCAGCGAGACTTAGGCTTCGTTGATCGAATGGCGTGCCTTCTACGTCGGTACGAAAAGGCCCTTCCTGATCCGCAATATCGCTTCTAACAACTAAACAAGAGGCGCACACTCGGTCCAAATACTCCGTAGAGTGGAGAACATAGCGCGATCCTGACCGCCAAACCCAGCCGTGTTTGATAAGATAACCAGGTTGATCACCGAAATTCTCCAGCCATTGAACAAGCCTGGCGCTGATCAGGTCGTCTGCGTCAAGTTTCATCACATAATGTGGATTCCAGCTTGATTTCGCGTGTTTCCAGGCGGCGGCAATCTTGGACAATTTGTCCAACCTCCCACTAACTACAACGTTTTCGTGAAGTGGAATGGCATGATTAACTGATAGGAACCAACACTTCGAATCAGATTCGAAATTGAAATCAGGAGCCTCATGGCCGGCCACGACTACACAGTAGCTCTTGCTTGTTGAGTTTCGTACAGAATGGAGTGTCTGCCGAAGGTGGTCGCAGGCTATGTCCCACCTCGACTTAGTCCTTCGAGATGCGAATGGGATCAAAAATGCCACGCTGGGCCTGTCACCGACCTTCATTGGCTGGCTACACTACAAACCCGCCGTTTAACTTTACTAAAAAGCCTGTTGCCATCCTCTTGCATCAAGGCGAACCAGGCCCCTAACTCTCCGCGACGGGAACGATTGTGTTCCAGTCGCGCAATTGTGAACGGCCGCGAATATGCCTTGTGGTCAAACAAAAATGGTTTGCGCCCGCAAAAATGCGCTATTCGCGGACGTTTGATTGTTTTGGGGAAATGCCAACCGGCGCCACGGCAATCTTGCACGAACTCTTCTTTGCCGTGATGCCCCCAAATGTGCTGCAAATTCGACATGGCAGTCTTGATTTCTCCGCGTTGTGCCATGGTATGGACATGATAGTTGACCATTCCCATTTCTCCCCACGCAAAGAGCCCGGAAACCTGTTTGTCCCACGATTCAACTTTTGTCCAGTTGTGAAACGATATCATATCCCGCCTGCACGCGAACGCGCCGGCAGAAAAGTAAGCATGCCCGCACCAATCAAATTCAGGATCGAATGCTTTTAGCTTTTGCGGATCAAAATAAAAATGCGGCAGCCACGGTGGGATCTCTGTGGCACCCTCTGGAATTGAAATCTCGCTCCAAAAAATCTGAAAATCGACATCGGTGCGGACCTGTGGAGTGAAGTCACCCCAGACAATCGCGTCCGAATCCAGCCAAACGTAAAACTCAAAAGGACCTTCCCATAGCGCAGCGAGCTTTGCGCGATAATTTCCCAACATTAGTTCGCACATCTCTTTTGACGGCAATTCCGAAACACGCAAAACGATCAAATCGTATTCTTTTTCTAAATCCGAAACATCGAAATCGCCATCGACTGTGAGGCATATGGGCACGCCCGGGCAGTAATGCCTCATGCTCGCCAGCGTCGCTTGGACCAGAAACCTGTCTCCAGCATGGCAGCCAGTCACAAACCCAAATGGGGCCCGCACTCTCACGTCACTGTGACTGCTTTGTTTGCGCCAGTTGTTTGCTCGACTCCGAGGCACTCTCGATAAAGCTGCGCGAATTTACTGCCAAACGTAGGCGCCCTATTGCGACTCTGCACTGTCTCATGCGCAAGTTGACCCAATGTGACGCGAAGCTGCGGCGACTCGCGGAGATTGGTAACGGCTTCAAGTAAGGCCGTGACGTCTAGTCGGTCACACAGAATCGCGCCTCGCCCGTCAGGCGCAGCTTCTGGAATTCCGCCCACTCGGAACGCTACAACTGGTACTCCACACGCCATCGCTTCGACCAGCGTGAGTCCGTACGTCTCCATTAACGATGCGCTAACGAAAATATCTGCGCTGCCATAAAAGATCGCCCGCGCCGCACGATCGGGAATGCCACCCACCATGCGCACATTAAGGCCATCTGGTATATTGACTGCACCGTCTCCAGCAAGTAGCACCAGTAGGTTTTCGCGCGCCGGCAGTCGTGTAAGTTGTTCCAATAACCAGCGAATGTTCTTATTCGTGTCGGTCAGCGAAGCGGCTCCAGCCGCAATTACAAACGCATTCTGCCGGATGCCGAGGCTTGCACGACACTGTGCCTTCTCTTGTGGCCTGAAAGTGTCTGTGTCGATGCCGGGCGTAATCACTCGTAAACTGCCGGAAACCTTAACGAGTGGACTTCGCTCAGCCAAATTCGCCGACCATTGACTGTTTGCGACAAAATGTACCTGGCGACTTTGATAAGCCTGTAGTTTTCGCCGGTGTTCATCTTTGGCCAGGATTCGGTTCAACGGTGGCTTCAAGATCGGGCAAGGCGTGCATGTGTCGCTATATCGATCGCATCCGCGATAAAGAAAGCAGCCTCCGCTGATGTGCCACATGTCGTGAACATTGATCACCACACCGATTCTGGGCGGCAGAGTTTCCAACCAACGAGGAACGTCGAACCAGTCAGCCAAAGTGTGAAGGTGCACCACGTCGATTCCAGCTAGCTGCTCATCTGCTGGCGAAGGAGCTACTCGTCGCGTTCCATGCCATGGCTCGGTGGATAATGAAACATATAATCGACGAATTACACGATCCAGGAATGGTCGATCCTCTGGCGGCTCTAAATTTTTACAGAGCACGCGGCCTTCAATTCCCTGTTCCGCCAATGCGGTGCAAAGAAGTGCTGCATACTCGTAACTCCCCCCGGACGCATGAGTATTAAGATGCAATATTCTCATGTTAGGGATTCGAAGCCGGGGAATCCAAACTTCATCGCCCGTATTTCTTCGGCGCGCGCGCGCTGAAGACGTCGACGCCGTGGCGCGTTCAGCATGTAATAGAGCCAATACTTGCCCGCTTTTTTGTAACCTGCAGACTTCTCCCTGTGTCCGGCAACTCTGTAAAAAAAGGCGATCAGCAGAAACGCGACGGCCCTGAAAGGTGCAAGTGCGTTGCGAAGGAATTGCTGTCGCCATGATTTTTGGAAATCAGCGGCCAAACCGGCATGTGCGGCAAATCGTTCAAATAAAGTCTGACTGGACGTGCGTGTACCAAGAAGCCACGGTGCCGACGTGGTGTAGTGGAGAATACAGTTGAGATCATTATTCTCCTGTGCATCAAAGCGCCACGCAGGCCGATTCCATTCCGCGGGTAGCGGTTCGATCTGATCGTGGAGAACAAAGTTAATGGCCGACTGGTCATGAAACCGGTACTTTCCTCTCCAACTATTCAAGAACTCGACAGCACGTTGAAAAAAGTGCCCTCGCCGCAGTTCGTTGAGATTCATCAACATCACTCCAGAATTGAAGTATGCGCCTCCGGGAGGAAGGTGGATGGCCTTTGCCAATAGCGGTGAGTCTTCGGCGAGGCATGACGTTTCCGAATCAGGAACTGCCGCAATGACCTTGCCCTCCGACAACTCAAGATCATTAAGCGGTGATAGATCCCGGAATACCAACACGTCACAATCCAGATAGATCAAACGAGGCACAGCGAGCAAGTGTGGCAGCAATATCCGACAATACGCCATATGCGAGCGACCCGGGCCAAGTGTCGCGTCTCGAAAAATAGACTCATTAACAGGCACAAACTCCAGGCGCGTGCGGTTGCGCATGCGCCCCACGAGTCTGGCAAGAGTGTCCATCGATGACCGCGACAGGCCGCCGTCGAGCACCTTCACATCGACTTCTCGTTTCGGGTCCAAGTAACCCAATGCGCTCGCAATTGCGCAATATAGGCCCGGGAAATAGGATTCGTTACTGGCCAAAGCTAGAACAACTGGTTCCATCGAACAGGTTTTACGAGTAACCGCTCGCAAAGATTACTCGACGCACCACGAACAACGCATTAGCCAATGCCATGCGGCAGCGAAATTCCATTCGTTTGGGGGCCGACATGCTTTTCAGATTCACGAACAGGACATCATCCATCTTAGGCCAGTTTGCGTATACGATGCCGTAGCCCTCGGAACGCATGCGGCGGCAGACGCTCGCAACATCGCAATGTGCAAACGGCGGCCTTTTGTCATGAAATTCCACAGTCAACTGGCGGCAACTAGTCAGGTCAGATGCACTAGCAGATTGTAAAATGGGAACTTCAGCGCCTTCTATATCCAATTTCACCAAATCTGCCCACCCACCCAGGCGTCTGAGAGCTTCCGCGAAATCCGTGGTGGCAACCTCTACCTGATCCACTATCCCATAAGCAGCCGCCCACTGCCTGAAAACACTCGATGACTCCGACTCAATCGAACGTGTAAACATGACCGAGCCATCGTTATGATCTCCGCCTACTAATGCAGCTTGAAGCACGTCGGCTTGCTTCCAGAGTTTTTCCTTCAAACATTCTGCCAATGCCGGATTTGCTTCGACAAGAAGAGCTCGAGAAATCGAATATTCGGATTTCAAAGCAATAAAGAACTCTCCATGGTGAGCGCCAAAATCGCCCACTACCGCGGATCGGGACAAAAGTGCTGCAAAGAACGAATGCTCTCGAAAACGTCGCATTCCCAGCCGCTGAACGAGCCAATGAAACACTCGCCTGAACACGGACCGCGCGTGGCTGAAAAACTGATTCCCTAGGCCGGAGATGCCATGCTTAAATTTTTTGACAAGAGATTGTTTCAACGGGCGGGAATTTTTCAAAATGTGTCCTGATTTTGGGTAGCACGTTTTTGAATCGCACGCTCGAGCGCAGCCATAAATTGCGCGTGGATGCTTTCGCAATTGAATTCGCCAGCCGCGTCACGTGCTCCTTTCGTTAGGCGCTCCTGTTCCGAGGGCGAAGCAGCTAGTTCTTCGAGAGCGTGGCGTAGCGCTGACGGGTTCGGGTCTGTCACGGATAGTGCTCGTTCTCCCCGCCGGGCCCATTTGACTGCCGAGCAATATTCCGGTCCCCAAATCACAATTGGCAAACCGAGCTGCACCGCATCGATCATTTTCGAAGGAAAGCTGGTGCTCATTCGCCGGCGGTGTGCCGGAACAAAGCTCATAACCACTAATGCGGCTTGAAAATTTTGGAGCGACCCCGCCAATTCGTTCGACGGAATGAATCCGCGGTACACTCCCCGAGAACGAAACTCATCCTCCGCCCCGGCGGTCCAAAGCGGACCTGGCCCGAACACTTCCAGGCGCACTCGATCGGAGCCATTGAGAACGCGCAATGCGCTTTCGATCAGCGGGCCGTATTCCGAAAGGTTTCCAAAATAAACAACCCGCAACGGCAGCTTGGAATCTGGTTTTGAGCGCTCGCACCTCGTTATGGACGGAATGTCATAAAGAACCAGGGCGTTTGGCGGTTCACCCAACTCCTCCCGCATTCCGTCACTCACGCAGATCGCCACGTCGCTCGCTACACACGTCTTGCGAAACTCCCGTTCGACTCGTGACCGAAATGCCAAAGGAACATCGGGAAAATCCGGCCACCAGTCTTGAAAGAAAGAAACCAGCGGCAGCCTGAACTCTTTTGCGAGTTTTCTAGCCTGCATGTGCCACCAGCCATGGGCGACAGTGACGACAACGTCCGGCCGAAACGAGTGAATCGACTCATGAACAATTTCGTTCGAAGGCAAAACAGGGAACAGGCATTCCCAACTCCGGGAGACAGATTGAAAGCCAATCTCTCGCAGTTTCCCGATGACTTTCAAACGAAACGGGAAACGCTGCCACGATACGACTTTAGACTCAATCCCCGGATTTGATTTTAAATGGCGATACAAAACGAGTTCGCCGCCTGAACCTCGTGCGTTTGGAACGACGGAGGATACGACCAGCACTTTTATGCGGTCCATCGGAAGAAAGGCACAAGTTTAGTACTCATCCAATCAATGGCGTCACTGTCATGTTGAGCCCTTCGGCTTCACTCAGGACAGGCTTCGCGAAACATCTCCGATCTATTTCCGTTCGGGTAATCAAAATAATCCGAGATTCTTCTCCCGCGACTGCGGGATCAGAATGACATTATGATATGGGTTGTACTGATGCACGCGCGCGGCTGCGGACGAGTTTCTCAATTTCGCTCACAAAGATCTCCTGCAAGCGATCTGGATTGAACACGGTCTGGTGGAGTTGTTTGGCTCCTTGGGAAAGCTGTTCGCGCCACGCCTCGTCACTGGCGATTTGACGGCAGGCGGAAATAATCGCCTCGGGATCGTTCTGATTCACCACGGCAGCTCCGCCGTGACTACGAGCCACGCGAACAGGAGTGCAATAGTCGGGACCCCACAGGATCACCGGTTTTCCAAATGCAACGTAGTCCAGGAATTTTGTCGTGAAACTGGTGCGCATGAACAGTTCGTACTCGCTTTCGAAGCTCATCACCACCAGGAGCGCGTCCGCGGTGGCCATCACGCTAGCCGCTTCTTCGGGCGGTTTAAAGCCAAGATAGATTCCGTTCGCTTTGGCACGTTTCAGGATTTCCACCGGCCAGTCGGCGTCTGGCCCGACCACAATAATTTCCAAGTCCTTTGTCGCTTCGATTTTTTCGATGAGCGAGCATAACATTCTTCCGTAAAAATTTTGCACTGAGCCGACATAGACGAGGCGAAATTTTCCGCCGGAACGCGGCCAGGACTTTTGCGGCACACGATATTTGCCCGGCATGGGATAAATCACGTGGCCGTTGCGATGCGGTCCGAGCACTTCCTGCATACCGTCGCTGGTGCAAAAGACCAAATCACATGCCGCGTAAAGCTCACGATAGCGTCGGCTCAAAATCGGCTGCGTCCAATCATGGCCGTAGTGGCCTTTCATCACAGGGAACCAATCGAGAAAGAGTCCAACTAGTGGCAAACCGTGACGTTGTGCAGTCTTTCGAGCAACATGGCACAACCCACATTCCGCCAGTGTGACGACAGCCTCCGGTTTGAAATCGTGTACTGCCGCTTCCAATACTCGATTGGCTGTTAACGGCCAGATGAGATTTTCGTAATCAGTGATCCATGTTGCCACTCGCGGACCGAGTCGGCTTTTTCTCAGTCGATAGACAGCACGCGGCAATCGAAGCGGTATGTGTACTAAAAGGTCTTCGGCAAAGTCCGCGTTGCTGGCGACGTGCAATTCAAACGGATTCCGTTCCACCAATTGCCGGTGCATCACGATGCGCACACCGCAATCGTTCTTCGGAGGTACGATGCTGACGAGCAGCACCCTTAATTTTTCTTCCGACTTCAAGTGCGCTCCGTCGTTTGGATGGAGGTCAGCGGCCCCACCCCGCCCGGCGCGCGGGCGTCCAGCCTGCCGCGATGTAAACGCAGTTTAAGCGCGTCGCGATAAAGCAGATGGCGCATCCAGTTCACATAGTGCCGCGAGTAATAGCCCTCATCCCACATGTCGCGAGAACGGAATCTATGTACGTCATCGAACTCCACCAGGCTCAGCTGCTCCGGGAGAAATTGGCCACCGAGTTTTACGGCAGTGGCAATGATCGTTTGCTCACACGAGCTGTCTTGAGGATCACGTAGCGCATCTCGCACGATGCTGCGGAGAAGCTCCGGCGCTATCAGTTCGCCATGCAAAGCCACGATTCCGCTATTCACAAAAGGCGGCTCCAACACCTGCGGGCAATGCCGCACTGCGATCTCTCGCCGCTGATGGCAGTTATTCTCCCGTAACGCGCGCGGTTTTTCCCACAATGCCGGGTCGCCCAAAAGCGACACCGGATCTCTGAACCAAAGAATGTCGGCATCCACGAATAGCACCGGCCGTTTGCTTGCTTGTGTTACAATCGCCGCGAGCTTCAGACCGTAGGGACTTTCTCGTGCATAGTCTGCCAATTCTGGAAAACCAGCGGACGAAGCGGCGTCGCAAATTTCTTGCCGCGGCAGGACGCTGATCGGCGCAGGCCACCAGGCGAAAACCTCTGAAAAGTCTTCTGCCGTCCAACTTCCGTCGGACACGACGGCAATCTCCGGCAAACAATTCCATGAGCGGTACAGCGAAAACAAACTTTCCCGCAAGATCAACCAGTGCCGGCGATCGCTTACTGTAAGATAGCGGAAGCGCGCAATGGGCTGGGCCGGTTGCGAAGGAATTGGCCAGTGCGAAAGGATGGTCTGCGCGATCTCGCCGAATCGCACAGAGACGTTCATCCCGGTGAATGGCCGCAGAAGACCGGGAGCAAATTTTCTCGCCAGCGCCTTTCGCTGCACGGACAGAGTTGATCGGGTGCTGTAGCCACGCTCCTGCGGGGCGTTTCCCGGACGGCGCACAGCGCCGTGGCTACAGCGCTCTGAGTTTATGGGATGGCTTCTTGTAACGGGCGTACAACAAAACCATCTCATTGGCCCGGGACGCAATTCGTTAGCGTATTGCTTGAGATAGGGCAGCAACCAGAGTCGTAGCCATAAAGCCCGCGGTTCATGAAAATCCCAAAAGGTGCGTGGTCGAGTTCGGACTTCTTGAATGGCATGAGTTGATGTCAGCCGGAGCGAGATCAGGTCGCCGAGGCGCTTATCAACAAAGTCGTGAATTTCCACAATTACATGAGCGTTCTCCAACCCGGGAAGGTTCGCGCGACCCAACAGCTCGCCTTCTGCGCCTTCTGTATCGATAATCACAAGCGAAGACTGGCCATTAAACAGCGCCGCGCGGAGTTGTTCCTCTTCGCAATGCCCCAGTATTTTTACCCGCGATTGCAGGTGATTCAGATCCACGTTGCGAGCGAGGAGTCTTCGGCCTTCTTCGCTGCTTTCGAATGCCGTCACGGTTGCTTGCGGCCATAACGTGGCACAACCGAGCGCGTAGTATCCCTCTCCGGCTCCGACATTGATAATGTGTCGAAAGGGCACGGCGGACCATTTCAGAAGGAATGTTGCGAGCTCACATTCGTAAATGCCCATGATTTTTGGGGCTGCGGCGCCGCATACTGCTTCATCGTGATAGCGCATTCCCTTGAACGGGCCGCCTGCGACCGTCTGCGACTTCTTCAATTGCTCCAGAAAATGCGGCGCAATAACCGAGCGTCTAAATTGTGCCGGAATACAACGTGAGATTCTGTCCCACACGTTCTCAGTGCTGCCCATCATTCAACGCAAGCCGTAACCGGCCTTTACTGCGCCGGTCATTTCACCCAGATCAAGCAGTTGATCGCAGCTCTCTACAGCGCTGAGGCGGTGAGCGGCCACGACCATGGTCAGCTTGCCGCTAAGACTTCGCAACGCCTCGAGAAGCTTTGCTTCGGTCGCGATGTCTAGTGCGCTGGTCGCTTCGTCCAAAATCAACAGCGCTGGACGATGGTAAAGCGCGCGGGCAAGACCGATCCGCTGCCGCTGGCCACCAGAAAGTCTGACGCCGCGTTCTCCTACGCTTGTGTCAAAACCGTGCGGCAAGTCCGCTTCGATGAAATCGAGTATTTGCGCCACGGCACAAGCTTCGCGCAAGCGCGCGGGATCGATCTCATTGTCGCGCAGACCAAACGCGATGTTGCGCGCGATCGTGTCGTCGATGAGAAAAATATCCTGCGGCACATAGCCGATGGAAGCCTGCCACGCGGGGACCCAAGCAGGTGCGAGCGACTGCCCATCGACGAGGATCTCGCCTGCCGTCGGTTGGTAGAGCCCGAGCAACAGGTCGACGAAAGTTGACTTTCCCGAACCGGTCGGCCCAATTACACCGACCGAAGTGTTCTTGTGAACGACTAGAGAAAGCTCTTCCAATGCAAGACGCGATGCGCCTGGATAACGGAAACTGACTTCGCACAGAGTGATCGCGTTATTCCAACGAAAAGGACTCGCCGGCGCGACTGGCTCGGCGCTTGTATCCGGCCGAATCGACCCGTCGGTCTCCGCGGCAACAAACTCATCGTACACTTCGTCAACTACATGTCGCATGGAGCTTACCTGCGTAAGCTGCGCGTAGAGCAACTGAATCGAAGGCAATAGCCGATAGCCGGCAAGAGCCATCACGCCAAGGTTCGGGAGAATATCGGAAAAATCGCGTCCTTTCGCTGCGAGCAGCAAAACAGCCACAACCAAACCGCCGAAAGCGAGCGGTTCTACGAAATACCGGGCGGTGTTGGCAAAAATCGGCAGCCGAGAGTACATCTGCGCAAGGACCGCTGAATGGCGGGAGAACCTGCTGAGAAAATATTCCTCGGCGCGATGAACCTTTACAGGCTTGATTCCGCCAAGCATCTGTTGCGCTTCGCGATAAGAACCGGCGATCGACGTTCTCAGGCCTTCGTCCATTTCTCGACGTTTCCGCGAAAGAAGTCGAAAAATCATGATGTAGTAGGCGCCGAACACGATTGCTGCCGAGAGCGCAATGATCGGCTGGACCAAAAACAGCGTGGCTAATAGAAACACGGCGGTAAGCACGCGCGCGACGGTGTCCAGTAACGATAGGAGCACGCCGTTGGTATAATTCATCACGTCGGCCATGATTTTTTTCAGCAGATCACCGGAGTTGCGCTGAAGAAAATAATTGTATGGCTGCGCTGCCATTCGGCGCAGGAGCCGCACGCGCAACCAGTGAGCAAAATTCTGGGCATAACGAGTGCGCGCGTATTCGGCCAACAGGTTCACCGCGTTCGATCCAAGGAGACCAACGATTGCGATTAACCCGGCGACCAGCAGCAATTGCCGGTTTTCCATCGGCGGAAACAGGCTGAGAAACTGCCTGCCAAAGTGAGACCTGCGGATGCGCTCGGGATCAGCGGCAATGGCTAAAAATGGAAAGATTGACGTGATGCCGACGACTTGGAAAAAGGCCTGAGCGAGCGAGAGCGAAAAAATGGCGCCGAGCTTCGCTCTGCCGTATGGCCGCGCGAGAAAGAGAACGCGACGAATCAGGTCGGCAACGTTATGAATAAACCGGGACAAGGCGGTTCCAAGCTACACGTTTACGGATAATAGCACATTGCATCTTGCAACAGCGAAATATCGAATATGCGGGAAACTACCGTTGTCAAAAAATACCACAGCTGTGCCGCCGCGACTTGAACAACTGGGCGCTTACCGAAAGTGCGTGTGATTGGTCTTTACGATCGGGCGCTTTTACTCCGCGCGCCGTTTTTTCCCTTTGCAATTTGCGACTCTGCGCGAAGACGTAGCGACAAAATTTCCCCCGCTCCCAAACATTCCAATTCTTCCACAAACGGTCGTCGACTGCCCTCCAACGTTGCATTTCAACGCTCAACCCAATTTTTCCGTCATCGGATTGTTTTGTCATTGCGATGTGGAAAGCAAAAGCGGCAGAATTGAGCATTATGAAAACGACACTCTTCCTATTAAGACATTCGATGAACCTGTCACCTTTGCGGCTTGCTCTCCTGCTCATTCCACTCGTCCTCGCCTGCTTTGCGCTTCTGCCGCAAGCGCGAGCCGTTTGCCAAGAAGGTTGCGATACCATCAACGCGAACACGTTCCTCGGCGATGAGGCGCTTTTGAACCACTCCGGCGTCAGTAACACGGCTGTTGGTTCAAGCGCGCTCAAAAACAACCTCAACGCCGGTTGGAACACGGCCGTTGGTGTTGAAGCGCTGTTGTCCAACACAATCGGCCACGACAACACCGCCGTTGGTGTTGGTGCGCTCGAGTTCAACACAGTCGGCACCGGCAACACGGCTACCGGAAGCGATGCGCTTTTCGGCAACACATCCGCTAGCGGCAACACGGCCACGGGTTCTGGGGCCCTCACCTTCAACAGAACCGGCTCCGGCAACGTGGCCGACGGTGCTGGAGCGCTCAATGCGAACACAAGGGGCGCCAACAACACGGCCACCGGGTATCAGGCGCTCAAAAGTAATACAACCGCCAATCGTAACACGGCCTCTGGTTTTAGTGCGCTCAGTGGCAACACGACCGGCGCCAATAATATTGGCCTCGGTTATGAAGCCGGTAAGAATCTCACCACGGGCAATAACAACATCCACATCGGAAATGTAGGTGTTGCTGGAGAATCCAACACCATCCGCGTCGGGACGACAGGAACGCAGACGAATGCATACATTGCCGGCATTAGTGGAGCAACCGTTCCAACAGGGATAGCAGTTATTGTGGGCGCCGACGGTCATCTTGGCACCATCACATCCTCTGCACGTTATAAAGAAGCGATAAAGCCTATGGACACAGCGAGCGAAGCGATCTTGGCACTTAAACCAGTGACTTTCCGCTACAAGAAAGACCTCGACCCCGATGGAATCGCACAATTTGGCCTCGTGGCTGAGGACGTGGAAAAGATAAATCCCGATTTGGTGGCTCGCGGCGATCAAGGCAAGCCTTACAGTGTGCGCTACGAAGCGGTGAACGCGATGTTGCTCAACGAGTTTTTGAAAGAACACCAGACGGTTCAAGAACTGAAAAAGCAAGTTGCAGAACTCACTGCGGGTCTGCAGAAAGTGAGCGCACAGCTTGAACTGAGCAGACCGGCGCTACAAGCCCTTGTAGGTAATCCCTAAACTCGCCACAGTAAGCTTGGATGCAGGAACCTTGGTCTGACGGTCTGGCCTAACGACTTCTGGTCTATACGCGTAAGCTTTTGGCCTAGGAGGTCGTGGGATTCGACTCGGTTTTAATGCTTCAGGGTCAAATCCTGTCGGGATACCGGGGGTTCGGTTTTTTAGCAAATGGCGTGCAGATGTGTGCGGCGCCCCTTCGCGGCTCCGGTGGGTTCCCTATTGCGAGAACCTTACTAGCACCTCATTAGAGCAGGTCTGGGTGCCAGCTTCACACACCATATACATGTATTGAGCTCGGCCAGTGTCGCCGGTGGAATCATCATAGGAACCATCGTTGGCCGTTGTCGCGACGACCGCGCCATTGCGATAGACGTCGAGGTTGCCCGAGGTCGCTCCTCTCCATTTGAGACGCGATGTATTTATTCCCCCCACCTTTTTCCCCTGGCCTCTGAGCTGAATCGGTCCCGGTGTCGGCGTCGGCGTTGGCGAACCAGATTGCGCACAGTATCTCGCGCCGCTGTTCAACACCCCGAAGGTACCATTTCCACCCCAGACGATCATTTCGCTACCTGTCCAGACTGCTGTATGATAAACTCGTCCACTAGGCGCGTTGCTGATGCTGGTGGCTGTCCAGCTATCCGCGGTGGGATTGTATCTCCCGCCGGTGTTGTTATAACCAGCTCCGCCCCAGACGATCATTTCGACGCTCGTCCACACCGCTGTGTGCTGGGATCGGGCATCAGGCGCATTGGTCGTGCTGGTCGCTGTCCAACTGTCCGTGCTCGGGTTGTATCTGCCCCCGTTGTTGAAACCATTCATTTCATTCACTCCTCCCCACACGATCATTTCGCTTCCAGTCCAAACTGCTGTATGAAATACTCGGCGCTCGGGCGCATGGGTAGTACTTGTGGCCGTCCAAGTGTCCGTGCTGGGATTGTATCTCCCGCCGCTCCTCACGGGGCCGGATTCATTAGCTCCTCCCCAAATGATCATATCATTTCCGGTCCAAACTGCCGTTTGAGAATATCGGGCAGAGGGCGCGTTAGTGGTGCTGGTGCCTGCCCAACTGTCCGTGCTGGGATTGTATCTCCCGCCGCTGTTCAAATAGAAAGGGGAAGTGTCAGTGTCACCACCCCAGACGATCATTTCACTGCCAGTCCACACGGCCGTGTGATCGCTTCGTGCAGTAGGCGCGTTTATCGTGCTGGTGGCTGTCCAGGAGTCCGTGCTTGGATTGTAACGCCCGCCGGTGTCAACCCAATGCCGGCCGACATCAAAAAAATAGCCGCCCCAGACGATCATTTCGATACCGGTCCAGACTGCCGTGTGAAGGTAGCGCCCAGCAGGCGCGTTGGTGGTGGTAGTGGCTGTCCAACTGTCCGTGCTCGGATTGTATCTGCTCCCGGTATTAAAAAACGTGCCGTTAAGGTCGCCCCCGCCCCAGACGATCATTTCGCTTCCAGTCCAGACTGCGCTATGAATAAATCGGGGAGAAGGCGCGTTGGCGGTGCTGGTAGCTGTCTAGGTATCGTCAATGCATCCAGTCGTCCCATCCGATATTGTCGGAATCGCGTAATTGGCAGTTGCCGCTGCCATTATCGCCGGCCTCGATACTCCGGTCTTGGTCTGCGTCACATGCAAGCCGGTAGTCATGCGCTCCGATAGCACAGGTCTGGCCAGACACTCGGCAATCACAAAAGGATCATTGCCGAGGGCCTCAAAAAGTTCGTGCAACACTTCGGGCTGTTTGGTGTACTGCGCCATGCGCTCCATCTCATCCTGCAATTGCTGAGCACTCAGCGGTTCTTTGTAGTAATCTTCCACTGCCTGTGAGTTGAGCAGATAATCTTCCACTTTCTTTTCCAACTGCGCCTGAGACATCACTGCATCGAGCGAGGGCTTGGGATTAGGGTTCTCTTTCGGCCAGATACGGTGACGCCAGTAAACCTCTTCAATCGCTCGTTGATACGACACGCGCTCTGCAAAGCTCAGAGTTCTTGGCAAAACTTTCGTCGGAGCTTGGGGACCGAAGAAGGCCATCACTGTCCCAGTCACGAGAAGGAGTAAATAAGCTGCGCTTCGAATAATATGCGCTTCAATTGCCACGCTTGTTTGCTTTTTCATTGTTGTAAGCTGCCCTTCTATTTTTCCCTGCGGACTTGATTCCTGCGCTACCGCACCACGCTTTTTACTAAAGAGTAGGCAAACACGTCAAATCCAAAACGGATGCGGGATTCCCAACACTCAAACCAATTTTTCCGTCATCGTGTCATTTTTGCCGTTGCTCTGTGGAGAGCAAAAGAGGCAAAATCTCGCACATATGAAAACGACAACTCTTACAATCAGACATTCGATTAACCGCGCGCCTTTCCGGCTCGCTTTGCTGCTCATTCCACTCGCCCTCGCCTGCTTTGCGCTGTCGCCGCAAGCGCGAGCGGTTTGTCAAGACGCCTGCTTAACCAACAACAACACCGTCCAAGGTGATGATGCGCTTCTGAATTTGACCAGTGGCACAGACGACACCGCGCTGGGCTTGAATGCGCTTCTCTCCGATACGACTGGCTACTTTAACACCGCGGTCGGTTCGCGGGCTCTCCTCAGCAACACTACCGGTGGTAACAACGTCGCCATCGGTGCGCAGGCTCTTTTTTCGAATCAAACCGCCTACAGCAACGTCGCCATCGGCTATCAGGTGGTCTACGAAGACACGTCGAGCGGCTTTAACATCGCCGTCGGCGCCCTCGCGCTCTATTCAAATACGGCCGTCGACAACGTTGCCATTGGCAACTTGGCAGCGAGGAAAAACCTACCGGGGTCGAGAATACGGTTGTGGGTTTCAATGCTATGTATGCAAACCAGACCGGCAGCAACAATTGCGCCTTTGGCGGACAGGCCCTCAACATTAACTTAGAGGGCTCTAACAACACTGCTATCGGTACGGAAGCTCTCTCCGGAAATTTCGGCAACAACAACATCGAAATCGGCGCGCTGGGAAGACCCAGCGACCAGGGGGACATCCGCATCGGGACAAAAGGCCTTCACAACAACGTTCACATCGCCGGGGTTTATGGCAGGACAGTTCCTCAAGGCATCGCCGTCGTGATGGATAGCCAGGGGCATCTCGGCACCGTCACCTCTTCGGCTCGTTACAAGGAGGCGATCAAGCCGATGGATAAAGCGAGCGAAACGATTCTGGCACTGAAACCGGTGACCTTCCGCTACAAGCACGAGCTTGACCCTGCGGGCATCCCGCAATTTGGCCTCGTGGCTGAGGAAGTGGCGAAGTGAATCCCGATCTAGTGGCGCGCGACGATCAGGGGAAGCCTTATACCGTACGTTACGAGGCGGTGAATGCCATGCTGCTCAACGAGTTTTTGAAAGCACATCGTAGAATCGAGGAACAAGAGACGCGAGTTGACCAATTAACAGCACAACTGAAACAGCAGGCGGCGCAGATTCAAAAAGTGAGCGCACAGCTTGAACTGAGCAACTCCGCACCGCAAACCGTTCAGAACAGTCAGTGAGACGCGCGGCGCCGCAACATGGAGGCCACGGATCGTCTCACAACAGCGGTCATCTTAGAAACGTCAAGATTGGTAATTACTACTGTCAGCACAAGTAATTCGCAGACTTGTCGAGCCGTGTCGGCTGATGTCCGTTGTCGCCCGGCGGCTCAATCTTCCCGTCGGTCGCAATAACTATCAAGTCAGCTACGAAGGCGGCGATGGTAACGATCTGACGCTGACAGTGATGCCATAGTCGTCACGAATCTGCTTGCTTTTCAAATGGCGTCATAGGCATGATTGGCGTCATGAAATCTCCCATTCTGTCCTGCGCCATGGTTGTGACGCTTTCGCTCGGTGCGCTGAACGCCCTCTGCGCCGACAGCGCCACCTGGAGCCTCCAGCCGACGAACCACGACTGGAACACCGCTGCGAACTGGACACCGGCGACGGTGCCGAACGGACCCACTGACGTAGCAACCTTTGCTAGCTCCAGTATCACGGACCTCACGTTCTCCGCCGCGATGACCGAAATGGCGGCAATCGTATTCAATCCGGGCGCCAGCAGCTTCAGCATCACTGCAGATCCGGAAACAGCGCGAAACAATGTTACGTTGACGATTAGCGGAGCCGGTATCACCAACAATTCTGGAGTGACGCAGAATCTGACCGCCGCTCCCACGACACGTGCGCTTGGCGCGACGATCGAGTTTTTGAACACAGCCAGCGCCGGCGATGGCACCGTCCTCACGGTTTTCGGCTCGGCCTCGAACGCAGCCGGTGGCGGCCGAATCAACTTTCACGATACCTCCACTGCCGGCACTTCCAGCATCGTCGCCGAGGGTGCGCTCGCCGGCAATGAGGCAGCGGGAGGCGAGGTGTTCTTCTACGGCAATTCCACTGCAGGGAACGCCAGTGTCACCATCGACGGGGCGCTGCCTGCGTCAGGGTTTGCGTATGGCGGCGAGGTGACATTCTCCGAGTTTTCGAGCGCAAGCGACGCCGTCTTTGTCATCAACTCTGGGACCGGGTCGAATGGCGGAGCAGGCACAATGGACTTCTTGGATAATGCCACCGCTGCGAATGGCATTTTCACGCTGAATGGTGCTACAACAAAGTTTGGGGACGGGGGCAACATCACCTTCAACTTCGGCGCCACGGCGGCTAATGGCTTGTTTACGGTCAACGGCGGTCAGAAACCTGACACCTTTGGCAGCTCCGTCGTTTTCTTCGGAAACACCCTCACAGGACAAATCGTCAGCGCTGGGACGGCAACTTTCATTAACAATGGCGGCAACGGTGCCAATTCCTATGGAGGATACACATCTTTTACTGATGCATCGACGGCAGACCAGGCCCGGCTTGTCGCCAACGGCGGCGAGAGTGGCGGTCGGGGCGGAGTCATTGCGTTTATCTACGGCGCTGATGGCGGCGAGGCTCAGATTGAAGTGTTCGGAAACGGTTATCTGGACGTCAGCGTTCGAGATCTTCCCGGAGGGACCATAGGATCACTGGCAGGCGACGGTTTCGCCTACCTCGGCTCGCGTAACCTGACGGTGGGCAGTAATAACCTTAACACGACCTTCTCTGGCATTATTCAGGAATCAGGCGGCATCGGCGGAGGCACAGGAGGTTCAGTGACCAAAATCGGCACTGGCACCCTTACTCTGAGCGGGGCGAGCACGTACATTGGTGGTACGACGGTCTCGAGCGGTATTCTGCTCGTGAGTAATAGCAGCGGCTCGGGTACAGGCACTGGCGCGGTGAGCGTCGATACCGGTGCGCTGGGCGGCAGCGGGATTATTGCCGGCGCAGTCACCATCGGCACGGGCAGCGGGACCGGCGCCTTTCTGGCGCCGTCCATAAAGCTGCGTCACCCGGCGACACTAACCCTGCAAAGCTCGCTCACCTTCAACGCCGATGCGACATACACTTATACCTTCAGGGCGAACCGGAACAGGGCCGAGACCGACCAGGTGATCGCCAATGGCGTTACCATCAGCAGCGGGGCGATGATTGAGTTGATCGGCCACACCAACGGAGCCTTAAGCCAGGGAATGGTGTTGACTTTGATCAGTAACACATCAGTTAATCCCATCAGCGGTAGCTTTAGCAACCTGCCCGATGGCAGCATTGTTACAATTAGCGGCAACAACTTCCAGGCCAGCTACTCCGGAGGTGATGGGAACGATCTCACGTTAACAGTCGTGCCGTAGTCTTCACGAATCTGCTTTACTTTCAAAGGGCGTCGTAGGCATGATTGCCGCCATAAAATCTCCCATTCTGTCCTGCGCCATCATTCTAACGCTTTCGCTCGGTGCGCTCAGCGCCGTCTACGCCGACAGCGCCACCTGGAGCATGAATCCGATTAGCGACAACTGGAGCACCTCAGCAAACTGGATACCGAACACGGTTCCTCACCGACCGAGCGATACCGCCAGCTTCGCCGTATCCAGTGAGACTTCCGTCGGCGTCAGGAGGGATATCGAAGTGAGCGAAACGATTTTTAATGCCAGCGCGTCCGACTATACGATCACGGTTTATCCGTCGAACACATTCACCGTCAGTGGGCAAGGGGTGATAAATGATTCCGGCACGGTGCAGAACTTCGTTGCGGTCGCGAACCAAACCGAGCCAGGCACTATCAATTTCATGGGGACGGCGAGCGCGGGCGATGCCGTCTTCACCCTGGAGCCTCCCCCGAAGAGCGGCGACGGTAATCAAGGCGGGCTTGTGCAATCTATGAGCAATCGACCGCCGATAATGCCGTTTTCTTCGTCCTCGGTCCCCACACCGTCGCTTCGAACGGCGGCGTTCTTGCCTTCAACGACGACTCCTCGGCGGGCAACGCTACTTTTATGGCTACGGCGCGACGCACAGTGCCGATTCCTCCCGAGTTCTTTTCGGTGAAAATTCGACTGGCGACCACTGCAGCTACACCGGCGAGGGCGGGACGGACGGCGGGCAGATTGGGGCGGAACTGAGTTTCTATGCCACAGCTTCCGCCGGGAGCGGCACTTTTATCTTGAATGGCAGCGCCTTCAATAATGCTTACGGCGCCCAAGTCGCTTTTTTCGGTAACCCGGCGCCGACGGCGGCGGACGGGACTTTCATCCTGAACGGCGGGACCAATGGCATCGGCGGTGCCAGCGCGTTCTTCTTTGGCAGCTCCCTTGGCGGAACCAGCCACTGGAGCATCAATGGCAATGCTAGCCTTGATATCTCCGCAATCGATCTGCCTGGCATGACTCTGGGCTCGATCGAAGGAGATGGCATCATCTATCTCGGCGGAAATAATTTGACTGTGGGTTTTGATAATCGCACGACTAATTTTGCCGGCGTGATACAGGATGGCGGCTCGGGCAGCGGTGCCGGTGGTTCTCTGACAAAGACTAGCACAGGCACGCTGGCTCTAAGCGGGCCTAATACTTACACCGGCGGGACATCGATTGAAGCAGGCACGCTTCTAGTGCAGACGAAAAACGCGTCAGCGACAGGCACCGGGCCGGTACAAGTTAACGCCGGCACCTTGGGCGGAAGGGGAAAGATGTCAGGTGCAGTCACTATTGGCAGTGGCACCGGCATGGGGGCATTCCTCGCTCCGGGAGTAAATGGAGTGGCGGGTCTAACGACTCAAAGCAGCCTTACTTTCAATGCCGACGGCACTTACAGTTGCGAGGTCGATAAAAGCAAAACCAAAGCTGACAAGGTCACAGCCAAAGGCGTGACCATCAACAGCGGCGCCCTCTTCTCCTTTGTTGCTTTGGACAATCAGACGCTCGCGCCAGGCACAGTCTTCACCGTGATCAACAATAGGTCGCAGGATCCGATCACCGGCACGTTCAGCAACCTGCCCGATGGATCGACGTTCACTGTCGGCAGTAACACCTTCCAGACTAATTATAAGGGCAGCGACGGCAATGATCTAACACTCACGGTCGTGCCTTAAGTAGAGATGATGGGTGAGCGTTAACCACCGCTACGATCGCGGTGGGGTTTTATCATTCGAGTGCGACTCACGATTGGCTCGAAGACGCAGTGACAGCGTTTCAGCTTCCTCCAGCCATTCCAGCTTTTCCCGGAACGTAGTTCGCAAACCGAGCAACAACAGCTCTTCTCTGGCGCCTTCAAAGGTGCACGATCGCCAGCCAGGATGCGCGTACAATTCGTCCTCAGTCATCTTGGCTAGCTTCCCTCAATTTTTGAATTTGCTCAAGCTCAGCCACGTCCGCGAGATCCTGCGGTCGCGCCGCGAAGCGCTTCATGGCAATGAGTGTTTCGTAGCGAACAACGGGAGCTTTAGTATCTGCAGTGATTTCCTCCCATTTTGCGGCCGCGAACTCCTCCGGAAAACGAAACGGTTCATAGACAAAAACGTCAACGGGTGTTCGTCGATGCACGTCGCTCCAGAGCCTAAGCACAGTCATGTTTTTTTCTTTTCGCCAAGCCTCTCGATTAGATGCATCAGCAAACTGCTCTGGAGTGACGGGGATCGGCATACGATATCCAATTTCACCCAATGCTTGTAGTCCACGCACGACGTTGTCTGGCGTCAACCTGATCACGAGATCGACATCCTGCGTCAAGCGCTCGTAACCATGTGCGTTGACCGCAAGTCCGCCTACGATCAAGTACTGCACGTTTGCTTTGCTCAGCGCGCCAACGATGCCCTCTACGCTGCGGACTTCCATTAGCGAGACGTAGCAGAAATTCTAACGACACGCCAGATTTCTGTACCGGAAAACTGATTACGGATCACTGATCACTGATCTCCCACTCTTCTCCCGCATCGGCGGCAGCTTTTCACGATATTTCCAGATCAGCCGCGGCAATTCCAATCCCCGGGTCAGGCGCGGAACGAAGCGGTTCGGCTGAGTCATCAGTCGCAGAAGCCATCCTAAATACAATCGATCCGCCCAATCGGGAATCGGGATCTGCTCGCCTGTGACAAAACCGAGCGCGGCGCCGGTGCAATGGATCGCTGGGCGATACGGCAAATTCTCGCGCAAGTAATAGCCGAGCTTTTCCTGTGCGCCGCTGCCAATCGCGACGATTACATGCGCCGGGCGATTCTGCTCCAGCAGCGAAAGGAGATTTCGGTCTTCGATTTCCAAGCCGTACCGCGGCGCGACATAACAGTTCTTGCTGGAAGTTAGAAGCGGTTCCCGGCGCGACCATTCGTATAATTTTTGCCGCGCGCGTTCGCTGGGAAGTACCCAGAAAACTCCTCCAGCCGGCTCCGGTTTCAATTTGCGCAGCAAATGCTTCAGATATTTCAGCCCGGAGATCCGGCCAATCTTCTGGCGCCGTAACAAGCGCCAAAGCAGAACCATCAACCCGCTGTCGGCAATCGCCAGATCAGCCGCCAGCACAGCGCGCCGATACACCTCGTCTTCGCGCAGTCGCGCAAAACAGGTCCCCGAAGGTGCAATCAGAAACCCGCCCCGCCGAGTCATTGACGCGACCGCTTCATCGACATCGCCATCGAAGAACTCGATACCGAGTATCTGGGGCTTAGAGAAACTGCAGACTTCAGACACAGAAAACTTGGTCACACGACTTTCGTCGGGTCGATCAGTTCGACCGTGGGAAAATAAATCCGATACCGATCGACATCGCGCGTGGCTAGCTTCCAACGCATCAACTCTGCGTGTGCACCAATGAAGAAATCAGGCAATGGCACGCTCGGAGCCTCGCCTCCGCCTGATTTCCTGCGGGCGAACCGATAGCGCCTGTAGGCACGGCCACAAATAGCTGCTGCGCCTGTTGGGAGATCAAGGACCGTGATGCCAGTTCGACGCATGTCCTCTTCGATTTGCTCGCCCCGCCTCGGACCGGAATACAACTCGCCTAATGTGACGCAGTTTATCGCTGCTCCAGCGCCAATGACTATTGATGAAATCAGGTTCCTCGCACGAACGCGATGGTCCGCACCGCCGTAGTGTGCATCGATGATCACGTTCGTATCCAATAAAATCATACTTCCCGCGTAATCTTCCGCAGTTCCTCCCAGCGAATCTTCGGAACGCTTTTCCAGTTTCGTATCGCCTTCAGAACCTCCGCCTTTGTTCGCTTCTTCTGCGGTTCAGCGCGATGTACTCGTCTCAGTATCAACTCGGGCCCTTTTCGTTCGCATGCGAACACGTCGCCCGGCACCGCGCCCGGGAGTACCACGCGTTTCTTACTGTCTGCTGTCAATGTCATAGTGGGATTATCCCACATTGCGTCAGCTGCGGTCAAGGCGTGATCAGCACATCATGCCCACGGAAGTGATTAGAAAAGTAAATTGGTGCGCAAACATTCCCGGTTCGCTTTGCGGACAAATTTGGTAAGCTCCCGCCAGTGCAAAATGTCGCAACTCCACACATGCTCACTGATGCTTCGCCGGCACGTCAGAGCCGCTCTCACCTGCTCGGTGTGCTCACGGTTTTATTTTTAGCCGCACTCTGGTTTGGACTTTGCCGAGAACTCAGTGGCGAATGGTCGGTTAACAAACAATACAACTTCGGGTGGTTCGTTCCTTTTTTTGCGCTTTACCTTTTCTGGCTCCGATGGCAGGACCGGCCGCGAACCGAAATCCGGAATCCGGAATCCGAAATCCGAAAGGGCCAAACGATCGCTGCATTGCTCGCGATTGTTGCGCTGATGTTTCTACTGCCGGTTCGTCTTTCTGAAATTGCAAACCCGGAATGGCGACTCCTCGCCTGGACTCATGCCGGCGTGGTCGTGACGTTAACGCTTCTGTTGCTCTGGCGCGCAGGGGGAAAAGCGTGGCTCCGCCACTTTGCTTTCCCGGTCGCATTCATTTTCGTTGCGGTTCCCTGGCCCACGACGTTGGAGACTCCAGTCATGCAGGGTCTGATGCGCGCCGTCGCCCGAGTGGCCGCCGAGACGGCGATGCTGCTCGGAACTCCCGCGCACGTCGAAGGCAATCTGATCCGCGTGAGCAACGGCCTCGTCGGGGTAAACGAAGCGTGCAGCGGCATCCGTTCGTTGCAGACCTCGCTGATGATCGGACTGCTCTTTGGCGAATTGAAACGACTCTCGGTGTTTCGACGCGTGGCGCTCGTAGGGTGCGCCGCTGCCATCGCGTTGTTGGCTAATTTTGTGCGCGCTGTTTTTCTGGTGCGCATTGCCGCGACGGAAACCCTCTCTGAGGTCGGTCGCTGGCACGACATTGCCGGTTATAGCATCGTAGCGCTTGTTTTTCTAGCCACTTTGGCGCTGGCTCGTTTGCTCGGCAAAACAGAAGACAGACGTCTGACGTCAGACGTCAGACACCAGACATCAGTTCTCCGTAATCCGTGGTCCCCAATCGGTAGTCCGTACCTCGCGGCGGCCATTTGCTGGCTCTTGCTTGTAGAAATCGGAACAGCGAGCTGGTATCGCCTCCACGAACACAACCTTGTCATCGGCCCGCAATGGAGTGTCCAATGGCCGGAACAAGCGGCGAACTTCCGTAAATTAAAGATCGAGGAAGAAATTCGCGCCGTACTCCGCTTCGACGAAGCGCGGGCAGCCAGCTGGACAATCGATTCGCCGACAATCAGCTCGGATACGATCTCCTGTCTTTTCTACGTTTTTCGATGGAGCTCGGGGAAAAACAGCGCGCTTCTGGCGAATCTGCACCGGCCGGATGTCTGTTTGCCCGCAAGCGGCTGGGCCCAGGTTGCGGATGATGGAGTCCGCAACTATCCGGTGAACGGTTCGTTTGAATTGCCGTTTCGCCATTTCGAATTCCAACGCAGTTTCGAAGGTTCTCCGGCGCAGACGGCACATGCATTTTATTGTTTATCGGAGGATCGCGCTTCGGAAGCATCCAAGACAGATCATGGCACAAATTTGCCCGGAATGTTCGGGAGCCGCTCGGAATGGACGCGCGCGGAGCGTTTCCGCGCCGTACTCGAAGGACGCCGCCATCTGGGACAGCAGGTGATAGAAGTGATATTTGTGAACACCGAGCCCTTGTCTGCATCCGATGCGGAAGCGCATCTGCGTGACCTCGTTCGCGACGTTGTCGTTCTACGCGAAGCGCAAAAATCCCTTTAGGCGTAGCTTAGTAGGCCGTCTCCGCGATGTTAGCCGCCCATGCCGAGGCGCGCCGCCCACAGGCGGTGGCCTACAGCATTATACTCGCGTCGCAGCCGAGGCGGCTTCCTCTCCGCTGCGGTGGCGGCATGGCTGGGGGGAACAGCCTACTTCTACCTCACTGCTTGTTTGTGGTCTGGCGGCGCACCGTTTTTGCCTGATTCAGATTCATTTGAGCGCGCATTTACTTAAGTAAATGGACCTAGGTCAAGCAGAATTTTACGGGAAATTTTACGGCAATCGCGAAACTGCGCCCTGCGTCGTATGGTTTCGGTAAAAGTCGGGCAAACGCTTTGAGTACGGCGCACTGCTGCTTGAATCGGGAAGCACACCCGCCTCGGAGTGCGGGTCCCGGCGCCCGCGCCGAAATCGTGAGGGCGCGATCACGAACACGTGAACGCGCGTGTGCTCCAGCAAAAAAATGCAAAAAAGTCTTGCCATGCCTGCGGGAATTGTTACAACGGGCGTAATTTTTCGAACCTTGGGAGGATACGTGCGAAAATCCAATATACGTCTGCCGCGCGCCTTACCGTTTCGTTTGCCATTTGTTTTGGCGGGTGCGTTGATTTTGCTGATCGCTTTTGCCCCGAGAGCGAATGCAGACCTGATAGTTTATTTTAATTTTGAAGATTCTTTTAATCGGGGCCCGCCAGATTTTACGTCCGATGTAATCGGTGCCCCGGATTTTAATCCCGGCGGCGGAGTGGTGCTTACGACGATGACGACCGATTATAACAGCGGCGAGGCGCTGTCCGATCACCCCGGGATTGCCCTGAATCGGTCTGCCGGTGACATAGACAGGCCCCCGTTAACTCCAAATCTGGATGTGTCACTCACCGACGCCGGCAATAATAACAACCGCAATTTCGACTTTAATGTTTTCTCGTCCGGAGGCTTTTATCAGGACATGACCTTGAGCTTCGCGGTCATGACCCGCACCGGTGGTTTCACTGACGTAACGGTTCAGTACAGCATTAACGGAGGGGGTACGTGGACTACTTTCGGCACGGCCGCGCTTGCGTCCAATGTTCAAACACTGGCAAGTTTCAGCGTCCCTGCCGCGGCTAACAACGCTCCAAACCTCGCGTTTCGATTCTTCTTCACCGGGGGAACAGGAACTAGCACGCGTACTCAATATACCGAGTTTGATAACCTCCAGTTGACCGGCACGATCGTCGTTCCCGAGCCCGCGACGGTCGCGGCCGGCCTGCTCGGCGTTCTTGGGCTCTGCTGGCATCAGCGACGGCGATTGATTCGCTCAGTGCGCTTCCGGCGTACGTGACCGTTGTGCTGTAGTGGCAGGCGTGTCGCCTGCTCAATCTTGAATCATGCAGCCGGCCAGGCTGCTTCTACAACCGAGGGAATGATCAAGGATCGTCCACATCGACTTGATCTGACTTAGATCAATCAACCACTCTACTTCGTCACATTTGCGACTCGCAATCGTAAAAGAATCCCTTCACTTGATAGAGCTCAGGCTGTTCTAGAGGACTACGCTCATCGCGCAATTGAGAACTTTAATGTTGCACTCGGCAGATACGTGATCATGCCCGATCATGTTCATCTCTTCGTTCGTGGCGGTCGAGACTTCACGCTCTCGTCGTGGATTGGTGGTTTAAAGCGCGCGATGTCTGTCACGCTACAGTCGCCCAAACTTTGGCAGCCCGGATTCTTTGATCACATTTTGCGCAGCGACGAAAGTTACGGCGAAAAATGGAATTACGTTCGTGATAATCCGGTGCGCGCTGGCCTTGTGAAAAGCGCGGACGACTGGCCATACCGAGGCGAAATCGTTTTGATTGATCGCGCGTAACTGTAGCGGCAGGCGTGTCGCCTGCGGTATCTGGATTGTTGCAGCCGACACGGCTGCCTCTACAGTGCGTTGCATCCGCCGCTGCGCCATAGTAAACGTCTCGCGTGCAAAAGCAGTCGTCCCGCACTGTTGCGAAGAAGAATGAACTGGATCTGACTCCGCCGGAAGAAATCCACGCCCGGCGAATTCGCCTGTTCGTTTTTCTCGGCGTGCTAGGCATTTGTGCGCTGAGTGTGGCACTCTACTTCGCCGCACCACCGCTGGGCGGAGCAATCAAGGCATGGCAGTCACGCCGGCTCGCGCGTCAGGCGTTCGCTTCGATCGAGCGAGGAAAATGGAGCGAAGCGAGCGCGAAAGCGCGCGATGCCTACCTGCTGCGACCGACTGAAGCTGAATCCTGGCGTGCCATTGCGCGGCTGGCCTCCCGCACAAACCAATGGCCGCCGGCGCTGGAATGGTGGAAGAAGGTCGAGGACGCAAACCGACTCACGGTCGAGGACCGGCGCGACTATGTTGCTGCCGCGCTAATGGCCGGTGACGTAACGGCCGCAGCAAAACAAGTACAAGTCCTGATGGCACAACCCGCACCACCGGCCGTCGATCTGCTCTGGGCCGGTCAACTTGCGTCGCGCCAGAGCGATCCTGTGCTGGCACTCGATTATGCCCAACGCGTGCTCGCGGATAAACGTGCTAAGCCGTATGACATCCTCTCCGCTGCAACGCTTGTTCTCTCGGTTACCAGCCCCTATTCGCAACCATACGCCGACGCGTGGAAGCAAATTGAAGTTGTGGGGCGCGATCCAAAAAATCCTGCGTCGCTCGATGCGCTCGCTGTTCTCGCAAACGAACAGGCGCTTCCGCCCAGGACTCCCCTCGCCAGCAACGCTGCGCTTTCACTCCAGAGCACTGCTTCTACACCCCTGCCAACATCTGCAACGGTCTCCTCGGGCGCCGTAACCGCAGGCGAAGGCAGCAGTCCTCCGCCGGAAATCTCCCTAGGCTCCACGCCCCGGCCAAAATCTGCAACTGGCTCTGGCGACACGCTGGCTCTCGATCTCGCCTCCACTCCTACGTCAACTCCACACGGACGGACGATGAGCCTGAGGGAAGTGGCAAACGCACTTGAAAATCATCCCGATGCCCGTCCTTATCACAAGCTTCTGGCGCTGGAAGTTCGTGCCCGGCAGGATCCGGCCCTGACCGACCAGTACGTTGCCGATGCGGTGCAGCGTTTCGGAAATGGCGATGACAAAATGCTGGTCGCCCTGGCGGGGTGGCTAAACAAGATCGGCCGACCCGCGAAAACATTGGAAGTGTTGCCGCAAACGCATGCAGTGCAACGGCAGGACCTTTTTCTTCCATATTTGGATGCGCTTGGAGCGCTCCAACGCTGGAACGTCATCAAAGACTTGCTGAGCAGCGAACGTTTTCCTATCGATCCGATGCTTCAGCACATGTACCTTGCCGTTGCCCAAAGACATCTAGGGTCAGCAAGCGGAGCCACGAACGAATGGCAGCGTGCTCTGGAAGTCGCGAATACTTCCGAGAAGGCGTTGGCTCTCGCAAATTATGCCGAGCAAAACTCTGCCAATGACATCGGCGATGCGGCCTATTCCATTGTTATCAAAATCACGCCCAAAAATCGTGAAGCGTACGCAGGCCGGTTGCGTCTCGCATTGGCAACGGGAGAAACGGCCCAAGCGCAGACAATCGCCGCGCAGATTTCTCAGGTCTGGCCGGAGGATCCGAATGCGCGCATACAGGATTTTTATCTGCAACTGTTGCTCGGCGCTTCGCCTGATGCAGCGAAAGCAGCGGAGCGCGATGCCGAGCTAATTGTTGCAAAGGAGCCGCGGAATTGGTTGGCCCGGGCGACATTGGGACTGGCGCGCCTTCGTCTGACTCGGCCCAACGAGGCGCTGACAGCAATCCGGGAGCCGCGGATAACGGGCGTCGAGCCACCAGGTGCACTCGCCGTGCGCGCAGCCATTCTGGCAGCCAACGGCTACGAAGAGGGCGCACGAAATGATGCGCGCCTCGTCAGCGCCAAACAACTTTTACCTGAAGAACGCGCTCTTATCGCGCCGCTGTTAGTCGAACGGAAGGAATGACACGGGCAGGATCAGGCAAAAAAAAGTCGCGTTTCTACCAACTCATGACCGGGGGACTCTTGAGCGTTTTCAACCGTTCAAGGCTTCAACGATTGTAATTGATCTCGGATCGCATTTTCTGTCATTCTCACAGCGATTATGCGACTGATAATTGAAATTCTAATTATCGCGGCGCTGATTTGGCTTGGCTGGAACAAGCCGTTCAAGGAACACGTAGCCAAGGCAAACAGAACAATAACCTCCACTTTGGACGAATGGGGAGGCACGTTACAGAAACAGCAGGACAAGTCCGTGCGCCGGTACTAATTTACGATACCAAAGTTTATGCGCCGCCGCGCGTCGGGCCTACTTCGCCGAAGCGGCTGCGAAGGCTCGAAAGGCGGAACTCCAAATCGCGACTGCGGAACAAAACCCGCTCAGTGGTCAGCTTGCCCGCCGAAGCCTTGCGCGAAGGCGGGTGGTGAGCTTGCCACGCCGTAGCTGTCAGCGAAGGAGGGTGGTCCACTCTTCCAGCTAATCAAACACTTCCTCCAGTTGGCTGCCGAGCACGTCCACCTGGCATCCTGTGTCGCCGGCCTGGCAGGGGGTGCCATCCGCGTGAATAAGATCACGGCCGAGCGCGATGTGAAGCCAATAGCGCTTTTCGCCTTCGACGATGAATCTTGCAACGTCGGTCTCCCCCGGCGGACACTTTCCGGTCTGCGCAATCACGTCAATCATCAGATTCCAAGTCCGCGCCTGTCCCATTTCAGCCAGCGACCGGGCAATTGCTTCTTTCTGTTCCTTCGTCCAGGCGACATCCGCACCAACCGCGACCAGTCGAGCGACATCTCCGCGGCTTAAGACGGGGCGCGACCTCGTTTCATCAACGATCCGCTGCGCCGCTGCTGTGGCTTCACTGGCGGAAATGACGCCGGATGACGGAGGAGCCGCGATCGTGTCGTTCTTAAGCGCCGCTTTCAAAGCTGCGGCGAGGACGGGAACGTTCCGGGTATTGAGATTGAGCATGCCAGCGCGTGGGTAGATGTGCACGATGGGATTATACGTAAAAAAATCGAGGACGGTTTTGTCGTTGCTCGCTTCCGTAACAAAATTCATCGGTTGAAAACCATTTGCGGTATCAAGGCCGTAGCCGAACTCCCCGACGTTGCTGAACGGATGATTGAGCACGATGGGAGCGGTCGCAGGCCTCGGCTTCGTGCTTCCCGTGTTTGGGTCGATGATCCGGGCGTAAGGATCTTTGTCTACGTCGTAGCCAGGGCTACTGGGATTGTTCTCATTCTCCCAGCCAAGGACGAATCCTCCACCATATTCAACGATCGTGGTGTGGCTGCCCGTTCTTGGGTCCGGTTCGTTTGTATCGCCGGAGTCGTCATACTGATCGATCAACGAGGCCGCGATGGAAAGGCTCCGTGCAATCCGGCCCAGGTTGGTATCGTTGGAAAAAGCGTCCCAGCCGGAATCGGCTACGTTCAAGGCGTAATGCAGAATTTTAATAAACTCAAGCCGGCCCCTCAATGGCGCGATGTAAGCCAGCGGATTGTTGTTAGGCTCTGAGGGGAGTTGCTCGCCCACGTACTGCCAACGGCCCCAATAGGCAAGTTGGCTCTTATCCGTGCCAGTGCCGCTAACCCATGCCAGGCCAAACAGACCGAGAATGTCGCGGATGCTACCTCTGTATCGCCCTCGGCCGCTCCAGCCGTTACCCCTCCCCTCGCCGTTGCCGCGTCCTCGGGTTGTTACAGACTCGGAGGGCGCCGGCTTCACCAGACCGATAGCGTTCATGGGAAATCTATCAGGCAATCTGCCATTGAGGCTCCTCCAATCGGGCGCCGGCCGATTACGTTCCCGGGAAAAGGTTCCCATGTATCGTAGCAAATCCTGGCTAAAGCCGATGCTACCTTGCAGTCGCAACAACTCTTTACGAGTCATAAAAGCCTGGTCCGTTCGATCGTTCGAAGGAAAATCGCTTGGGACGGAAGTAAATGGATATATCGACGGGTCGCCGTAAGGGGCGTCGCCGAAATCGAGCAGATAACTGCCCCACGTATCTTGCTGAGTGTTCGGATCCAACTGAAAACTAAACCTTCTGAAACTGGTTGCTGTTTGTTTTGTGGTGCCATAATTGCGCCAGCCGACAATTTTATTCATCTGAGAAGAGGTCGGTGGCGATGGAAGGGCGCCAAGGTCTGCGAAAGCAATGATTCCTTTTCGCCCAACGTTCACCTGCCATGGCGTTGGTGTCGGCACTGGGTTATCGGCGCTACTGCCCGTCCAGTCAGGAAATCCTGCCAGATTCATATCGAGCAAGCCGCCCTCGTCATAAACGGCGAAAGCATAGCGCCCAACCACATCGCTCGGCGAAGGCGCAGCGTCCGGTCCCCGAAGGGTTACCAACACCCAATCGGGTGACGTGAAACCAGCCGCGGTTGGGACCAAACAGTGGCTACACCAACGAGTGCGTGTTATTTCACCTCGTTTCGGTTTTACCGGGTCAACTGGGCCAGAGCTCACAGCGGAGGCGAAACTTGGAACCCCAGGCGGGGATATGGCGTCGTCGCGGACACTCCGGCGGATCAAGTTTGGAATGGATGCGTCGTCGCCTGAACGTTGTGGTTGAACGTTGGCTTGCGTCACAAGCACTCCGGCGACGGCCATTTCCCGCTTAAGACTGCTGACGATGATATCCAGCGCGCTGTGAGCAAGCAGTTCTCCACTGGCATCGTGAAAGCTCGCCTGGGCAAGTCTACGGTCGCTCGTGGTATGGGAGAAATAAGCCAACGCCAGGCCCGTTAAAAGGGCCATAAACGCAAGAACGATTATCAGTGCCGCGGCTTGGTTCGGAGTTCCGCCTTCAGGCGGTCTTCGACCGGAGCCGCGTAAACGCGGAACTCCAAGCGCCGAAAAGAGCTCGTTTTTCACCCGTCTCCTATCTAAAGGAGTCCAGCAAACTTTCATAAGCTCGCAGGTGAGAGATAAAAACAGCGTTCATAAAGGCGAACACTTGAAAGCGCCGGGCGCGGCAAGGTTGTATTTCCGTCCAGAACAGTTCGCCAGCCTGCAAGCAAACCTCCCAGGCTCTCCCCGTTGTAGTCCGCCAGGGCGTCCGCGAGTCCAGTAACATCCGCATTGCTGAGGAGCACCCTGCTCTTGGGATCGATCGCAGCGATGTCCACTATGATTGCAGACACGTCTTGCAATCCCCGAACGCTCGAGGTCGCGTACCACGGAGTGGAGGACAAAGCTCCATTTTTCAGCAGGTAATAATATTCAAAGCGAAATACACCCTCGCCGATGATGTCGAACGGACTGTTGGTGACATTCGCCCAGGGATTCAAGGGCGCCCAGAAAACAACCGATGCCGGCCGGCCATCCGACCGCGTTTCACTCGTCGCGCCGTTCCAAACCAGGGCTTCACCCAATCGCTCCAGCCTGTTGGACAATGTTGTTCCGCTCATATTGATCCGATAACCGATAATCGAGACGGGACTCTGCTGCGAGCCGGTTAAAGCCGACCAACCTGGGACCGTGCTGTAGAATGCTATTTGATCATTCCCTCTTTGCCTGGTACACAGCCTGCAGTCAGTCGCGGTGGTAGAGGATTTAAGATAGTAATCGACGTCGGGGCTCCTGAACATCTGCGCGAAGTCGATAGTCATGCGGTCGAACAATTCACGGGCTTGTGAATCGGCATCCATTTGCCTGTGACCGAGCGTTATAATTGTCGCCGCACTATTAAGAAGCTGGGTAGCTAACAAGGTAAGCAGCACCAACACGCCCACACTGACGAGAAGTTCAGCCAACGTAAAGGCGGCATGCCGATGCCGCAAAGACCACTGACCACTGACCACCGACCACGGACCACGACGCACCCGCCTTCGGTCGCCGCGGCGACCCTCGGCGCGGCAAACAGCGCCGTGGTCACAGAGCTCAGTCTTGTTGTCCTGTGATCTCGTAGTCCTGTCGTCTTTCATCTATGGTCAAGCATTGATTCAGTTCCTGTCGAAGGCGGCAAATAAATCCACAACGCCGCTTGGCGTTGTTGTTGCTGGATCAACTGGCGCCGGCCACGTCACCTTCAGATCGGCATAATGCAATCCTGTAAAAGCAGAATTCCACCTGATATTGACTTGATAGCGGGAGTCAGGCCCGAGCGATGTCGCGGCCTGTCCTAAAGCATCAAAATATAGTGTCGTATCGGTCCCAAAAGTTATGGCGAACTGGGGAGAACTCGTGGCCGCTGACGGCGTCGTCCGCAAATCCGCTACGATGGCGGCAATGATGTTTGTGGCGGCGGTCTGTGAAGTGGCGTTCCGGTTTGTCTGCACACCCACAGGTATCAATCCGAAGACAGCAATGAGGCAAAAGGCCGCGACCCCCAAAGCGAGGACGAGTTCCACCAGAGAAAATGCGGCAGCCTTGAAGTTAGAAGCCGTTCTATAAGAACTGTAGCGGCGGTCTGTGACCGTCGATGGATCGAGCTTCTCTTCGTCACGATGGCGCTCACAGAGCGCCGCTATAGCACCTCGCAGGATTCTGAAACCATTTGTAACGATTCTCATGGCCGATAAACCCGGACTGCGCCGCTCGTAGTTCCAAATTGTATGACTGCATGTTTACCTACGTCCTGGTTGAAGTCGTGCGGTAACGGCGTAAAAACTGTTCCATGTGTCGGTTGAAAATCGATTTCGATAACATGAGCAATCGCGTCCCCGTTCGTCGCAGTGGGAATCCGCGCGATGCCTATTGCATCGAAGTTTACCACTCGATCAAATCGATACTGATAGCCGGAGTCCAATGATGATCCTAACGGCCACGTAAATGGTGTCACAGAGCTGGAGAGCGCGTGGCCCAAAGTGTACGGTGGACCGGTTGGTTGATACCTCGCCATTTTAGAGTTCGGATGCGCAGTGGGACTCCACGATGCAAAATCAACCGGTACAAAATGTAAATTCTCATAGGTCTCTAATTTACCGACCGCCACCATATGAGCGCCATTGGCATAATTAGCTGCCCAGTCGTTGCCCTGATCGCTCGTGGCGTATTGGTATTGTGATGTGCCATCTTTCGACGCAACCACCGCCACAGCCACTCTGCCGTACGGTGTATCGCCAGTGGTAACCTGCGGACTGACCCAGGGATTAACCGAAGAATCCACCTCGGCAAAACCAACAAAGACGTAGGTGTGGTTTGCTTTTGCGTACGCTCGGGCATTTTCGAGTACTTGCTTTAGTCCATAAATGGCGCTGGAGACGTCGGTCCCGCTTTTGATGCTGGTGAACGCAGGGGCGATCAACACGAGCAAGAGGCCGATAACGCCGACCACCATTAGCAATTCGAGCAGCGTAAATCCGCCTTCGCACGAGGCTACGGCGCGACAAAGACCCCGAAAGCTTTCCGGGTCACGTTGCGAGAGTACTACCTGCCGCACCGGAGCGCAACATAGGCGGGACAACGCAGAACCGACCACCAATAACAGACCACGCGGCACACGCGAGCGTGAACGGTGATCAGACCGGCGCGCACACTGCGCTTGAACGAGGGATACGAGGGATACGCGCGTCATAGAAAAGGTCCCATGAATTACTACGGAAAATCGTCTCCGAAGTTTTATATAAATCTGCGGCTTGACTGTGCGCGGCAGCGCGCTTGCTCCGCGTTCGCACGGGCCCGGCCGTTGATGCTGGGGAAACATCGGGACGCGCATTATATTGAGAGCCGCTGCGACTGACAAGCGCTCAGTTCCGCGGTTTGTAGTCACGCTCGCCCCACCGTGTCTCGCGAAGGTTTCGGAGTTTCGCATCCTGCTCGCGATTTTATCGGAGTTACGCGGTCAGGATTGTGACGCGCTGCAGATCGCCCCGCATGCGCGGAGCGGAACTCTAAACGGAGACTGCAGCAGGAAGCCGGATGCGTAATCCGTAGTCAATAGTCACTCCTTATGCGAGTGCCATGCTGAAGTTCCGGCAAGGGATTCGGTTGGCTGACACGCCATCGGTGCAACATCCGATAGCTGCTCGCAGCATTGGGCCGGATCGCGTCCGCTCCCGGGCCATCACGTCAAAGATCGAGCAAAATGCGCAAACCATCTTCTACTTCAGCCATGACCTCTTGCGACAGCACACCCCATCGAGAGATTAGTCGATCCTTTGAAACCGAACGAATTGCCTCGCACAGGATCACGCTATCGTTCCTTGTTCCTCCATCGCCTTTGCTCACGTTTACATGCAGCGGGATATCTCGCTGCGTTGAGGTTAGCGGCAAGATCACGATCAGATCGGCCGGGCCAGCATTAAAAACATCAACTGAGAGGACGAGTACTGGTCTCCGCCCGGTTTGCTCACGACCACGGGTCGGGCGAAGATCGGCGAACCAGATTTCGCCACGGTGTGGATAGGCCATGCCGTCTCAAATGCCGTCGTTTAGAGTCGCATCCAATTCCCGCAGCTCGGCCCGCCACGCTTTCCAAGCTTTTTTGTTCTGGCGAAGTTTCGAATAGGCCATATTTGTTCGCTCAAGGAGCAAACGGCGCCGTTCGTTTTCGATGGCTCGATCGAGCATTTCCTGGAGCGACGTATTTGTTTGCTCCGCCATTTTCTCAAGGCTGCGGTGCGCGGTGGAACTGATGCGAATTGTGGCTGGCATACAAAAATGTATACGCAAAGGTATGCGCAACTGTCAACAAATGAGAAACGGTTTATTAACCAGTTTTACCAGGAAGGTGGAAGTCCCGCGAAGGTTTTCGATTTCTGATCCTTCAGTTGAGCGTTGAGGAGCCTGCTCCGTGTCTTCCTTTGTGAGCGTTGAGCGATGGGCAGCCTGCCCCGTGGTCTTCTTTACGGGATTGAGCGTTGTAGTCCGCTCGCTCCGCGAGTTACTCAACCACCCGCCTAAGGCGGGCTGTCTGCCGAGCATGGTTCACATACCTGAACCGCGCTTTTGGCACATTCCCGCGTTTGGTAAAATGCCGGTAATATGGGAGGAATATGGGTGTCGATGAAAACGACCATCGAGTTACCGGAAGCACTCTTTCGCCGCGCCAAGAGTATGGCGGCGCAGGAAGGAGTGACGCTTAAACAACTGCTCACCGAGGCCTTGAAGTCGCGGATCGATGTGAGAACGGGCGCGCGCAATGAGAAAGCTGCTCCAAGGTGGGTGCGAGCTTATGGTGCGTTGCGGCATTTGCGGCAGGAACGCAATGCTATCGAGCGCGCGATCGAGTCCGAATTAGAGAAAATCGAGCCCGAGGATCGCTTGTGATTCTTGATACGAACGCGCTTTCCGCCTTATTGGACAAAGACGCGGCCTTGCTGGAGGCGATTCGGCAATCGCGCGAGCTCGCTTTGCCCGTGATTGTCTTCGATTTCAGCCATGATGTCTTGCGACGAAACATCCCTACCGCGAGACAAGTCGGTCCTTTGAAAGCAACGAATTCTAGTGTGGGCCCGAAGCTTGCATTTTCCGTTTATCTTCGCGCTGGTCAATCGCTTGCTGCTGCTGTGCGATATATGACGCTACGGCTTGTTGCGCCTCGGCGTCGTTCCTCACTGCCAGATCCGCAACGTCAAGATCGTCCGTGAGGTATTGACGTTTTGCTTCAAACTCAAGATTACCCGCTCTTACAAGGAGCACCGCCCCCTCATCCTTGACACAAACAACTCGCGTTCCCGGCTCGAGACCCGTAATCCCGGACGGGTTTCGCGCAGAGAGATATGTTAGGGTGAAATAAACGCCAGGAGGGGCGAGGCGGCTTCGGTGGCCGACGCTCTTGATGACACGCCGGCAATCATCGATCAGCTTTCGGAGTCGGTGCCCCCTGAGGACCTGGACAGGTTCGTTGCCTTATCTACGGGCACCGGGCTGTAAAAGCTTCCATTTCCGCCGCCTTGCAATGCTGTGTTCCATCCCTCGGCGCTCCATATTTGAATGGCCCAGATAATGCCGAATGTGGCAGCGGTAGCCAAGGCAATGCTAATCACATGAATCGGTTTCATCGTTGCGACTTTTTGTCAAAGGGAGGTAGCCCACATGGCAGCCCACATGATACTACGGGAAAATGAACGCGAAGTTTCAGCCTCCGTTGAACTTCCGCCTTCGCTAAATGCTTTGGCGTGACGAGACGGTGGACAAGTCCAGGACGCGATGGCGTGAACTCGTGCTAGCGACGATAGCGGCCCTGAAGCGACGTGCGAGGCTGAGAGGTTCAGCAAGATGCTTTACTGATTGTTAGCAAAGATTTACAGTGAAGATTTCCTCGGTTCGAGGTGAGCGCTCACCTTCTGGATTTGCAATGCCTGCGGCGGCGGATCAGCGGTCGGGGGTCGCGAACGAGTAAGCCGCTTCTGTAGTCCCTCTTGCGATGTCCATAGTCCAGCTTGCTGCAGTCGTACTCGCCGCGACTGCGGAACGAAGACGGGTGGTCTGTAGTCAGTGGTCAGTTAGCGGGTGGTCAGCTCGCTCCGCGAGCTACTCAACTACTTCCTCTAGCTGGCTGCCGAGCACCGTCCCGTCGTCGCGATCAAGCGCGATATGGAGCCAATAGCGTTTCTCGCCTTCGAGAATGAAATCAGTTAATCCCTGAGCATTCGGTCCATAGTGACCAGTCTGCGCGATTACATCGATCATCAGGTTCCAGGTTCGCGCCTGTCCTGTATCTGCCAACGCGCGTGCAATCGTCTGCTTTGTTTCGTCGTTGACCCCGAGAACCGTAGGCAGCCGTGCGGCCGCTACAGCGGCCAGGCGGGTGACATCGGCTCGAGTCAACGCGGGAGTATTCGTGGTTTCTTGAACAATAGCTTGCGCTGCGTTGAGGGCGTCGCTGTTTTGGGACAATAACGTCGTTGGCGTATTCTGGAGGCCGGGATCGTTTAAAAGCGCCCCTTTGATAATCGAGGCGAGAACAGGGATGTTTTTCGTGTTAAGGTTAACTATACCTGCGCGGTATGGCGGAGCGTTGGCAGGTTGGCCTGTCTCGTCGGCAGGTTGGCCTGCCTCGTTATAAGTAAAGAAATCGAGGATCGCCCTGTCATGACTTGTCGCAGTTGCAAAATCGAGGGTCTTGTTCGTATAAGCAGGGTTATAGGCGTAGCCAAACTCGCCGACGTTCTCAAAGCGCCGGTTAAGAAACAGGTAATTTGGCATAGGAGGCACAAATGACATCGGATCAGGCGCGAACGGTGGCCGCGCCACATTCAAATTAGGATCGTCGTATGACATCGCTTCTATTCCGTAGGCGTAGCTTGCGCCCGCATAGTCGATGATCGTAATCGTGTTGCCGTTGTCGGCGTTGCCTGGGTAGTTGGGATCAGGATCATTCAAATCATCGCCGTCGTATTGATCGATCAGTGCCGCTCCGATACCAAACACGGTCGAGGGAGCAGGAGCACCACCATTCCCTATCGTCAGGGCATAGTTGATGATCTGGAAAAAGTCCGGGTTGTCTGGCAACGCGGTGACGTCGTGCCTGGCCCCGGGGAGGCTGCCATATACCCAATGGCCGTAATAATTGGGGTCAGTGAAGCGCTTGGCCGGGTCCCAAGTTCCGTCCACCCACGTCAAGCCAAATAGTTTGTAGAGTAAGCTTTTCTTCTGCAAGCCCCAGGCGTGACCCTTCCCGTTATTGCCCGGGCGAATCCGGAAACCCGGTATCACTAGTTGTATATTGGTCATGTCGAACCTGCCGGATAATCTACTCTGCCCGTTCGCCAAGGGCCAATCCTGCGCCGGCCGGTTCATTTCGCGGGAAAACGTTCCGAGGTATTGAAGCAGGCTTTGGGGAAATTTAGTGTTATCGTAGACGCCTGTCACGGGATTGGTACAAATCGTCCTTTGAAGCTTTATCAATTCCTGCCGCGTCATCGCCCCTTGGTCCGTTCGCCCGTTTACTACGGCTTTTGGTAGGTCATTTCTGACAGTGGTGAAAGATGTGGCTAAAGGATACGCAGCCCCCAGAAAATATGTGGCGTAATTATCTGCTGAAGCCAAAGGAAATGAGGGGTTGTCGAAAGAGGCCGAAGTCGGCTGTTGGGTCGTGGCATAATTGCGCCAACCCATTAACTGGTTGATTGGAGTATTGCCGAGAAAATTACCCATGCTGCCGACTGACGTTGTCGGCGTTATCGCGGTAGGGGTGGATGGGAGACTCGTGAGATCAGCGAAAGCAAGGGTTCCCTTCCTTGCAAGGTTAACCGGCCACGGAGTCGAGTCAGGCGTTATCAATCCCGTGATTGTCAGGGGCACGGTTATGGTGGCATTGCCACAGTGGTTTGATGCTGTGAGCGTGATCGTGAACACTCCAGGGCTAGTGGGTATGCCAGAGATTAATCCGGTGCTTGAATTCACAGTTAAACCGTGGGGTAGTATGTCTGGGCCGAAGCTCGTCGGATTATGGTTTGTCTTCGGCGTATAGGAGAACTGGGTTCCCGTGGTTCCAGTTGGGGGGTTCTGATTACCGTTAAAGTCTGGGGCCTGACACGCAGCGAGCATAATTTCGCTCTCTTCCTCAGGGTATTTCGAACGCAGCCTTCGAGTAGGCCGGTTAGGCCGAGTCAGGTTCGCATAATTCGGAAAACCACCAACGTTGACATCGATCAAGCCGCCTTCGTCATACACCGCAAAGGCATACCTTCCGACAACATAATTAGTGTTGTTTGACGTCGGGTCCTTGAGGCTGTTATCCCACGCAGAGAATGCTAGCGGACCGTTTCGGGTTACCAGCACCCAGTCCGGCGCTATGAAACTGCCCACCGGTGACGAAGCCGGAGACGGTGTGGGAACCGCTAATGGGATCAAGTAATGGCTGTTCCAACGCGCTGTGCTAATCGAGCGGCCATTGGCCGAAACGGCAGTAGAAATAACAGCCGAAGCCCTGCTCGCCGCAGCATTTCGAGAGCTGTAGCGAACCAGATTGGGATTGTCGGTGGGAATCCCCGCGGGGTAGCGCGCTGGCTGAATATAATAGGGCGGGGCCGCTGTGGGCGTGGGGTGAGCGGCGATTTCCTGCTTAAGGTCACTGACGGTGATATCGAGCGCGCTTCGGGCGAGAAGATCGGCCGAAGTATCGTGGTAGCTCGATTGGGCAAGCTGCCGATCTGTAGTGGTGCGTGAGAAATACGCAAGGCTCACCGCGGTAGCAAGGACGACAAAGGCGAGAACAATGATGAGCGCAGCGCCTTTCGATGCGCCACGATGAGAATGAAGGAACTTTTTCATGGGTTCTAGCCGCCTCGCTGTGTCGAGGCGCTCCGAGGGGGCTGGCTCTTAGTGCACGGCGACACAGCGCCGTGGCTACAACACTGCGAGCATTGAAAAGGGGGGGTCATGGAGTTAACAGGCTTGGCTTGGAGATATTAAAATAACTGCGTATAGCGAATACCGGAAATGGCAGGACGTTACAAGCTCGCATTTACGTCGAGTGTGCTGTGGTGTCGTCCTACCAGTCGCTTTGGAACGGTTACGAAGCCAAGTAATCATAGAGTAGACGGAGAGAGGTAAAAAAAGCGTTCGTACAGCCGAATGCCGGAAAGCGCGATGGCTGGCGGTGGACCGTCGGCACCCCACGTTATCAATGCCGGATTGTTTATCTTAGCTTGCCACTTCGACAACAGGTCGCCTGGAGGCCGTCCCGAAGCGGAGTCGTCCAATCCTGCTATGAGAGACGCAAGCTGCGCGTCTTTGACGAGCACTTTGCTCTTGGGATCGATCATCGCGATGTCCACGACAATTGCTGCCATCGAGGAGATACCGGGCGGCGTGATCGAAAGAGTCCCGTCAGTGCCCAGATAGCAGTATTCAAACCTGAAGACCTGCGGCCCGATCACCTCGTAGTCTGGGTCAGTTGCCGAAGTGCTGATCGCAGTCGGCCAGGTCCCTGCAGGCACTTGTGCCGAGGGACCTATCGTCAGCGGCATAAAAACAACCGGCGCGGGAGTTGGCGTAGCTGCATTCCATAGCAAGCCTTTTCCCATTCGCTCCATCTTATTGGAGCCCGAATTTATCCGATATGCGACAAGCGACAGGGGGCTCTGGAAGCTTCCTGTTGGATAGTAACCCGGAACCGCACTGAAGAACGCTATCTGATCGTTTCCGGTCATCGGACCGCCCACCGAGTTCGGCGCGACTGTTCTCTTGGCAAAGAAGTCAAGGTCATTTCGTTTCACCAACTGGGCAAAATCGACGGCCATTCGATCGAGGAGCTGTCGTGCTTGTGAGTCGGCGTCCATTTGTTTGTGACCGAGCGTGGTGACAGTCGCGGTGCTCTTAAGGACCTGCGTTGTTAGAAGAACTATCACTACCAGCACGCCAACACTGACTGCGAGTTCGACCAACGTAAAAGCGCTGACGTGCTCACGTTGCTTCGCCAAGGTGAATCCCGCCCTGTAGCCACGGCTCTGTGAGCCGTTCTGACGGGACTTTTCCTCAAGCAGACGGCCCACAGGGCCGTGGTTACAGGTTGGACGAGGCGCAGCCGGCACGGCTGCCTCTCCAGGAGGTTTGTCTCTTTCTGTCGTCGTCTTCGGACGCATGGCACTAGTTCCGGTCGAAGCCAGCAAATACTTCTGTCGACCCAGCCGCATTTGCCGCCGTGGCAGCTGCCGGCCACCTAACCTTCACATCAGCATACCTCAATCCATTCCAGCCAGAACCATTCCATGTTACGTTGAGCTGATAGCGAAGTTGCAGCGCTGGGATCCATGTGAGGGAGCAACTGCCCGTGCCGGAATTAAACTTCTGCAACCCGGCGCTGTCACACGAGCAGGACCCCGTCCTGTCAAAGTATCGCGTTTGAGTGCCGCTCGTTCCGAAGGTGATGCCGAACTGTGTGGAAGCCGGATTGGCTTTCGGCGTAGCTCGCAAGTCGGCGACGACGGCAGCCATGATGTTCGTTGCTGCGGTTTGAGATGTCGCGTTGCGATTCGTGAGCACGGCGACGGGCACCAAACCGATGACGGCGATCAAGCAAAAGGCAGCGATACCGAGCGCGAGTGTTACCTCGACGAGTGAAAAGGCGGCTGCAGTAGATCGCTTTCTCATCGCCGGTAAATCTTTACATTGCCACCGAACCCCGTGAGCTGAACGGCTGCGACATTTGTGCTGTTATTGTCCGGAGCGGTACCGTGAGCGGGTTGAAGACCTACTTCGACGACGGGCTTTGCGCTGTAGCTGCTATTGGCGACCCTTGAGTCGCCAGACGGGCTAAATTGGATAATCTTCGTGAAATTGTATTGCGCCGGCGGCGATGAGCCGCCGACAGGATATTGAAATTGCGACGCTTGAAGCGTGGACACGGGGCTTCTTGGCGTGGTGTCACCGATTCGCGCGTCCAGATCCGGGCGGGGAGCTGTTCCGACCAGAGGCCGGGTATCAAAGCTCTCGCCGGTACCTGATCCGTCCGTGAAAGTTTTCAGGTGCGAGTTCTCAATTTTCGTAAGTTTGCCAAGTTGAACCAACCTTGCCGGGTCGAGTGTCACAGCACTGGTTGGTGGATTTGCATAAATCATCGTTCCGTCTTTGGAGGCCACGGTTGAAATTACAATCCTCCCGTTTCCCTGTGCAGGAGGATTTGTGGGGTCTTCCTCAAAAAATCCGACCCAAGTGTAAGTGTTGTTTGCCTTCGCGTACGTGCGTGCGGTGTCGAGCGCGCCTTTGATGGTGTACGCGGCGTCGGTGACATCTGTTCCGCCTTTGATGGTGGTGAACGCGGGGGCGACTAATACCAGCAAGAGGCCGATGATGCCGATGACGATTAATAATTCGAGAAGCGTGAATCCGCCTTCGCGCAAGGCTACGGCGCGACGGGAAGCGCTGGAGCAAAGTTTAATGTTCGCCACGGCGAATCCGTCCATTGGCGGATTTGATGTTCGCCACGATCCCGCCTCTGAGGCGGAACGAGGGCCTGCGCGCTCCCCAATCCGCGTGATCGGCGTAATCCGTGATTCGGG
>DASYDV010000007.1:0-4483 GCA_036499375.1 Candidatus Udaeobacter sp.
TGCGATGATGTCCTGAAGATCTTTGTATCGCTGCAATACTCGCTGCACATTTCGAGCGACGTTGTAATGCTCCTCGCCGACAATTTCTGGCGCTAACGCTTTGGATGTAGACGCCAACGGATCAACCGCTGGATAAATTCCGAGCTCAGCAATCGCCCGCTCAAGCACGATGGTCGAATCCAAATGTGCGAAAGTGTTCGCCGGAGCAGGATCAGTCAGATCGTCCGCCGGAACGTACACAGCCTGGAACGACGTGATTGACCCTTGTTTCGTCGATGTAATTCGCTCCTGTAAATCGCCCATTTCCGCGGCGAGTGTTGGCTGATAACCCACTGCGCTTGGCGTTCGCCCAAGTAAAGCTGACACTTCAGAACCGGCTTGCGAGAATCGAAAAATGTTGTCGATAAAAAGAAGAACGTCCTGATTTTTTTCATCGCGAAAATATTCCGTCATTGCGAGAGCCGAAAGAGCGACGCGTAGACGCGCGCCTGGCGGTTCGTTCATCTGACCGAACACCATGCCTACTTTCGATTTCGATAAATCTTTTTGATCGATCACGCCCGCCTCGCTCATTTCCTTGTAAAGGTCATTGCCTTCCCGGCTCCGTTCGCCTACTCCCGCAAACATCGATACCCCGCCGTGTTTCATAGCGATGTTGTTAATTAACTCCTGGATAACAACAGTCTTGCCGACACCCGCGCCGCCAAATGCGCCGACCTTGCCGCCCTTTGTAAATGGGCAAATGAGATCGATGACCTTGATGCCCGTTTCCAGAATCTTCGCGCTTGTGTCCTGGTCGGTGAGCGTCGGGGCAGGGCGATGGATCGGGTAGCGCTTTTCGGATTTCACCGGACCGCGATTATCAATCGTATCGCCAGTGACGTTAAAGAGTCGCCCAAGCACACCCTCGCCCACAGGCACGGTTATGGGACCGCCGGTATCCGTTACGCTCATGCCACGCTTTAAGCCGTCCGTGGAAGACATCGCTATGGAGCGCACCCAGCTGTCGCCAAGATGCTGTTGCACTTCGAGTGTCAGCTTTGTTGGGTTGCCGTTGACCTCGTATTCGATTTCCAGTGCGTTGTAGATTTTCGGCAGCGTCTTTTCGTCTGGAAATTCCACATCCACTACGGGACCGATTACTTGAACGATATTTCCTGTATTCATAAATCTTGATTAGCCGCTCAGCGCCATTTGCGCCGTCGCGATCTCGAGCAACTCGGTTGTGATCCCGGCTTGCCGCATCTTGTTGTATTCCAATGTCAGATCTTTGATAAATTGATTCGCGTTATCCGTGGCGTTCTTCATCGCTACCATTCGCGCGCTGTGCTCAGACGCGCGCGCGTCAAGGATCATCTGAAAAACCTGAAAAGAGATGTAGTACGGCAGCATTGAATCGAGGACTGCCGCTGCGTTTGGCTCAAAAATATAGCCAAGCATTGGATCGACGCCCTCGTCTGCGCCCTCAGCCGATTCGCCATGCTTCTTCGGCAAATCAAAACTGCTGATCGGCAATAGTGTCTGCACTACCGTGCGTTGGTTGATTGTGTTGATGAAATGCGTGTAGAGCACGGAGACTTTATCCACTTCGCGTCTCAGGAATTTTTCCATGCAAAACTTCGAGATTGGCTTCGCTTCAACGAAGCTGGGAGAGTCTTTCAATTCAAAATCGGCCAGTAATTCGCGCTTTGTTCGGGCGATGAATTGCCTGGCCTTCTTCCCCGTCACCACAAAGTTTGTCTTAGTGGGATCAAAGTTCGAAGCTTCCCGAAACAGATTCGTATTCAACGCTCCGCAGAGTCCCTTGTCTGTGCTGATGATTAGAACCAGCTCCTTTTCAAGTGGCCGAACGGCGAGAAGCGGATGGAACCTGGGATCCGTCCGTTTTTGCAACGACACGAAAACCTTATTCATCAATGCAGCGTAAGGCCGTCCCGCCAGAGCGTGCTGCTGCGCTTTGCGCATCTTGGAAGCAGCCACCATTTGCATCGCTTTGGTGATCTGCGCGGTGTTGCGGATCGATTTTATCCGACGCCGTATGTCCTGCGTGTTCGCCATTCAGGGAATTTTCGAATTTCGATTTCTGATTTTCGATTTGTTGCTCTGCACGCGGTAGCGCGCGGTCTTTTCTCGAACATGGAAACCGATCTCGCGGCGTTTTGGCCGTTCGGCGGGTTCGAGCAAGCGCCTCAATGCCGCAAAAAGATCAACAATCGCTTCATCGTGTGAGTCAAGGCGGCGCTCAAGCTCTTCGAGTTTTGTCGCGAGTGGCGCGTTCGCCGCGACCATTTCACGTAACCTAACAAACGCGCGCACGACGCGAACGCTTGCTTGAACGGCAATTTCGCTGTTCAACACGCTCGCGAGCATGATCGCGCCATGCTCGGTAAAGACCCATGGTAGCTTCCGTCTACCGCCCCGACCTTTGCGCTTTGATATCGCAAATTGCGATATCAAACGCGTAAACTCCTCGCGTGTAAGCTGAAATGCGAAGTCATCAGGGAACCTCCCTGCATTTCTTCGCAGCTGCTCGTTTAGCCGGGCTGTTGTGACCCCATAAATCGCCGCTAAATCGGAATCGAGCATGACCCGCTGACCACGAAGAAAATAGATCGCGCTTTCGATCCTCGCTATCTTGCGCCTAGAAGTCATGGTTGAGTCGAACGCTTGCAAACAAATCATTGCCAAGTCATCTTGAATTCATCGAGCGCCGCTTTCAATTGCGACTCAAGGTCTTTGTCGAGTTCCTTTTTCTGGAGAATCGCGCCGAGCAATCCTCCTTTCCGTGTTTGTAGCCAGTCTTGAAGTTTGACTTGGTACTCCTTCACGCGCTCGACCGGAACAGCATCGAGGTACCCATTTTGCATCGCCCAAATCACCGCCACCTGCTCTTCTACTGGAATCGGGTTGTACTGTTTTTGTTTAAAAAGCTCGACAATGCGTTGACCGCGATCGAGTCGCGCTCTCGTCGCCGTATCCAAATCGGACCCGAATTGCGCGAACGCAGCCAGCTCGCGAAACTGCGCCAGATCCAGTTTGACCTTGCCGGCGACCTGCTTGATCGCCTTGATCTGGGCCGCCGATCCGACACGACTAACAGAGAGGCCCACGGAAATTGCCGGCCGCACACCTTGATAAAACAAATCAGTCTCGAGATAGATTTGGCCGTCCGTAATCGAGATCACGTTCGTGGGAATATAGGCTGAGACGTCGCCGGCCTGGGTCTCGATGATCGGCAACGCGGTTAACGATCCGCCGCCGAATTCGTCGCTCATGCGCGCGGCGCGTTCGAGTAATCGCGAGTGCAAATAGAATACGTCGCCCGGATAAGCTTCACGACCGGAGGGACGCTTTAGCACCAGCGAAACCTGCCGATAGGCAACTGCGTGCTTCGATAAATCGTCGAATATGATGAGTGCGTCCATTCCGTTGTCCATGAACCATTCGCCCACGGCGGCGCCGGCGAATGGCGCCAGATATTGATTAGTCGCCGTGTCGGATGCAGGCGCGGAGATGATTGTCGTGTACGGCATGGCGCCTTCTCTCTCGAGAGTATCGAGTACTCGCGCCACGTTGGAATTTTTCTGGCCAACCGCGACGTAAATGCAGTAGAGCGGCCGATAATTGGTATCTTTCGCGTCTTCCGCAGCTTTGTTAAGGCGAGCCTGGCTGATAATCGTATCGATAGCGATCGTCGTTTTCCCAGTAGCGCGGTCTCCGATAATTAGCTCACGCTGGCCGCGACCAATAGGAATCATGGCGTCAATAGGCATAATGCCGGTTTGCACCGGTTGATTCACGCTGCGGCGCTTGATGACTCCCGGCGCAATTTTTTCCAGCGGATAAAATGTTTCGGTTTTGATCGGCCCCTTGCCATCGAGTGGTTGCCCGAGTGTGTTTACCACACGGCCCAGAAGGGCTTTGCCGACAGGAACGGAAAGAAGTCGGCCGGTCGTCTTCACTTCGTCGCCTTCCGAAACCTTTGTTGTATCGCCCAGCAGAATTGCGCCGACTTCCGTTTCTTCGAGATTCAGCGCGAGGCCGTATACTCCGTTTGGAAATTCAATCATCTCGTTGAGCATGACGTCGCTCAGTCCCTCGATGCGCGCCACGCCATCGCCCGTTTCGCGCACGACGCCGACGTTGCTTTTGGTCGTCGATGTTTTCAGCCCTTCAATTTTGCTTTCGATCTCTTCAAGTATGCTGCTCATGATTTTGGATTTGATTAAAGTTCTTGTTGAAGACGTTCGAGCCGGTTGCGCACCGTTCCGTCCCATACATCACTCCCCACCCGAATACGCATTCCGCCCAGAAGCGCGGGATCGACTGAGAATTCCGTTGTCAGATCTCCGCCATATTTCTTTTTCAAATTGGAGATCAGTTCCGATTTAGTTGTCGAATCCACTTCGCCTGCCGACTCAATTTTGGCTTGGCGCTTGTCCAGTTCGAGCCGCAGCAAACGTCTATAGTTTTTCAGGACGTT
>DASYDV010000008.1:0-314595 GCA_036499375.1 Candidatus Udaeobacter sp.
ATGAAGCATCACCGCGGCGAGATAAAAGAAGAAAAGGCCAAGTCCCCATCCGGCAGAGGCGACCGCGGCAAGGAAAACAAAAATGCCCACCGGGATCGCGCCCGCCATCCAGAGAATCCCCGCCAATATGTGTCCCTTATAGATATGTCCCAGCCCGGGAACGATACTAAGCATAACCGCCACCATATCGCTCGCTTTGCCTTCCGCGGTTTGTGTCGCGCCGCGGACCCAATCGCAACGGTCGCAGCGTTCGGCGTCCTTCGGTAGAAGATGCCCGCAAAAGGGGCACGGCATTTTGTCGCCCGTGCCCGGTTCGGCCGCAGCCGGTGGCGCATCTGTGTATTCCAGTTTCATCCTGTCGAAACTCACAAGCCGCACCGATTTCGTCAAGCAAAGAGAATTTTAGATGAAGAACACCACGGATAACTCGGATGCGAGGAGCGGCGATCTCCAGACCGCCGAGGCGATTAGAAAATCGCCTTTCCTTGGGAAGCGGGTTCTCTCCTCGGCTGGCGTTCCAAGGATTCTTGTAGGGCAAGCGCTCCGCTTGCCGACGCTCGGAGCAAGGCATGGAGGGCGAGCTCCCGCGAACCTGCGGGTTGGGCGTCGCAGAGCTCCGCCCTCCATGCAATTTGCGTTACCGATTATTCGTCACCACTTGCGGCGCTGCATTGTTCATCTGCACCTGCGCGCTGACCTTCTCAATTTGCGCGGCCTGCTCTGTGACCATGGCAGTTAGACGTGTGACCGTGGCTTCTAAATCCGCGATCCTCTTTTGCTGTTTTTGGAATTCTTTGAGCATCGCTTGGGGCTGGGCGCCTTTGGAACTGCGTAACTTCACGTTCTTCCCGTTGGCAGGGCCAAGGGTGGTGCCTAAGTGGCCATCTGAATCGATGAACACTGGGAGGGCGCCAGCACTAACCTGCCCCCCGTAAATGCCTCCGATGAACGTCAATTCATACGGGGTTCCGCTGGCGGCAATTCCACCGATCGAAATCACATTTTCATCGCCGGCGGCACCCGCATCGCCGATATAGATATTGTTTCTGCCGATGTCCGGGTCGGTACCTGCTCCCGCGCCCAACGCGGTATTGTAATCTCCAGTGCTGTTTTCAAGCGCTTGAAAACCAATCGCGGTGCTTGAAGCGCCATCAACGTTATTCATAAGGGCCGCATCGCCAACTGCCGTGTTGTTATTGGCAGTGCCGTTTCCGGTCATGTCACTAAACAAGAGCGCCAAGAACCCCACGGCGGTGTTTCCAGAGGCATCAGTGTTATAATTGAGCGTCCCAGCGCCAACTGCCGTGTTGTTATTGGCAGTGCCGTTTCCGGTGAAGTCATTACCGTAGAGCGCGCCATCACCAAAGGCAGTGTTACCGCTGGCGTGAATATTTAATACAAGCGCGGAATCGCCAAAAGCGTTGTTGTCAGATCCGTCAATGTTATTATAAAGCGCAAAGGCGCCGACAGCATTGTTGTAGCTGCCGCTGTCGTTAAAGACCAGCGCGTCTGTTCCAACGGCGGTGTTCTGCGTGCCGCTGGTGTTGAGCAACAGCGCTGCCGCGCCCACTGCAGTATTGGAATCCGCGTTGTTGAGGGCCAGCGCTCCACCGCCAACACCAGTGTTGAAGTTGCCGGTGCTATCGCCATAGAGCGAGTACCAACCGATGCCTGTGTTTCCAGCCCCGGCGGTGAGGAAGTTAAGAGCGTTGCACCCCTCCGCCGTCGTGTAATTCGGGTAGCACCCGTCCGGTGCCGGACTGACCCCGAAAGCTTTCGGGGCCAAGAGCCCAAAGCAGGTTAGCGCGATAGTCGCGAGTGTGAATGTGATTTTTTGTTTTTTCATAGGTTATCCTTTCATGGTGGCCGAGACTGGCGGCAATTCGCCGGTTCTGTCCAGCAAAAACTGAAGCCTCGGAGATCTGGGGGAGCGCAGGCTGCCAGCCTGCGCTCGCCAGAAGCAGACGCGCGCGCCAGGGAGTTGGCATCTCGCTCTTCCGTGTTCGTGTTATCCGGATTATCCATGGTGCGTGGGAATCTTTCTTATGCTAATACTCTACACACAGGCTTTCGGCGCCGGACTCAGTCCCTACGCTCAGCTGGTCGTGAGCGATTCTCCAACAGCTCCGCGCAATGGCGTACGCGTCACGTATCTCGGCACAAACGGTTACCAATTCGAATTCAAAGGACACGCGTTGCTTGTCGATCCTTACTTCTCGCGCGTGGATCTGTTGCGCGTTGCACTTGGTTTGCGCATCCAACCAAACATTTCTCGAATCGACGATGGAATGCGCCATGTCGCGTGGAAGGTGGACGCGGTCCTGGCGACGCATGGACATTTTGATCATTTGCTTGATGTCCCAATTATCATGTCAAAAACACGAGCGCGTCTCATCGCGTCCGCATCCAGTGTCAATCTTGCGAAAACGGCCGGTGCGCCATCTGGCGATGTTGTCAAACCCGGCGACGTGCGACAGATCGGTCCGTGGAGAATTCGCGTGTTGCCTGCAACGCACGATAGGCTTTTCGGCAAGGTGCCGTTCGATCGACCAACCTCGCAGGCGAGCTCGCCCTCCGAGGCCTTGGCGAAGGTGGGACCGCCGGAACGCGCTGGCGACTGGATTTGCGGCGAGCCGCTTGCGTTTTTGATCGAAGTAAACGGCCAGCGGATTTACATCGACTCCGGGGGAACACCAGCGCAGTTGCCGCCTAACGAACACGTGGATCTCGCGATCCTTGGCATGGCTTTGCCGGATTCACGTGCCCGACTAGCTGCTGCGCTCAAGCGTTTGCAACCAGGTTACATTCTGCCGAGTCATCAGGACAATTTCTTTCGCCCGTTGAGCGCCGGATTTGAATTTGGGCCGCTTACGGATTTTCCTCGCGTGCAGCGAGAATGTGCACAAGCGGATCACAGTCGGTTGATCCTGCTGGATTATTTTCGCCCATGGCCCCTGCCTGTGGCGCCAAAAAATCGTGACCGCGGGTTTTACAAATGAAGAGCATTCCTTCTTCCTTATCCGTGTTATCCGCGTTATCCGTGGTTCAATAAATGACGGCGCTTTCGGATATCGTCAGTTATACCGACAGTTTTTTGCGCGTTCGCGAAGTGGGCGATTGGGACAATGCGCTTAATGGGCTGCAGATCGAAAATTCCGGCCGGGTCACGCGCATCGGTGCAGCGGTGGATGTTTCCACACGCGTTTTGACTGAGGCGGCAAAACAAAACGTCGATCTATTAATCGTGCATCACGGGCTGTTCTGGCCGGGATTGCAGCCGATACGAGGCGCGCTCGGCCGGCAACTGCGACTCGCCTTTGAAAACAATATCGCGCTCTACAGCGCGCATCTTCCCCTGGATGTCCATCCGAAGATCGGAAACAACGCACATCTCGTCGCCGCGATTGGACTGAAATCTGCGAAGCCGTTCCTGGAAGAAAAAGGTCAGCCGGTAGGGCTGAAGCTGCGTGCGTCGCTGCCGCGAAGCGAACTCGTACGGAGATTGCAAAAGGCGTTGAATGGTCCGGTGAAACGTTTCGATTTCGGTCCGAAGCAGACTCGCGCGATCGGCATTGTGACCGGGGCCGCAGGCTCGGAGATTTACCGGGTGGTAGAGGAAGGCATCGACACGTTTATCACCGGCGAAGCACCGCATTGGGCTGCAGTTGCCGCCCAAGAACTCGGCGTGAATCTTCTGCTCGGCGGACATTACGCGACGGAAGTGTTCGGCGTGAAGGCGCTCGCTGCACATTTGTCGAAGCGATTCAGGGGGCCATGGGAATTTATCGATTGTCCGACGGGACTGTGAGAGGAGTGCAGGCGTTTCTCCTCTTTCGCGCTAAAGGCGCACCTTCATCTCCAGCCTGGGGCAATCGCCCCAGGCAATCCATTAAACCTGCAACCAGCGCTGAAAGCGCGGTTCAATCAGAAATGGAGGATCGAGCTTCGTGTCGCAGGTGAATCGCGCTTTCAGCGCTGGCGGTTTCCTAATCTCGCAAATCCTGGGGCGCCGCTCCAGGCTGACAATGACACGGCGCCGTTGGCGCGACCCGCTTCTAAGCAGGCATAGCGTTTTCACACACCGTGACCGTCGCATGCGAGTTGTGATGTTACTTCTTCTCGCAATTACTCCGATCTCAATTCTTGGCGCAGCAACAAATCGCTCCGCCATACACCTGCCCGGCTACAAAGCCGTGCCTGTGCGTTACGGACCGCTGAATAAAATGATCATGTTCGTCCGCATTGACGGGCAACCAGCGAGCTTGCTGGTGGATACCGGCTCGAACCAAGTGATCCTGGATGCCGACGCAGCTCAGTCTTTCGGCATAAGGCCATCGCAACGCGGCCTCCGCTACATCCGGTTCACGCAAATTAATGGCCAGGATTTGCCCGTCGGGTTTGCACAAAACATTACCGCCGGCGGCATGAATTTTGGCAGCCGTATGGTTGCGCTGCGGAATTCACCTCATTCCGGCGCCGGCACCGGTCACATCGATGGCGTGCTCGGGCTGGACATTCTACTTCGTTACAAGGCGATAGTTAATTGCAGGACCAAACTTGTCTTCTTCAAAGTCGATCAAGCCCGGCGGATAAACCTCAGTTCCGTTGCTGCTTCGGAAAAATTCACACGCGTTCCGATCCAGCGGGAGGAAAATGGCGCGCTGACAGTGCCATGCTCAATCCGCGGCCAACTGGCGCGTCTGCTTGTCGATACCGGCGCGTTTGTCACTACGTTGCACGAACCTTTCATTCAATCGCTCGGAATCGCGTCAGAACCGACTCGGATTTCCGCGCAGTTCGCCCGCGGCGGGTCGAAACGGATCAGTGCAGCGAAAATCAATGACCTGGCCATCGGCGCGTTCAGAGTGCCATCGGAAAAATTCGGCGTGGCTCGGCTGCCTAATTTTGCGTTGCGACAAGGCAACAGCAGAATCGCCGGGATCCTCGGCATGGACACGCTCTACATCCGCCACGCCATCATCGATCTCGACGGCATGAGTTTGTTTCTGAAGTGAACCGTGGATTTGAAACTCGCTCGGCTACCCCTTCGCTCGCCGCTACCTATCGCGGCTTTACCTTCTATCTCGCTGATCCCATCAGCTCGGTTCGCGGATGACACGGATTTGGGGAGCGGTCGCCGCGGAGACCTGTTTTCGGCGCGCTCGCGATCACGAACTTTTCTTTAAACACGAATGGACACGAATGAACACTAATACTGTAGGCCGTCTCTGTGAGACACCTCCCAACGATCGGCGTCTGACACAAAGCTCCGAGCGTGGACGCCGGAGATTAGACGGGAAGCCTGAAAGGTGAGCTGACCGGGAGCGAACGAATCAAAAGCCCTACAAAATCCATGTCATCCGCCTGCCACGCCGTAGCACGCGAAGGCGGGTGGTTCCTCTGTCTGAAAAATTACCTTCTTGACATTCGTGCCGTGTAAATGGCAAAAAACGCCGCGTAATCGCGCTTCGCTCACGCATGTCCGCCCCAGAAAAGCATCCTGCAAAAACACGGCTTCTGATCTTGGAAGAGCACCCGCTGCTTCGGCACGGCGTAGCCGACTGTCTCAATGCCCAGCCGGACATGACCGTGTGCGGAGAGTCCGACAACATTCGCGATGCGCAGCACAAAATTCACCAATGCAAACCGCAATTGTTGCTGACCGCGCTGCGGCTGGGCGCCGGGGACAGCCTGGAATTTGTTAAAGCGCTGAAGTCAGAGCACCCCGCGTTGTTGATCCTCGTTTATTCTGCCTTCGAGGAAACCATCTTCGCAGAACGCGCGCTGCGTGCCGGTGCAGACGGTTACGTGATGAAAACTGCTCCGAAGGAAGAACTCCTGGAGGCCATTCGCGAAATCATGGGCGGCAACATCTACGTCAGCCACGACGTAGCGATGCGCGCCTTCAAAAAATCGCTGGAGACGCGATCAGAAGAAAATCGCTCCGCGCGGCCTACCATTCGCATTGAAAAATTGTCCGATCGCGAGATGCACATCTTCTTCTTGTTAGGCTCAGGTCTTGGCAACAGTCAGATCGCCAGTTCCCTAAACTTGAGTGTAAAAACCATTGAGAGCCATCGCGAGAACATCAAACACAAGCTCGACCTGAGTAGCAGCCGCGATCTGGTGGCGTGTGCCAAAAAATATGTCGAAGTAACGTTCTTGCCGCCGACCAGCATCGTGGGCAGAGGAAAAAGGAAAGTGGTCCGTTTCCCCGCCGCGTGATTTGTAACACAGGCATCGTGTCCACCATCGGAAGGATTCGCCCGGGGCGAATCCTGTCCCGTCATACAGGCATCCCTGCCTGATCGGGAAATGGCAGGCTGGGAAGCCTGTGCGACCGCATTCTTCACCTAAGGGGACGTTTTCCGACGACAAATCTAATCTGTTCACACCTGTTCACACAACCCCCTAGGGAGATTTGTTTCAAAAAATAGGGCACGTTCCCCTTACCAAAAATCAAGAATTTTTTTTTGCACGCGTTTTAAGGCTAATGGCACTCCGCGCCATTCCAACCCCACCTGTTTACTTTTGCACGATGTTCTGCCGTGTATGCTGTTTTCGGCCGTCGGCCGAAAACAGCACGCGAGCCGCGTGCGCTCCCCGATCCGTTTCATGCGTGTCATCCGTGGTTTGAAACTCGCTCGGCTCCCGCCTTGCTCGCTGCTACCCGTCGCAGTTTTACGGTGATCACTCGCACTGCCTCGTGCTTGCGCCAGCTACCCTAGCTGCGTTGCCGTCTACCCGCGCGATTTCCCAAGCGCGCGTGTTCTATCTCGGAAATCCTATTTCCTCGATTCTGAAAAGTCCGTTCATTCTGTCGAAACTCCGTTTCCTCCGTGATATCCGTGGTTTCTGAAATGAATTCCTGTTCATTCGTGTCTACCTGTCCCGCCGTAGCCTCGCGCGAAGCCGGATTCGTGGTTAACATTCGCCGATGGCTGAGATAGCTGACCGGCAAATGAGCACCCGCGCGACGGGTGTAGTCGGCATTGCCATTCTATCGAGTCGCGTGCTCGGTCTGATTCGTGAGACGGTGTTTGCCGGTTTGTTCGGGGCCGGACGAAATCTCGACGCCTTTTTAATGGCGTTTCGGTTGCCGAATTTGTTGCGCGATCTCTTTGCCGAGGGCGCGCTTTCAACCGCGTTCATTACTACCTTCTCGAAAAAGATCGCAGTCGACGGCGATCAATCCGCGTGGCGCCTTGCGAACAAGGTCGCCACGCTCACCGCGGTGTTCATGAGCGTGATCACGCTGCTCGGCATCGTGTTCGCGCCGCAACTGGTGGACCTCTTGACGTGGGGCAGTTGGTCGCCGGACAAAACTGCGCTCACCATTTCGCTCACCCGGATCATGTGGCCATTCATGCTGATGGTCTCGCTCGCGGCGCTGGTGATGGGAATGCTGAACGCGAAACATGTGTTCGGTCCACCGGCCATGGCGTCGAGTTATTTCAATCTCGGCTCGATCATTGCCGGTGTGGCGATCGGTTACTGGATCGATCCGCATTTCGGCGCACGCTCGCTCGTGGGCCTGGCGATCGGCACACTCATCGGCGGCTCGTGGCAGTTGATAGGGCAATTTCCGTCGCTGTGGAAAGTCGGTTTCAGGTTTCACCTCGATTTTGCCTGGCGCGACGAAGGTGTGCGCACTGTGCTGACTTTGATGGGACCGGCGGTGATCGCCGCGAGCGCGGTGCAGGTAAACGTGCTGATCAACAGCGGGTTTGCGGCGAGTCTCGGCAACGGGCCGGTGAGCTGGCTGAACATCGCGTTTCGCCTGATGCAATTGCCCCTGGGAATTTTCGGCGTCGCCATCGGCACTGTGACCTTGCCGCTGGTGTCGAAGCACGCCGCATTAGGAAACACCGATGAGTTCCGCGGGATTCTCGCGCGCGGCATGCGGCTGGCGTTTTTGCTGACGATTCCGTCGGCGATCGGACTCGGCATGTTAGCGTCGCCGATCATCAGCGTGATTTATCAACACGGGCGGTTCACCGCTGAAATGACGCGGCAGACTGCGGGCGCGCTGCAATTTTACGCGATCGGTCTCGTCGCGTATGCCGCGTTGAAAGTGTTGACGCCTGCGTTTTATGCCATCGGCAAACGCAACACGCCAATGCTGGTGAGCTTTCTTGCCATCGGCGCAAATCTATTTCTCAATTGGCTTTTCACATTCCGATTGGGGTGGGGACATCGTGGCCTCGCATTTTCAACAAGCCTCGTGGCGACCATCAATTTTCTGTTGCTCTACGCGCTGATGCGCCGGCACACGCGTCGGCTCGAGACGCGCCAGATGCTCGTCGGGCTCGGAAAGATTTGTGTCGCCGGCGCGCTCATGGCGTTGGTCTGCTGGGCGGCGAATTACTGGTGGCTCGATGCGTGGTCGGACATGCGGTTCTTCCAAAAGTTATTCATCCTGCTTGGGGTAATTGCATTTGGCGCCGCAGTATTTTTTTCCGCAGCGTTTGTTCTGCGCATCAGGGAGGTGCAGGACATCATCGATGTTTTCCGGCGGAAGGTGGGCAGGTTGTGAATCGCGCTTTCAGCGGCGTCGCTAAAAAATAAGCGGCGTTGTAGAGGCGTTTGTGTCAAACGCCTGGGAGCTTGACACAAGCTCCCCTACAACTCGGAAAAAGCTAGGCGCTTGGCACAAGCGCCTCTACAATGATCGTGTCCGGTCATGCCTCATCGACCACCGCGGCTATATCAGGTGTTTCAACGATACGATCCGCCGTTGTATTTTGTTACATTCAATACGCACAAGCGGAGGAAACTTCTCGCTAATGCGAGCGTGCACGAGGCGCTGATCGATTTCGCAAAGCAGGGCAGCTGCGCGGAATTGGGCTCGGGCGATATGTCATCATGCCGGACCACGTTCATTTGTTTGTTCGCGGAAGCCTGGATTTTACGCTGCGGCAATGGGTGCGGATGCTAAAGCGCGCTCTGTCCAGCACAATTCCGGCCGTGCCGCCGCATTTGCAGAAAGGCTTCTTCGATCATCTGATTCGTCACAGCGAGAGTTATGCGGCAAAATGGGAATATGTGCGCCAGAACCCCGTGCGGGCAGGTTTAGTACACAACGCAGGTAAGTGGCCGTGGCAAAGAGAAGTCACCAGACTCGAAGGCCGATCGGTGTAGAGGCGTTTGTGTCAAACGCCTAAAGTCGACCTCAAAAAATAGGCGCTTGGCACAAGCGCCTCTACAACAATGCACATTGGATAGGCACTTGGCACAAGCGGGGACGCACGCGCTACCCCAGTGCCTGATCGAGATCCTCAATCAGGTCATCGGCGTTTTCGAGGCCGATGGACAGGCGCAACAGCCCCCCGGGCGACGTCGTGGAAGGGCCTTCAATCGACGCGCGATGCTCGATCAGACTTTCCACGCCGCCGAGGCTCGTGGCGCGAATGAAAATTTTCGTTTTCGCTGCGACGGACATCGCGGCGTCATAGCCATCTTTCGATTCAAACGATAGCATTCCGCCGAAGGCAGACATTTGTTTCGCCGCGATCTTGTGTCCGGGATGCGATTGCAATCCGGGATAATGCACGTGTGCCACTTTCGAATGCCGCGCGAGAAAGTCGGCAATTTTCATTGCGTTCTCCGAGTGCGCGCGCATTCGCCACGGCAACGTGCGCATGCCACGCAGGATAAGCCAGCAATCAAAAGGCGAGGGGACCGCGCCGCCCTCATATTGAATGCTGCGGACCCGCTGAAAAAATTCGCCGTCTGTTTTGGCCACGACAATTCCTCCGAGAACATCGCAATGCCCACCGAAGTATTTCGTCGTTGAGTGCAGGATTAAATCGGCACCGAGATCGAATGGGCGTTGCAGCACCGGCGCCCAGGTGTTGTCGCAAACCAGAATCGCGCCGGTGTCGTGAACTATTTCCGCGATACCGGCGAGATCGACGACTTTTAGAAGTGGATTCGAAGGCGTTTCGGCCCAGGCGAGTTTTGTATTCGGTCGCATCGCTTTTTTCACAGCAGCGAGATTGCTCATGTCCACGAAATCGGCCTCAAGCCCCCAGCGCATGAAAATTTCGCGGATCAATCGCGACGTGCCGTAGTAGGCGTCGACGTGCGCGAGGACGTGGTCGCCCGGGGATAGCGCCTGCAAAATGGACATTGCTGCGCCGGTGCCGGAGGCGAATGCCGCGGCTGCGTCGCCGCCCTCGAGCATGCTTACGCCGCGTTCCAGCGTCTGGCGATTGGGATTGTCGTTACGCGTATACATGAAACCGCGTGAATACGTCCCTTCGATGTCGCGCTCGAATGTCGTGGACAGATAAATTGGGGCCGCGACTGCTCCGGTTGCGGGATCAACCGCGTGTCCCGCGTGTACGGCTATGGTTTCGATTTTCATTTGTGGCTGCGACGTTACTGATCGCCCCCGTCCTTGTCGATGTTTGCTGTAGTGTCCGCTCCCCAGCGGACTTTCTTAAAAAACACTGCGCTTGGGACAGCGCACACTACAGCGCTTTCCCAGTTGACGACGCCACCTGCCGAGCGCAAATAGCAGCTTTCCCATGGATTCCCAGAGTTGCGCTGACTTAGCAGTTCACACGATTTACGACGACGAAGTTTTCCAGATGGCGTGCGAGCAGTTTCGCGTCATCGCCGATTACCTAAACATCGACAAGAACGACCGTGAATGGGCCACGTACCCGAAGCGCGCCGTTGCGGTGACCTTGCCGGTGCACATGGACGACGGGAGCACGAGAGCTCTTCAGGGTTATCGCGTGCAACATCACATCGCGCTCGGGCCGACCAAAGGCGGCACGCGCTTTGCGCCTTCACTTTCCATGGGCGAAACGGCGGCGCTGGCGATGTGGATGAGCTGGAAATGCGCACTGGCTCAGTTGCCATATGGCGGCGCAAAGGGCGGCGTGGCGGTTGATCCTTTAAAGTTATCGCGGACGGAACTCGAGGCCGTGTCGCGCCGTTACATGCAGGAGATGATTCCGTTCGTCGGTCCGCACACCGACATCATGGGACCAGACATGGGCACCAACGAACAGATCATGGCGTGGTTCATGGACACCTACTCGGTTTACATGGGCTATGCCGTTAATGAAATCGTCACCGGCAAACCGGTCGCGATTGGCGGGACCGAAGGCCGGCGTGAAGCCACTGGGCGCGGCGTGGTGTATCTGGTTGAGCGCGCCATGAACATGCTGAAGATGGACCCCGAAAAATGCGCGGCCATTGTGCAGGGCTTCGGCAACGTCGGTTCGGTCGCAGCGTTGTCGCTCGCATACAAGAGCGGCGTCAAAGTTGTCGGGATCAGCGATCATACCGCAGCGATTTACAATCCGAAGGGCATCGATGTTAAAGGCGCCGAACAGCACATGTTAAAGAAAGGTAACCTGCGGGCGTTCGCTCAGGATGATCATGTAAATCCTAACGAGTTTCTCACGCTGCCGTGCGACATTCTTGTTCCGGCGGCCGTTGACCGCGTGATTACCGGGGAAAATGCCGGTCAACTCAAGTGCCGCATCCTTGCCGAAGGCGCCAACGGCCCGACCACGCCCGACGCAGATCTGGTTCTCGAGCAGCGCCAGGACGAAGTCTTCGTAATTCCCGACATTCTTTGTAACGCCGGCGGCGTCATCGTTTCATACTTTGAATGGGTGCAGGGTTTGCAGGCGTTTTTGTGGTCCGAGTCGGAAGTGACCGACAAACTTTTTCGTATTCTCGAGCATTCATTTGCGCAGGTGATCAGGCGTGCGAAGGACCACAATGTCTCGCATCGAACCGCTGCCATGGCGATCGGGGTGGAACGCGTCATCAAGGCCAAACAAGTGCGCGGGTTGTTCCCATGAGTACCGATGCCTCCAGTCATCCCGAGCGAAGTCGAGGGATCTCGTGGCGTTACCTTTAGGGTGGGTTCAACGGGATTCTTCGACTTCGTTGTGCTGCGCTTCACTTCGCTCAGAATGACGCAAAAACTTAGCGACCGATGAAGTTTTCGCACACCGAAGAAAGCCGGGATGGACGGCAGCTCGATGTTTTAACCGATGAAGAGAACGGACTTCGAATCATCGTCTCGCGTCTGGGCGCGGAATTGATTAGCCTCGCGCGAATGGATGATGCCGGGCATTGGCTCGGCTTCCTTTACCGGGACGACGACGTTTCGGCGCCTTCCGGAGGCTGGGCAAATCACGCCACATTGATGGGCTATTATATTCATCGGTTGAAGAATGGCCGCAGTTTTTATCGGGGTCGCGAGATCAAAGGCGGAACGCACGGCTTTCTTCGTTCGAAAATATGGCATCTCATCGGATCTTCTACTGAGGGGAGCGGCGCGTCGCTGAAATACCAGATCACACCAGACGATTTCTGTCCCAGCGATTATCCGCTGAAGGTGAGCGTGGACTTAACCTACGAGATCGACGCCAATCAGGTGCGCGTGCTTTTCGAGTTTCGAAATCATGAACCTGAGCTGACCGCGCACGTGTCGTTTGGATTGCATCCCGGCTTCGCCGCGACTTCCTTTGAAACTTTTCATCTGCAGATGCCGCGAGGATTCTACCGTCGGTACTTTTCGCCGGACAATTTTCTCTCTGGTCAGACCCGCGACATCGAATTTTCCGGTGGCGAAATGCCGTTCCCAAGGACGGAGTTACCCGGTTCGGTGATTCTGGAATTGGTGGACGTGTCGCGGCCGCAATTTTCCTATGTTGATCCGCCGAGCGGCCGATGGGTGACTCTGGACCTGACCGGTGTGCCTTACTTAACGTTGTGGTCCGATGGCGGTCCGTTTTTGTGCGTCGAACCATGCTGGGGTTTGCCTGATCACCACGAACAGCGTCCCTTTGAGCAGAAGCAGGGAATCCAGATCATTCCAGCTCTTGGCGAATTGCGCGCCTCCTTCAGCATGACTCCGCAATCAGCTTCGTTCGATTAGCGCCGTTCTCACAGATTGCTGGCCCTGTAGCCACGGCGCTGTGCGCCGTCGTGCGTTCGAGAATTCAAGCCGAGAGCTCCACAGGGGCGTGGCTACAACATGGCCCAAAGCGCCGAGGCTTTGGTTTAGAGTGCGCTTTCCTCGGCGCATCCGGAAGCGCGCGGCGGAAAAATCCGATGAGTACAGCCCCGAAAGCTTTCGGGGCTACAGCTCGAATCAGAGCACAAAAGGAATGATGCGTTTAGTTCGTTGCCGGTATGCGGCATATCGCTCGGGGAATTGTTGAAGCATCAGATTTTCTTCAAGGCCGAGTTTAATCCAGAAACTCGCAAACATCAGCAGCACGCCCACAAATCCAGCCAGATGTCTTTGCACAAGTGCAGTGGCAAAGAACATAACGAGCATGCCGGTGTAGATGGGGTGTCGCACGAATCGGTACGGGCCGTACTCGACGAGTTCGTGTCCTTCTTTCAATGTCACCATACCGCTCCAGTTGCGCCCGAGGATAAGTCTAGCCCAAAGGGCGAAGAGCAAACCAGCGATGCATAAGACGGGACCTGTCCACGCGATTAGCCCTGCATGAGGAATGATGCGGAGGTTCAGCGGATATGGCAATTGCCGGCCATAGATCAGCAGAAAATAAGCGGTTACGAGGAGCACCCAATAGCGGAACCGTTGCGCGCGGCTTTCACGATATACCGTGCGTTTGGTCGATATCGCAGCCAGTACCCAAATCGCGATAAATACAATCCAGCAACCACTAACGACATCGAATGCTAACGAATACGTCTGCATGGAATCCGTAATTGATTAAATCACTGGTGGTTGGATCTGTGTAGATCTGATTGGAATGCTTTGGGAAGGGACAGGCGAATTAAGTTCACCGTAGTGAAGAAGCGTTAGAGACATCGGGCGAGTTTACCTGAAAAATCTTCGTGTCCATTCGTGTGCATTCGTGGTTAGCTCTTTCCCGGTCATGACTGTTTCTGCTTCGCTCCGCGCTCTGCTCGATCAATCAATCGATTATGCGGGAATGTTTCCGCCTTGCAGTCTGGCGCTCGAACCAGCGTTACAGAACCACGCGAGCTATGTTCGTTCGCTCGAAGCGTGGATGCTGAATGGATTCGTTCTGTCAGTCGAACAATTCGATGCGACAAGGCAATTTCTCTCAGAGTTCGATCCCGCGCATCTGCTGCGCGTTGCAGCGCTCGGACCGAAAACCGCAAACGCCGATGCATTTCTCGACGCGCTCTATGAAGCGGAAGCGGCGATTCGGTCTTTCTCACGATATGACGTGGATCTGATTTCGATCAGTCATCTTGAAATGTTTTTGCCGGAGGACGTGGATTCTGCTGCTCTCAAAGAAGCGAGCGCCATGATCGGTGAGTTGCTGGTTTTTTGGGAAGCGCCGCCTGAGCGAGCGGAACAAACGATTGCATTGCTCGCCGGGCACAATTCCGACGAGGAAGTGGCGACGTTCGGTTACAAATTGCGGACCGGCGGAGTCACGGCGGATGCATTTCCAACTTCGGCGCAGATCGCGCGCGCTCTCGTCACACCAAACACGCATCAGCTTCCAATAAAGTTTACGGCCGGGCTGCATCATCCAATCCGGCAATTTCGCGACGAAGTGAAAACCAGGATGCACGGGTTCTTGAATGTGCTCGGAGCCGCAGTGCTTGCGGCCGAGCACCAATGGAATCCCGATCAAGTCGCGATGATGCTCGATGATGAAGATCCGGGTTCCTTTTCGTTTACTGACGATTTTTTCGCGTGGCGCGACTGGAAAATCGATACCGAACGCCTGCAATACCGGCGGAGATTCGTCAGGTCCTTTGGCAGTTGCAGCTTCGATGAGCCGCGTGAGGATTTGCGCGCGCTAGGTTTCCTGTAAGGTAGGGGCGGTTCACCTGAACCGCCCGGTTAGTGTAAAAAGACACGCTTTGGGCGATTGAGGTCAATCGTCCCTACCAAAATGCCACTCAAATCGTTCATCGAAGTTTCAGCGGATTCGGATTTCCCGCTGGAAAACCTTCCCTTCGGCATTTTTCAACCGAAACAGGGTAAACCGCGCGTGGGCGTCGCGATTGGAGATTTAATTGTCGATCTTTTCGCGTTGGAAGAGCTCGGGCATTTTCGATCGTCAGAATTTCAGAACCGAAAGGTATTCTCTGAGGATTCGCTGAATTCATTTCTCGCGCTGGGGCGACCGGCGTGGAGGAAGACGCGCGCAATTCTCCAGCATCTCCTATCAGCCGATACGGCCACGCTGCGTGATAACGCGCGTCTGCGCGAAAAAATCTTTCATGCGCAACGAGATGTAACGATGAAACTGCCGGCGCGAATCGGCAATTACACCGATTTCTATTCGTCATATCATCACGCGCATAACGTCGGCACGATGCTGCGCGGTCCTGAGAACGCGCTGATGCCAAATTGGAAATGGTTACCGGTCGCGTATCACGGACGCGCGAGTTCGATCGTCGTCAGCGGGACTGATGTGCGCCGGCCGAGCGGGCAGACCAAGGCGCCAGATGCAATCGCGCCGGCATTCGGCCCAACCAAAAGCCTCGACTACGAATTGGAAACGGCGTTTCTCATCGGCCCGAGTAATTCGTTAGGCAAGGCGATGTCGATTGATCGCGCTGCCGATCACATATTCGGACTCGTGCTGATGAACGACTGGAGCGCGCGGGACATTCAGGCGTGGGAATATCAACCGCTCGGCCCGTTCTTGGCGAAGAACTTTGCGACGAGCATTTCGCCATGGGTCGTAACGCTCGAAGCGCTTGAACCGTTCCGGAAACCGCTCCCGCCACAGGATCCCGAGCCGCTTCCGTATTTGCGCGCAAAGAAGGATTTCACATTCGACATCCAGCTCGAAGCGCGCCTCCAGACTTCTTTGGCGGACGCGCCGCACGTGATTACCCGCAGCAATTTTCAAAATCTTTATTGGAGCATCAGCCAGCAACTTGCCCATCACACCGTCAATGGCTGCAACCTGGAACCCGGCGATTTACTCGCAAGCGGCACGATCAGCGGACCAACCGAGGAATCGCGCGGCTGCATGCTGGAATTGACGTGGCGGGGCGCGAATCCATTGAAGCTACCAAACGGCGAAACACGCAAATGGCTCGAAGACGGTGACCGCCTAACGATCAGCGGCTGGTGCCAGGGCGATGGTCGCCGCGTTGGCTTCGGAGAAGTGACCGGACGCATTTTGCCGGCTGCGTGAGTAGACCTGCAGAGGTCGGATGTCAGAACTCGCACCTCCGCCAAGCCGCTCGGTTTGCACCACGTTGACAGTGCCCATAAATATGGGCGATGATCGTTTGTGAAAACTACTCTCGAGATTCCGGGACCGCTGTTCCGCAAAGCGAAAGCCACTGCTGCTCGCCAGGGACGCACGCTCAAGCAACTGGTTCAAGAGGCGTTGTCGGAGAAAATCGCGCGCGTAAATGGTGCCAGCAGGCAGCAAAAGCCGTGGATGGCATTGGCCGGCGGACTGAAGCATCTCCACAGCGAAAATCGCCGAATAGAGCGCGTGATTGAAGCGGAGTTCGAGAACATCGAGCCGGAAGACCGGCAATGATTCTCGACACGAACGCGCTCTTTGCATTTGCGGATGGCCTGCCTCCAGTCGTGCAACAGGTCAGTACCGCCGACGAACTTCATGTTCCGGTCTTCGTGTTGGGAGAGTACCGCTTCGGCATTGCGACTTCTCGTCGCCGACGTGAATACGAAGCGTGGCTGGCGCGTGGCCGTGCGTTCTGGAATGTGCTCCCCGTGGTCGAGGAGACGGCCGTGCACTACGCATCAATTCGGCAGCAACTAAAGAGAGCCGGCGCGCCCTTACCTGCCAACGACGTTTGGATCGCCGGTCTCGCGCGCCAGCACGAGCTGCCAGTTCTGAGTCGCGACGCTCACTTTGATGCCGTGCCCGGTCTCACTCGGCTCTCGTGGTAATTAGGAGGAGCGGCGGTTTCCGTTCGCCGGAGCTGCTTACTCCGCCGAAGTGGCTGGGAAGGCTGGATTGGCGAAAGCGGTCTCTAGTCCGCCGTTTCCGAGGGGCCGATTGGAAACGGCCGTTCCTTGAAGCGACTGAAAGTCCCAAGAAGCAAACAGGCGTCTATTTGCTGCCAGGCTTGACGGCGGGAATTTTGGCCAGATCGGGCGGGAGTTTGTCGGCGGGAAACGTCTCGACATTCATTTCGATCAAACTCACGAAAGGACAGCCGAAATCCGGTTTGTCTGCGCCGCTGCGATCCACAATCACGCCGACTGCCGAGACGATGCCGCCGCGGGCGCGCACGATATCGAGTGTCTCCTGTACGCGGCCGCCGCGGGTGACAACGTCTTCGACTACGACGAACTTCTCGTCAGGCAAGATTTGAAAGCCGCGGCGTAAAACAAGTTTGCCTTCGTCCTTCTCGACAAAAATGTGGCGTTTGCCTAACGACCGGCCGACTTCCTGTCCGACGACGATTCCGCCAAGCGCAGGCGAGATAACTGTGTCGCAATCGAAGTCGCGCAGTTTATCGGCGAGCGAGCCGCAAACGTTTGCGGCGATGTCGGTATGCTGAAGGAGTAACGCGCATTGGAAATACTCGCGGCTGTGCAGACCCGAGCGCAAAACGAAGTGGCCGTCTAACAGCGCACCGGTTTGTCGGAAAAGGGTAAGGAGGTCTTCGCTCATCTGGGGAGCGCACGCATCTTGCGTGCTCTGCGCGGCATCTTGCCGCGGAGGTCTCTGACAAGCGGGCGTCCGGCAGGATGCCGAACGCAGCACGCTGGAAGCGTACGCTCCCCGGAAATTCGCCCGTGCCCGCTACCCGGACGTGTCATACGCGGTCTGGTCGCTGTCCTGAACGACAGCGATCACTTCGATTTCCACATTCGCGCTCTTCGGCAACGCGGAAACCTGCACAGTAGAACGGGCAGGGGGATCTTGTTTGAAATAGGAGCCGTATATTTCGTTTACCGCCTGAAAATCGCCCATGTTGGTGAGGAAAATCGTGGTTTTGGCGATGTTGTCGAAAGTAATTTCCGCAGCTCTCAAGATGGCTCCGATGTTGTCCATTACGCGGCGAGTCTGAGTGGCGATGTCGCCGGAAACGATCTGGCCCGACTTCGGGTCGAGGGGAATCTGCCCGCTGCAGAACACGAAGCGCCCGATGCGCACGCCCTGTGAGTACGGGCCGATTGCCGCCGGAGCGTCGCCGGTAAAAATGGTTTTCTTCATGCGGCCGATTGTAACCGCAAATCTGATCGGCACAACGAATGGGCAGGATAAGTTGAGCGTTGGGCGCCTGCCACGCGTACCTGCGCGCGCAGGGTTGGACGTTGAGCGTTGGACGTTTTCTGCTTTAATAAGCAGCCCGCTCAAACGAGAGGCGCCTACAACGGCTGGGTAGCTCAGTTGGCAGAGCAGTGGACTGAAAATCCACGTGTCGGCGGTTCGATTCCGCCCCCAGCCATACCTACCAAGTGAAATACGATTGGAAAGAGTCGGGCGAGGAATGGTCGGAGCCATGGGGGAGTTCCACTGCACAATGGGAAGGCACGATTTTTCCTCGCATTCGCGGTTGTCTGCCGGTCGGCACAATTTTGGAAATTGCGCCCGGGTTCGGTCGATGGACGCATTATTTGAAAGATTACTGCCAGGAGTTGTGGGCTGTTGATAAGTCGAGCGAATGCATCGAGGCCTGTCGCCGTCGTTTCGCGGGAGATTCGCGCGTGCACTGTCAGCTGAATGACGGCCGCTCCTTGTCGATAGTCCCCGATTCTTCAGTCGATTTTGTTTTCAGCTTCGATTCCTTTGTGCATCCAGACCGGGAGATCGTCGAAGGCTACCTGCGCCAACTAGGAACAAAATTGAAAATCGGCGGCAAAGGTTTCATTCATCATTCGAATTTTGGCGAATATGTTAATTCACCACGCGAACGGCTTCCGGAGTTTTTCTCGAAGCCGTTGATCAAGGCGGGGATTCTCGATTGGGCGCATCATCGAAATCCGGACATGACCGCTGAGCTGTTTCGAAATCTGTGCGCGCAGAACGGGCTCTATTGCATCAGTCAGGAACTTGTTAACTGGCGGGGCAGACGCTTGATCGATTGCTTGTCACTGTTCGTCCGAAGCGCATCAGCTCCGCAAAATGCTACGAAGATAATTCGAAACCCAAACTTCATGCACGAAGCTGCGCAAATTCGCCGGCAATTGCAGCGAGAGGCCTAGCACGTTGTCGTCCGGGAACGACGCGCTGTAGTCTCCGCTGTCCTTAGCGGAGACCGAGGACTACTGCGCTGAGGACAGCGCACACTACAACGCAGAGGTAATGATAAAGTGCGTTGCCTAACCGGTTTCGTTTGTTCAAGATCCGCGCATGCCTGAAGCCCCAGTAGCGCCGCCGCCTGTGCCAAAATCGCAGCCCTTCTTCGGGCGGCGCAATAGCACGATTCTGAAATTGCTTGGAGTTGGCGCGCTCGTGTTGGTGTTGCTGATTCCACTGGCAATGATCACCGGTGTTTTGCGCGAGCGACTGGGGCGCCGGAATGAGGCGGTTGCCGACATCACTTCGTCATGGGGCAGGGAACAAAACGTGATCGGACCAGTGCTCGGCATTCCGTATCAATACACATTTAAGACGGTGAAAGAGGTTCCAGCCCCTGACGGGAAAGTGGAACGCCGTGAAGTGGAAGAGACTGCCACCGCAAACGCCTATTTTCTTCCCGAAACGCTGAATGTTTCCGGTGACGTGCAGACGCAGAAGTTGCATCGCGGGATTTATGAAGCGGTGGTCTATCGTGCGCAGACCGTTCTGTCCGGCAAATTTGGCGCACCCGATTTTGGCCCGCTCAAGATCGATCTGAAAGACGTGCAATGGAAAGACGCGTTTGTGACCATCGCCATCAACGATCTGCGCGGGACGCGCGAGGCCATTGTGCTTGATTGGGGTGGCGCCAAGCACTCGATGCTGCCTGGTTCACAGGTTCCAGGTTACACAACCGGCGCAACTGCATTGCTCGGCAGCGATCAGCCGATTGCCGCCGAAATTCAGTTTTCAATCCCGCTGGATTTTAATGGCAGCGAGGGAATTTTCTTCGCGCCATTCGGCGTGCAAAACGAAGCAACGCTGAAATCAAACTCGCCCGACGTGGGATTTCGCGGCGCATTCCTTCCAGCTGAACGATCACTGCGACCAGATGGGTTCGACGCCAAATGGAAGGTTTCGTATTACGGGCGCGATTACCCGCAATCGTGGACAAGTCGCACCGGTAACGAACGTTTCACAACGCAATCGGTTTCGAACTCACTTTTCGGAGCACAGTTTCTGTCGATCCTGGACGCGTATCGTTACGTGGAACGCTCCATTAAATATGGTGTCCTCTTTCTCGTGCTCGTTTTCACAGCATTTTTCCTGTTCGAAGTCACAGCGCGGCAAAAAATTCATCCATTTCAATATCTGATGGTGGGTGCCGCGCTTTGTCTGTTCTATTTGCTCCTCTTGTCGGTTTCAGAATTCATCGGGTTTAGTTGGGCGTACCTGATTGCGGCAGTCGCATCGACGGCGTTGATCACCTGGTACTGTCGCTTTTTCCTCGGAGGCGGCGTGCGCACATTCATGATCGGCGCAGGATTGGCGGGTGTTTACCTGTTTCTCTACATCACTCTGCGGCAGCAGGATTACGCGCTGCTCATGGGCGCAATCGCGCTGTTTGTCGTGCTGTCAATCGTGATGTACGTGACGCGCAAAGTGGATTGGTACGCACGCGATACGGGTTGACGCTGCACGGCTGAAACATTGACAGAATCAGAATGGTTTTGTATCACGGCGGTTTCCGTCATGGCTGAATTTACTGTCAATCCGAAGCGTTTCGATCCGTACAAGAATTTCAAGTTCCGTGTTAAATGGGATGGTCGCTACGTTGCAGGGGTCAGCAAAGTAAGTGGCTTGCGGCGCACCACGGAAGTTATTCGGCACCGAGAAGGTGGAGATCCCAGTACAAGTCGCAAATCCCCCGGTTTGACTGAATTCGCACCCATTACCCTTGAGCGCGGCGTTACTCACGATCCTGAATTCGAGAATTGGGCGAACAAAGTATGGAACCTTGGCGCTGGTCCCGGCGCGGAAGTCTCTTTGAAAGGACTTTCGCAAAGACATCGTTCTGGAGCTCTATAATGAAGCGGGGCAGGTCGTCATTGCCTACAAGATTTATCGGTGCTGGGTTTCAGAATACGAGATCCTGCCCGATCTTGATGCCAATGCGAATGCCGTTGCGATCGAGCACATCACACTCGAGAACGAAGGCTGGGAACGTGACCAGTCGGTGAAGGAACCGGTCGAGCCGTCGTTTAAGAAATCGTGATCGATTTTGTCGGGGGAAGTGCCTGACCTGAACCGCACATGTGACGATTACACCGCGTGGAGCATTCATCGGCGGAACAGCGCTGATTGTTTCTATCGGCGTATATTTATTCTGGCTTTGGCGCCCTGAGCATCAGGTCCGGCTGCATGCAGAAAACTTCTTTCATGCGATCGACGGCAGAAACTGGGAGACTGTGGCCGATTTCATCGGCGAGGATTATCACGATCAATGGGATGACAATCGGGCGCGTCTTGTCGACCGTATGCGGGAAGGTTTTCGGTGGGTGCGCGGGTCCAGGATCACCGCGGTCGATCCTTCTGTGCGAGTTGACACGCCGCGCGCGATTTGGGTTGGCAAAGTCGTGGTCTATAGCAGTGATGAAGGTGTGATGGAAGCGCTCGACGAGCGCGTTAACAAATTGCCCGCGCCATTCGAGTTCGAGTGGCGGAAGATCTCGGGCAAACCCTGGGATTGGAAGCTCGTGCGGGTGAGCAATCCATCGTTTCAAATCCCGGCTGACATTTCCTATTAAGGTCGGAAAGTTTCCAAGGAGCGCCCCCGAACGCTTTCGGGGTCGATTTCACAGACACGACGGCTGGGAAGCCGTCGTTCCTTGTTCACTTGCCCAGAGCCTGCCGCAACTGGTTTTTCGCCCCATCGACTTCGCGCTGCGCTTGCTGGCAAAGAAGAATACCGCGGAGCTTCTCACCCTGATAATACCGGGCGATAAACTTTTTCTTCGCATAGGTGCCATCAAGGTCGACACGAGTTGGCTGGAACGTGAAATCGCCCACAAAGTCCATCCGCAAGTCAAACATCTCTGTCCAAAAATAGGGGATCTGTTCGTAGCGAATGCGCTTCTTACCCGTCATGTTTGCGCCTGCCACCAAGCCCTGTTCTCGGGCGTTTTCCCAGTGAGTCTGACGTCGCATGCCGCCCATGATCCGGTCCGGATAAAAGGCGAGATCGCCAATGGCATAAATTCCCTTTTCTTCTGTCTCGAGATATTCGGTAACGGGCGACCCGTGCGGCCCGGAAAGTGGTGTATTGCGCACGAGATCGAGATTCGGTTCCGAACCGCACGCAACCACCGCCAGGCCGACCGGGAAACGGTTACCGCTCTTGGTTTGAATATTGCGAAGGACGGTTTTGCCTTCGAATCCGTTAAGAGCTTCTCCCATCGACAGCACGATGCCGTGCTTTGCAAAATAATCGGTAAGCCATGTTCCGGTCTCAGGATCGACATAGCGATTCAATAAGTACTGGTCACGATGCATGAGGCCCACCTTCATTTTCATCACGCGCAGGCTCGCTGCCGCTTCACACGCCAGCAGGCCGCCTCCGACGACCATGATGGTTTTTTCCAGGCTCGACATTTCACGTAACGCGAGCGCGTCGCGAACCGTTCGCAGATAAATCACGTTGCCGAGACTTGTTCCTGCCACCGTCGGACGCACCGGCCGGCTACCCATCGCCAGACATGCTTTGGTAAATTCGATGCTCTCACCGTTGGCCAGCACAGCCAGCCGGCGCTCGATATTGAGTTGCGTGACTACCGTGCCGAAGCGTGCCTCGATCTTGTGGGCCTCGAGCCAGCGTTCATCGACCTCCTGCAGCTTTTTTAAATTCACTTCCTTGTCGCGCAAAAAGCTCTTCGAAAGGATCCAACGCTTATAAGGCGGGGATACTTCCGCGCCGGCTAGTGTGACGGAGCTGCGCTTGTCGTATTTGCGAATCCCTTCGCATGCGCTCGCTCCGCCGATGCCCGCACCAATGACAAGATAATCGCGCTGAATCATAAGGAAACCGTAACCATAATTTCAGCGCAGGGGCACCGACAAGCGAAATCGTTAGAAGTAACGGGAACAAGGAGCGACGGCTTGGGTAGCCGTCGAAACGTGAGGGCTGGGAAGCCGTCACTCCTTGGGATTCAAGGGGCGAGGCCATTCTCTCTTGCTTTGTCGCTCTTCCTTTCGGCAGACTGGCGGCGCTATGAATGATTCATTTACGCAGCTTAAAGATACAACAGCGAATCCGGCGCCCCTTGGGCTGCTGGGCTTCGGAATGACCACTGTTTTGCTGAATCTGCATAACGCCGGGTTTTACGAACTGAACAGCATGATTCTGGCAATGGGGATCTGTTATGGCGGCACGGCGCAAATCATTGCCGGCATAATGGAATGGCGAAAAGGCAACACGTTTGCCACCACTGCGTTCCTTTCGTACGGCCTGTTCTGGTTCTCGCTCGTGGCGCTGATTGTGTTCGGAAAGGTGGGATGGGCCACGCCTAGCAATGACACTGCCATGGCCGCTTATCTCTTCATGTGGGGCTTGTTTACCGCAGTGATGTTCATTGGCACTTTGCGATTGCACGTGGCTGGCCAAGTCGTTTTCGGTTCACTCACTATTCTTTTCTTTCTCCTCGCGATCGGCGATTTCGTCGGCGCAGGTCCGGGCTTCAGACATTTCACCGGCTACGAAGGAATTTTCTGCGGTTTCTCCGCTATCTACGCCGGCCTCGCTCAAGTGCTCAACGAAGTTTACGGCAAAGTTGTGCTGCCGCTGGGCACGGTGATGAAATGATTTTGGCATTTCAGGTAGGGGCGATTGAACCCAATCGCCCGAGGCGGTTCGGTGAACCGCCCCTACCTGTCTTTCAATAAGCTAGCCGCGAGCTTAAGCGCGGATTCGCTTTTGCCGCCCAGCATGCGCGCAATCTCCTCCTGCTGCGCTTTCCCTGTGACCTCACGCAGATTGGAAAACGTGCGACCGCGTGATACGTCCTTGGCCACAACAAAATGAGAAGAAGCGGTCGCTGCGACTTGCGGAAGATGGGTGATGCAAATCACCTGATGATCTTGCCCCAAGGTTTGCATCTTTGCACCGACGGCATGCGCGATTTCGCCGCCGACGTTTGTGTCGATCTCATCGAACACGAGCAATGGGATTGCGTCATGCGCGGCTAGTGCAGATTTGATCGCCAGCATCAGCCGCGAGATTTCGCCGCTGGATGCGATGGCGCGCAGCGGTTTTAGCGGTTCGCCCGGATTCGGCGAGAAAAGTAATTCTATCGAATCGAATCCATTTGGCCGTGGCTCGTCGGTCGCGCTGAGTTTTACCTCGAATTCCGACTGACGAAAACCAAGATCGCGCAAGTTGCCCCGGATATTTTCGGAAAGTTTCGGCGCGGCCTTTACGCGGAGTTTGCGCAGCGCTTCGCCCGCGCGGTTCATTTTCGCGCGAACATTTTCAATCTCTTTCGCCAGACGCTCCAGCTCCATGTCGCGTCCTTCGATTTTCCGCATTCGTTCCGCCGCGCGCTCGCCGAACGCGATCACTTCGGCGATGGAGCCGCCATATTTGCGCTTCAGAGTTTCAAAAAGAGAGACGCGCTGCTCTAGTGCGGCGAGTCGTTCCGGGTCAAGATCGAGTTTCTCTGCGTAACTGGAAAGCGTGCGCGCGATGTCGGAAAGCTCAACCACACTGGCAGCGTGGGCCGACGAAAATTGTGCGATGGAACTGTCGATCTTTTCTAATTCTCTAAGCAAACGCTGCGTTTCCGCGAGTTGGGAGAGGACCGACTCGTCCGCGTCTGAAAGTTTATTGGCGATTGCGCTGGCTAGTTCAATCAATCGTTTGCTGTTACTGGCGAGTTTGTAGCGGTTCTCGATTTCTTGTTCTTCGCCTGCAACGAGGTTCGCCGACTTGATCTCGGCAATCTGATGACGGAGAAGATCCAGCTCTTGTTCGCGGGCCGTCTCCACCGTATTGAGCGCAGCATGTTCGGAGAGCAGCGTCTGCAATTGTCGATAAAAGTTCCGATATTCCTCGAGCGGTTTCTCAGCGCGTGCGAACGAATCGAGTAAGCCCAATTGCTTTTCAGGCGAGAGCAGGGACTGGTGATCGTGCGGCCCGTGAAGATCAACAAGTTCGTCCCCGAGATTTTTTAAAATCGACAACGTCGTTGGCGAACCGTTGATGAACTGGCGATTTGTTCCGGTTGACGAGAGAGTGCGCTTCAGGATCAGATCGCTCTCGCACGGTTCGATTCCAGCTTCGACGAGTTGTGGATTGAGCTTTTGCAAGTCCGCGCCACTAAGAACTGCTTCGACCGTGCAAAGATCCGCGCCAGTGCGAATCAGCGATTTGTCAGCGCGCTCGCCGAGCAAAAGTTGCAGCGCGCCGATGATAATCGATTTCCCTGCGCCAGTTTCTCCCGTAACCGCGATAAATCCGGGTTCCATCTGCCACTCGAGATCTTCCACGAGTGCCAGATTTTTTATTCGCAGCAATGTGAGGACGACGGGCATGACAGCGGTTGAGAGTTCTTAGTTGAGAATTGAGAGTGCGAGGCTTCTGACGATTTCAAACCCTCAACAATGAACTTTCAACTCCGAAAGTTTTCGCGAACCGGCTCCGAAACCTTTGCGCCGTCTTTAGGCTTTAAGAAGGGGAGTGAAGCCGGCCTGCTGCGACCGATAGAGCTCAGGATGGTCTTCAATCCACAAGATGCATCGGTCCACCTCGTCCTTGAATCATCGTCCCCAGCCCGCGCGAGCTTCTTCGTAGTTCACGATCGCATCGAGAAACTCACGCTGAGCTTCCTCAACAAAGCGGATCATTACGGAGACAGTCGTTTCTCTGCCTCTCGCATCACCTCTTCATAAGCGACGCCAGCAACGCGGCCTTCGTCAATCGTGCGGATTCGGTCGCGAATTTCGGACTCCCATGCAGCCTCAGCCTCGGGATCGGCCGCCGCATCTGCGCTCTCCAGCAAGAATTCAGCGAGCGCCAGCCGCTGGCGCGGCGGAAGATCCATCGCTTCTTTTGCTATCTCGTCGAGGGCCTTCGGCATGACAAAGAATCGCAAAGCCCCTGCTGTCGGTCAACTCGCCAACACTTTCGGAATCAAGCCCGCTGGCCGGCCCCGGTGCGAATCAGCGATTTATCCGCGCGCTCGCCCAGTAAAGCTCCTGCTGAAGCCGGAGCGCGGCTGCATCCTGTTGATCGCCCGCATCCCATAAGGCGAGGAAACCCGCAGTAGCCATGAAGACTTCAGCGGCGGCCATAAACGATGCGGTCGATATCGGCGTGTCTCGTTTTGCCTTGAGGACTGGAAGTAGCCCGGGAACCGACCGTTACAAAAGGATCGTTCGATAAAACGTTGTTGGGCGCGGTCGTCAGTGGCTCGAGGCGCGCAGCGGGCTTGCCGCGATGCGAGATCAAGAGCCGTTCACCCTTTGCGACACGGCGCAGAACGGACTGAGCGTTCTGACGAAACTCAAGCATGGTTACGGTCTTCATACGGCGTGAAGTTTGACTTCAAGTTAATGTTGTTGCAACTGCCCCATGGTCCCGGTTGCAACATGTTCCACCGTTTCATCACGGCCGCACCCCCACGCGGCGGCTCGCCCACCGCCTGTGCTTGCTGCGGCCGCTGTTTTCAACATCGGCGCGCTCACCTAGCAAAGTTGCAGCGCAACTTTCAACCATTAAAGCGTATGACTGGGTTGAGGGCTAACGATGAGCTGAGGCATCACGAGGAGCACGCCAGAAACCTGCGGCTTCGAACAGTGATGCCAACGCGCTTGCCGCGATTGGCTCCCGCGGCTGGTTGGAAGCTACTCATTCTTCCACTGTCTGAACAGCCGATCGAGATCCAAGTACACCTTCCACTCCAGGAAATCTTGCGTTGCGAGATAGCTTCTTATTCGCGGAAGCATCGCTGCGGCAATCTGATACTTTGTGAACTCGGTACCGTTATGATCAACGATGCTCTCCTCTAACGGCGTCGCCACATCGACACTATAAACGAAGAACCCTCGCTGCTTCTGGATTCTGGCGTTCTTGAAGTACGGTGTGTCCCACCCAAACAATTGACGTTTGTCGTTCTTGGTCTTGAAAAGCTGCAAGCGGCTTTTGACGGTGTCATTTGGGGTCGTGAAACCCTCGTATCCAATGAGGTAACCGACCAAATCGCTCACGTTCAAGTAGTCCGGATGAAGCCAAGGATCGCCGTTGGAGTCTTTTGGCAGTTTGTTACCTTTTAAATCGTTGTTGCGGCATCTCAGTCTGTAGAAACCCATGTCGGTGCCATCCGTCGCTTTAACAGCAGCGAAGAATACGGCTGTCCAGAAGTCAGCAGTGAAGTCACACAGCCGAGTCGGACACCCGAAGTGTTGCATCACGGAGAGGTACCAAAACGAATCGGTCTTCGGACACGGTGGGCAATACCAATGATACTGCTCATTAAGCTGTCGATATGGTTCCACGTCCCTCAAAAAGCGATTCAGCAGGGTCCGCTCGTAATTCGAAATTTTCTCTTCCCATCGAGCATCCTTCTTCGTTTTGGAGAGATGGACTTGGATGGAGCTTAGCAGCGGGAAACACTTGTCCGCACCTCGAAACAAATAGAATTCTTCGTCCTTCCGGGGCGAACCTACACCCAAAGATAGTTTCTCGCTCTCGGCCGCTAGATCACGAAGGGCATCGAACGTGTCGATTCGTTTCATGGTTTCCAATGAGAATTCGGCCCGAAAATCTGCAATTAATTGCAGATAAAATCTGTATAATCCCGTTAGCTTCGGAAGCGGGCGGCAATTGAAACACAACTTTCACAGTTTTTTCCATCCGTTTCATCCGCGTAATCGGTGGTTAAGATCTCAGCGAATGATTCCGCGTTCGCTTTGTTCGATGAACTGGATGATTTCGGTGATTTCTTCTGTCTGGGGCAATTCTTTTTGCATCGCTTCGATTGCCTGACGCGTATTGTATTTCGAACGGTAAGTCAGTCGGAAGGCTTCTTTGATCAGCTTTATGCTTTCGGGCGGGTAATTTTTGCGTTCCAAGCCGATCAGGTTGATTCCGCGAATCTCTGCCGGATTCCCATCGGCGATCATGAACGGTGGCACGTCCTGGACAATTTTCGAGCACCCGCCGGTGATGGCGAATCGTCCGATCCGGCAAAATTGATGCACCGCAGTAAGGCCCCCCATTACCGCGTGATCTCCAACTTGAACGTGGCCGGCTAAGGTGCCGTTGTTGGAGAAAACGACGTCATCTCCGACGGAGCAATCGTGGCCGATATGACTGTACGCGAGAAAATTTCCGCCATTGCCGATCCGTGTTTTGCCTTCGCTCGTAGTGCTCCGGTTGACCGTAACGAATTCGCGAAACGTGTTATCGTCGCCGATCTCAAGATACGTCGGTTCGCCTCGATATTTTAAATCCTGTGTTTGCTGGCCAATCGAGCAATAGGCGTAGAACCTGTTCTTCGCGCCGGCTTTCATCGGTCCGCAAAGCGTGACGTGATGTTGTAGCCGGCAATTTGGGCCGAGCACAACGTCCGGCCCGATGATGCAATAAGGACCGACGATTGTACCCGGCCCGAGTTCCGCGGCCGGATCGATAATCGCCGTCGGATGAATCTGCACTTTGCTCATCGTTTAAATGACGAATGACGAATGACGAACGACGAAACTCGAAGATCAAAATCACAGTCATCCTGAGCGGAGCGAAGCGCAGTCGAAGGATCCCGTGGATTCTGCTTTAAGGTATCGTCGCGGGATTCCTCGACTTCGCTCGGAATGACAGCCTTTTGATTCATTCCCTCGTCATTTGTCATTCGTGCTTCGGCTTTGTCTTCATTTTTCGAGGAACGTGAACATCAGTTCGCCTTCGGAAACGACCGCATCATTCACCACGCAGTAGCACTTCGTTTTCGCCATGCGATTGCCGCGCGCTCTCGTCAGCTCGGCGTGAATAAAAATCGTGTCGCCCGGAAAAACCGGTTTGCGAAATTTCACCTCGTCCGCGCTCATGAAATAGCCGACACGACTCGAAGTCTTCGTCAATTTGTACAACAAAATGCTTGCCACCTGCGCCATCGCCTCCACCTGCATCACGCCAGGCATGACCGGATGACCGGGGAAATGCCCTTGAAAAAACGGCTCATTGATGGTGACGGACTTTACGCCCGTAATTTTGTCTTCCCCCTCGAAGCCGATGATCCGATCGACCATCAAAAAGGGATAACGATGCGGTAGGATTTGCATCACCTCGCCAGTGTCGAGGCCGCCGTCGCCTGTGGGAATGACTCGAGAAACGACTGTGGCGCTTCTTCGTGTCTGCTCACGAGCGATTGATCGGGCCAACTCGGCGTTTATCGCGTGACCAGGTTTCACGGCCACGACATGACCGCGAATGCGTCGCCCCACGAGAGCGAGGTCCCCGATAATGTCGAGAATCTTATGACGGACGAATTCATCCGCAAACCGCAACGGTTCCTTGCTTAGTACGGCTTCACCGCGCACGACGATCGCGTTTTCGAGACTGCCGCCTTTGATAAGATTTTTGTCCATCAGCGGTTTGACGTCTTCGTAGTAAACAAATGTTCGCGCCGGAGCGATCTCGCGCTCGAACGCTGCCGGCGTAACCTCCATCGACAAAAATTGCGTGAATTCGTTGTTTGGCCCGGCTTGTGTGCACGAGATGCGAAATTTGTCGTCTGGTAACAGGATGAGTAGCGAGCCCGTTTTAGACGTGACGTGCATCGTGTCGCGCACGTGGAAGAACTTTCGCGGCTCTTCCTGCGTGGAGACACCGGCTTTTCGGATGAGATCGACATAGGGTTGCGCGCTGCCGTCGCCGATTGGCGGCTCGTTTGTGTTCATTTCCACGATGGCGTTATCCACTCCCATCGCCGACAGCGCCGCGAGCACGTGTTCGACCGTGTGCACACGTACTGAACCTTCGCCAATCGTGGTGGCGCGTTCGACCGTCTTCAGGTTTTCGATCTTTGCATCGATGATCGGTTCATCCTGCAAATCGTTCCGTTTAAACTTAATTCCGTGGTCCACCGGCGCAGGATGAAGTTTGAGCGTAACTTTTTCGCCCGTGTGAAGCGCGGTGCCGGTAAACCCGGCAACTTTGCCAAGCGTCTGCTGAAATTCAGGCGTAGCCATTGGGCGCTTAAATAACAGAAATTTCGCTTCGTGACCAGCAGTGTTCTGGGAACCAGAGCGCCGCTGTACAATCTCTTTAACACCCTCCTTTAGGCGGGTACCTCCTTCGCGCCAACGGCGCAGCTTTCATTTCCAGCATGGGGCACCGCCCCAAGATCCTGGAATCCAAGAGCGCCAGCGCTGAAGGCGCGAGTCACATATAACGCGATTTTCTCAACGAAATCATTCTTGGAGATTGAAACGCGCTTTCAGCGGTTGTTTACGCGCTGATGCGATTCCTCAGGGCGATGCCCAGGCTCGTATTGAGACAGCGCCTTTGGCGCTAAACGGTCTTGAAGCGAAGTGTTAATGGGATGGTTCACTTCAATTCAATTTGGCCGCAATCGAACGCCATCATTTGGTCAAGATTCGAAACACGGAATTGATGTGCCCTTGTTCCATCATCCTGCCATGCATCGACCGCGTTTTCGCTTTTCTTTGCGATCCAAACCCGGGTCAGATTCGGTGTCTCACTTACGGTAAAAAGCGGCAGGCCGTCACTCGTTTTCAGGTAACTTCCGTCGCTATCGAATGCGATGCCAAGTTCGACAACTGCCTTTGTCTCGTTTCGTAATGGATTGCGGACAAGTCTCACTTTGACCATAGCAAGGGCATCATTTTGCATCGCGGGCGGAGGGCTCTCTCCCAGATCCTGCAGTTTTAGTGAGCCGATCAGATACCCCCGCGCGTGATATTTTCCGGGAGGCAAGTCCTGCTCGTCGTCATTCTTGCCGTCCCACTGCGTTACAAGTCCATCTGCGCCAATAGCGATTTCATCAAGTTGGGCTTGCTGCTGCAGAACGCGGACGAGTTTGCCGGCCTTGTCATAAATGCCGAGGCTGATCGTGCCCTCCAGCGGAGGCGGAACGAATCTGATGCGGACGCTCCTCACGAGTGAAGTGGGTGAAGCTGAAGGCGATTGTTCCGAAGTGGGCGAGGGCCTTGCGGATTCCGACGGCGACATGGAAAGGACGGGTGACTCTTCCGGTGTGACCGATGGGGTTGGGGATTCCTGCGCGGCCGCTGTAGAGGCCAACGCCAACATCAGTAAGATTTGGATGTAACGTCTCGTTGTCATTCTGAGCGGAGCGCAGCGGAGTCGAAGAATCCCGCGGACATACCTGTTGGTTCCATGACGGGATGTCTCCAGACTTTCGCATAAAGCTACGGCTTGGCAGGCGACTTCGCTCGACATGACATTACGCATAGTAACGCCAGTTCACGTTTGGAAAAATGTTGTCGCGCCATTCACAGTCGCGCAAAAATTCTTCATCGAAATTGTTAGTGACAAACTGATCGTGCAGGCGGTTAAAGCGAGCAAGATGATCGGTTGTCCGCTTCGTGGCGTATTCGCGCGCGGTTCCGGTTTTCATTAGAAACGCCCAATCACTTGATTGCGCCAGCAAAAGCTCGCGGGCGAGTTGTTTCAACACACGATCGGCAAATTGTAGGGCAGGCGCTTCGCCTGGCAATCCCGCGCTCGGCAATGCCGAACGCTTTCGGGATTGCCCTGGAATTTGGTGTCCATGTTTTCGCGCTAGCTCGCTCATCTTTTGGGCTGCTGCGTGCAGGTGCGGATAAATCCAGGCGTTACTCGGATCCAACCAAACCGCGCGGTGACCATCCTCGCCCCACGTCGAAGAAGCAGGCTCAACGATCTGTTGCGTCGAGTTGGCCGCGAGATATTCACTCGGCGTGGTAAGCCGAAAATCTCGTTCGTTTGCCGCGTGGCGAATAAATTGTTCCAGGAAAATCGGTCCTTCGAACCACCAGTGTCCGAACAATTCAGCATCGAAGGGAGCGACAATAATCGGGTCGAAACCAACTTCGCCGATTTCGCGAATCTGCTCGCGGCATTGTTCCAGAAAGTGCCTGGCATGTTTGGTTGCCGTTTCTTCGGCTGCCATTCGATCATACAGCTGTTTGTGATTACCGTGTCCGGTGATGCGGTGATACTTCATGCCGGAAAATTTTCTGGTGCCGCGCGCGATTGGTCCCAAATGTTCCATAGGAAGATCGAAACCGATGTCACGATAAAAGTCCCGATAGGCTGGATCGCCCGGATAACCTTCTTGCGCGCTCCACACCTGCCGGCTGACGTCAGGGTCGCGGGCGAAGGCGGCCGGCCCCGCCAGTGTATAACAAGGAGCGTAAATCAAGCGACGCGGTTCCGGTTTTCCAAGAAGCAATCCGTGAGCGTCGACAACGAACCAGCGGAGATTGGCTTCCTGTAAAATGGAGTCCAGGCCGGGCCCGTAAGCGCATTCGGGTAACCAAAAGCCAGTCGGCTCTACGCCGAAGACTTCGACATAAGCGTCACGTCCGATCAAAACCTGCGCGCGCGCAGCCTCGGGCAATTGCTGTTTAAGAATTGGCAGCAAGCCGTGCGTTGCAGCGCTGGCGATGATTTCGAGCACCCCCGTTTTTCTGAACTTACGAAATCTACTGAGCAGATCGCGTTGCCATTCATCCACGAAGAGGCGGCGATTTTCCGAGAAGAGCTGGAAATAAAAGTCCGCCAGTTGGCGGAGCTGCGGATGTTTACGATTTCGCTCTTGTTCGCGAACAGCAAGATCGATCAAAAAATCAAGGTGCCGGACGTAACGCTCGCATAGAAGCTGATCCTGAAGCATCGAGCAGAGCGTCGGCGTGATCGACGCCGTGAGTCTAAAGGGTACAGCGTCGTCTACGAGTCGCTGCATCATGCGCAGCAGCGGGATGTATGTTTCACTGATCGCCTCGAACAACCATTCCTCCTCAAGGAAATGCTCATGCTCGGGGTGGCGAACAAACGGGAGATGAGCGTGAAGAATCAGGGCAAGATCGCCTGCCATTGCGGACCATTTACTCCGTCATTCCGAGCGAAGTCGAGGAATCCCGATGCAATACTTTAGGTTGCGCCGCGGGGTCCCGCGACTGCGCTTCGCTTCGCTCGGGATGACGGACTACAGCGTGCGGCAAAAGTCCTGGAAGCGGTCCAACCCTTTTTTGATTACGTCAATACTCGTGGCGTAACTGAACCGGATCGTCCGATCATCGCCAAAGGCGGCGCCCGGCACCACGGCGACATTTGCTTTGCTCAGCAAGCGGTCGGCGAAATTCTGAGAGGTCAATCCAAGCTGGCTGATGTTTACCAGCACATAAAATGCGCCCTGCGGTTTAATCGCGGTGATATTGGAAATCTTGGAGAGGCGATCAAACATGTAGTTACGACGCATATCGAATTCCTCACGCATATCTGCGAGTGGTTGTTGGTCGCCCTTAAGCGCGGCAAGTGCGCCGTATTGCGAAAAGGACGATGGATTCGAACTGGTATGGCTTTGGATTGAATCCACAGCTCTCGCTATCTGGTCGGGAGCAGCCAGATAACCGAGGCGCCATCCTGTCATCGCGTAGGATTTGCTGAATCCGTTGATTGTAATTGTGAGATCGTAGGCTTCCTGGGACAGCGAGCCGATACTCACATGTTTGGCGTCGTCGTAAACGAGCTTCTCGTAAATCTCGTCGGACAAAATGTAAATGTCTTCTTCGGCAGCGACGTTGACGATGGCCTCTAATTCCTCACGTGTATAGACAGAGCCAGTCGGGTTGCCCGGGCTATTCATGATGAGCATTTTCGTCCGCGGCGTCATGGCATTCTCAAAATCTTCCGGGCGCATTTTCCACGAATTGCGCTCGCTCGTTGGGACGATAACCGGCTCGGCGCCAACCAGTCGGACCATGTCCGGATAGCTGACCCAATAAGGCGCCGGGATGATGACTTCATCGCCTGGCTGACAGGTTGCGAGGATCGCGTTGTAGCACGCGTGCTTTGCGCCGTTACTCACAACGACCTGCGCGGCGCGATAATTCAGTCCGTTGTCGGCGGCCAACTTATCCGCAATCGCCTGGCGCAGTTCCGGGATGCCGGCACTTGGCGTGTACTTTGTGAAGCCGGCTTCCAACGCCTCGATTGCGGCCCTTTTTATGTGCTCGGGTGTATCGGAATCCGGCTCGCCTGCACCGAAGCCGCAGACATCAAGGCCTTCGGCTTTCATGGCTTTGGCCTTACTATCGATCGAAAGAGTGAGCGACGGAGTGAGCTGAGCGGCGCGTTCGGAAATTTCCATGGCAATGATGTAGTCCAAAATGGGAGCGCAAACTATTGGCGGCGATAGAAGTTTTCAATGAGAGGTTTAAAATTATTTTCTTCGACCCGGATGATCGCCATCTCGCGTTTCGCGTTATCGATGGAATCCGACGCATGCGCAGCATTAACCATGATGGTCTGTCCAAACTCCTTTCGAATTGAACCGGGCGGCGCTTTTGCCGGATCGGTGGGGCCGAGCACGTCACGGATTTTGTGCACGGCGTCGATGCCCTGGTAAACTATTGCGATCGATTTTTCGGTCCCCGGAGCGTCGCGTTCCTTTGGAGGGCATTCACCTGGCTTTTTGCCGGCCATAAACTCGACAATGCTCTCCCAGTTTTCGCGGCCGCTTTTCGGGCCGAGCTTCTTTTCGAGCACCGGCAGGACGGGCCCATAAAACTCCTCTGCTTGCGCCACGGTCATCCGGTGGACTTTGAATCCGATGATCGAAAGGCCAGTGCGCGAAAACACTTCGATTACGCCGCCCGGCCGGAGATTTGGGAACCGGAAATTGTCTGGCTTAATCAGCACGAGCGTCTTTTCGATTTGCGCGCCTGAGGGGTAGGGGACGGCATGGTCGAGGATTCCTCCGTCGGAATCAGAAAATTCCGACCAAAGCTTCAAATCGCGCTCGACTGCGTCACGATCGAATACAGTGACCACTCCTGGTTCGAAGTAAACGACGTTACCAGAATCATCAGTGATATAGTCGCCGTAAGTGTCGCGAATCGTTTCGCCGCTGGTGCGCTCGTGCACGATGTGGCCGACGACATTGTGAATTCTTTCCACCGCATCCGGTCCGCGAAAAATCAGGAACAAGGCGCGCGGTCGCTGGCCGTCTTTTTCGTCCGTGAAATTTTTGAGCACGTACTCGCGAATCAACTGCTGCGTGGCACGGTGCCGCGCCCCTGTTTCCGTGACGATTGTGTCGGCATAGCGTCGGGATAGTTCTGCACCGGGAGCAAACATTCTTCCGCCAACCAAGTCGAGCCCGGTGCGGGAAATTAACCGGCCAACAATGCCGCCGGTGCGCGATTTCCTCATCGAATATGGCGTGACGATGACGTAGGCAAGATCCTCAGTTTGCATGAGTTTTCACTGTAGCGGCGGTCTGTGACGACCGCAAAACTTTGCCGCCCGCAAGTTCCCGCGTTAATAGAAGACCACTATTACGGGCCAAAATGGCGATCCACTTCCCGCGACGCCTGATGCTGATGATCTTCACCTTGTTTCGTCGCAGGGCGCCAACAAGTTCGGTTTCCTGGCTGCGCAAGATCCCTGAGAGAATCAGCCAGCTGCTGCGTCTTAATTTCGGCAGGATTTCTGTCAGTAGATTGCTATACAGATTTGCGGCGATGACGTGGATCTCTCTCGCCGATTTCCATTTACGTACATCCGCCAATTGAAAAGTGGCGCCACGAACCTTGTTCAGTTTCGCGTTCGATTTCGCCATCGAAATCGCTGTCGGATCGATATCGAGACCCAGGACGCGGCCAGCGCCGAAACGGCTCGCCGCCAGAGCTAGAATCCCGCTCCCGGTGCCAAGATCCACCGCCGACCAGCCGTGCTTCCAATGCCGCGTCAGTTTTTCCAAAAGACGGAGCGACATCGCGGTTGTCACATGTTCACCTGTTCCAAACGCTGTGGACGCTGGAATTACAATGTGGGAGCGGCCCTTGTGCCGCGACAGTCGGGACACCGAAGTCCCTCCCGCATTAAGAATCAACAGCCGCTTTCCAATCTTGATCGGCTTCGAATCATCGAGCGCGAATCGCTCCAGCCAATTGCGCGGCAATCTGTCGATGCATCCGGCAAATTTCGTGAGCAGCACAGACGAATCGCTCCGTGAGCGACATGCAATTTCCAGTGCCAGACGCTTACGCACGGGCCTGCGTACGATCACGAGCTGGCCGTGAGCATGAGCTTGGAGAAGCTCTTCGTGCGCTTTAACCCAGTGGATTCCGGCCGTTTTTCGCCACAGATACACGCGGAGGAAGTGAGCGGGTGACGAGGCTCGAACTCGCGACGTCCACCTTGGCAAGGTGGTGCTCTACCAACTGAGCTACACCCGCAGTTTTAAGAGGGAACAATAATGTCCAGCCAACCGCGCCACGCAACCTTTTTAATTGTCCTCGGAGACTCAAAATCGTTGAATCCAAATAGGACGTTTACTGCATCCCATGTTCAAAGATCCTATGAATAAGCTAATCCTCCTCCTCATTTGCTCGATGGCGCTAGCTGGCAGCTTGTTTGCGCAGGCTCCAACGGAATCGCCGATTGCCAGTCCGACAGCGGCAACATCAGCGGCCTCGACCGCAACGCCAAGATTCACCACAACGGCAGCCCCAAGGCCGACCGCGAGTTCCGATTTATCGGATCTTGCCGACAAAATTCACCGGAAACTTGAGAAAAAGCTCGGAGGCAAGCACGGAATCGTCATTGATACCGGCGACAAAGATGAAGACGCCGACCTGAAAGATATGCGCGATCTTGTCGCGATTCCGATCGTGGCGATCGTGTTTATGTCCATCTTCGGTGCGCCCGTGCTGATCGTGATGGTGATAGGGATCTTCGCGCTTATAGGAAACCGCATGCGTCAGCGGACGATCCGGATGATGGTGGAGAAAGGTCAGCCGGTTCCCGCGGAGCTGCTTGCGCCGGAGGTGCGACGCGTACGTCGGCGCTCGGATGTGCGGCGAGGGGTCGTTTGGACGATGTTGGGCCTTGGCCTAATGATCTGGCTTGCGGCCATCAATGACTGGGAAGGCGGCGTCTGGTCATTCGGGCTGATTCCGTTTCTGATCGGACTTGGCTATTTAATTATATGGAAGTTGGAAGGCAAAAAGGACATTCCTCCGTCGCCACCGAGACCGTAATATTGCGGCTGTGGAGCTTACCGATGCGGACCTCATTGCGCGAGTTCTTGCCGATGACGATCAACATGCCTTCGGCGAACTCGTGCGCCGGCATCAATCCAGCGTGCGCGGTCTACTACGACAGCTCACCCGCACAGACATTGCTTTGGCCGACGATCTCGCGCAGGAAACTTTTCTCCGCGTTTACAAGAACATTCGCGGCTTTCGTGGCGAAGCGCGATTTTCCACATGGCTCTATCGAATCGCATACAACTGCTTTCGTGAGGACGCGCGCCGCCGCAAGGAGCTGGTTGGCGTGGATGAGGAACAGTGGCAGGCAGAGCCGGATCCCCACTCTGTCGATCTCGGTTTGCGACACGATCTTATGCATGCGTTGAGTTTGCTTCCCTTGCATGAACGCACAGCGATTGTGCTTTGCTGCCAAAATGGTCTGTCACATGATGAGGCCGCGCGTGTTCTCGAGATCCCGCTAGGCACGGTTAAGACGAACGTCTTGCGCGGCCGTGAAAAATTGAAACGCACACTGGCAGCGTGGGCACCAAATTGATACAATGAACGGGTTGATCAACGACGAGACCCTGGATCGGCAGTTACGCGAGGCAGTGCCGTACATAGACGATGACGGATTCACTGCGCGAGTTATGGCCAGGGTGTCCGCGCCGCGCGAGCATCAGTGGCTGCGCGCAATGGTTTTGTTCGGCCTCGCGTTGCTGGGATGTGGAATCGCTTACTTGCTGTCCGGTGGAGGTCGTATCGTTCGCGAAGGCGTGGTCCAGATGGCGGATTTCCCGATCTGGCTGTTGCTGGTGTTCGCGTTTGGTTCCGGACTGGTCGTCGGCGCTTTCGCCGTCATCTTCGCCATCCGCAAAACGCCGGAAGTGCGCGATCTGACACGGCTGGAGTTTTAAAGGGGCGCGGTTGGCTTGGCGGCTAGTTCACGCGCTTGTTGCGCATCGTGCTCGATCTGCCGTACGAGCGCATCAACATTTTCGAATTTCATCTCCGGCCTGAGATAACGGACGAACCGCAGTTCGAGATCTTTGCCATAAATGTCGCCGTCAAAATCGAACAGGTGAATTTCAAGGATTCTGTCTGATTTTCCGCTGCTCACGGTAGGTCGAACACCGAGATTCACCACGCCTGGAAGACTTTTGCCCTCAAGAATCGCTTCAGCGAAATACACACCGTTCGGCGGAAATTTTTCGCTGTGGGCGCTTAGGTTTGCAGTTGGAAATCCGATTTTCTTTCCCAGATCGTCGCCGTGCACGACCGTCCCCAAAATCGTGTATTCACGGCCAAGCATTGTCGCCGCTTTTCTTAAATCGCCTGCTTCCACGTCGCGGCGGATCGTTGTGCTGCTCACAACCTCGCCATTTACCGTCACCGGTGGAATTCCCACGACGTTGAAGTCGAACTGCGCACCCAACTTTTTCAACAATTCCAGATTGCCGCGCCGATTCTTCCCGAACGACCATTGGTGTCCGACGCAAATTTCACGCAGCGGTTTCGAATACCGGACCAATTGTTGCACGAAATCCTCCGGTTCGGTTGCGGCAAACTGTTTGTTGAACGTGATGATCAGAAGATGCCTCACGCCAAGGGTGCGGATCAGAGCGATCTTATGCGCCGTGGCGGTGAGCAAATGCGGCGCTTTTTCCGGCCGCAGTATTTTTTCCGGGTGAGGATCAAAGGTGACAACGACAGGCGTGCCACCTGCCGCCCGCGCGTGCTCGGCGGAAGTCGAGATCACTGCCTGATGTCCAAGGTGCACACCGTCGAAAACGCCGATAGCGAGAAAGAGTGGGCCGGGAAAGCGCGAGAGCTCGGGAATCGAACGGAGGATTTGCATCATAAGAATGACGAATGACCAATGACGAATGACGAAACAATGACGAAGCACCAATCTCCGTCATTCCGAGCGAAGTCGAGGAATCCCGTGGCGAAGGCCTTGAGGTGATTCCTCGGGGTCCTTCGACTTCGCTCAGGATGACAGTTCCACGATGCCAGATTCGTCATTTCTTCTCATGCTCCGCGCATCCTGGAGACTTCCGGCAGACTTAGCATGCGATTGGCAATTTCCTCCGGCGTCGCGTTTTTGATTTCATCGACGGTGATCGCGTTCGCCACGTCGAAGCGGCCTGATTTTGTGCGGCGCAACGATTTCAAATGTGCGCCGCAACCGAGTGCCTCGCCGATCTCATGGACATACGTGCGGACATAAAACCCTTTGCTGCACAGCACGCTGAAATCGATGTCTGGTAAGGCGATCCTGTCGATTGTATAACGATAGACGTGGACAAGACGTGGTTCGCGCTCCACCACTTTTCCCTGGCGCGCCAGCTTGTACAGCGGCACGCCGCCATGTTTTTTTGCGGAGACCATGGGCGGCAACTGGTAAAAATCCCCACGAAATTTTTCGAACGCGGCCCGGATCCGAATTTCATCCAAGGCAGGCACAGGTCGCTCTTGAATTACTGCACCTTCCCGATCCTGTGTATCGGTCGTGACGCCTAGCACAAACGTGCCCACGTATTCCTTGTCCTCGCTCATGAGCAAATCCTGAACCTTTGTGCCGCGGCCGATAGTGAGCAAAAGCAGGCCTGTGGCGATTGGGTCAAGCGTTCCGCAATGGCCGATTTTTTTTGTTCCAAGCTGTCGTCGCGCCAACGCCACGACGTCGTGTGACGTCATCCCTTCGGCTTTGTCCACAAGGAGGACGCCGTCAAGAGATGCGGGCGCGCTTAACGGATTCACTAGTTTCCTCCAGAACCTTTTGTTCGACTTCGGCGAGCGTCCCGCGAACGCGTGCGCCGGCAGCGAGGGCATGCCCGCCCCCACCAAATTTCTGGCAAATCGCGCAGACATCGATCCTCTGGTCTTTCGAACGCATGCTAACGCGGACCTTGCCGCCGGAAAGTTCCTCGAAGAATACAGCGACGATAACGCCATGAACTGCACGGAGATGATCGATCAGGCCTTCGTTATCTTCAGGAATGACTCCCAGTTCCGCAGCGGTATTCAAGCTGAGGCTAAACGTCGCGACCCGGCCACATTCACTGAACCGCATTGTTCGCAGCAGTTCGCGCAAAAGTTCCAGCCTGCGCCGAGGATAATTTTCGTACAATTGCTGGCTTATTTTTCCGACGTCCAGATTGCCAGCGCGTACCAGCTCGGCGGCTATCTCAAATGTGCGCGCACTGGTTTTTGGATATTGAAACGAACCGGTATCGGTCGAGATCGCAGCGTAAAGATTTTCCGCGATGTCGTGATTCATAGGCAGGCCTTGGCTCTTCATCAGGCGGAAAATAATTTCTCCCGTTGCGGGCGCGCCAGAGTCGATGAGTACCAAATCCCCGTAGCCTGGATTACTGAGATGATGGTCGATGTTGATCCAGACCTTGGCTGAGGCAATTGCTGCAAGTGTATTGCCCAGCCGGTTTTGAATTGCAGTATCGAGCGCGACTGCGACATCAACGTGCTCAGCGATTGCCGGCGGTTTCGTTAGCCATTCCGCACCAGGCAGAAACGAATATTTTTCGAGCATGCCTTCTTCGTTCCAGATGCGCACGTTTTTTCCGAGCTGCTTGAGTGAAAGTCCGAGCGCGAGCTGACTCCCGAGGGCATCGCCGTCGGGACGGACGTGACCGAGCACGACGAACTGCTGATGTTCGCGAAGGGCTTTTCCGATTTCGTCAAATGTTGCGGCCATCATGTTGTAGTCACCACTCTGTGAAGGTTCCGAAAAAGGAGCGATGCCCCGCTATGATAGATAGGCCCCGCGGGCGTGGCTACAGGATTCACTCGTTGTGGCCGTCGCGGTTTCCGAGATCGTCCAAAATTTCGAGGACGCGCGCACCGCGTTTGATGGACTCGTCCGGATGAAAAATCAGATGGGGAGTAAATTTGAGCACTACATGCCGGGAGAGTTCAGCCTGGAGCGCGGGTCGATGCGCTTCCAGTTTACCGATCACGCTAGCACTAGTTTCGGCACCAAGAGTGCTGACGAACACGTGCGCGCTCTTAAGATCGGGAGAGACATCGACAGCATTAATGCTGACGAGCGCGCTTTCGAAGTTGATTTCCCGCCCAATGATAGCGCTCAACTCACGTTTCACGAGTTCGTTTACGCGTAATAGTCGATGTTTCATTCGTTGCAGGCGTTTCTATTGAAACGCTGGCGTCCGTCGCGGCGGACGCCCTACAATTTTTGGGCGATCTGTTCGAGCTGATAGCACTCGATCACGTCGCCTACTTGATATTCGGTAAAATCACCTAGCTTGATTCCGCACTCCAAGCCGGACCGCACCTCTTTTACGTCGTCTTGGAAACGGCGCAGTGTCGAAACGCCGCCGTCGTAAACTGGCTGACGCTTTCGCAGAATGCGTGCACGCGCTACGCGTGCAATCCGCCCATCAGTCACGAGGCAACCGGCAACGATGCCTCTGCTCAATTGGAAAACCTGTTTCACCTCTGCATGTCCGATGACGGTTTCACGCAACTCCGGTTCCAGCATACCTGCCATGGCGTCTTTGATCTGATCGAGTAGTTCATAAATGATGCTGTAAAGCTTGATCTGCACGCCTTCGCGTTTAGCGGCCGGAACGGCCATGCTCTCAACCTTCACGTTGAAACCAATGACCACAGCATCGGATGCGCTCGCCAGCAGAATGTCCGATTCCGAAATCGGTCCCACGGCCGAATGAATAATTACCAGATCGATTTTTTTGGTTTCGATCTGCTTCAACGCGTTGACGATTGCTTCGACCGAACCTTGCGTGTCGCCTTTTAAAACAATCCGCAACACCTTTTTGCCGTCGGCGCTTTCAAGCAGAGTCTCAAGCGTGGCGCGTTGTGGAGCGAAAAGTTTGTTGCTCCGCTTGGTCTCAACGCGTTCGTCGCTCAGTTGCTTCGTGGCGCGCTCCGATTCCATCACCAGGAATTCGTCGCCAGCGTTCGGAAGACCGGAAAACCCCAGCACTTTCACCGGCGTCGATGGCCCGGCTTGCTTGACCGTTTTGCCGCGGTCGTTGAGGATGGATTTTACCTTGCCGTTGTAATCGCCGCAGATAAATGGATCGCCGATTTCCAATGTGCCCATTTGCACGATTACGGTGGCCGTGGGCCCTCGGCCGGCTTCCAGTTGTGCTTCAATGACAGTGCCTCGCGGCACAGCCGTGGGTGAAGCTTTCAATTCCATTACCTCGGCCTGCAACGTCATCATCTCGAGCAACTGATCGATTCCAGTGCCTTTGGTGGCCGACACTGGACAAATGATCGTTTCGCCTCCCCAATCTTCCGGGGTAAGACCACGTTCTTGCAATTGTTTCTTCACGCGCTCGAGGTTTGCGCCCGGAAGATCCATTTTGTTAACCGCGACCATGATCTTCACATGCGGCGCCGCCTTGGCGTGATTAATCGCTTCGACCGTTTGGGGCATGATCCCATCGTCCGCCGCGACTACCAGTACAACAATGTCGGTGACATTCGCACCACGCGCGCGCATCGCGGTAAAAGCGGCGTGACCCGGGGTGTCGAGAAACGTAATTTGATGTCCGTTGTGCTCGACGCTGTAGGAACCGATGTGCTGCGTGATGCCACCAGCTTCGCCGGCTGCAACGCGCGTCTTGCGGATCGCGTCCAGTAGTGTGGTTTTGCCGTGATCGACGTGGCCCATGAAAGTAATGATGGGCGCACGAGATTTGAGTTCCTCTTGTTTCTCAATGACCGGCGGAGGAGGCGCGACCACGGGCTGTTCCACCTTGTGAACGCCGCCGCCTTTTTCGCGCCGCTCTTTTTCCAGAATGAATCCGTGTTTTTCGGCAATCTTTGCTGCAACGTCAGGCTCGATTGTCTGATTGATGTTGGCGAAGATGTTGTACGCCATCAACTCCGCGATTAGCTGATGCGGCTTTAATCCGAGCTCAGTGGCGAATTGCTTAACAACAATCGGAGGCTTGATGAGAAGGACCTTCTGCTGCGGCCCGGCTTCGACTTCAGTAGGGGCCGAAGCTGCTTCGGCAGGAGGTTGCTCTCCATGTTCAGCCGTCGGCGCTTCAGGTAGTGATGCTGGTGCCGATGGCGCGGGTTTTGGTGAAACAGTAGTCGCTGCAAGCGACGCGCGGATCCGTGAGATTGGCGGCAAGACGGTGCGCTTGGGTTTTACATCGCCATCCTGCACTTTTTTCCCGGTTTTTTTTCGATCGATGAGGGAGACGCTCTCGGGTTGGGGTGCCTTTCCGGAAACGTCGAATTTTTCCGGCCGTCCCGTGCGCTGCTTTTCGGGCGCCGTGGTCTTCGGCGCAACTTCCGTCTCTAGTCCCTTTTTTGGCGGCTTAGCTTTTGGCGCGACGCCGGCTGGCTTCGGAGGAGCAGAGGTCTTGCGTCCAGCCCCGAAAGCTTTCGCGGCTGGCTTACGCGTTGCAGTTTTGCTGCCCATCTTCGTTGCCATTCTTGTTCCTCTAAAATTCCGCTCATGGCTCAAGCGTTCTCAAACGGAGCCATGCTAGTGTACGACTTCCTGCCGGGGCACCGCGTCGTAAATTTCTTGCGCCTTTGTTTCGTCCACTCCGAGAATATCCACCAAATCCTGCACATCTGCATCGCGCAATCCTTCCAAATTGGTAAAGCCCGATTTTACCAGAGTCAGCGCCTGTTCTTCGGTCACCGGAAGCGCGCCGGCGAGAGTCTGTGCCGCGTGTGCGACCTTCTGTTCCACTACCGTCGTCGCCGACGTGTCCCTGCCGATATTGATTTCCCAGCCCGTTAGCCGCGAAGTCAGTCGTGCGTTCTGTCCCTTTTTCCCGATGGCGAGCGAAAGCTGATCTTCATCGACAGAGATTTGCACGCTCTTTTTCTCAGTATCAAACGCTAAATTCTTAACTTTCGCTGGCTTGAGCGCTTCCAAAATATAGTCCTTTGGATCTGAACTCCACCGGATGATGTCGACCTTTTCGTTGTTGAGCTCGCGAACAATGTTTTTGACGCGCGATCCGCGCATTCCTACGCATGCACCGACCGGGTCGACTTTTTCGTTCCCGCTCCAAACTGCAATCTTAGTACGATAACCGGCTTCGCGGGCAATACCGCGAATCTCCACAGTGCCGTCCGCGATCTCGCTCACTTCCAGTTCAAACAAGCGACGCACAAAATTGGGATGACTGCGAGAGACGATAATCTCCGGACCGCGGACGCCATTTTCTACCGCGACTACGTAGGCTCGGAGACGGTCGCCAACATTATAATCCTCCACTGCGACTCGCTCGCGCTGCGGCATCACGGCCTCAAACTTACCCAGATCGAGAATGACGTCGGAACGGTCGAACCGTCGCACTGTGCCACTGACGATTTCGCCAGCACGATCTTTGAATTCCTCGTAGATCATTTCTTTTTCAGCCTGGCGAATCCGCTGCATCATCGCTTGTTTCGCAGTCTGCGCCGCAATACGCCCGAAATTCTTTGGCGTGACTTCGACTTCTACCGTGTCGCCGACGTTCGCGTCCGGATTAATCTTGCGTGCCTTGGAGAGCTCGATTTCATCCTGCGGATTTCCTATCTGTTCAACGACAAGCAAATTTGCCAGCGCGCGGATTTCGCCTGTCTTGCGGTTAATGTCGATGTGCAAATCGCGCGACGCCCCAACGCTCTTTTTCGATGCTGAGAGCAGAGCATTCGAAACCGCCTCGAGCAGGATTTCGCGTTTGATCCCGCGCTCGCGCTCCAGGTAATCGAGCATAGCGATGAATTCGGCGTTCATAAAAAACATGCAGCCCGCAGACTAAAAAGAGTGGGACACCAATTCCCACTCCGATCAGCGCGCGGACTAGGGCGATAGCTTACCTTCGCGAACCTTTTGCGTCAAGCTGCGTTCGGTTTCATTTGACGTTTGGGGCTCTGCTTTGGATAAGTCGCGAGCAACAATTGAGTGCTAAAGATCTAATAAATTCGCGGCTTCGTGCCGTTGCTGTCGTTGTGCTCGCATGGGCCGTGATCTATTTACCAGCCCTGGGCTCGATCGCTATCAAGGGAGAAGAAGGGCGCCGAATTCTACCGGCCGTGCGGATGCTTGAGACGGGGAACTACATCGTGCCTGAGGTAGGAAGCAACCCGTATTATCGCAAGCCGCCTCTGGTGAACTGGCTGGTAGCCGCATCCTTCAAAATCGTTGGAGTGCGCAACGAATGGACAGCGCGCCTGCCCTCTGCTTTGTCAGTCCTCGCCGTAGCCATTGCTTTTGTTACCGTGGCACGCGCCAGTCTTGGTGCGGGAGGCTCAATGATTGCCGCCCTGATCTGGATGACCAACATCGGCATCATCGAGAAAGGCCGACTAATTGAGATCGAGGCGCTCTATGTTTCTCTTTGCGGTCTCGCGATTATTTTTTGGCTGAGCTTTTTTCTCCAAAAGAAATCGCCATGGCTTATCTGGCTTCCGGCATCCGTTTTTCTCGGGCTCGGTCTGCTGGCAAAAGGCCCGACAGACCTCGTATTTTTTTATGGAGTCGTTCTCGCCGTTGTTGGGTACGCGAAAGATCGGCGGCTTTTTTTTCATCCCGCGCACCTCATTGCGGTCGCCATCATGCTCGGGATCGCGGCCGCGTGGGCGATTCCGTTCGTTTACAGCACTACAGCCGACCTTGCGTTGGACAAGTGGTCTGCTCAGTACACCGGCCGATTAAAAGTCGTCGATTTTAGATTCTTCAGTTGGATTCAAAACATCCCACGCAGCCTGGTCTATCTTCTTCCGTGGGTTCTTCTGTTTCCGTTTGCACGATTTTCAAAATTTCATGATGAAGCGCGGGAGCGGCTGGCGCGCGGGTTGGCTTGGGGAATCGCAGTGCCAGTCGTAGGGGTCAACCTGGTTCCCGGCGCTGTCGCCCGATACAGCATGCCTGCGATCGTCCCCGCGTGCTGGCTGCTGGCGATGATCTGTGCGGCAAACGCGTTGGAGTGGCCCCGCCGATGGGTGAAGAACCAACAGGAATGGACTGCGACGATCATAACGATTTTCGTCGCGGTTGGCGTTTTGATCGGAGCGATCGGTTATCCGGTTACTACGGTGATTTTGAGAAATCGACAGCAGGTGAAAAAGGCCGCCGCCGAAATTAATTTGCTCGTGCCTGTGGGTGAAACGCTTTACGCGGTGAATCCAGATTATCAGCCGGTCTTCTTTTATGTGAAAGCGCACGTGGAATACGTCAGCCACATTGAGAATCTGCCGCGGAACGCGCGGTATTTTGTCGTTCGAACCGAGAAAGAACCCGAAGCGTTGGCCGCGCAAAAATGGGCGCCGCTCCGCGTACAGCCAATCGCTCGCGTGCATGATTACAGCAAACGCGAGATGGTTCTGTTCGAGGTCGCGCCTTGAACTACCGTTGACAGGCTGCCAGATTGGAATTGGTTAGCATACTAACTAATTTGGTCTGGAGAGTTATGTCCGACGACGACACCACTGAAACATTTGGCCAGTTGCTCCATGGCACGGCCCGTGCATGGCGGCAGAAGCTGGACCAGCGACTCAAACCGATGGGGCTGAGCCAGGCGAAATGGCGCACCCTGATGCATTTATCACTAGCGGGAGATGCGCTTACGCAGGCGGAGATCGCCACGCGACTGGGTGTTGAAGAGCCCAGCGTGGTGACACTGTTACATCGCTTGGAGCGCGAGGATTGGATCACACGTAGTAATTCGCTGCGAGACCGCCGTTGCAAGATGGTGCTCCTTGGCCGGCGTGCGCAACGGGTAATCGGTCGGATCAATTCAAGTGCTGAGACACTGCGGCATGAGCTGATGGCAGACATTCCAAAATCCCAGCTTCAAACCTGCATGAAAGTGTTGGCACATATTCGGGAGCGCGCCGAGAATAACGATAAGATCTGCTCCGGCGACGACCGGGCGATGGTGCGCCGTTTGGCTCGGCACAACGGCCGCACCAGACGGCGAGATTCGATTTCGGGAAAAGGGGCATTTCGCAGGGAGTCCAAATGAAAGCTAACGCGCCGGTGAGCGATCATAAAGTCATGGGCTACGGTGCTCCGCAGCACTCGACCAGGCCTCAAGCGAAACACACCCGCACTGCGCATCAGAGGATTCCCAAATGGGCGTACTTGCTTTTCATCCTTATCGCCGCCTTCGTGACTTACCGGATTTTTCAACACCGGGCTACGGAGGCTAAAGCCGCTCAGCCACCGGCGCGTCCCGTGACTGTAGCCAAAGTCGTCACAAAGGATGTGCCGCTTTATCTTGATGAAATCGGCACATGCGCTGCGTACGAGACCGTGCAAGTGCAAGCGCAGGTGAGCGGGAAAATTATGACACGCGATTTTCAAGATGGAGCGGATGTGAAAAAGGGTGATCCCCTCTTCACGATTGATCCGCGCCCGTTTCAAGCGGTCCTCGACCAGGACAAAGCGCAAGCCGCGTTAGATCAGGTGACGTTGAAGCGGCAAGAAGATCTGCGCGCGAGAAAGGTCATATCACCGCAGGACTACGACATTGCTTTTGCGAACGCACAGAAATCGCAGGCTGCGGTGGAGGCCGCCCAGGTGAATCTCGATTTTTGCTACATCAAATCGCCGATCAATGGACGAGTCGGTTTGCGCAACGTTGACGTTGGCAACCTGGTTGGACCGTCGACGCCGCCGCTTGTCACCATTCTAGGTTTGGACCCGATTTACACCGACTTTACCGTGGCTGAGAACGATCTTCCGCTGGTGCGTAAATATCTCGGCGGGTCAAACGTGAAAGTGGAAACCTACCTGCCTGATGGGTCGATCACGCCACGAATCGGCGATCTTTACTTCATTGACAATGCGGTGCAACCCGGCTCCGGAACGGTGAAAGCACGCGGGGTTACTGCGAATCCCGACCGCGCGCTGTGGCCGTCGGAATTTGTGCGGGTCCGTTTCATCCTGGACGTGCTCAAGAACGCAATGCTTGTGCCGTCACAGGCCGTCCAAGTTAGCCAGAGCGGGCCGTTTGTTTTCGTGGTGAAGTCCGATAACACTGTGGATCTTCGGCCTGTGAAGCCTGGCCAACGGCAGGAAGGCGACCTTACCGTGATCGAAGGCAGCGTTAAACCCGGCGAGACCGTGGTAGTGACCGGCCAGCTCGCGCTTGCGCCTGGAGCGAAAGTGGCGCCCCAACCGTACGCCGCTCAGACCCCTCCCGATAAATCTCAGGAGTCGGACGCTTCAAAAAACGCAATGTAATATGAACGATGCCGATGAACATGATGGCGAGCGCGAACTAAAGGCTAAGCATCGGCTTGGATCGACCTCGTCCAATGAGGGATTGCCGGGGCCGACAGCAAAGCTGGTTCCAATCGAGGGCTCGGGTTTATCGGGGCCATTTATTCGCCGGCCGGTGATGACCGTGCTGCTGACGTTGTCCGTGATCGTCGCTGGCGTCGCCACTTATGGGAAGCTCGCCGTCAACGATCTGCCCGCGGTCGACTACCCAGTCATTCAAGTTACCTGCTCGTATCCCGGCGCGGATCCCACGACGATGGCCAACAACATTGCCACGCCCCTGGAGAAACAATTTCTGCAAATTCCCGGCCTCGACATCATCACCAGCAACAGCACACAGAGCAACACCTCGTTCACGTTGCAGTTCGTTCTGAGCAAAAGCATCGTCGACGCCGCCACAGACGTTCAGGCGGCGATCCAGAGCGCGACGGGAAAATTGCCGCTCGATTTGCCGAGTCCGCCGACGTTCAAAAAAACGAACCCGAACGATCAGGCTGTTTACTTGTTAGGCTTGATGTCAGACACGCTGACGGATTGGGACCTGTACAAGTACGCGTCCACCGCTGTGGCGCAGCGCATCAACATTTTGCCGGGCGTTTCGCAAGTGAACATTTACGGCGTGCAAGGCGCGATTCGAGTCAAAGCCGACCCATCGGCGCTGGCTGCGCGCGGCCTGACGATGGACGATCTAGCCAGCGGGATTAAATCGGGCACGGTCTATTCTGGAGCGGGACAATTCGATGGCGCGCATCGCACTTTTGTGCTTCAACCGAACGGGCAGATCGATCAGGCGGAGGGCTATCGAAGCTTGATTGTCGCGCGGGACACCAGCGGTTCTCCGGTTTACCTGCGCGACGTCGCCGACGTCAAGCAAAGCGTGCAGGACGAACGCATTTCGCGGTTTTTCTGGATGCGCGGTTTCAAGGCGCCCGGCTCAGTGGTTGTACTTGCGGTTTCGCGACAGGCCGGCGCAAACGCAGTGGAAGTGGCCAAGTCTGTAAAAGCGCTATTCCCTGAGCTGCGCGCGAGCTTACCCGGGTCGATCCAATTCACGCCCATATTCGACCGATCACAAACCATCGTCAATTCCGCTAACGAGGTGAAATGGACGCTCATTATTGCGTTCGTGCTGGTCGTAATGGTGATTTACGTTTTTCTCGGCCGCGCCACGGACACGCTAATTCCGGCTGTGGCCCTGCCGATGTCGCTGCTGTTCACCGTGGCCGTGATGTACATGCTTAATTTCTCCATCAATAATCTCACATTGATGGCGCTCACACTGGCCATCGGTTTCCTTGTCGATGACGCCATTGTGTTTTTGGAAAACGTAGTGCGCCGGGCCGAGCACGGCGAGTCGATCCTGCGGGCGACCTTCAACAGTGCCGGCGAAATTTCGTTTACCATCCTGTCGATGACTCTTTCGCTGGCTGCGGTTTTCATTCCGCTCGTTTTCATCCCCGGACTGCTCGGTCGCATTTTCCGCGAATTTTCCGTCACGATTATCGTGGCGATTCTTGCGTCGGGGCTTGTCTCGTTAACGCTCACGCCATTGATGTGCGCGCGCATTTTGGGCGAGCGCAAAGCCGGTCACAAACGCGCCTGGATGGAACGGCACACCAGCAATTTCATCAAACGTGTAATCGCTGTTTACGGTCGCGCGCTCGACTGGTTTCTCGATCGTGCGTGGCTCACTGTGCCGGTCGTTGTGGCCTGTATTCTTGGTCTGTGGTTCTTCTTCACCCACATCCCTTTCACATTGTTGCCACCTGGCGACAGCGGCTTCATTCGGGGCATCTTCATCGCGCAGGAAGGCTCGTCCCCCGCGCAGATGCGAGCGTTTCAGGCGGAGGTCAATAAAAAAATCCAAGAGGATCCAGCCGTCGGTCAATTTTTCACACTCGCTGGTTTCTCCTCGCGCAGTGCATTGTCGCAAGGCCTGATGTTTCTTTTTCTGACGCCGCGTAGCGAGCGTCCGCCTGTCGATCAAATCATTTTGCGACTACAAAAATCGCTCGGGTCTATTCCCGGCATTACCGCTGTGTTAACGCCCAGCCCGGTACTGCAAATTAGTGTCGGTGCCACGAGCCAGACCCAGGGGCAGTACGCCTACACCATTACCGGCATTGTCCCGGGAGACGTTTATGCCGTGGCCGACCAGCTGATGGAAAAGTTGCAACAATTTAAGGGCTTCTCCAGTGTCCGATCCGATTACTACCACGATACGCCAAATCTTAAGATCGACATCAACCGGGATCGCGCCGCAACCTACGGCGTTTCTACTTCTGCCATCCAAAGTTTGATGCGGAACGCTTACTCGCAAAATTACATTTATCTCATCAAGGAACCGGATGACCAATATCAGGTGATTCTCGAAGTCAAAGACAAGGACCGGGCGCATCCTGGGAACTTGGATGATCTTTACGTCCGAAGCAGCACCAGCGGCAATTTCAGCGCGAGCGGCTCAGGTGGTGGAGTCATAGCCACGACGGCGGGTAACATGGCAAATCTCGTGCCGCTACGTGTTGTAACATCGACAAAAGAAGTTATCGGTCCCCAAGCTGTGAACCACTTGAATCAGTTCACCAGTGTCACATTCAACTTCAACCTGTTGCCAGACGTGGCGATCGGCGATGCCACCAAGTTCATCGAGGATGCCTTTGCGCAAATCCATCCCCATTATCCGACCGTCCAGGGTATCTTCCAGGGAGAAACACTCGTGTTCCAGCAACTCTTCCGCTCGCTGCCCCTGCTGCTGCTCGCCGCGGTCTTTGTCATGTATGTGATTCTTGGAATTCTTTACGAAAGCTATGTGCATCCGTTCACCGTTTTATTTCCGGCCATTGTACCCGCGGTGGTCGGCGGCCTGGCGACATTGTATCTCTTCCACTCGGTGTTGTCGCTCTACAGCGTCATCGGACTTTTCCTGTTGTTAGGCATCGTGAAGAAGAACGGAATCATGGTTGTCGATTTCGCCTTGCAACGAATCGACGAAGGCTGGGACCTCCGCTCAGCGATTCATGAAGCCAGCATGGAGCGGTTCCGTCCGATCATGATGACCACACTCGCCGCGTTGATGGGCGCAATCCCGATTGCGTTGGGATTCGGTCAGGATGCCGCCTCACGTCGTCCCTTGGGGCTGGTAATTGTGGGCGGACTGATTTTCTCACAATTAATCACGTTGTTCGTGACGCCGGTTATCTACCTGTGGCTGGAATGGTTCCAGGAGCACGTGCTCGACAAGGTGCCGTTTCTGCGCAGCGCGCACTATCACGAGCACGAAGGTGAACCCGCGCGAGGACCGATGCGACCCGAGCCAGCCGGCGCTCGTTGAGCGTTTGACGCAGTAGCATGCGCTGTCCTCAGCGCAAAGACGTGTAACCTCGCAAGATGATCCGCTGAGGACAGCAGACACTCCAGCACCGGATTCGCCAATGATCCGGCGTCATTTGTGGTTTATGATTTATGTTGTGTCATGCGTGCGATGGTTCTCGATAGCCCAAAGCAGCCGTTGCAGCTCCGCGATGTGCCAAAACCACGGCCGGGCGGGGGACAATTGCTCGTGCGTGTGAGCACGTGCGGGGTTTGCCGCACCGATCTTCACGTGGTCGATGGCGAATTGCCGAACCCGAAGTTGCCATTAATTCTAGGCCACCAAATTGTCGGCCGCGTCGAAGAGATCGGTGAAGAAAATTCGAAATTCGAAATTCGAAATTCCAAATTCCGGATCGGAGATCGGGTTGGTATTCCCTGGCTTGGCTGGACCGACGGCGACTGCGCGTATTGTCGATCGGGCAGGGAAAATCTCTGCGATAACGCGCGTTTCACCGGCTACACGATTAACGGCGGTTACGCCGAGTTCACCGTCGCCGATGCGCGATACTGTTTTCATCTGCCGGAGCAATACGATGACGTTGCGGTCGCGCCGCTGCTTTGCGCGGGTCTGATCGGTTACCGGTCCTATCGCAAGACGGGTGACGCGCGACGCCTCGGTATTTATGGCTTTGGGAACGCTGCGCACTTGATTTCTCAGATTGCGCTCTTCCAAGGGCGTGAACTATTTGTGTTTACGCGACCCGGTGATGTCAAAACACAGCAAAACGCGAAAGCGCTAGGTGCGAAGTGGGTTGGAGGTTCCGATGAGATGCCGCCGGAAAAAATCGATGCCGCTATTATTTTTGCATCAGTCGGCCCGCTCGTGCCAATGGCGCTGCGCGCGCTCGCCAAGGGCGGCACCGTGGTATGCGGCGGAATTCACATGACCGAAATTCCGTCATTTCCCTACGCCGATCTTTGGGAAGAACGCGTCATCACCTCAGTAGCAAACCTGACCCGGAGCGACGGCGACGATTTTTTTGAAATCGCGCCGCGCGTTCCAGTTCGAACGCAGACAGAAGCGTTTCCGTTAGAAGAAGCCAACACCGCGCTGGACCGATTTCGCGCCGGCAAACTCAAGGGGACTGCGGTGCTGGGAATTTCTCAATGACGAATGACGAATGACGAACAAAGTGTCTGTCATTCCGAACGAAGTCGAGGAATCCCGTTGCGAAAGCTTTGAGGTAACTTCACGGGATCCTTCGACTTCGCTCAGGATGACAATTCATCATTCGACATTCGGATTTCGTCATTAGCAGTCCAACCTTAGCGTATCCGTGCCACCCGCGTTACGCGCGGTTGAATTTTCATTTGTTAACGGCCAATTGTGGCGTCGATCTCATCAACTCTACCCAATCGCTCACCTTCTGGATGGAAGATCGTTGTACTTGTCGAAAACAATTTGCGCGCGTCGAGTGATTTGTGGGCCTATCGGGCCGCAACGCGCGTCCGAGTGGCGGGCTGCTTAACAAGATTCCCCGCAGACCGTCTTTCGTCGTCGCGGATGGAGCCTGCCGCGTTGGCGAGTGCTTCCTCGTCTGGTGGCAGGAACGGTTTAAACCGGCCTTTGTCGATCGCTTTCATGAACGCTTCGTGTGGAGAAACGATGCCTTGCTGCAGTAGCGACCAAATGGCATCATCCATGAATTGCATCCCCTGCGCTCGACCGGAGACGATCACGTCCTGGAGTTTGTGCGTAGCACCTTCGCGAATGATCGCTGCGACAGCAGGGTTACCGATCAGAATTTCGTTGACGGCGATGCGGCCTGGCCGATCCGATCTTTTCAAAAGCAATTGCGCCAGCACGCCACGAAGTGAGTTCGCAAGCATTGCTTGCGCCTGTGGTTGCCGGTCGGCTGGGAACGCGTCTATCATACGATCTACTGTTTTGCGCGCGTTGTTCGTGTGCAGTGTGCCGATCACAAAAAGGCCGGTCTCAGCTGCGGTGAGTGCGAGTGAAATCGTTTCCAAGTCGCGCATCTCGCCGATCAGCACGATGTCAGTGTCCTGGCGCAGCGAAGCCTTCAGGCCGGCAGCAAAGGAAATGGAGTCGGTAGGCACTTCACGCTGTGTGATGATGCTACGCTTGTTGTCGTGAACGAATTCGATCGGTTCCTCGATTGTCACCACGTGCTTCGCGAAGTTTTCATTGATGAAATCGATTAGCGCGGCCTGCGTTGTTGTTTTGCCCGATCCCGTCGGACCAGTGACGAGAACGAGTCCCCCGCGAAGATAGGCAAATTCTTTGATTACTACCGGGACACCCAACTGCTCGAGCGTCAAAATCTTCGTAGGAATCAACCGAAATGCCGCGGCATAACCATCGGACTGCTTATAGTAATTGCTGCGAAATCGAGAGTGCTCATCCATCTGGTACGCAAAATCGAGATCGCCGTGCTGCTCAAATTTTTCCCAGTTATTCGGGCCGCAAATTTCGCTCAACATGCGTGTAGCTTCATCGTGCGAAATCGGCTCGGCTCGGATGGGCATGATGTCTCCATGCGTCCGTATTTTTGGGGGTTGCCCCTCCGCGATGTGCAAATCCGACGCGCCCTGCCGCACAACGGTTTGCAGAAATTGATCGAGATCAGCCATTGTGGTTCTTCCTACATTTTCAGCTGCTGCCGAACGATATGGCTTTGCTCGGCGCGGACGTAGACTTCTTCTGCGCTGATCAGACCGCGCTCATAGAGATCGATCAGTGTGTCATCCATCAACCGCATGCCCTGCTTTTTTCCGGTCTGAATAATTCCGGGCAACATGAACGTTTTGTTTTCGCGAATCACGCTGGCGACAGCCGGTGAATTAGTGAGAATTTCCAGCGCCAACACCCGACCTGTTCCATCTTTTTTCGGTATGAGTTGATGACTGATAATGCCGCGCAACGATTCCGCGACCATGACTCGGATGTGTTCCTGCTCTTCGGGCGGAAAAACATCCAATAGCCGGTTAAGGGTACGCGAGGCATTAGGTGTGTGCAGCGTTGCCATAACAAGATGCCCGGTCTCGGCCGCAGTGATGGCGAGTGAAATCGTTTCCAAGTCGCGCATTTCTCCCACCATGATCACATCGGGATCTTCCCGCAACGAAGCTCGAAGCGCCGCGGCGAAGGAGTCCGTGTGCGTGAAAATTTCCCGCTGGCTGACGTGGCAGTTTTTCGATTTGATGACGTATTCGATCGGGTCCTCGAGCGTGATGATGTGATCGTGGCGCTCTATGTTGACCTGCTGGACCATGGCTGCCAGAGTCGTCGACTTCCCGGTGCCGACCGAACCTGTGGCAAGAATCAAGCCATTCTGATACCGAGTCAGCAACTTGAGGTGCTCGGGCAATCCCAGTTCGTCCATTGTCCGGACGTGAGTGTTAATCACGCGAAAAACGGCCTCAACCCCGAGCCGCTGCCGGACCACACTGACCCGGTAACGACCGGACTCATTTTCGTAGGCGAAGTCGGAATCGCCGCGTTTGTTGAGCTCCTCCCTGTACAATTCGGGCATGAACCCCTCTGCCAACGCCACTGTTTGGTCCCCAGTCAGAATTGGCGCGTCCGGCCACATTGGCTCCAACGCTCCGTGTAATCGCCAGATTGGTGGCGCGGCCACGCCAAGGTGAACGTCCGACGCGCCGGCCTTCTGGGCGATCTCGAGATAGTTATCGATGTGCGGCAGCGGATGCGATTGCAATAAAGAGGCGGAAACCTGTGACATTATGCGGCGAAATATTTATCCGTCTCACGGGACACATTCGAACCCATGACACAGGTGCGCATTATTTCCTGCCGCGGGTCGGTTCGCCAGAATAAAAAAACCGGTTTTTCACAAACTCCATGATGACCGGACGGGCCAGGTTTCCGACGAGCTTCATCGCCGCTAGTGCAAGGCCCGTTTCCACCAGCTTTTTATCCGTTTTACGCCGGCTCCTTGCGTCCACGTAGATTTTTTTCTTCCGCATCGGCGCCAATGCGATCAGCGCACCGACAGCGGCCGCGGCGGACAGCCACGAAACGACGTGTTCTCGAAACGATCTGCGGAATTTCGACGGAAAATCCAGTTCGTAACGCAGGCCGCGGAACTCGGTCGCCAGGCGCTGACGCGAACGCGCGATCTCCGCCGTCAGCTCGTTGATTGATTCAGAGTTTTCAGCCATTCGCGATCTTTCTTTAATTCATCGACTGTAGCGGGAAACATCGGCTTGGTGATGCGGCTCCGCGCGACCAGTAATAACACCACGGCGATTATGAAATGTAGCAGGGCAACAATGAGCGCTACAATCGGCCACGATGTCCCCAGCAAATGCGCCAGACCAACCACCGCACTGACGATCAGGAAAACATATCCCATCACGCAGAGCACCAGTGCCGCGATTACGCACCCGACCAATATCAGCACTTGCAACGCGGCCGCCTTCGATTCCCGCGCAGCCAGGGCGCATCGGCTCTCGAAAAACTCCGCAACGGCACTTATCAACGCCAGCGTGTTATCGAGCAAACCAGAACGCCCCGCGGGATTGCGAGCAGGTTTCTCGCTACTCATCGCCGAGGGCTTTCCGGCTTAGCGCCGGAAGATCAGACCGAGGACGAAACCAATTCCGAGCGCCGTGAACACTGCTTTTGTCGGATTTTCGCGCACGTACTGCTCCGCATCTTCCTGAAACGTGCGGGCGCGGCTCGTAGCATCACCCCAGGCTTGTTCTGCTTTGCCACGTGCTTCGCCCCAGGCCTGTTCCGCCTTGCCCCGATATTCGTCGGCGAAAGCGCCAGCGGCTGATTTCAAATCCTCAGCCGCTTTGCGAGCATGTTCTTTGCTGCTGTGCAATTTGTTCTGTGCATCGCCCGTGCCCGATGCTGACTGTTCTCCTGATTTGTTTTCTTCTGCCATTGGTACTCTCCAGTTAATTTGTTCGCTGCGACTATCCGCGTGCTTTCCAAAATGGGCAAACGTCTATGTCATTAAAAGGTAAACGTGTTGAAGAGTTAAAGCGGCCTTATTACTGAGAACTCTTCAACGCTTTAACGGCGCGTCAGCGCGCATCACTGTTCGCGAAAAATGATTCGCGCCTTTGTCAGATCGTATGGCGAAAGCTCCACAGAAACTTTGTCGCCGGGCACAATCCGGATGAAATGCTTGCGCATTTTGCCCGAGATATGGGCAAGGACATTGCGTTGGCCGGGAAGATCGACACGGAACATGGTCCCGGGCAAAACCTGGGTGACAGTGCCCTCGGTGATGATCTGTTCTTCCTTCGCCATGGCGTGGCGAATATACGCCGCAACGCGTTTCTCTCAAGGCGGGCGCCCGCCGTCGCCGTTATGGATTTTGCCGGAACTGGTCCAGCGAGAGCGTTGGCAAATATTCGCGAAGCTCCTGGCGCTTCCACCACGCGCCGGTCTGGCGAAACTCCTCCACTGTTGTGAAGCGGTAGCGATAAAACGTCGACCGGATGTAGCGCGGCGGGTTGTCAGGGAATGGGTTACGCGCGAGCAACCCGCTCACATCTTGCGATCCTTGGAGCAATCGGAAAATCAGCGCGATGAACCACGGATTTTGCCGCGGTGTTTCCAATGCGGCGAACCACATTTGCCAATCGAGTCTCGGCTGATGCGGCGCGCACCAGCCAGGAGCGCGTTTCACGTCCCCGGGTTTCCATTTGAATTCGTACGGCAGCCAATCAATGCCGTCCGCGCTGCCTTCCACCACTATCTCGCAGCGGTCTTTTGTCATCTCGCGAAACAGGCCGTACCCATTCACAATTCGAAACGCTCCGAGCTGTTCGTAGACACTCGCTAACGCACGTGGTGGTTGGGCCAGCGGTTTGAATGCGCTGAAAATCAACCATGCATTAATTGGCAGCATCACGATGATCACGGCAATCGCGGCGTAGCCACATAATTGATCTGGTAGGGCGCGACCGCCGGGCGCGCCGCTGTACCCACGGTGCTGCATCGCCGTGATCGGGACGCGGGTCGGAAAGACGCCTCGACAGAGCGAGGCGGCCACAGCGTCATCAATCAATAACAAGCACAGCGCGATCGTAAGAAGGTTGAAAAAGCAATAATTGCCAGTAAGCGCGATCATCAACTGCAGAAAAATCATCAGTCCAGCAGCGGCGACTCTCAGCCGTCGCGGTGCCCAAATGAAAAATGGCACGATGATTTCCGCGATAAGACAAAATGCGACGGAAAAATGCTTGAACCATTCCGGACTTTTGTCCGCCCACCAGCCGAAGACTGTCGGCAACGGTTGCGACCAATAATGAAAATCCAGCGCCGTCAGATTCCACCAGCTATCGTCGCCGCTGGTTAACTTCACTACCCCGGACATCAGCATCAGTTTGAACAGAAGAAGCTTGAGCAAAAACAAACCCGCGCGTGAAACCGGCGCAGCTGTAGCCCGCCATACGGCGGGCGCCGACCCCGACCACAATAGCAACTCGCGTGGCCAAAGCCGCCACGGCGCAAGAAAGATCGATAAAAAACCAGTCTCCAGTAAAAGGACGTCCCATTGAAAACTGAAAAAGACTTGGCCTGCGATCGTGAGTGACAGGTAAATGACGAAAAGCGCGAGCAGCAAAACCGCCGGAGCCATCCCGAAGATCAAGAGCAACGAAAAGAAAACGCCGCTGCCGCAAAGAAAATGAAGGAACGCGTTGCTTGAATTGAACCAGCAAAGCGTCGGCAACAAAGCGTAAGCGTCTCGTCCGATTTGTGCGTGAGCGGCCGACAGGAATTGATTGACGGGCGACATGCCATCTTTGCCGACAAGGCCGTCCACTTGCACCCAGAGTGACACGAACGCGATCAGATAGATCAATCCGAGGGACTTCAGAAACCAGCGGCGCGCCCAATGGTAAGTCGGCGGCCGCACGTCCTTGCCCCAGAGCAATCGTGTAACTGCGGATGCAAGCCTTCGGTGGCTAGCGATGAAGCTGTAGCCGGTTTCGGAAACAGCCGCGAATCCGGGCACGTGATCGTAGCTCCACATCAGCCATTCTCGCGAACGCCTATACGCTAACGAGCGATAGACCGCTTCGGCTGCGAAGAATGCTTCGCCGTCCGGTTCGATGAGAGCGATCGCGCGCCGAAATTGATCGACCGGAATTTCCGGGAAACGCGCGGCCGCTTCCTGGTAAGTGGCATACTCGACCCTGCCTGCTGTGATTTCGCGCCACCGTTCGATCCACAACCGGCAAAAATCACATTCGCCGTCCCAGATCAGGAGCGGCTTCGGTGGGGGATTCGAAACGCGAAGATGCGGTTCGTTAGTCATTAATGCCAAACGTTCAACACGCAACGCTCAACGTCCAACTCAGAATCGACCGCGTAACTCAGGCATCTTGCCTGACAAGTCGTGCGGGCTTCTACCATGCTGACTTAGGGACAAGATGTCCGCTCGACCGATCAGGCAAGATGCCTGAGTTACGCAAACTCTGCCCATACCGGCGCGTGATCGGAGGGGTCTTTTCCAGCCCGCATTTCGCGATCAATCCCTGACGCTATGCATTTTTTCGCCAGCGATTCGCTCGCCAAGACGGCGTCGATTCGCAGGCCGCGATCTTTTTCGAATCCTCGCATTTGATAATCCCACCAACTGAAAAGGCCGCCGCCCTTGTGATGGATTCGAAGCGTGTCGTGTAGGCCAAGGCTACATAATTGTCGAAACGCAGCCCGTTCGCCGTCAGAAGCCATAATGGCTCTCCGCCACAGCTCTGCGTTGTAAACGTCAAGATCGTCCGGGGCGACATTGAAATCGCCACATACGACAAGGTTGGCCGATTCCTCCTTCGCTACGCAGTTTTGGAGCCGTCGATACCATTGCAGTTTGTATTCATATGCCGGCGAGCCGACGACTTGTCCGTTCGGTGCATAGATCGAGAAGATGCGCACGTTCCGGGTGGTCGCTTCGATCACGCGGGCCTGTGGATCGACAACCTCATCGCAAAGCGACGGGCGTATGTCGCGCAGCTCCGTCTTCGCAAGAATCGCTACGCCGTTGTACGATTTCTCGCCGTGATAGGCCGAGTGATAACCCGCTGCTTGCAACGCGAGCCCGGGGAATTGATCGTCCAGACATTTCGTTTCCTGCAAGCAAACAATGTCAGGGTTTGTTGCTTCAAGCCACGCGAATAAGCGGTCCTGCCGTTTGCGTAGCGAGTTGATGTTCCACGAGACAATTTTCATTGCGAATGTGAGCGGTGATCGGTGACAAGTAAACGAAGTCCGCCATCACACTGGCGCTCGGTGATCACAATTCTAATTCCAGTCCCGGTGTGGGCACGATGACCTCTGAGCCGGAAAGCTCGTTCGCTAACGCAGAACGCATCCATTCGACCGCCGGTGGGTCACCGTGAACGAGTAGAATTTTCTTGGGCGAAATCTTTTTGGCATAATCCACCAAGGACTCGCGTGTCGCGTGCGCGCTGAACTGAAACTGTTCAATGTTGCATCGGATGCGCTGTGGCGGTTTATCGGGATCGAGTGCTACCTCGCCGCCTGTGCCGGCGTCGCGCAGAAGGCCGGCGGGTGACTGCGGATTGGCGTAGCCGACGAAAAAGATCGAGTGCTGCGGGTTTTCAACGATTCGTCTGGCAAAAACGCTGGAGAGCGTTTTTGGAATCATCATGCCGCTGGAGAGAACGTAGACGCGTCCGCCGCGCAGCGGCGTATCACGCACCGTTTCATCATTTAGAACGAATGGCGCGACTTCCCTCATGAGTTTGAGACGCGGCAATTGCCGGCGCGTAGTGTGCATGCGGCGATCGTAGATACCGGTGAATTTGGAGCTCAGCCCGCCAATATAAATCGGAAATTCGGGGAGGAGTCGCTGACGCCGAAACTTGTAAAGCATCGCGAGAATCTCCTGTGTTTTACCCAGTGCAAACACCGGTATCAGCACGCACGCGTCGCGCTCGAATGCTGCGCTGAGCGCTTCCGCCAGGCGTTGCTCTTCACCGGCACGCGTCCAGCCCTCGGGCTTCGCGTGATCGCCCCGGGTGCATTCGATGATCAGCACATCAATCTTGTCCTCGGGAAAAACAGCCGCTTCCATGATCGTTTGATCGTCGAAATTGACGTCACCGGTGTAAAAAACCGTTCGACCATCGGCGCGCAGCAGTACGCCAGTCGAGCCAATTATGTGCCCTGCATCGAAGAACTCGAACGTCAACGCGTCTTTTTCGCGATGGGGCGCCCGTTCGCCGCCTATCGAAATGCGCTGGCGTAACGGACACCAACGCCAGCGTTCCGCCGCACGGTCCATTTCTCGATGCGTGAAAAGCGGGTATGACATTTCTCCGATCTCCTCGCGTTGTCGTGTCATCACATTCACCGAGTTGTGCAAAAGGACGCTGCCGACCTCGCCCGTCGCCTCGGTCATAAAAACGCGCGCGCTAGGGAAGCGTCGCATCGCCAGCGGCAACGTGCCGACGTGATCCTGATGCGCGTGCGAAATCAGTATCGCCTCGATCTCGCGATTGGCGATTGCCTTGAATAGCGGTAGCGCATCCTCGCCGGTGTTTTTCGGATGCATCCCGGAATCGAGCAGCAGCCGATGCCGCCCGATCTCAAGATAGTACGAGTTTGCGCCGATCTCCGTCTGCCGCGTGAGATTAATGAATTTCAAATGCGGTTGAAGCGTTGAAGGTTAAAGCTTTAAAGCGTCGAAGCGGCAAAACGGTCAAGACAAAAGCTAAACTTGGGAAAATGCGCAGGTGGATCGGCTTCTCCGAAGACGATGGCAAAGCTGACGGCCGAAAGGCGCAAGATGACGCGCTGGGTACTGCAGACAGGGAGTCGGGCGGCAAAGCCGCAATATTTTGCCAACGCGTTGAAGAGTCGCCGCGGCGACCGTTCCACCTACAGCCACTCTTTGAAAACCCGGAGCCAATTCCCACGCAGAATTTTTTCGATCTCCTCGTCGCTGAATTCGCGCTCGATCAATCTGCGAGTGAGATTGCGCGCATGCGAATGGTTCCTCAGATCGGTTATGAAATGTGGCGTGGTGAGTTTTGCCGCGAGCTCTTTTTGCCTGGACTCAGGCCATTGGCGGTAAATGAACTCGAAGAAATCGAAACCGATTCCAACGCCGTCGATGCCGATCAGGTTCCCGATATGCTCGATATGATCGACGTACCGATCGAGCGTACTTTCTTCTTCTTGCGGGCCGACGAGGATCGAATTAACGCCGATCACTCCACGCCGTGAACCGATCATCTTGATTTGTTCATCACTAATGTTGCGCTCGATGTTGTAATAGCGGCGGACATTCGTGTGCGACACGATTGGCGGTTTTGTTGTGATTGAGAGGATTTCTTCGAAACCCGCTGGATTGATATGCGCAAGATCAATAATAACGCCGAGCGCATCGCATTCGCGCACTACGTCGCGCCCAAACGCGGTGAGACCTTCCCGTGGCGAGCCGCTCGCCGCGAAAACTCCGCCGTGCCCTGCCGCATTGGTTCGCGCGTGTGTGAGTCCGACTGAGCGCACGCCCAATTCGTAAAACACGCGCAACTGATTCAAGTCGGTGCCTAAGGGCTCGATGCCCTCCATCGTGATCACGAGTGCGATTCGATCCGTTTCGCGCGCCTGCTGAATTTCGCGATAGCTTTTGCAAATCACGAAGCGGCCGGATCGTTCCGATTCGGCATACAAACGCGCGACTTGATCGAGCGCCACCCGTAGACCTTTTTCCTGAAGATAACGGTCCTCGATGTAAATCGCTGCGCCGAGAACACCGACGTTACCAGCCTCCAATTCCGGCAAAAAGTCTGTTTCCAAAACATTTTTGCGGTCGCGCTTTTCGTACAAGTCCATCGGTAGATCGAAATGCATATCGATAATCCCGCCGGCATGCAGCCGGTCGATTCGCTCTTCGACGGATTCTTTTGTCTCGATCATGAGTCAGCAGAAGAAACCGCGGGATTACGCGGATGTCACGAATAGATTCTGGGGAGCGCACGCGCCTCGCGCGTCCACATTTTGGCGGTCTCGCCGAAATGTCGAGGGCGTGTCGCAGCAATGCCTTAAGAGATAAGAAAGTCCGCGATCCGACAAAACTGATCCGGCGTTAGGAATAGCTAAATTCCGACTACAATTCTTTTGTTTCGTTGTGCGCGGCTATCTATAATCGCGCTTACGCTCAATTCGATCCTGTTATTCACTCTTTGAATTTCCACGTCCTGTTGTTTGAGGCGTGCTTCGAATTCCTTCTGTTGCTCGGCGATCGTGGCCTGGAACTGCTTGTGTTCTTCCGTGACGACTGACCTTAATCCGGTGATTTCGTCCCCCCGAAAATTGCGGAGAAGGTAACGAAAGAAAGAAGAAAAAAGCAAAATGCTTGAAAATAAACCTTTTGCGTATCTTCGTCGATAGTGTAAAAACTTGGCTGTTTATGGGAGCAAAAAGCACGAGCCTTCCTAAACCAAAGCTTTATTAGTTCCACTATGCGGGTCCTGGCGGACTGGCGGGATTCTCCGCGGAAATTATGAAGCTAACTACTTCACTTTATGAGATTCGATGAGACGAGCACGCTTGCGAGTGAGTTTCTATTCGCGATTGGCCTTCTGTCGGGCTGGTGAACCAATCTAACGAACAAAAGCTGGACCTAGTCGCCATTAGCACATGAGTTGGATAACTGTTGTCTGGTCGATAAATGCGGGTGCATGTTTTGTGCTCGCTGGAATCTATTTCGTAGTCTGGTGTAACCAGCGCGACAGCTGGCCGCATTTGCTGTTTTCATGTAGCGCTGTGTCGGCCGCGGTCGTCGGGCTCATCGAGTTAGCCATGCTTCATGGCAATACCGTCGAGCAATACGCTACACTCATCCGCTGGATCCATGTGCCGGTGTGGGTGCTTACTCTCTCTTTTGTGGCTTTCGTGCGACTCTATCTCCGCGCCGGAAGAGCATGGCTGGCGTGGAGCATCTACGGCCTGCGGACACTTGTGCTGATCGTCAATTTCATTTTGACCCCGAATATCAACTTCCGGGCCATTACAAGCCTCCGGCACTTCTCGTGGTGGGGAGAGATGGTCTCAGTGCCTGTCGGCGCGACCAGTCCATGGAGTATTCTTAGTAACTTTAGTCTGCTGTTGCTTCTTATCTTTTGCGTGGATGCCACAATTACCGTCTGGCGGCGGGGCGACCGGCGACGCGCTTTGGTTGTCGGCGGCAGCATGATCCTCGGAGGTATTGTAGCCTGGCACGTTCCACTCGTGATCTGGGGAGTCATCGATGTCCCGTTTTTTCTCTCCTTCGCATATTCGGGAATCGTCCTGGCGATGGGCTCCGAGCTGAGTGACGATATGTTTCAAGCAGCGCAGCTCGCGTACAAATTGAAACGAAGCGAGCAGAGGCTCAACCTGGCCGCCGACTCCGCTAATCTCGGAATGTGGGAGTGGGATCTAGAGAAAGATGAAATCTGGGTCACATCTATGCGCCGTGCTCAGTTAGGTTTCCCTATTTCTGGCAAAATTACATCCAAAGATCTGATGTCCCGCTGGCACCCAGATGATCGCGATAATATACGACAGGCTATGACGGAGGCGATCCAAAGCGGCAAAGATTACCAGGCAGAGTTTCGAATTGTTCTTGCGGACGCCAGTGTTAGTTGGGTCTCAGCGCGGGGACGTGTGCAGGTAGATGACCATGGGAAGCCGATGCGTCTCCTGGGAGTTAGCCTGGATATCACAGCGCGAAAAGAGGCAGAGATTCTGGCGCAGCAGCAGCGCGATGAACTTGAACAACTGAGGCAGCAGAGGACTACGTCGCTTGAGAGAGAGGTCGTGGAGCGCGCCCGGCTGGAGCGTGAGGTGATCGAGAGTTGCGGCCGCGAACAACGGCGGATTGCTTACGATTTGCACGACGGTATTGGGCAACAACTGGTGGGCATTGCTTTGAGCGCGAAACTGCTGGAGCAGGAGTTGCAGGCCGAATGGCCGGTGCAAGCTAGGAAGGCCTCAGAGATCGTTCGGCTGGCTAATGAAACAGCGAGGCACACCCGGCTTACCGCACGCAGCCTCGAAGGCGCCGATGGAGTGGGAGATTTGAAAGTGGCTTTGGAAGCGCTTGCCGCAAAGATCCGGAAGAATTGCCGTGTGGCTGCCCACGTGAAAGCCGATGTCGCCTCCTTCCCGGTTAGCGCGCCGGCGTCGGCTCAACTTTATCGGATCGTGCAGGAAGCGCTGCATAATGCGGTAGAGCACGGCTGCGCGCATAAAGTGCGGATCGATCTTACTGTTGATAGCGACAATATGGTGCTCACGGTACGAGACGACGGGAAAGGATTCGATGGCGCGGCAGCTTCAAACGGAATGGGCCTTCGCATCATGAGATACCGGGCACAATGCATCGGCGGCTCGTGCGAAGTGCAGTCAAATGGCGCCCAAGGCACGATCGTCACCTGCCGTGTGCCGCTGCAACCCGATGTACACGTTCGCCCAATAGCATGACAGCAAAAGTGCGAGGTCCAGGAAAATCACGCATCATCGTTGTTGAGGATCATCCGCTGTTGTGCGCTGGTCTCATGCAACTGATTCATAACCAGCCGGACCTCACTTGTGCAGGAACGGCCGACGACACCGCGGTTGCGAGACAGCTCGTGGAGCAATGCAAACCCGATCTCCTGCTTCTCGACTTGCGCTTGAAGAGCGGCGATTCATTAGAGTTGATCAAATCATTGCGGGTTGAGCATCCGAAAGTAAAGGTGCTCGTTCTTTCCCAATACGATGAGTTGATTTTCGCGGAGCGTGCCCTTCGTGCTGGCGCTTCCGGTTATATCATGAAAGAAAACGCCACCGATGAGGTGTTGCGAGCAGTGCGCAAAGTTCTCGCCGGAGAATTGTATTTCAGTGAAAGAGTCGCCGCGGCCGTAGTGCAGCGAACGTTGCGAGAAAAACCAGACCGCTCGGGTGTTGGCATTGAGCTGTTGTCAGATCGCGAGATGCAGGTATTTCAACTTCTCGGTGCGTCACGCAGTGCGCGGGAGATTGCCGAAGAATTTCACCTTAGCCGCAAAACCGTCGAGACGCACTGCGATAAAATTAAGCACAAGCTAAGCCTGCACAGCTCGGCCGAGCTCAAGCAATTTGCGCGGAAATGGGTTGCCGAAAACATAACGCCTTGCGAGCCTTGGGAGGCCTCGCGATCACAAAAGAATCACGCCGAGAGTTAGGGCGATTGCGGCAAAGTCTGTCTGTGACTCTCAGGTTTTACTAGGGCGTTTCCAGTGCTATCCCTAGGTGAAATTCAAGCGCTCAATCAGCATGCGAACCGGATTGGCAGGTTGAGTTGTGTCCTCTAACTTAACGAATCAATATGGTGGCTGTTTTCCCCGAAGTGAATGGTTTCGGAGAACAGAGGTTCCCCCGGAGCTTTTATCCGAAATTATGCATCATTCATGATCGGCTGTGACAAATTCTTCAATTTTCTTCCGAACTTCGCCGCGCAATTTCCGGAGTAGGATTATGGGAAACGATTGCGCGACCAAAAACGGCCGAGTCGCGATTGAGAGATGGAATCCATGGAGACTTTAAGCTTGCCTGTAAACTACATAGGTACGACGGTGGCCGGCTGTGAACCCCAGAACCCCCACCAGAGGCCAGAAGAGTCCCCACCGGTTCATAACGACGCGATGGAGTGTCATTCTTTCCTGCGCGGATTCGAAAGGTGGCGAGCAGAAGGCGCGCAAGGCGCTCGCCGAGCTTTGCAAAATTTATTGGCGGCCGGTTTTTGCTTTCATTTGCCAGGGGGGCCATCCCGTTCCCGACGCTCAGGACCTGACGCAGGATTTTTTTCTTATGGTGCTTAAAGGTCATCTGCTTCAGCGCGCTGATCGAACTCGCGGACGATTCCGTTCGCTGATGCTTGGAGCTTTGCAGGATTTCTTGCGCGATGCCGCTGGGAAGCATCACACGCGGAAACGCAGTCGCGACGTGCAATTTGTTTCCTGGGACGATTGGATGGCGGAGGCGCCATCGCGGTTGTCGATTCCAATCCAGGAATCGGAGAGCTGGTCGCCAGAACGGATTTTCGATGTCCGCTGGGCGGCAACGGTGGTCGAGCGCGCGTTGCGGCGGTTGGGGGATGAATGCGAAAAGCGTGGCCGGCGGCGCGTGTTTGATGTGCTAAGCGTTTGTCTAACGGGGGAGCGCGAAGATGTCTGTTATGCCAAATTCTCAAAGACGCTTGGCCTGTCGGAACTGGCCCTGAAAAGCCTTGTACACCGGTTGCGCGGACGCTATCGCGCGCTGCTTCGTGAAGAAGTTGCCCGAACAGTCGATAAGGCAGACGAAATCAACGACGAACTTCGGTATCTGTTTTCGGCGTTAACTGCCGCGCAATGATTTAGTGATTAAGGTGATTAAACGATTTTTACGATTTTGTCACTTAGGGGTTGACCATTCACGCTCCACAGTTAATGCTTCATTCCTTTTCTATTTAGTCCCCTAACTTTTTTGGCATGAACGCCCCTTCTACTGCGACGCAACTCCAGAAAGAACCGGTCCCGTGTCCAGAATGTGGATCGGCATCGAGGGTCGGGCGCGGTCTCTGTTTGACCTGTCTGCTGTCTCAAGGCTTCGATGCTGATACTTGCGACGACGAAATGCTCGAGAGTGAGCTCGCTGGGATCGATGTGCGCGACGCTGATTGGCGGCTGGGTAATTATCAAATTCTCGAAGAGATCGGCCGCGGTGGAATGGGCGTCATTTATCGCGCCCGGCAACGGCATTCGCGCCGCATCGTCGCGGTAAAGCGCATTTTGACTTATCACGCCGATTCGCAGGAGACGCTGATGCGTTTCCGCCGTGAAGCCGAAGCTGCTGCGAAGCTGGATCATCCAAACATTCTGCCCATTTACGAAGTCGGTGTGAACGAGGACGGTTTTCCGTCCTTCAGCATGAAGTTTGCTGCAGGCGGCAGTCTGGTGGATGCGGCCCCGGCTCTGCGTAACGAACCGCGCCGCAGCATGAAGCTGATGGCAAAAGTCGCGCGCGCTATCCAATACGCGCACAATCAAGGCATTCTTCATCGGGATCTAAAACCGGGAAACATTTTGCTCGACGGGCGTGGCGAACCGTTGGTGAGCGATTTTGGATTGGCCAAATGGCTCGACAGGACGAGCGATCTTACGCACACGATGACGATTTTCGGCACACCCGGTTACATCGCGCCTGAACAAGCAAGCGGACCGGCTGCGCAACTTACACCGGCGGCGGACATTTACAGTCTCGGTGCGATTTTGTTTCATCTTTTGACCGGCCGGCCACCATTCCTCGGTGAGCACGCGCTTGCTGTTGTTCAACAAGCTGCGGAAAAGCCCGCGCCGAAACTGCGCTCTCTCGCGCCAACTCTCGACCGCGATCTGGAAACCATCTGCGCAAAATGTCTGGAGCGCGAACCGAGCGCGCGTTATCACTCTGCCGGCGATCTGGCCGAAGATCTTGAGCGTTGGGTCGAGGGTCGCCACATCATTGCGCGCCCTGTTTCAGCGCCCGCGCGCCTCTGGCGCTGGTCACGACGCAATCCAGCTATTGCAGGAATGGCTGCGCTCGTGCTCGCATTGGGAACAGTGATCGGCGTGATGACTTGGAAGGGAGAAATGACCGGGACACCAGTAACTAGTGGCATTGCCGTTCTGCCCTTTGAAAGTCTGAGTCCAGATAAAGATGACATTTTTTTTGCTGATGGCGTTTACGACGGTGTTTCGACCAAGCTTGCGAAATTGGCCGACCTGAAAGTCATCAGCCACAACAGCGTGGCAAAATATCGCGGCGAGCGGAATACAAAAAAAATCGGTCGCGAATTGAATGTCGCTTACGTGCTCGCGGGAAGCGTGCGCAGGGAAGCGGGCCGAATCCATCTTAACGTGCAATTGATTGATACGCGCACGGACGCTCACGTGTGGGCGCAGGAATACAATCAAGATTTGGCTAACGTGTTTGAAACTCAGAGCGAGATCGCTGAAAAAGTCGCAGATAGGCTTGGCACCCAAGTCTCATCTGCTGAGAAAACAGCCATCCAGGAACCGCCGACCATCGACCTCGTTGCCTACGACGCCTATCTGCGAGCCAAAGACCTCGTCAATGGCATTGCGTTCAGCACGCGGGCGAAAGAAGATTTAGTCCAGGCCGTGCAACTGCTTGATCAGGCTATCACGCGCGACCCTTTGTTCTTTTTAGCCTATGGCGAGCTCGCAGAAGCGCATGACCGGATGTATTTCCTTGGTTTCGATCACACGGATGCGCGCCTTAAGTTGTCCGAACAAGCCATTCAATCGATTCGCCGTTTGCGCCCCGAGTCGGGAGAGACGCATCTGGCGCTTGCTCAGCATTATTACTGGGCGTACCAGGATTACGACCGGGCCAGGGAGGAGTTGGCTACTGCCCGGCGCACGCTGCCGAATGAATCGCGAATTCCTCTTCTGTCTGGCTACATCGATCGCCGCCAGGGGAACTGGGAGAAATCGCTTGCGGAAATGAAGCAGGCATTAGAGCTGGATCCGCGCGATTTTTCCATACTCCAGCAAATCTCTCTTACTTACCAAGCTTTGCACCGCTACCGAGAGACGGCCGCCACTCTTGATCGCGTGGTGGCCATCGCTCCGAACGATATTCCCAGCAGGGTACGACGCGCCTGGGTTGAGCTCGAAGGACGCGCGGACCCAGCACCGCTCCATACAACAATCGAGAAAATCCTGGCCGGGAACCCTACCGCGGCTCCTGTTCTCGTTGACTGGTGGCTCGCGCTTGCATTACGCGAGCGCGATCCGGGCGCAGCCAAACGAGCGCTTGCTGTGATGCCAGATGGCGGATGCCATGACGACAGCATTCCATTCCCTAGCGGTTGGTGCGAGGGTCTTGCCGCGCGGCTCCGCGGCGATGAGCCGACAGCTCGCGCTGCGTTCACGAATGCGCGGAAAGAACTCGAGCAAGCGGTGCGTGGTCAACCCAACTACGCTGCGGGTCTTTGCGCGCTCGGTGTGGTTGACGCTGCCTTGGGAAATAAAGAGGACGCCATTCGCGAAGGCGAGCGTGCGATTCAACTTATGCCGGTCAGCAAGAGTGCTATCGATGGGCCGATGCTCACCCAGTACCTGGCCATCATATACGCGTGGACAGGCGAAAAGGATCGAGCAATTGAACGATTGGCGGACACTGCAAAACTGCCAGGGGCTTCTCTGAGCTACGGCGATTTGCGTCTGAATCCGCTTTGGGATCCGCTTCGAGGCGACCGGCGCTTCGAAGCAATCATTCGTTCGCTCGCGCCAAAGTAGGCGCCACGCCGCAGGGTTTTGGTTGAATCTTGCTGTGGCCGGTAACACAGGAAACTGTGATTTCGGGGAACTTCCAACGGCAGAAAATCGTCTTTAAATTTACTAAATTTTCTTAAAATTTATCAAATCTTCTTAAAAGTTATTACGCCTAACACTTAACAACGAGTCGTGCGACGCTCAGTTTTTATTCTTGACAAGCAGGGCACTGCCCCGTAACTGCGCGGTTATGAACAAGAAAAAATGCCTCGCGGCAGTACTCGTTGCAACAGCAGTTGTCGGGGTTAGCGCCCTTGCAACGCACATGCCCACTCACAACCAAAACTCGGTAGCTCGTTCGCTGAACAGCATTCAAACCGATAAGGCTACGCTGTTTTATGCGAGCAATAAGGGGGACTGCCTTCGTTTCGTGGAGATGGTCCTGCCCGGAACGAGCGAGAGTAAGGCCGCGACTGAGAACTTGAAGTCGATCGCAGCGGCGCTTTAAGCCTGCTGCTCGGTGACGAATAGTAGTGCCAGTCCCGAAGATGTTCGGGGCTGGTCGTGGTGTGTACCGGAGGTTTCCTAGGTGGAACGACCTACGGCGTGGCAAAGGGAGGGATCGATCACACCTTGTATCGAAGCCAATGCTGGAAGAAATCACCGAAGGACGCAAATTGCGTTTAGCATCCTAGGAGATGAATCCTAAGCACCTTTACGTTGGCTGGTTCGGCCTACATTTCTTTCTCATAGCAGCAGTTTGCTTTGCCGGGATATTTTCGTTGATCGCAGAGGGCTCAACGATGTTGCCGTCTGCACTCGATAAGTACGCACGCAAAGCCGAGCTGATTGCGGCGTTCGTTTTGGGGAAGCAGGCGGCTGCGGCGAGTCCGGTGCGTCGAGGGATCGCGACCTATCTGCACGCTGTCGGTATCCAGGCGGGCTACAGCTTTTTTGCGCCGAATATTCCAAGTTATCACAAGTTAACCCTGGAACTATATTACGAAGATGGCCGAGTAGAGTATGACTCGCCGCATGTGAGCGGCAAAGCAGCCGCGCTGCGTCTGGACAGTTTGTTAGATAGGTTGGCCGACAACCGTTACGAGCCGTTGCGCGAAGTCGTGGTAAAAATGCTCGCGTTCTCTGTCTGGAGGGAACGCCCCGACGTGAAGAAAGTTCGGGCTGTTTTTGGATCCGTAAGCCCGCCGAGCATCAATGACTTTGAACATGGGAAGAGAGAATCGTTCGAGCCGCTCTTTAGCTATGATTTCAGTCTGCGTGAAAACTGGAAGCAGTAAAAGATCCACGGATTGCACGGATAGGGATAGAGAGCGACGGTTGGGAAGCCGTCGTGCCTTAGTTTTCGCCGGATTTTTCGCCGCTCAGCTCCTAGTGAATCATCTTCTCATCCGTTTTATCCGTGCAATCCGTGGTTAAATCATCGTGGAATCGTTTGCATGCCTTTCTGTTTCCAGCAGAAACCGACAATTGGCTTACCACTTTGCGTATCGGTCTGGGTCTGCAAGTAGTTGCCTATGCGTTGTTCTTAAGAAGTGACTGGCACGGATTATTTGCGAGCACTGGGAAGGGCCTTGTTAGCCGCGAATTGGGAGAAGCCATTAGTTCTTTCGATAGTCCTTTCATTCCCAAACTAGCCTGGCTTGTTACTCTTGGCAGACACATAGGCATCGGCGAAGAAGCGGTGCTTTCTGTTGTCTGGACCTGCTTGCTTTGTGCAGGCTGTTTTTTGTTGCTGGGATTTTTCTGCCGCCCGGCAGCAATCATTGCCTGGTTTCTACACCTCTGCGCGGCTGAAAGTGGTGGGCTATTCGCATACGGTGCTGATAACTTCATGACTACGGCGCTTTTTTACTTGATGTTGTCGCCCCTTCCGGACCGGTACTCCTTCGATCAGTGGCTGGTAAAAACCAACCCGAAGGATCCGCAGCTTTTAGGTTTTTGGCGGCGCGTCTTACAGGTGCACTTGTGCTTTGTTTACTTTATCGGCGGCCTGGCAAAATGCCTGGGCAGCGGCTGGTGGGATGGAACAAATCTTTGGCGATCGCTGACACGGCCATCTTTTAATATCATTTCACCGGATATTCTTGTTCGATTCAAATACGCGCTGCCGATACTCGGAATTTCGATCTGCGTGATCGAAGTGGGTTATCCAATTTTCATTTGGATGAAAAAGACTCGGTTCGTTTGGCTGGTTTGCATTCTGGCGATGCATATTGCCATCGGATTGACAATGGGAATGTATCTTTTCGCTCTTATTATGATCGTATTGAACCTTGCCGCGTTCGGCGGTGAGTGGCAGAAAACGCACGGGGTGCACAAGAGAAGCGCAGAAAACCTTTCGCCCGAAGTATGCTAGCCGGTTGCGGCGCTGCCCCAGGCTAAATTGAGGCTGCGCTTTCGGCGCTAAACGTATATGATTTTTGACAGTTTTTGTCAGATCCAAACCCTGGGGAGGCATTGTGCCACCCGCCGATTCGCCTTAGGCGGCGAGCACTTTTGCTGTCGGAATCTCCATTTCAAGGGGTCGCCCAAGAAACTCAAACAGGACTCGAATCCGTTCTTTCGCGGGTAACAAATGAGTGACCACGGCCTCCAATCCTTGAAAAGGCCCTTCGGTAATCTGAACCGGCTGGCCAATTTCGATGGAGGAATCGACAGTCACGACTTCTTCCGCGCCGACTCGCGATTGAAGCGCGACCACAATATTTTCCGGCAATGTCGCCAGGCGATCCCCAAAGTGCACGATTCCTCGGATTCCGTGAGAACTTTCAACGGCGCGATGTTGTTCCGCGTAGACAAATTTCGCGAATAAATAGCCGGGAAACATCGCCTCCACGAACCAGACCGGCCCTCTTCGGGTCATCTTTCGGAAACGCAATCGAGGTGACAAACACTCGATGTGAAACTGACGCCGGAGCGCGGTCGCGGCCAAATGCTCTCGCTTAGGCTGCGCCTTTAGACAGAACCATACTGGATCATCGAGCAGTGCGAGCGAGGCGGATGACTGCGTCACAGAGGCAACTACGGGATTGGGAATCCCAGGGTTCCGAAAAATCGTAAAATAGTTTGTAACTTTTCTTCGCGGGTCGGTTCTTGTCACGAAATTGAGACGACGCGATTCTGATATGCACGTTTCCTGCCGGATTGACGTAAGTGCTTCGTCTACATTCAGCTAAATGATGCGCTCGAACTCTCTGAAGTTAAGTGCCAATCGGACACGCCTGTGAAAACCACAGATTCGGCGGCTTCGGTTCGGGCGTAATCTCTTCCACCCGCCGCAGGGATGGAATAAAAATCACCACAAGCGTCGAAAACGCGACTCAATCTCAGGGTCGGCGCGGTGCCGCGCCTCACTACGACAATCGACATTAATGTTCGAGTTGGTTAAGTTTGGTTAGGGAACGGGTTGCGGCGGAGTCGGGAATGTGTACTGACACGGCGTGACTAGCTTCGACCGGGCGTTCTTGTTGATGGCGTCGATGCAGTCCTTCAGACTCTTTCGGAAGAAATGGTTTGCGTTCCCAGAAGGGATGGACCGGTTGTTTTCCAGACTTACGCCGGCCGCTGATTTCCTCCACCCATTTAGCAGCGCGCTCACGCAATTGCACGCTGGAACCCAGAGGAAGCTTATGCTTGATATTTTCGCGATGGCTCTCGACCGTTTTCTTGCTCAAAATCCAACAACTGCGCGATGCCTCGTGTTCCAGGCCATGAACCGAGCAATTGGAAAATGTGCATCTCGCGATCGGACAGGTTCTCCAAGAGCGTTGGCCGCGCCGCGGCGAGTGATTATTTTTGGGCGCTGTTGGAGCGATTTCCTGAACCCCCTCAAAGCCACCTCGCGGCTGACATAGATGCCGTCCTTCAGAATATCGCGGATGGCGGTCGCCAGCTTTTCTCTGGGAGATCTTTTCATCACGTAAGCATCTGCGCCCGCGCGCATGGCGCGCTCTGCGAACCATACTTTCCTCAAGCGTGGGGTATACCAGGATGCGTAGCGCTCGGTTTTCGGCCTTTAGTTCCTTGACTAGTTTCAAGCTGTCGCTGGCAGCCAGCCGCAGTTCCGTCACCAGCAATTGCGGCTGGCATTCGGCGATTTTGCTCGCCGCGCCTGGTATACTGGCGGCTTCGCCGCACACCACCATATCCGGCTGAGAATCCAGATATGCGCTGATGCCATACCGAACAAGTAGTTGCTCGTCCAAAACCAGAATTCGGATTTTCGCGGGAAGGCTCGCTTGTATCAGTCATGCCACCTACCCTGGTTCGCTCTTCTTCTCTCCTAAGCAGCGACCGGGTACAAGACACAAAGTGGCCGTCCAGAGGAACGGCCACTCTGCTTCCCCAGCTTCAGCTTCGCGAGGACCGGGACGCTTCGCTGGAAATTGGTCTGGTTTAACGGGTTAGATAGCGCCTTGCCATACCCAGCGCACCGAGGGCCGCACCGAGCAACATCACGGTCGTTCCGCCGTCCGGGACACCACCGCCACCACCTGGGCCAAAGAGCGAATAATGGGAGATTCCATATCGTCCAAAGATATCACCAGGAATCGTTATCACGCCGGCCAAACCCTGGATATTCCAAACATAAGAATACCCATTTGGACCATCGTACTTCGCAAGCAGGTATGTAAAACCGCCGGTAGCAAGATTTATCGTTACCTTGCCGTTTACAACCGTAGGATTCTCCACTTTAGAATTAAAAACGGCTGCGGGACAGGAGCCGCAACTTGCCGCATCGCGGAAGTAGTCGTAACCGCTGCCCAAATAATTAGCATGCATACCAGACCCAGCGGCAAAGCTAATCAACGTGTTGACATAGCCTTGTTCACTCGGTGGGTCGGCGGGTTCGGGCGGGTTTACGTAACCCAGACCATAAGCGCCCCCGAAGCTCAAGGCTGCTGCGCGAGTGGGCAACCCTGCCAAAACTCCGAAAGCCAAGGCGATGGCTGCGATGTGAATCAGTTTTCTCGTTTTCATAATCGTTTGATTTCTTACTAGTTGGTTTCCTTGATCTCCTTAACTGATGCCTACTTAAGCAGTGACCGTGCCAAGACGAAATGCTACACTTAGATTGAATATAACTGACTGATTGCTAGTGTATTACAATCAGAACATTTTCGGGCTGTCCCTCCGACAGGCGTATTCAGATTGTCAAGGAATCCGACAAGATGACGGCAATCCAGAGTAAATCGTTAATATAGGCGTCTCTTGTCCGGATAGTTGCACTAGAAACCTAAGGAAGTAAAAATTTCCGACGTAATATTGCTTTGGTTGAAGCTTATGCAGCTCGCTTTCGCCAGCAGTGAGCGCTTTTCAGATTTTGATCAGCGCAGTGAGGCCAGAAATTTCTTAGTGTCCGCAACCTGGGACGAGTCGGAATTGTTCGTCAGGCACCTTTTCCATCCCTTCCAAAGCCTCATTTGATGTAAGACCATGTGAAATTGCCAGTCTGAAAATGTCGGCGACTCGGGAATCAACTGGCCTCGAATGGACGAAGACGCAACCTGGTCGGAAAAAATCGCGTCGGAAGCGGAGAGGGACGCTCGTCATCATGCCTGTTATACAATGCAAAAGTGCCGTTCAGCGGGCGGCAACCTTCGCGACGCATGTCATTCCAGAAGACCGCAGGATAGGCCGCTCGGTTGTCAGCGTACAAGACAAAAGTGGCCGCCCGCGAAGGGAACGGTCTTGTGTGTCGAGAAACTCCAGACTTGCTTAACTTTTCAGGTAGCGCCGAGCCGTACCCAACGCGCCGAGGGCCGCACCCAGCAACATTACCGTCGTGCCTCCGTCCGGAACCGCACCACCGGGGCCGAAGAGCGTCCAATGGTCTAAGGCACATCTGTTCAAGGAGTCAGGGATTGTGATTACCCCAGTCAGGCCCTGGACGTTCCAGATAACCGAACGAGTCATGTACGTCCCAAGCAAGTATGTAAATCCGCCCGTGCCAAGATTTACAATGTTACTGCCGCTGTCATCCTTGGCACTAAAGGCCGCAGGGCCACAAGTGCCGCAAGAAGTATTCCGGCGGAAGTAGTCGTGTCCGTCGATACCTGAGTGGAGTCCGCTGCCTTGGGCCAAGCCAATCAATGTATTGACATAGACTGCTTCATGTGTATTACCCGATGCGTCACTAGGGTCCACGTAACCCAGACTCCGCGTGTCCTGAAACTCTAGAGTAAAAGCACTGGCATTGTAGGTGAATGCGAACATCGCCGCACAGACGGCAGTGCAGAATAGCGCCAACTTTCTCATTCGAAGGGAGGTTATTTTCATATGGAATTCTGTTATGACGAATTAAAAGCAGACCCTATACCAACACGCCAGCCTCGGTTTAATATAGTCGCAAGTCTTTCGATTACAGTGAGTTATTACTGTATGATGTTCCGACATCCGCCACCCACGGTACGAAAGATCGTAAGGTATTCCGACAAGCGTTCAGAAGGTCATTGGAGAGGAGTACATAACGCCCACGAATGCTGGATATTAGACGGGTTTTTCGGTGCGTAAAGGTTTCCGACGTAATATTCCCTAGGTCGAGGACCGAATGTTCTAGTAGGCAAGATGCTTGCGTGAAGCGCCGGCTGGATGCCGGCCTGGCTAGGCCAACAGAGTTACGCTCCGGTAAACTGCGGTAATAGTTGTTTGGCCTTAATCATGAAAGTAAAGCTGGCCGAACGAAGCGGACATCCAGGAGGCTGTTGAAATACTGGAGTGGGCCGCGTTACTGTCGATTTTGATGCTGGCCGAAGTGCGAGCGCCGTGCCGCTATCCGCAGCGATCTCGGCCAAGCGAGCAACGCCGGCCAGCCGCAAGATCGACGCAACCCTCCGGGCGCGGGGCAGAAGAACCGCCGGCGGCGCTCGCTCATTATCCCGCTCCTGCGGGACGGAGTGTGCGCCTCGATCGCTCCTTGTAAAATCCGCCCTTCTGCCTCTACGCGCGACCGGCTCCAGTATTTCAACAGTCTCCAGGAAACCAATCCGCCGGAGGCGGAGTTGCCCCGGAACAGGCAGATAACAAATCTGTGATCTCCGTTTGGGTACAAGCGAGAGTGGCCGCCCCCGAAGGAACGGCCACTCTTGTGTCGGGAAACTTATTTCACCAAATAGCAATGCTCGACCGATCAACTCTTCAGATAACGCCTTGCCATACCCAGCGCACCGAGGGCCGCACCGAGCAACATCACGGTCGTTCCGCCATCAGGCACCCCACTTGTATCCCCTGGGCCAAAGAGCGTCCAATGGGAGAGGCCATAATTTTGCCCATACAGTCCGACAAGAGGAATCGTAATGGTCCCGGTCAAACCTTGGACATTCCAAACTTCGGAACCTCCATTTGGCCCGTCGTACTTCGCAATCAAATATGTAAAGCCGCCGGTGCCGAGATTTACAATGTTACTGCCACTGTTATCTTTGATTCCGCCAGTGGCTGCGGGACACGTGCCACAATTAGCGTTTGTGCGGAAGTAATCGTGACCGTCAATTGTGGCCGCGCCACTGTTTTGGGCTAGGCCAATCAAGTTGTTAACATAAGTTCTTTCGTCCGCGATGCTGGCTGGCTCGCCCGGATTTACCCAGCCCAAATCATAAGAGTCATTGAAGGTAAGGGCTTGAGCAGCGCTGGGCAGCCCTGCATAGACTCCCACTGCCAAGGCGATTGCTGCGATGTGTATTAGTTTTCTCATTTTGATTATCGTTTACTTTTTTCTTAGTTAGTTGGTTTACTTAATTTTCCCGGACAGACGCTACTTGAGCAGTCACCGTGCCAGGACTAAACTGCTTCCACTTCAATTGGACATAACTCGCTGATTTGTAGTATGTTACAATATAGCATTTTTGAGCAAGCTGTTCCTCCCACAGGCACATTAATTGTGAAGGAATCCGACAACCCGAGAGCAAAGCAGAGTAAATTGTTAATATAAGTATCTTTTGTCCAGATAGTTATATTATAAACCTTTAGAAGTAAAGGTTTCCAGCGTAATATTGCCCCGGTCGAGGACCGAAGGCTCTTAATAGAGCACGATGCTCGCCTGAAGCGCCGCTGGACACCGGGTCCGTCGTTCGCAAGCTTTTCGACAGAACTACGTGGCTTTTTCAATTGACGAAAACAAATCAAAGTGCCGCCAGCCGTTTCATAAATGCAGCCAGATGAAATCCGTCCGCGTGCCTGAGCTGGCAGGTTGTGTCCGGCCAGCGAGGAACCTGTTCCTGTGTTTTGTGGCAACAGAACCGTTAAGGTTATGATCCCTCGAACCCAACCGTCAGTTACCTGGGTTAAAACCTGTGGTGATCGCAGTCAATCAAGTGGAGGTCGTTCATCACTCGGACTGCAATTCCGCGAGCCGCTGCCTGGCCTCTTGCGCCAACGGATCTTGGAGACCATCGGCCAATGCGCGCTGCAGGGTTTCACGCCCTTTTGCATCTTGCTTGGTTTGCAACTGCGCCATCCCAAGATAGTAAAGATCTTTTGGAGCCAGAGGCTGGTTGGCGGCGCTTTGTTGAAACAATTGAATCGCGTAGGCAAATTCCTTCCGCTTAAAGTTTAGCTCGGCCAGGGTTCGTGCCAGCTGGGGATCGTCTGAAAGTGTTTTCCGGGCTTTCATTGCCAGGTCATAGGCCTTTGTAAGGTCGTCTGGATTGTTGGCGTAGATCGCGGCCAAGTGTTTCTGTGCCGGCGCAAAGTCCGGATACTGACGTAGAACTTGCAAATAGATGTCCGTTACAGTTTTCGGATCGTTGCGTTGCAACTGAATCGCGGCCTCCGCCATCAGAGCCGGCACATAGTCGGGATTCGATTTCAATTCCGCTTGCACCTCCGCTTCGGTGGTCATGAGGTTCTTTGGATTTTCATCCAAGGCAGTTAACGCTAGAAACTTTTTGGCATCGGCAGTCTGGGTTGTATCAGGATTGTTCGTCAGCACTTTTTGCATCGCGTCCCGAGCTTCATTGACTTTCCCCATGCTATAAGCCGCCCACGCCAGATCGTGCAGGATTGCGGGATCGTTTTGGCGCTGGCGAACGGCTTCCTGCAAAAGGCTGTAAGACCATGTGAAATTGCCACTCTGGTAGGCAACCTTTCCGACAATGCCCGCGACCTGGGGATCGGCTGGCGCGAGCTGTCGCGCTTTCTTTGCGTAATCGAGCGCTTTCTCTTTGTTCTGGAGCGGCTCAGCGTAGAGTTGCGCCAGCTTGGTTACGGCGGCGGCCAACTTCGGATTCAGTTTCAGCGCTTGCTCGAAAGCCGCAGCCGCTTTGTCCGATGCGCCTTCTTTTTCGTAAGCTTCCGCCAAACGCATCTGGGAGACGACATCGTTAGGCTGCTCTTTGGTCATCGCTTCCAGTTGTGAAATCGACAATTCCGGCGAGGCACCCGTACCGCTCTCGAGCAAAGCGAGACGGCGTTTGCTCTCATCCTTGCCCGGGAAATCTTTGAGCGCGCTAGCAGCTTTTCGGAGGGCGACTCTGGCCAAATCTGTCTGGCCCATCATGTAGGCAGTCATGCCCAGGTGGAATTGAACCTCTGGATTGTCCGGTAATTTGCTGGCACTCTCTTGCAGGAGCGTTAAAGCCTGCTGATAATCGCTGCGCTTGTAAAGGATCCAACCGAGAGTGTCTGCGATCGAGCCATCACCTGGCGCGAGAGTGCGCGCTTTCTGCGCTAATTCGTACGCTCGGTCGAGCTGGTTCAGTTGCTCGGAATAAATACCGGCGAGATTGTTCAGGCCCACAACCGACTTCGGATTCAGAGCGAGGAGCTTCTCATAGGTGTCCCGCGCCTTGTCATAATTTTCCATCTGCTGGTAAACAAGCGCCATCGTTACGAGCGCCTGCTGGCTGTTGGGAACTTTGACCAATACCGCTTCAAGCTGGCTAATGGCTTGCGGTAACTTGTTTGCCGACATGTAAACTGAGATCAGCAGCTTGTAAGGAGGAGCAAAGTTAGCGTCGAGCTCGATTGCATGCTGGGCCGCCGATTCAGCGCGGGCCCAGTCCCGTTGCGCCGCATAGATTTTTGCTTCCATAAAAGGCACCATGGCTGAGTCGGGCTTCTTCTGGAATGCTTGCTGCACACGCTGCATCGCGGCGTCGTAGCGCTTGTCCGCCAGGTCCATCTCCACAAGTTCATTGATTGGCTCCAGACTGTCTGGCGCGAGCTCGGCTGCCTTTTCAAAGGCCTGGCGCGCTTCGTCATACCTCTTTGCCTGGCGGAGGGTCAGGCCGAGCGCCATCTGGGCTTGCGGATCGTCTGGCGCGAGCCTGGCTTGCTCGCCAACGATGACGGCAGCATCGTCGAACCGATCAAGCGAGCCATAAGCAGCGGTCAGGAGCAGTGCGGCGCGCCTAAGATACGGATTTCTTCTCAGCAAATCGGTCAACGGCTCAATCACCATTTCGCTGTGACCAGTGCGGACGTTGATTTCGGCGAGCAGCAGGATCGCATCGGTGTAATTCGGATTCGCTGAGATGGCCTGTTCCAGAGCAGCCTTTGCCTGGTTTGTGTTATTATTATTTTCGAGATATGCGCGTGCCAACTGATATTTTACGAGGGCAGTGTTCGGGTAGGTCTGGTCGAGTCGCTCCAAAACTTCGACCGCTTTTTTCGTATCGCCCTTTGCCAGCAAAACCTCCGTCTGAAATATTCGTACATCAGGGTCGTCGGGATCCCGGCTGAAGATGTTTTCGAGAAGCGCGAGCGATTCGTCGTACTTTTTCTCCCTTAGGGCAATCTGAGCTAAAGAAAGCCAACCGGGAAAGAAGTCGGGCGCTTTCTGGGTTATCTCCTGAAGAGAAGCCTTCGCCTCCTCGATGGCACCGTTCGCAGCTTGGAAGTCGGCATATTTAATCCTTTCTACCGACCGCACAGGGGCCAGATCCGCAGCGCTCTTAAGTTCGAGGCGAGCTTTGTCTAGGTCTTGTCGCAATTCAAAAATGGAAGCCATGGCCGAATGCGCCTGGCGGGATTTCGGTTCCACTGCGAGCGCTTTCTGAACCTCAGTCGATGCGCCTTCCACATCTCCTTTCCGTAAAGCCACGCTGGCGGAAGCCAAATGAAAGGCGACTGTCCCTTTTTGTGGAAATTTTTGCAGCTGCTCTTCGGTAGCAGCGACTTCCTCTGGGCTGTAGCTGCTGTCGGCAAGAACAAGGATGGCTTCGGCGTTTCCAGGGTCCTGCTCGACGATGGAGAGCGCTTCTTTTCTCGCCTCGGCAGATTGACCTACCGCCTTTAAACTAAGAGCAAGTTTCGCACGCGCCGCTACATTGTGCGGCGCCAGCTCTCGAACTTTGAGCAAAAACGGGATGGCACGAAAGGGGTCACCCTGTTCAAACCAGATAAGGCCCAATTGCTGAAATGCGAGCGCGTTTTTAGGGTCTAGTTGCAGCGCGTTGAGGTAGCTCAGTTTGGCTTTGTCGTAATTGCCCGATTTAAAATAGTTGTCGGCGTCGGCAACTAAGCGCGTTTTCTTCGCTTCCTTCGAGCAGCCAGTAACGAGGAAAATGGCCAAAGTAAGCGTTACGATTCTGAACAAGATTTTTGTTTGCATATGGAGGAGGGTTTCGATCTTAGGTGGTGTTTGTATTTGCGCGCTCTTTAGTGATGCCAAGTTTTTCCATCAGTTCGTAGAGAGTCGGGCGGCTAATTCCGAGATCAGAAGCCGCGGAAGTGATTCTGCCGGCATTCCTCTTGAGCGCTTGCTGAATCATTTCCCGTTCGACGTTCTCGCGCGCCTCCCTGAGCGTCGGCGCGGATAAAGATGCCACGTCCTGGTCGTGCTCCAACTCTAAATCTCTTGCGGTCACTCGCGACCCGCTGGTCATAATCACAGCCCTTTTCACGCGGTTTTGGAGCTCGCGCACATTTCCAGGCCATGAATAACGCGCCATCGCACGCAGCGCGTCTGGCGCGAATACCAGCTTCGGCCGGCCGTTCTGGGCGGCGTTTTTTTGCAGAAACTCGCGGGCCAGGAACACGATGTCTTCACCTCGCTCACGAAGCGCCAGCAGGCGGATCGTGACAACGGCAAGACGAAAATATAAATCCTCGCGAAACTTTCCGGCCTCGATCAATTGTTTTAAGTCGGCGTTGGTCGCAGCGACAATTCGCGTGTCGATTTGAATTTCCTGTCTGCCGCCTACTCGCTGTAAACGCTGTTCCTGAAGAAACCGGAGGAGCTTCACCTGAATGGCTGAGGGAAGCTCGCCAATCTCATCCAGAAACAGCGTGCCGCCGCTGGCTGTCTCCATCATCCCTTTGCGCTGAATGTGAGCACCGGTGAAGGCGCCTTTTTCATGCCCGAATAGCTCACTCTCCAGGAGGTTTTCGGGAATGGCATTGCAGTTGATCGCAACAAAAGGCCGCTCTTTACGCACGCTGCGTCGATGGATTGCTGCTGCCGCCATTTCTTTGCCAGTGCCGCTCTCCCCGAGCAAGAGCACCGAAGCATCCGTCGCGGCCACCTTGCGGATGAGTCCGAAGGCCGCCTGCATTTGCGGACTGCTGCCGAGCATGTCTTCAAAGACATCGGGACGCTGGCTTTGTTGTAACTCGCGGTATTCTTTCTCGAGTTCCACCACGTGGATGCATCGGCGAAGGAGCAGCCGCAATTCCTCCATTTCCACCGGCTTGCACAAGAAATCGTAAGCCCCCGCGCCGACTGCCTGGAGCGCGTTCTGTTTTTCGCCCTGCCCGGAAATGACGATGACTTTAGCTGTGCTATCGACGGCGAGGACGTCGGACAACACCGCTAATCCCTCGTCGCACTGATTGGGATGAGGCGGGAGACCGAGATCGAGCAATGTCACCGCAGGCGAGTTAGCCTCGAAGGCTTCAAGCGCTCCCCGGCGGTCTTCGGCAAAATGAATTTCGTAATCCTGACTCAGCGCCCATTTCATTTGCGTCCGAATCGCTTCGTCGTCATCAACAATGAGCACCCTGGGTTTCATGTTGCCTGGCGGTCCAAAGGTAACATGACTCGGACCGTTGTGCCGGCGCCGGGCTCACTCTCCACCTGAATCTTCCCACGATGTGCTTCGACAATCATCTTCGACTGAAACATGCCGATGCCGAGTCCCTTTTTCTTTGTCGTCTGAAAGGGACGAAAAAGGGAAGCCCTCAGGAATGCAGGGCTCATCCCACATCCGTCGTCGACGACGGAAAGGATTGCCCAACCGTCGCTTTGACTCGTCTCAACTCTTACTTCCCCTCCTGATCGGACTGCGTCACGAGCATTGAGAAGCAGATTCGTGATTACGCTGCCGAATTGATCCTGGTCAACCTTAAGTTTGGGCTGGAGGTGAAACGCCTTCACGACGCTTATTCCCGGCGTGCCGTTCAGCACTTTAATCGCGTCAGTAACAAGGAGATTAAGGTCCACTTCCGCGAGTTTGAGTTCGAGGGAACGCAAAGCCCCGACACGGCTGATAAGCTGGTTGATGCGGTTTGCAGTTTCACCGATCCCGCGCAAGGCGTCTTGTCGGAAAGCGGGATCGTCAAAGTGCACAGGTAGATTCTGAAGTGTCAGGCTCAAAGTCGAGGCTGCGTTTTTCAAGTCATGTACGAAGAATGCCGATATAGCTTGAAAGGCCTCCAATTCCTTCCCTCGCATAATCTCTTCGGTAAGCCGAAGATTCAGCAGACTCACCGCGATCTGGTCGGCCATGCATTTCAGCAGATCGAGCTCTTCGATCGTGTAAGGAACGCCCCCAACGCGATCTGCCAGAATGGCCACGCCGATGCACTGATCGCCTGTCCACAGGGGGGCACAGATCCGATTTCCGCCAGTGCGAAATTGGCTCGAACCGATTTGTCTCAAGCTCTCCGAACAATCGCCTTTCGCTTTTTCTAAATCAAAAGGCTTGGAAAGCCCGCGGATCTTCGTCAAAGCTGCCCCCAGGTTCGCCAGGTTTGGGATTGCGTCGTTGGCCTCGCGTTCTGATCTCGAGGTGGACGCTGCGAACGCGAGCCGTTCTTGTTCATCAAATAGCCAGATAGTGACCGACAAGACGTTAAACGTTTCAGAGATCAATTTTGCGGCTGCGGCGCACAGGCTGGGTTGATCGAGTACGCTGGACGTGCATCGAGTGAAGCGCGTCCATATCTGGCGGAAATCATACTGCGGTCTTTTAAAATGGCGACTCACGAAACACCGGATATTCTGACGAATCCGATTGGACAGCAATAGCACGGCCAGGAGAGCGAATCCCAACAGCACCACGAAGGCTTGGAACTGGAAAGTTGCCGATCCGCCGGTTCGCGCTACGACTTGGGCAAGCACGCCGACAATGAAAAGGTAGGCGCCTGCCAAAATGACCGTCAGGGATGTGCGCAGAACAGCATGGGAGGGGTAAACGTCGATTTCGCCAAAGCCACTCCGAACGGACGCCACCACCATCGACGCGCATCCGATCAAGAGCGCTACTGTATCGATGCCGTTCAGGGGCGGAGCGCCTCTGGAAAAGAGCAGAGCCTGGCTGAGAGTGTAAATCCTCGCTCCAAACACGATCCCGAGGCCAAGAACAATAAACTTGATCCTCCACTGCATCGTCCCTACAGCCGCCCGGAAGGTCCTTTCGAGATTCATGAGAATCAGCACCGCCGCCAGGAGCAAAATGGCATTCAGGGTTTTGGCCGCTGCATCTGCGCTCATCCACCGGTTTCCGCCGATCTCGATAGGAGGAAAAATTGGAACCAATTGATTCAGGAAAACCAGGGAGACGCCCACCGGGATTAAGAACGCAGCCAGAACCAGGAGGCGGGACTTAGCCGGAAGTTCCCGAGGGTTCCCACGTGAATACGTGAGGCTGAAACAAAGCCAAAACACTGGCAGAAGTGACTTCGTGAGCATGGTGAGAGCTCCCCAGAAGCTCGCCTTTTCAGGAACAAACGCGCCGTCCCACGTCGCGCCGAAGAAACTTTCCAGTGCGAAAGTCAGCATCCCGGCCGCGAAACACCAGGTCGCGAGCGAACGGCGCCCTCGGTAAGCCGCGGCGCCGGCAAGCGCGGCGCTAAATGTGGCGGCGGCTAAAGCTAACGCGGAGTTTACGCTCACAATTCGCTCAGAGCCAATGTAATGAATCGCATTCCAGTGCCTGCGGTAGCACGATGTTTGGACGAATAACCAAATCGAAATAGCATTGTTAGACAAAAACAGTCTCTCGCCATAGGAACGGTAACGGAATCGGAGTCAAAAACTACCTGTCTAGCACAGCGGGAGGACTGATTCTGTCAACGTTTCTACGGAAACTGGGGGGCAAAGTTCACAAAAACTTGCGTAAAAAGAAAAAAAGAACAGCGAGCAAGGAGGGACACGGCAGAAAGTTAGGTTCGAGTCCGTTATGCTGCTCAGCACTATTGCGGTTGTCGGGTTTGGACTTCCCCTTTGCGCAGCCACCATAACACCACCAAAAATGGAATCAGCGAAAGGATAAAGAAAAGCGGTCCGCCACGGCGATGGATTAGGCTGTGAATCATCTGCGGCCCTAGATTGACGCAGAGAAGCCCGATCACCAGGATGCGAAATCCATTTCGTACAATGGCGAGAGGAATTACGAAGGCCACAAGCGCAAAGCGCCGCCACGGCGTCTTCAAGAACATATTGGCGGCCAGGATGCCGGTCATAAAAAGCACCCAGCTCGATCGAATGCCGCTGCATTCCTGCGCAACTTCGATCGTGATGTTCGGCAGTTGGAAAAACAGGCCCGCGCGGAGAAAAGGCATGCCACTCAGATGAAACAGAAGATTGGCTACTTCGGCGGAGGCATACTTCGAAGCCGTTTCGAGCGCGTCTGCCATCGCGTCCGGCATCGGCACGATGAAAATGAGGTAGATTAAAGGAAAAGCCGCAGCTCGCATCCACCGCCGACCGAAAAAGAAAAACCCTCCTGCTGCAAGACAGCAAAGAAAAGAGAAGGCCAACAGCACGATTCGACTGTTGCTGGGAAAGGCTTGTCCGGCTGAATCGAGCGAATGAATAAACGCCAGCAGCCCGACACCGACGACAAGGAACAGCAGTGTAAGTGGAACATCGGGCGCATAATTCTTCGGTAATTGCTGGCGTCGGGTATAGAGCAGATAACCAGAGACGAACGGTACCAATAGAATGTACGAATACAGTTCGCTCCCGGCTGCGTATGTAATCAGGGCTAGGAGAGGCCGGACGAAAGCTGCCAACAGCATAATCGCAAAACACACGCCGCTCCAAAGCCGCCATTTCTGTTTTTGCTTCGGCGGTGCAGATGCGGACATGTTCCCTGTTCGCGTGGGAATGATGGTTTCGCGAGCAGCAGCTCCGCTTCGTGAAGAAGGCACTTTCAAAATATTTCTAAGGCTGGCGTCCAGGCAGTTCGTTGTAACCGAGTTAACCGCACTGTAGGGCGTCTGTGTCAGACGCCATCTCTAGCTCAGTAAGTGTATGTCACTCCACCGGAATAGCGATTCCGCGAATAACCCGGCGTCGATCCCATCGAACTAGTGGAGTTATGCTCGTAGTCAACGTGCAAGGCTAAACGCCTGTTGATCGCGTAACGGAGGCCAAGAGTAAGCTGAAGGAAATCCTGCGCGCCCGTCGAGCCGGTTCCACCGCTATTTTCATCGTGATGATAATAAACGCCAGCCGTCGAGTTGAGCCGCGAAGTTAGACCGTACGTCAGGTTCAGGCCGGTTCGCCAGGTCTTGGTAGTCGTCACGCCTGTCGCGGTGGGCGATTCGTATCCATAGCTGCTCGTCCAGCTCAGCGAGTGGTTGCTGCTCACGTAGTTAAGTGAACTTTCAAGGTACGGACTGGCCGTATCCCCCTCATTTTCGAGGGAGCGAAATGATCCGCCCCCGCGCGCGTGAATGAACAGATGCTCGGTCAAATTATGATTGACTCCAGCGAGAATGAAATGAGTCGTGGAATTATTGGTAGAGGCAGTATCGTAATTGATCGTTTCAAAACGATATTCGCCCACAACAACCGTGCGACTGGTGAGGCTAAATTGAAGCGTTTCACTAAACGTGTTCTGAACACGGTTCTGAGCAAGCGTGTTCTGAACACCGTTCTGAGAATTTCCGTTCGACGAGGAAAAGTACTGAACGCGCTCGAACGTGTAGCTGGTGACCAAGCTAAGTCGGGGAAGCCAATAGTAAGTAAGCGCAAAAATATCGACCGTATCGAAAAAAGGCGTGCGCACGTTCTGCGGGCCGACATTGGACTGGAAATTCGGTTCGTTCTGGTACGTGCCGTAAATGCTGGCATAGAAGGAAAGGCGGCTCGAAAAGTTATGCGCGAGGGACAAAGTGACATTTCCGGTAGTCTCGTTCTGGCCCGATACATCGAAATACTGGCTAAACCGTCCGACCCCAATCAGACTAACTTGTGTGCGCTCCGAGGGACGAGCACAAGTGAGCACAACATTTTCTGCCGTGAAAACTGAGCTTTGGCCGTTTGAGCTTAGGGTAACGTTGTCGTCGTACCCCATGTCCAGGCCGGCAGTGATTTGAACTGGAACAGCTGGCAGCCACCCGAACCCGGCGGCCTCCGCCGCCGAACTCACCGCCTCCTGACTCAAGACTTTGCTGAGCGGGGCGAGTAAGCAAGCGGCGAACAGTAGCGCAAAGGGCAGTGGATCAACGCGGTTACGGGCCCGGTGAATTCGCCATGGCAAAATCATGTTTGCGAGTCGGGCCCTGCCGGCGCCTCAAATCAAAACAAGCTGCGCCCGATGTAGATCACGTCTCCGTCCTGGACATATTTTGGTATCGTAGGCTGGCCGCGAATGCTCGGCCGAAGGCTAAAGGATTCAGTGAGCTGTTCACCGTTGATTATGCGGGTAAGATGAATATTGCGCATGCTTCCATAGTCACTCACTCCGCCCGCTTGCATAATCGCCTGGTAAATAGTCGTCGGGCGATCAAACAAAATCGTGCCTGGTTTATTGGCGAATCCGGCGATTGTTACCGTTGCCACACCATTCTCCAACGTGACCAGCACTTCGCTGTTTTCAAGCTGCCCTTCATAGCGGCGGACGAGCTCATGTTGAAAATCGATGACCCTCTTGCCAGCGGCCTGCAGTTCGCCAATGAGGGGCAGACTCACCTTGCCGTCCCTCCGAATTTTCTGCACTTGATCTGGGACGGTCTCGTCGCCATAGGCAACCTTGATCACATCTCCGGGAGAAAGTCTCACCGCTGTGTGAGGACCTGGCGGATACGGTAGAGGCGGTAGCGGGCTCTGGCAGCCGCACGCGACTGCGGTAAAAACCAGAACAGCGAAAAGGCACAAAGTTGGGCGCGACTCGCGTCTGCAATAAGTTGTTTCAATGTCCGGCAATCGCGGATCGTCCGACATCTGTCTCCTGTTCTGAGTCATGCAGGGTTGTTTACTCGACAAAACCGTTGGAAGGCAAGATAAATACGATGCCCAGGGGAAAAGGTAAAAAACTGAAATCCTGAAATACTGAAAGGTAAGTGACCCGTAGTACGCAATCAGGATCCGGTAAATCACGCCTGAGCTTTGCCACAATCTACATGAAAATTGCGAGAAGTTCGTCGGTTTCGTAGTGCAGCGTTAGGAGACGCCTGTCTTGAATCGAGCGATCACTGCGGCAACAGTTCGAGCCGATATCCTCGACCGCAGCAACTCGTTTCCAAGCACTTTCACTTCTCTGCGCCGTTTAGAAAGCCTGATATATAGTTGAATCACTGGCGATGCGAACTGTTTCCTCCTGTTCCGCGGGTCTTCGGATAAAACTACTCATCACGTCGATCGTTTCAGGTTTTCAGGATGTCAGATTGTCACCTTTCGCCTTCTATGCCTTCCAAACTTTCCACGGCGCCACCAGGCTCCAGCCAGTTCGAAAAGTGCGGGCTATAGGCAACGGTGCGACGATAGTGTTGTTCAGATAACCTATCAGAGTTTCACCCGTGCTGGCGTTGCAAAGCACACGGGTAAGCGTCGCCGTTAAACTCGATTGCTGGCGCCCCGGAGCGAGTGGGGCTGAGGACTCACGGTAGTGCCCGTTGGTGTGGGATTGGGCGAGGGCGAGGCCTTGGTGAATGCCTTGGCGCAGCGGTCGCTGTAGCCGTTGCAGTGGCCGTAGGAGTCGCACTGGGAAGAATCGTCGCCGTGGCCGTGGCAATCGGTGTCGCTGTTGGCGTTGCCGTCGCAGTCGCCGTTGTTGTAGCCGTTGCAGTGGCCGTAGCAGTAGGACTGGGAGGAATCGTCGCCGTCGCCGTGGTGGTCGCCGTCGGGGTGGGAGTTACGATTGCCGTCGCTGTCGGCGTCGCCGTTGCGGGCGGTGTAGCTGTAGCGGTTGCAGTTGCTATAGGCGTGGCAGTTGCCGTAGCTGTCGGCGTTTCCGTAACAGTCGCCGTGGCGGTAGCAGTCGCTGTTGCCGTTGGAGTGACCGTAGGAGTCGGACTGGGAAAAATCGTCGCCGTAGCCGTCGCAGTTGGTGTAGGACTAGGAGACGCTCCGCTCACCGCCACATCTATCGTAGTTGTGGCGCAAGAACCTTGAAAACCTGAGGGTAAGCTTTGAACAGTGATTTGTTGACCTCGACCGCCAGAAGTAGTGATATTGGGAGCAGCAAATCCTGCCTCTGTCCATATTCCAACAGCATCTCTCACCCTAACTCCGATGAAATTAGGAACCGTGCAATAAGATGCCGTTGCGGTGCCAGTAGCTGTTGGTGTTGAAGTTGCAGTGGACGTAGCAGTAGGACTAGGTGAAATCGTCGCCGTCGCCGTCGCTATAGCTGTGGCGGTAGGTGTAGGCGTCGATGTAGGCGTACCAATAGGAGTTACTGTCACTGTAGCAGTAGCAGTAGGACTCGCGACAGGTGTCGGAGTCGCAGTTACCGTGGCCGTGGCAATCGCCGTCGGAGTTGGAGTAGCAGTTGGTGTCGGTGTTGGTGTAAACGTGGCTGTTGAAGTAGGCGTCGGCGTGTCAGTAGCCGTCGGCTCAGGCGTAGGCGTGAACGTTGCTGTAGCCGTTGGCGTTGGCGTTGGGGTGAACGTTGCTGTCGCGGTAGCCGTAGGTGTAGCGGTCGGAGTCGGCGTAGGGCCAGGCGTCCCGCTCACCAGCGGATGCGGGTAAACGTAAGGCGTGTAACCAGGCAACGGTGTATCATTGAAATAATCTCGGCCTTCGATAATTGTCGTGAACCAAAATAAATTCGGATCGAAGTTTACATGGTGTCCATTCGGCGTGAATACGTTATTCCACGAATAACACGGCTCGCTATCTGGGTTAGGCCATGCCGGACTTCCTGTATTTATCAAATCACCGCGCCCAAGCCCGGGTTGATCTAGTATCTGCAAAACTTTGTGAAATTCGTAAGCGTTGCCAGCAGACCATGTTAATGTCTGCCAACTCGAAACGGTAAAAGCATTGGCTGTGTTACCAACTATGATGGCGGAGCTGCCGTCTGACACCTTTTTTACCCCGTAACCGGCCCATTGATTGGGAGTCCAACTTTTATGTGTATCAGTGTAAGTTGGCCATGAAGCTCCGGTGAGCGTGCCGCTCTCGAATAGATATGAAGGATGACCGTCAACATGCGTGCCATCGGCTTCGGTGACATTGTAATCGAACGGCCCAGCGCCATCAGCTCCGTTGAAAGGTGCACCGAAACTCCAAATCTGTCGGGTAACAGACAATCCAATCCCCTGTAATTCCGTGCCTAAAAACGTGTTGTCGTGGTAAAGCGCACCTCCGCTATTGGTTCCGTCAAGGTGATTAGTTGAACCAGTCATGTTGAACGTATTGCTATAAACGTCCTCCGCTCGTGTGCCGCGCCCACCCGGATACTTCGTCCCCGTGCTATGTCCAAGAGGCGAACAGTTAATCATTATATTGTGACGGAAGGTATATTTCCCGCCCGTGTTTGCGTCGATGCCGCCCTCCGCGCCGCCGCCCCAGAACCGCGACTTGATATAGTTATCTTCGATAAAGAAAAACTTGGGACCACCATACCCGGCAGCTTCGGCGAATGCGCCGTCCCCGCCAAAGTGACCGCCGTAATCGGGCATGTCTATCGTCATGGCGAAGCCCCCACTGCCAATGAAGTCATCTAACAGATTATGATCCGCGACGCCGAAATTTGACGCTTCGATGTTTATCATTGTGTTTTGGGCGAGATGTTTGAAGTGGCAATGGTCGATGCGAAACGGTGGCGAAGCGGTATAAACGCGAATATCGCCGTTGCTCATGGTCGTTGTCAGCCCGCCTACCCCAGAAAACGTTATTCCCGTGAGTCGAACAAGCGTTCCAGTTGTTGTCCTGACGTGGAAAAATCCCTGGTCCCCGCTCACCCGTACGAGGTTATCCACCAATGTGGTCAGATCGTTTGCCGTGCCGTTCACGGTATCAACCCCCGTCTGACCTTGAAAGGTGATCGCTTTGGTCACTTCGACGTGCGTCGTCCATGAGAATGTCCCGGCCGGCAGCGTAATTGTGTCACCGTCCTGCGCCAGATTGTCGTGAACGAATTGAACGTTCGTCGCTGAGCCGTCGGAGACGTAAACGCTGGCTCCGCAAAATTTGGGGGAAAAGCCGCTCAAAATCAGGATAAACAGAGGAATTTCTATCAATAATAATTTGATAAGTTGAGTTTTCACTTGCGCGAATTCTCAACTGCCGGGTCGAAGACCGCTCTCCAAATCCTGCGAAATTGCGCCCATTTCTTGCGGTCATAATTATTTGTTAATATTAATTATTATTAAAATAAACCAGAGCTTTTTATAATTATTCGCAGGCCTATACAAGACTACTACCGTCGGCGTGGCCTGTTTTTAAGATTTCGGCGCTGGAGGCCAAAGAAGCGATTTTGGCTTTCCCGCCCTGGGCCACGTTAGCCCGAGCGGCGCCGACGCGCGCCGGATCAGCGCGGGCATCTTACCCGCGTTCCCGGGACCGGAAGGAATCCGCGTACATTACTAGCGTCCGCCGTTCAGCCTCAGTTGCGTCGATGTTCACTCCCATTTCCTTCGCCAAAGCGTTATCCAACCACCATTCCTCCCGCGGATTTAGAATCGAAGTCTCACCAGAGCCATGGATCAACGCCCATCCGCTAAATTGACGTAATGCAGCCGAGTGCACCGAACCGCCAGAGCGCACCATCACTGTTTGCCCTTGCGGCGGCGAGACGTGCGATGTAAGGACGCGAGCGATTGGTTTTCGTCGCTGGCCGGCTCACATAGGATAGGGCCTCGAATGAATTCATGTCCTATCAAGGGGACTGGTGTCATGGAGGGAAATTCACGGCCATCATATCAGAGCAGGTCCGGGTTCCGGCCTCGCAGACCTTATAGGTAAACCTGGCCTGGCCGCTGGTGCCGGTGGAGTCGTCATATAATTGGTCATTCGGCGTTGTCGCGATCACAACTCCATTGCGATAAACGTCGATGTTCGCTGAGGCCGCGCCTCTCCACTTGAGATGCGTGATATTTATTCCGCCAATCCTTTGGATCTGCGCGATAAGATCGATCGGCGCTGGCGTAGCTGTTGGCGTCGCCGCCGGTGTGGGAGTGGCTGTCGGCGTAGGCGTCGGAGCAGGACTTCCGTTTACCAGCGGATGCGGATAAACATAAGGCGTGTATCCTGGCATCGGGGTATCGTTGAAATAATCGCGACCTTCGATCAGCGCCTGCGGCGGCATAGTCCAAAACCGGATCAAATTGACGTGCGCGCCGCCGGGGGAATAAATGTTATTCCACGAATAGCACGGCTCCAGCGCTGGATTGGGCCAAAACGGTGTGGGATTACTCCCTGAAACAAGGATCCCCGCACCACGACAGGGCTGATCTAATGCCAGCAAAATTTTGTGGATTTGATATTGGTTTCCGGCGCCCCAGGTCACTGGCTGCCATGATAAAACAGTGAGCGTATTATTAGTGTTGGATTGGATCTGTGCCATCGCCTTGTCGGACACTCGTTTTACCGCGTAACCAACCCATCGATTCGGCGTCCAATTCTTTGATGTATCGGTAAGCGTCGTAGAATTACCAGACGTTAGCGTGCCGGATTCAAACAGGTATGGTGGGTGGCCGTCAACGTGCGTGCCATCAGCTTCCGTCACGTTATAGTCCCAGCCGCTGGTGCCGTCTGCCCCACCCCATGTGCCGCCGAAATTCCAAAAAGTCCGGTAATTTGTCAGGCTAAATCCCTGCGGGATAACTCCGTCAAACGTGTTATCGTGAAAAAGGACTGACCCTGTGCGTATCCCGTCCAGTGCAGTCGAGTAAGTCCAATGATAATCGTTGTTGTAAATCTCTTGTGCCCGACCACCCCTGGCTCTATCATACTCAGTCCCGTGGTTTAATATTTGGACGTCGAACAGATGACAGTGGCGCACCACGAATTTACCGCCATTTAGCGCGTCCACTCCTCCCTGCACATAGTCGCCATTCTGCGCTACGCAGTAATTGTCCTCGAAAAACCAAAAGTTCGGACCGCCGTATCCAGCCGATTGCGCAAATTCCTGATCGCCGTATGAATCAATGCCGTTATACACCCTTTGCTGCCCCATCTGCGAAGGGATGTTGTTCAAAAGGCAATGATCCATTACGCCATACATGCCGTTGTAAACGGCCACGTAGTTGAGCTGATACATCGCGGTGAAATGACAATGATCCACGCGGGCTTGCGCCGTGTTGCCGGTGCTGGCGCACGCAAATATGACCGCGCCATTAGACATGGTTGTGGTCAGGCCACCGACGCCGGTAAAAGTTATGCCAGTAACCCGAACGAATTTACCGGGTTGCACTACGGAGTTGATGAACCCCTCTCGGCCGCCGTGCCGCACGAGGTTATCAACCAGAATGGTCTGGTCGTTCGCCGTGCCGTGATCGGAATCGACTGTGGTCTGTCCCTTAATGGTGATCGCTTTGGTCACGTTCACACGCGTCGTCCATGAGAACGTCCCGGCAGGCAGCGTGATTGTGTCGCCGTCGTGCGACAAGTTATCGTGAACATACTGGACATTCTGGGCTGAGCCGTCGGAACTGTAAACGGTCGCCCCGCAGCGCGAGCCGAAACAAACGCCCAAAAACAGAGCAAGCAAAAGCGTCCCGGTCCTTTTCACAATTGCGGCTTCTCGATCCTCGCGATAGGCCGGCGTTGGTAATATTAGGGGGCATATGTCGTGTCAATACTTTTATTTAAATTCATTTTGTATTATTACGCACTAGCCGTTAGAACTGTAAAAACTCCCTCGCCAATTAATGAAACTGTTTCGTGTTCTCGATCCAAGTCTCCAGCCAAATCGTAGACGGTTCTTGTGCCTTCGGCAGGCACTTTTCGTTGGCGTAAGGATGGCTCGATGTGCTTTATTTAAGTCTGTCCCTGGCCCAGAAGCTGAGCGTTCTTAGCATCAACATCGAATCCCAAAACACACTCACACACGAGCGTGCAAACTGTATGGAGAGCGGTAGCCCAACGTAACCGAGACCGACAATTGCTATTTTCATCGTCCACTATCGGCGAGACGCTCTAAGCAGGTCCCGCTCCCCTTTTTTTCTTCCGGACATTTGCGCGATAACACAAAAAGGTAGCGCAGCGCAAGCGATTTGCGCTTCGAAAGCAAGCCTCCAGTCGAAGAAATTCTTGAAAGTACAGACGCCAAAGAAATCACTTTCATAATAGGAGTCATTCGAACCTCGGGGTCTCTCCGAGTTTCAGGGTTACATTGCGTATTTCACCACGACGACATCGTTCCATCGCCTGCACAATAACTTCCGCCGTGTCCTCCGGCTTAAGGAAGTGGTTGAGATTTGCCGCGGCGCCTTCCATTGCGAGAACCCTTTCCTGCATCGGAGTGTTCATCCGGCTCGGAAAAACATTAAGGACAGTGACGGCGGAAGGGGCCAACTCTTCGCGTAGACTGTCGGCAATGGCCTTTAACGCGTGCTTCGTAGCTGCATAAAAGGCAGTGCCCTTGCGGGCAACCAAGCCGGCGGCTGAATTAATAAATACGAGTTGGCCGCGAGTTCGTCGCAATTGGTCGAACAAGCATTTGGTTAGAATGACTGGGGCTTTTACGTTCACCTGATAATGCCAGTCGAGGTCGGCAATGTCAGCTTCGGCTACCAAATCAGGCTTGATCACGGCTGCATTGTGTATGAGAACGTCGAGTCCAGCGGACTCCGACGCTATTGCCTTGCCGAACGCGAGCACGTCATCGGCTGAAGAAAGTTCAAGGACGTGGGTTTGAACCATTGCACCCTTTGACCGGACAGCGTCCGCGACGGAATTCAGCGCGTCGGTTCGCCGTCCAATGAGAATCAACTCCGCTCCGGGTCGGGCCAGCGCCAGGGCAAGAGTTTGCCCAAGTCCGCCGCTCGCTCCGGTAATTAGGATGCGCCGGATCACTGCTCGTTTTCCACAAGCCGCTGCAGCAGACCCGCTGCTATGAGACGCTCGGCGGCATATTTGATCAGCGGAAAAGGTATCTTCGCCCGCTCCGCGATGTCCATTAGAGAAAATGTGCCATCCGAAAAATTCAACGCCCAGAGCAATGCCATGGTTTCTTCATGCGATCCGTCATAAAGCCCGCGTTTGCCGAGTTGCGGCTCGCCGCGCGGACTGAGGTTCAGAAATTTTTCATCATGTTCGAAAATTTCAATAATCGAGCAGAGGACGTTATACGATTCTGCCAAGGCCTCGGCCGTGATGAAATCCAAGTTGTCATCACTCGTGTGGTACTGCGGATACCGTCCGTTGGGCGAACGCATCAGAGCCCCGACCGAGAGCTTAAACCCCGGCGAATTATACTGACGCTCATCGTAGCCGTAGGGGATAAAATCCTCCACGGAATGAGGAGCACCGGAATGATTCAGCACATGACTAACTACCCGGTCGATCAGAGCGTCTCCAAGCCGTGTTTTTTTGTAAGTGAACCCGCCCGGATCACCGAGGCAGGTCAGAACCAAGCCGTGCCGTACAAAGCTGGAATCGTTCAGCGCCAGCCAGGCGATCGAGCCGATTGTGCCTGGGATGAACAGGAAACGGTAGCTTAGTCGCGGCCGCGAGCTGCGGAGGCGTTTGGCGAGCTGCACGGAAAGAGCGATTCCGGACAAATTGTCGTTGGCCATGAAGGGGTGGCAGCAGTGGGTTGAGACGAGAAATTCATCCTTGAACGATCCAGGGATCAGCAATTCGCCGTAAGTTAACGCGCCCGGCGCAATGGAGCTGTCGATACAAATCTCAAAAGGACCGTCGCCAAGACGATCGCGTTGCTGCTGGCTCAGACAGAAACCCCATGTTTTGCGATAATAGGAGGTCTTGTACGGGACGGCTGTTGGACGGTTCGGGAGCGAATGCAGGTAGGGTTCCAACTCGGCACGCGTCATCGTCGCCTTTACCGGAACGCTGTAGTTGATGACGTGCAAACTACATTTCTGGAAGTCCACCAGGCGTTCGCCTCGTCCGTTCTTGATATAAGCGTCGCGGATGTTCCATTCGTTGGGAACAGTCCAGTCCAAAACCTGCGTCCCACTTGGAACCTCACGGATGGTCAGCGGCAGCTCGCGGTTGAGAATGCGAAGCGTTTCACGCAAGCCGTCGCCGGTGATGCTGCGACAGATCGGTTGCAACTCGCGGGCGAGCGTCAGACTCGCTTCGGCAGCTTCCACACTGGAAGGTTCTGCTAAAGAGAGCGTGTTCATCGGAAATCCGGCCAGGATCGGTCGCTCTCGCTCATGTTGGATCCGACAATGGCCACTCGATGCCGAACGCCCGATCGCTCCACCGCGCGCCGCGTGCGCAAACTTCCGGTCGCGTCCTGCAATGGGAATGGTGGCAGATCACAGTGCGATTAGGTTACGCTCAACAACATCTCTACCGCTCGAATTTAAACAGGTGAAGACTCGCGCCAGGTGCTTGAAATACATCGACCTCTTTTCCATATTTCCGTGCAGCTGCAATGAGCCGTTCCTCGTCACCTGAGCTACCTCTCGGAGGATGCGAATATAGTAGCCACAATCGTCCCGATCCATTAGCATTTCCTAAGCGCAGATTCTCGCTGATGTCGCGAGGTTTCTCCGGATTTTCGATGGTTACGTGAAGCGCTTTCCCTGACAGATAGCCTAAATCGTGAGCGTAAAAAGCAAAGGCGGGTCCAGCTCCGGCCGACACGTACACACGATCTCCGGATTGCAACTCGTCTCTCATTCGCACAATCAACGGGCGGACTTCCTCGACATTTCCTAACGCCTCCTGTTCACTGTTCTTAATTGCAGGCAGAAGAATGGCACAGCCCAGAACGGGCCCCACAAGCCATTTGTGGTTCAATGTCAGCACTCGCCATCCCTCCGCAGAGCCCATTACCGTTAGTGGCAACGTAAACAGCAACAGGCGCCCGCCAAATCCTCCAAACGGATAAAAGCGAAAAGCGGCAGCGAGCAAGGCGAAAAGGTATGGCCCAGCGATTATCCATGCAAGCTCCTTTCTAGCAACGCACAATGATGCTAAACCCACGGCAAACAGCAGGCCTATCACATAGCCCCCCGGACTGCAGTAACCTGCGTTACCGTGCTGAGTGCCCATCGGCTCGACAAAGAGAGCCCAGTATTTGCCCCACCCCCACCGCAACGCCTCGGCCAATGAAGTAGGAACAAACTGATCCCGCCAGTAGTCCAGCATCACTCGATGCCCAGACAGATCGTGCACACTAATTCGGTAAAAAACGGCTAGTGAAAATAGCCACGTTATCGCGAGGGCGACTGTTGCGACACTCTGCCCTATGTTCCTGTCGCGGATTGCTTCGAAAGCGAGTAAGGCCCCTATTGCGCCGAGCACAAAAACAGCTGCGTACGAAAACCACATTCCGATCGCACCCGCCGCACCTAGTGCAGCAACGCCCCAGAACCTGCCCATGCGTTCCCGCCTGGACACAATGTACAATAACAGAACGGACACCAATAAGTCCTGTGAATACTGCTTGGCCTCTCCAGCGTAATAGATTGAAATCGGTGACACAGCAAAAACCGCGCATGCAAAGAGCCAATCGGACCCATGGAAGTATGTTTTGGAAAATGCTGTAAACAATCCAAGGGCGATTAACGCAGCTATCAGCGACATGGCTCGCAAGGCATACTCATTCGCGCCTTCAATAAGAACGAATGTCTTGACTGCCGCCAAATACCCAAGTGGCGCTCGTTGGTAGTAGGCGAGAGGCCTGGCAAGCTCGCTGTACGACCGACTGACAATGCTTCCAGCCAACATTGCTTCATCGAGCCACAACGAACGGTTATGAAAGAACGCCGTTAGACGAAGACCTGCGCCAAGCGCGAACACACAAACAACGGCAACCGTATACTTAGACATTCGGAGACGAAATGTCGCCACCCAGAGAAGCCGATTTTCTCAGCGTTTCGACCAAATCATCCGGTGTGCCGAGATCGAAATAACTTCGCTGGCAACAAATAACGGTTTGGGCGGAGAGTCCTTTAGACACAGCAACTTGAAAAACATGCCCCACAGTCAACTCCGCGGACAATCCAGCCTTTGGCGATTCAGCTGCCGTCCTTGGCGACTTTGAGATTCCCGTTCATAAACTCGGTAAACTCTGATGCCCACACGGCGCATACCCAATCCAGCTCTAAGTTTGTCCAGGATGGCCATAATAACTAACTCGCGGCCGGCCGGTCCGGTCAACCGAAGGCGGTAGTCGATAGACGCGGAGGCAGTTCGGGGCAAGCCACATGAGGCCCGACGAGTGCTCGCTTTTGAGGGCAGTGTTGAAAACAGATTACTTGTTTGTTTTCCAGAGATGGTTGAAGCCGTTGCGGCGTTTTGAGCCGATGCTATAAGATGGCCTCTGGACGCACAATAATATCTGGTCATTTTCCGGAAGGAGAACTGACAGCGGCTGATCATTGATCTGCTGAATGGGCAGATCGATCAGCCTTTCTCAGAGCGCATCGGAACATCACGCTAATTGGTTCCGTATAGATTCTCCTCTAGGAACTCCTCTAGGAACTCCTCCGTTGATCCCATGATTTCACCGTTTGTCCGGTTCAGGTAGGGGCTCACTTGTCTTTTGGGACCTCTAGTGTTTGATCGCAACGACGTAAACGTTCTTACCCAATAATCTACTGAATAAACCATCTAAGACCCTGCTCGCCGGCACAAGGTAACGATCATACAACTTCACTGAGTGGCTGGTAAGATGTCCATTCTTGTTCGCGAAGAATCTGAATCCCAGCGCGGCGAAAAATCCAAGGCAATCTACGTAGCCACTTTCGAGAACCGAAAGGTTGGCTTTGGCCACCAGCTCTTTTAAACCCCGCCGGCGGTAGCGGCGACGGTGTCTAACCTTGTCGTCCAGGCTCGTCCATAAAAAATCAAAGGCCGGAACATAAACCAGTAGTCGACCTCCCTTGGCAAGTTTCTTGCCGAGATGACAAACGGTTTTCTGGTCATCCTCGATATGCTCCAGTACATTTAGCGCGAAGATAAACTCAAATGAACTGTCGGGTACCTGCTCTAGATCTCCAAATACTGGGAATCCCGCGCGGGCGAGTCCATCAGCAAGGTACGGGTCGGGCTCGAGACAGGTAACATCTGCCCCTCTGTCTCGGAGTGGTTTGGAAAATGTGCCAATGCCGGCACCAAAGTCGAGCATCCGAGACAGGCGATCAGTGTTTTGAAGAATAAGATCGAGTAGAAGGGCATTGTAATTAGCTGCGTGACCCAAACTCTCCAAGATGTCGAGACCCGTGTAATTTAATTGAGAAGTGCTCATTGTTTACGCCTTGCGAGACTGTACTTCAGTATTGCATATATGGCGCGCACACCGTCTTTCCAATTCACTTTCTTGCCTTCGTGGTATGTGCGACCACTGTAAGAGATGCCAACTTCGTATATCCGGCACCTTGCGAGGGCAAGCTTCGCAACAATTTCAGGCTCGATGCCGAAGCGATCTTCCTCGATCTGAATGGATTTAATAACCGCGGCCCTGAAGGCCTTATAGCCGGTCTCCATATCTGTCAGAGTGAGGTTGGTAAAAACATTGGACAGCAAGGTTAAGAACCTGTTGCCGACCATGTGCCAGAAGAAAAGAACGCGATGCGGCCGCCCGCCCATAAAGCGAGAGCCAAAGACCGCGTCCGCTTTGCCTGACATCAGCGGTTCCAATAACGCCGGGTAATCCTGGGGGCTATATTCAAGATCTGCGTCTTGCACCAAAATAATGTCGCCAGTCGCGGCCTCAAACCCACTGCGCAGTGCCGCTCCCTTACCGCGATTTACCGGGTGATAAACGATCCGATCCACTATCTGGAAGAGTTTCTCTTTCAGCACGACTTGCGTGCCGTCTTCAGAGCAGTCATCAACTACAATGATCTCCTTGTGTTGGATAGGCGCGTCGCGAACGGCTTCGACAATTTTCTCAATGGTGTCCTTCTCGTTGTAACAAGGAATGATAATTGAGACTTTCATCATTTTAATTAGCGCTGGAAAGCTCATCCATCTGCCGAAAAAGAGTGTCTGTGCTCAAATGAGGGGTTCGACATCTCTCTTTGGGGCGGCTACGCAAGGTAGGAGGGCCGTGTCGTCCGCGCCAGAACAATTGAGACTCGAGGCCCATATTAAGCAACCATCCATCTTCACCATGGCACCGTTGCCATAGTATTGTGGAATGTCCCACTTGCCAGCGCGTAAGACAAGAATGCCTTGCGCACACCTCCTTCGGCAGCATCTACACCGGAAAACTTTGTCGAAGACATGGCGGCTCAAACTGCAATTCACTTAAATCCCGCACCAAATGATTCGGCCAGCCACGGTGCGTAGTTCGGGTTTCTAAAGCTGCTTTGTCGCCGATTTCCACATCGGCAAGTGGAACGCGCGCGGCAGGTTTAGAAACCCGCGATACAGCAGGCTTGGAAGTCTGCGCTATTCGATATTCGAATTTACAAAAGCTCGATGGCAGATCGCAACCAATTCAACCGAATCGTTTGGGCTTAACGGAAATCCGGCCAGGAGCGATCGCGATCGTTCATGATAGGATCGGGCAGGGGCCATTTGATGCAGAACGCGGGGTCATTCCAGCGTGCACCGCGTCCGCACTCAGGCGCGAAAAACTCGCTCATCTGGTAAAAAACCTCGGTGTCATCAGCCAGAGTCTGAAACCCGTGCGCCAACCCTTCTGGGATGTAGAGCATGCGTCCATTGTCTTGGCTTAGCTCCGCGGTGACATGTTGCAGCCGGGTCGGCGACTCAGGCCGCAGGTCCACAATCACGTCGAAGATCACGCCGCGCGTGCATCGGATGAGTTTGGCCTCGACTTTCGGCGCAGCCTGCCAATGCATTCCCCGTAAGGTCCCCTTGCGCGGGTTGAAACTGATGCTGCACTGCGCTACGTGCGGGTTTAGGCCCTTGGCACGGAACTCTTCGGCGCAAAACACTCTCGCAAAATAGCCGCGGGCATCCTCTTTGCGATCAAGGTCGATGAGGAAAGCGTCGGACAGTTTGGTTTCGGTGAAGATCAATTCAGTCAGTTTTAAAGATCAGATTGTGCTACTCGACGCCGGAATTTGCCTGCGAGCTGAATCTCATCGTCGCCAGGTTACAAAACCGTGACCTCGGGGATCGGCACGACGAACCTGCCACCCCAATCGGTGATCGCAGCCATTTCGTCGCTGATTTCTTTTTTCAGATTCCATGGAAGAATCAGCACGTAATCTGGCTTGGTTTCAAAGATTTTCTCCGGGACATGGATCGGAATCCGGACACCCGGCATGAAATGATTCTGCTTATGTGGGCTTTTGTCCACGACGTAGTCCACGAGGTCGTCGCGCACTCCGCAATAATTGACCAGGGTGACACCTTTCGCCGCTGCACCGTAGCACACAACGCTCTTCCCGTTTTCTTTGGCGTCGATCAGAAATCGCAACAGCTTTCGCTTGGTTGCCCTCACCTTTTCCCCGAAAGCGTTGTAGGTCGCCATGTTTGTCAGGCCAAAGTCCGTTTCGTGCGCTCGCATTTGTGCCACGCGATCGGTGACGGCGAGCAGCGGCGCAGTGTCTTCGGTGTGCCGCGCGAAGATCCGAAGCGAGCCGCCGTGCGTCGGAAGCTCCTCCACATCGAACAGCGTGAGGCCGTGGCGGAGAAAAATCTTCTCCGTTACCAGCAACGAGAGATAGGAAAAATGTTCGTGATAAATGGTGTCGAACTGATTCTCTTTGATTAGCCGCAGAAGGTGCGGGAACTCAAACGTAATGATTCCACCGGGTTTGAGCGCGATTTTCAGACCGGCCACAAAATCATTAATGTCCGGCACGTGGGCCAGGACGTTGTTGCCCAGAAGCAAGTCAGCTCTCTTTGAATTGGCTACAAGTTCTTTGGCGGTCTGCACACCAAAAAACTTCACGATTGAAGGAATCTGCTTCTGCGCCCAGGCAGCCTTGGCAACGTTTGCGGCTGGCTCAACGCCGAGCACCGGAATTCCCCTGGCCTTAAAGTGCTGGAGCAGATATCCGTCATTGCTCGCGATCTCGATGAGCTGGCTGCGCGCGTCGAAGTGGAAACGCTCGATCATCATCTCGCAGTAACGCCTTGCGTGTTCGACCCAGCTCGTTGAGACACTGGAGAAATAAGGGTAATCACTGAAGATTGTGTCTGGCGACTCGAACTCCTCCAGCTGTGAGAGAAGGCATTGATCGCAAACCCAGACTTTAAGCGGATAAAATTTTTCCGCGTTGTTCGCTTCGGCGAACGGGACATAAGAATTCGACAGAGGCGACATGCCCAGATCGCACATGACAGTCTTTAATTCCGTGCCGCAAAAGCGACAGGAACGCAGATACGATTTTACGTCTGCCGTCGGCGGTTTGGTTCTGTTCGCTCCCAGACTGACTGGCGCACCCGCGGTGGGTGATTTGGAATCAACTGGCATCGTGATAACGATGATTCGAGTTAAGTCGGCGCGCTTACGCGAGCAACCCGGCAAGGTTTGCGCCTTCGCTCAAAAGCATTTCGCTGGCGGCCGCAAGCTTCCCGGACACAGCAAAAAATGCGCCGACCAAGCTGGTAATCCCCAGCGCACTCCGGGCGACATGGCTCGGTTCGTAAGCTTCGCGTTCCAAAAATTCGCAAATCTGCTTCTGAGTTACATCTCGCATGCGCGCTCCCGATTGCCAGGCCTTCGTCCAGTCAACGATCCACGCAAGCGTGGTTCCCAAGTCTAGTTTCGGACCCCAATTTAGAAGAGAGCGCGCCTTAGACGAGTCCAGTTTCAAATATGTGTTTTCGTGCGGATTTGGTTTTTCGTCCCGTTTCCACGAGAATGGGAGGCCCCACAACGAGTACAATCGTTCAACGATCCACCCGACGGTCTTATCGTTGAAGTCGAAAGGTCCGAAGTTCCATGCCCCGGCGTAGCGGGGCCCGTCGTTATAGAGGGCTTCAGCCAGAACGAGATATCCATTGAGCGGTTCGAGCACATGCTGCCATGGGCGGGTGGAGTGTGGGTTACGGATCACAATGGGCTTGCCTTCAATCAACGAACGTATTGTGTCTGGCACGATACGGTCTTTGGCCCAATCACCGCCACCGATCACATTTCCCGCCCGGGCAGAGGCGACGCTGACACCGTGTTCAGCAAAAAGGGTTGGGTCGAAAAACGATTTACGGAAGGAGTGGACGACCATTTCCGCGCAAGCCTTGCTGCTGCTATACGGATCGTCGCCGCCCAGCATGGATTTTTCGCGGTACGACCAGAACCATTCGCGGTTTTCATAGCACTTGTCAGAGGTGATAATGACCACCGCCTTCACACCATTGGTTTGACGGACGGCATCCAACATGTGAACGACGCCGAGGACATTCGTGCCATACGTAGTGACCGGGTCGGCGTAGGATTCGCGGACCAGCGGCTGCGCCGCCATATGTATCACGATCTCGGGTTCCGCAGCCTGAAGCGCTTTCAACACGGGCGCAGCATCGCGCACATCGCCCTTTATCGATGTCATTCCAACGGCGACCTTGGTTAACTCAAAAAGGCTTGGTGAAGTCGGCGGATCGATGGCATAGCCGGTGACCCTGGCACCCATCAACTGCAGCCAGAGACACAACCAGCTTCCTTTGAAACCCGTATGACCGGTGACAAAGACGGATTTATTGTTCCAGAATGATGATTTCATATTAATCCCTTGTATGAGGGGGCTTCGGTGTTTTTGCCTGAAGGTCGGAGCCGTTAGGTTGTCTCCAGAAGAAACTCTTGTCAATCTGACCCGTGCGAATCAGGTACTGGAGCTGTTTGAGACGCGTGAAAGCGCGGTATTCGAATGTCTCCAAAGTAAAATCAATCTGACGGAAAAGTCGATAGAACTGCTCAACACCTTTGTCCGCGTCCCACTCACATTGAAACTCCGGCAAGTGCTTCCTAATTTTGTCGAAGTTGACGCGATAACTCCGATTGTCCGAGTGCGAACCGAAAGTCATTGAGCAACCGGGGAAGACCTTTGCCACTTTCTCAGCAACTTCCTTCACTCGGTAGTTCTGGCCGTTGTCGCCGACGTTGAATGTCTCGTTGTAAATCGCATCGGCAGGCGCATCGAGCGCGCAGGCGATAGCCTTCGCGATGTCTAATCCATGAACAAGAGGTCGCCATGGTGTGCCGTCTGAGATCATTTTGATCTCCTTCGTTGTCCAGGCGAGACCGCAGAGATTGTTTAACATCAAGTCGAACCGTTGCCGCGGGGATGCGCCAAACGCTGTTGCGTTACGAAAATAACAAGGAACGAAGTTCTTACTGGCCAGCTGTTTGAGATCGCGCTCGCACAAGGTCTTGCAAATTGCATAGGCAGTTTGTGGATTCGGCGGCGTTTCCTCTGTCACTTCGCTGTTAGTGGCTACTCCATAAACCGAGCACGACGACATATAGATGAATCGCTTCACCCCGACACTTTTCGCGACATTGGCAAGGTGTAACGTGCCCTTGTGATTGATTTCATACGTGATGTTCGAATCGAGCTCACCAAGTGGATCGTTGGAAAGTTCCGCCATGTGCACAATAGCCTCTTGGCCACGCAAGTCGTCACAGGTCAGATGTCGGATGTCCTTCGCGAGGGTCTGTGGAGAATGGCTGTTCGTGTTATAGAGATAACCGGTTTTGTAGTAGCCAGTATCTACTCCGGTAACGGCATGCCCCTGGTCCAGGAGGACTGGCACCAGGAGCGCGCCCAAATAACCTTCACTTCCGGTGACGAGAACTTTCATGATGTTAGAGGTACGGTGGTTCTGGCTGACGGTTGGGGAACTTGCGCAACAACTTCTCTGGCAATTTCCAGCGACGCGGTAGCAGCAGGCGATGGGGCATTGCAAACATGGAGCGCGTTGTGCCCTCGGACGATGAGGAAATCGTCCGCCAGGTTGCCGTTTTTCAGCAATGCCTGGGCGCGCACGCCAGCGTTGCATGGGACGACGTCCGCCGACTCAATTTCCGGGATGAGTTGCTGGAGATTGCGCACGAAGGCGGCCTTGCTGAAGGAGCGATACATCTCCATCATCCCTTCAACGAAATTCCTTCGGGCAAGCGCCCAAAAGCCACGATAGGACATCGTTTCGCAAAAGTCGCGCAGACTGAAATCCGTTTTCTTATAGCCCTCTCGCTTCAAAGCCAGTACCGCGTTTGGTCCGGCGTGCACGGAGCCGTCGATCATCCTGGTGAAGTGTACACCGAGAAATGGAAAGTCTGGATTGGGAACTGGATAGACCAGGGTCTTGACCAGATGACACTTGTTCGGAGTCAGTTCGTAATACTCACCGCGAAATGGAATAATCTGCACGCCCGGGTCCGCACCGGCCAACCGGGTCATCCGATCGCTTTGGAGCCCGGCGCAATTGATCAGGAACCTTCCCTCGTATTCGCCCGTTGTGGTTTCAATCACATGTGTTTGGGCGCGGTCCGTAATCTGCCGGACCTCGCTCCCGAACTTCGCTTCACCGCCCTGTTCCTCGAACAATTCCAGATACTTTTGCGAGACTTGGCGGTAGTCGGTGACACCAGTCGTGGGCACATGGATCCCAGCCAGACAGCGAACATGCGGTTCGACTTCGTTGACCTCCTGCGGCGAAATTTTCCTTACCGGCAAACCATTTTGCCGGCCGCGTTGGAAGAGATGATCCAGTCCCGATAGTTCCTTTTCCTGGGTAGCGACGATAACCTTGCCGCACACGTTGTGCGGGATGCCGTGTTCGCGGCAGAACTCGACCATTGAATTCGCACCTGCCCTGGCGAAACGGGCCTTGTCGCTGCCTGGTTTGTAGTAGATGCCGGAATGAATGACGCCCGAGTTTCGACCGCTCTGGTGCCGCGCAGGTGCATTTTCTTTTTCCAGCATCAAGATGCGGGCCTCAGGATATCGCTGTTTGAGACGGATCCCGGTGGCAAGTCCGACGATGCCACCGCCTAACACAGCGTAGTCGTAAGCCGTCATATCAGCCCGAAGTTGCTCATTGTGAATGAGCGGCTCATCGCGCGGGCTCTCACCCGATCTTCTTGTCGTCCCAAATCTTCCAGGGTGCTTTGCCGGTTGCCCACATCTCCGCCAGAACCATCTTGTCACGCAACGTATCCATGTTGTGCCAAAATCCGTCGTGCTTGTAGGCGGAGAGCTGGTTATCGAGCGCCAGATGTTGCATTGGTTCGCTCTCCCAAACCGTGGCGTCGCCAGCAATATAATCCAGCACGCGTGGCTCCAGCACAAAGAAGCCGCCATTAATCCACGCACCGTCGCCATGCGGCTTTTCTCGAAATTCAGTAATCAATCTCTGCTCCTCATGAAGCGTAAAGGCACCAAAACGGCCAGGCGGCTGGACCGCGGTGAGCGTGGCCAGTGTATTTTGCTCACGGTGGAAGCTGATCAGCTTATTGAAGTCGAGATCGGTCACGCCATCGCCATAGGTAAGGCAGAAGGTTCCATCGCCCAGATGTTTGGCGACTCGCTTGAGTCGACCCCCGGTCATCGAGTGTTCGCCGGTATCGACCACGGTGACGCGCCAGGGCTCCGCGTTCGTCTGATCGAAGTACATCTCATTTTTCGCAAGATCAAAGGTCACATCGGCATTGCGAAGAAAGTAATTTGCGAAGTAGTCCTTAATTACATCTCCACGGTAACCACAGCAGATGACGAAGTCCGTGAGACCGGCAGCAGCGTAGATTTTCATGATGTGCCAGAGAATTGGCTGGCGACCGATTTCGATCATCGGTTTGGGCCTGAGCCCGCTTTCTTCAGAAATGCGGGTTCCAAATCCGCCGGCAAGAATGACAACCTTCATAAATGTCTCTTTCTCCTATCGGGCATTAAGATATGAGCAACATTGCATTTTCGACATTGAACCAGACTTTGTTGCACAATGTATGAACTACCAAACGTTCTCTGTTGTACAATGCATCATGATTCTTTTCGCAGTAGGTTGATTGGAACGATTCGCGGCGGCGGCGCAATGACTGCTGCCTCGGCAGGAACATCTGTCGTAACGACTGCGTTGGGACCTATGCGGACGTCATCGCCGATAACGATACTCCCGATGATCACAGCCCCGCATCCGACTTCGACACGGTTCATTAGTTTTGGACCGCGATCTGCGGTGGCGCCACTCACAGCTCCTACGGTTACGCTCTGGCGGATAAGGCAATCGTCACCGATTCGCGATGCACCAATCGCAATCCCACCCCAATGGGCGAGCGTAAGGCGTCGACCGATTTTCATCGATGGCACCAGTTCAATTGAGTAATGATTGCGGACGTATCTGTAGAGGGTTTTATAGATAAACGAGAAGGGCGCTCGAAGCAGCCGAGGGTGCAGTGCGCGGGTCCATACTCCAAAACGGTGTAGGGCAACTGCACGAAAGCCGGGAAGAGTCCAGTCTCGTCCGTGCGTACGATAGTCTTCCCGGATTAGCTCTAACAGGCCTCTTAAGGTTTTTTCTCTTTCTAGCATGATGACACAGTTCTTGACGTTCGTTTCACATAGGCTGCACACTCACAGATCAAAAGACACGTTTCTCAAGCGATGCCAGGCATGTTCAGGCCGACCTGTTCGCTCTGCTAAAGACGCAGTGTTGTGCTGTTTGGCAAATCGCGCCGACAAATTCTTGCTTTGTGCGAACTCGAATCCGCGGATCACGGAACGCATACTTTTCGGCAATGGCAAGCGCGGCGTTTTTTGCTTCCGTTGTTAATGATAATGTACTGTCAATTTCGGCAAGTTCTTTACAGGACACTATCAACGCGCGCTCGCAAATAGGCCCCACCATCATAGACGAGAGTGAGTCTGCTCACCACTGGCTGGTCGGTGTTGCTCATTCTTCTGGTTAGGCGCGGAACCAAGTGGTTGGAGCACTCAGGCAGATCACAATAGCGCCTGTCAGTCCGTTTTCACAGATTCTCCTGCTTTTCGTTCAACTTCGCGACTATATTGACACACCATTCGCCAATATTTGTGAGTTTCTGTAGTTCGGCGAAATTAAACTGGATTTCGAAATGTTTTTCGAGGGCCACGATTAATTGAATGTGATTTAGAGAGTCCCAGTTTTCAACATCCTTGGCTGTGGTTTCATATCTCAGTTGGATCGAATCATCTTTCATTATTTCACAGAAAATTCGGTTAAATTCCGGGAACACTTGCTCGTAATTACGTGTCATGGTTTTAGTTCGTTCGTACAAAGGATTTAAGTTCTTTAAATTGTTGCAGATTTAATTCCCATTTGCCGCTCGATTCCGCGAAGCCCATTTGGGAGTAGAGATGCTTGACCATTTTGTTTTTCGCCGTCGGAAGATATTCGCCGATTACACGTTCGATTCCCAGCTGTCGCACTCGTTTGGCCATTTCGTTTACCATGAATTCCTCCATTCCGCGCTTTAGAACGCGACAGCTCATAATCCACGTATCGATAAAAGCTGTTCCGTTCTCCAATTTTTCTAAAATTAGCAACCCAATCAATCCATAATCCCCAAATTTGTCTCGCAGATGAAACGAGAGCGTAAGGAACTTGTTTGACTTTCTCATGCGCTCTATGTCCGCCTCGGAGTAACGAATCGCGCGCAGATTGAATTGGTTTGAGCGCTGAGTAAGCTGGGCCACGCGAGGAATGGAAAAATCGTCAAACACCCTGACTATCGAAACCATCTCCAAGCTGCTCAAATAATCGTCAATCGACGTAAGGGTTTTTTGAAAGTTGCTCCGCGTAACCTCCTCGCGGTACTGCGTGGTGCGGCGCAAGTCCTCTTCCGAAAACGAAGCCGTCTCGAACAAATTTAGAGAGCAAAGATGGGAGACAAAAAGCGACGGATCTTCCGGCAGCTCGGGTACAGTCATATCTGGCAACAGTTCGCGCACGAGATTGCGCTCAAAGGGGTTATCATCAAGAAATACCATCGAATCAAAACCAATGTTCAGGATCTTCTGAATGTGCTTAATATTATCGACCTTGTTCTCCCAATTAGCTACGAAGACGGCTATATCCTCGAGGCGTAAAACCATGTCGGGATGTTCTTGAAACGGCTTTTTAGCCGCGTCTTCCTCGTTCTTACTGCAAGCGGCCAGAATGATACCACGGTTTTTGAGCTCCTTGATCCATTTCTGAAGCCCATCAAAAGCATGTCCCATCCCCAATTCGCCGATTTGAATGTTCTCCATGCCCTCATCGCCGACCACGCCGCCCCAAATCGTGTTGTCCAAATCAAAGATCAAGCACTTCCTTACATTCCCACTAATTGCCTTTGCAATGTCGACGACGGCCTTTGCCACTGCCGGCAGAAAATCCAAAGCGAATGCCACTCTTCCCAAGACATACAGTCTTGGATCATGGGAATTCGCATATCCGCTCTGACTTGACAGTCCAGCCACGTCTGCGATGAAAACGTGCTTTTCTTCTTGAACCAGATTCATCAGCTCGAAATTGATTTTCCTAATTTGGTAAAGGAAAGAGACCTTCGTTTTGGCGGCGAAATGGCCAAAAACAGCGTCACCGATTTCCACAAAATTCAAATGAATGATCTTCGCCGTGCTGTGCTTCGCGACGGCCTTCCAGTAGTCTTGGATTTCAGAGAGAATTTGATCGGCAAAATTCGCCCTCGTCCCGACCTCGGTTGCAGCAAAACGGGCCCAGAGCCTTTCTGCGGACAGATAAACGACGACGAATTCCGGGTTGGAACGGTAAAGCTCCGAGTTGGCGTCTAAAATCTCATGATTTAACTGGTCAAAATCTGCTTCAAAGATCTCGAAGTTGATTTGTCCGTCATGTCCATAAGCCCTAATTGCCTTGGTCAGAAACTGCGTAGCCGAATCACCCAAGACGGCCAAACGACGCACTGGCAGCAAGCAGGCGTCCTTGTTCATGTTTCGCTTTTCAGTTGTAAGCATTCAACAAGCACCTGACCTGAAATTGAACCGGGTGGCAGGATGAACAACTCGCCAAAACGAGCAGAAGCTCGGCTTGAACATGTCTGGGGCGATTCACTTAAACGCCCGTCGCACCACAGTGATAGTTAACCAACCTTATCCTGCTCCAATAATTCGATTAAACCAAAATTTTCGACAAAATGGAAGGAAACCTGCCGGTTACGAAAGAGGACTGCCGGTTTAGGCGGGCTGACTAGTACAACGCGGCTATGCGCGCCGAACCGCTCCAGACATGCGGGAACATCGCTGACCTCAAAACAAAGATGGTAAATACCTTGCTGAAATCTTTTCGCCAGACTGCTGACAGGGCCGGGGGTATCAGTCGGCGAGATGATCTCAACACATGGCAAAACCGAATGGTTTGCCCAGTACAAGCGAACATTCTGCAATGGATCATCCACCGGGCCTGACACGTCATATCCCAAAGTGACTAACATCTGACGAGATTCTTCAGGTTTGGACGAGAGGAGTCCGAAGTGATGGAATTTCATGGCGGTGTATACCGCACCAGACTATAAAATAAGCATTTTCCCATTAAAGGGCTCATGTGCTCCTGGCGTACTCCGCAACTTCACGATCATTTCGGTCTGGCTCATCGCTTAACTGATGATTCATTCGCTTCTTTTTTTAAAGATGCCCCGTAGTGCAATGTGATTTGGTATCTGTCCGCTTTTTCTTTATCAACGTCTTCAGCGTAGCGGTAGAATTCGTTTGTCACCGCGAGATTTGCATCATGAATGAGCTTTCGTATATCGTCTTCGTTCCTGAACAAATAAATGTGGTCTATCGCCGGCGCGTTGGCGGGTGTGGTGACGAACAAAGTACCATGGTCGGTCAGGAGGTCGGAAACACAATTGAGCAATGCGCCGGGGTCTTCCATGTGTTCAAGGACTTCGCCCAAGGTTATGAAGTCAAATTTCGTTTCCGGCTTAAACTGAAAAATGTCTGACAGCACGAAGTTCACACTGTCATCATCAACGAGCCGGCGAGCAATATTCAGCGAAGTGGGACTGATGTCTACCACGGTGAATTGCGAATCCGAGCCAAGTATCTTGGTTGCTTCGGCAACTTGCAAGCCGTGTCCGCCGCCGATTTCGAGGTAATTCTTTACGGAACCTTTGCGTTTCGCGAGTTCTTCGGTGAAGAAGCCAAACATCTCATAGTGATGCTTCCACAGAAATTGCGACAACAGCAAAGCGTGCATGTAGTATTCCATCACTTCGGGCGCACCGTAGACGCGTCGGTTGACTTCTTCAAACGACTTGGAACTGTACTCGCCGGTCTCCAGGAAGCGCAAGGTTTCCATCGTTATATCGGCGAGCATCTTGAGGTAGCAGTCTATGGCGAAATGCAGATTTTTGCCTTCTTCCACGAGAAGAGATTCGTATTTGGTTAGAAATTCTTCAGCCCGACGGTTGTAGACTTCGCCCAGGCTAGGCAGGCTTTTCCTTAATTTCTTTGCGTGAATCGGATTTCTCTCGGAAATGTAACTAATGATGTAGCCGATCTTAGACATGAAATCACTTTCGGTTGCTTCTAGCATCGCCTTGCTTTAACGACCAACTCACCGGAGGCCACCGTAATACTTAGCAAAGTCACGTTCGACCTTAGAATTAAGAATAGATGAACGGTGCGGCATCGGCGTTTAAGCAGATGGGAACAAGCAGCCCCCTGATGACCAATCTTAAGACGCCGGTCCACCTTGGCCGTCCGCGGTAGCCCGACGTTGTAATAATTTCGAGCGTGTCTGTAGAGTGCTTTATAGATAAATGATAAAGCGCGCGCAGTAGCCGAGGGTGCAAGCCCACCCAGACCCCGAAACGGTGAAGAGCAACGGCCCGGAAGCCCGGCAAGATCCAGTCTCGTCGATGAACGCGATAGTCTTCACGCAGTATCTCCAAGAATCCAAGAAAGCCTTTTTGCTCTGTTTCCATAACGACAATATTCGAGGATTACGTTCTCGAGTCATCGTCAGCGCTCGCAGAACCGGAGCAAAACACTGAAGAATAGTTGTAACGCGGGCGCCAGTTATCGTCTACAAGTTTTCCTGCTTTTGAACTACTAATCCACCATCGAGGCTGTTAAGCGGATGTTCAAAAAAGTGCGCCAAATACATGCATTGGATCCAATATGCGTCCTCAAATTGGCGCGGCACAAAATATCTTAATCCATAAATTGGCGATATTTTCCGAAACGGGTTGGCATTGTTGAAATCGGCAATCGCGAGACGCTCGCCCGTAAACTCTGAAAAAGTAAATCCCATGATATCGTCAAAGTAACAATGGATACGTGGCAGCAAAATACTCTGATCTGCTTGAAACAGTTTGAACACGTCCATGGTGGAGCTGTACAGATCGACATCAATTGAGACAAACCCGACGGGCGACGGCTGCGAAGCAATGAACTCCGGAAGCGTACTTTCGATCATGCCGATTAGGAGTTTGGCATGTTGTAGTTGCCGCCGCAGCGCCTCCTGGTCCATCAGGTAGGTGCCCGCTTCGTATAGATTAGGCAGATCGCGGTAATCCTCAGGCTTGGGAAGCCCTCGGCCGGTATCGAATCCGTAAACATCCACGGCAACTCCGAGTCGTTGCTCGACCATCTCAGCCGCCTTCTCCAGCGCGATAAGTCCTCGACCCCCGGCCACGCCGAATTCAATGGCTGAGATCTGTTTGATCCCCAGTGCCTTCGCCAGCCAGGCGGCGTGCAGCACGCCCCAGGTGTAGTTTGGCCGCAACTCTGCCGTGGACGCAGCAAGCGCCTCTAACAAGAGAGCATTCAATTCAGAATAGGCGAATTTTGGCAGACGCTGCCGCTCCGCGGTGATGGGGTCTTCAAGCAATGTTTGGACGGCCCTTGCGCCTCGTCTTAGCAATCGTCCTAGCAATCGTCTTAGCATCGTCAGTTTGTTTCCAATGATAATGCCGTTTTATCTATTTGCCGGTCTGTTGCCAGAAACTCTGAGCGAGACCTGCGTTCTTCAAGCAAGACAAATCAGGTCGACTACCTACTTGTCCACTCACCTTTTGCGAATGTACATAAGCGCTTCGCCGCGGAACGGAGCGCTAAATGCATGGCGGCTACCACCCTCGACCGGATCCCTGTTCGTGACTTGGCCTGTCAGCGGATTGAACCACTCGACAAGAAAGGTCCCTGAGGTTCCCAACAGGCTCACAGTTACCTGTGCTCTCGATTGCCGAAGCAACGTCCTGACCGGTAACACATAGACGAGATAAGCCTCTCCAACATTAGCGAGGCAATACGCGCTCGAGGCCAGATCACTTCGCGGGGACATATCTGCAAGGTTCATGCGATTTGCATACGCCAACGTGTGTCCCATCGCCCGCCTGTACGATTCAAAGTTACTCCGTGAGGACTTCCACCGTGGGTCGTCAAACGGGTCCATAAATACCGGATTCAGTCCCCGCAGAAAACATTTCCACACCCATCTTCGATTGCCACCCACGCCCCAAATGTGATCAGTGTCGGCGATAACAACCTTCCTGCCGTCTGCGGCATGCGGATCTTCCTTATCGAGGACAGGAGAGATCCAGTCAGCCGGGCTCTTCACTAAGTCAACGTTCTGACCCTTCGGCCACATTGCCGTCATGCCAACCACATGTTGCTTCGATTTGCCGGCTTCGTAACGTTTGACGTAGTCGATCATATGATACTGCCATTCTTTGGAATCGGAATCGCTCTCGTTGCAAATCTCCCATAGGACATTATCGAGGTCGTTCAGCGTATCTACAACCTTGCGCACATAGCGTTCCTGAAGAGCTACGATCGCGGGATTCGCCAAGGTCTGGATCTCTCGCCCCTCCCCGGTTCCGTCGAGATCCCCATCAATATTGTTTATGTTGTTTGAGCGATTGAACGGATGGCCGGGCCAGGAATTTCCCGGGACCCCCAGCTTTTTTCCCACGCTCCATCCCTGAAAAAGCATAACCGAAACGTAGATGCCTTTATCCCGGGCGGCAATTACGCGTGAACGCAAGCGGTCAAAGTACTCTTGATGAAAGCGCGTCAGGTCAAACCTGGGCTTCCCGTCGAGAGCCATTCCCGGTCCAGAGCGAACATATGGTAGTGGGCCAAATTCCACCTTTTCCGTCGTCCACGGAGCCCATGCCGCCTGTTCCCACACCCACAACCGAATGAAATTGTGATTCTCCTTTTTAAGGAGCGTTAAATACGCATTGAAATCAAAATCCGGCTGCGCCGGGTCCGATATTTCCTGAAAGTTGTTCCACGTATGAGATCCAGTAAGATAGACAACTTTGTCGGCACGGTCCATGAAGTAGGCCCTTTTCTCATGACCACGCCCGAGCAACATCGTCGATGTGTCGCGGTGATGCCCTTGACCTGCGTTCGAATCGATGATCGCAGACTCCATTGGTTCACTCGATCGAATCACACTAATTACGGTACCAGTCAACAAAGAGAGAATAAAGACTACAGCTAGGAGTATGCGGGGCTTCCCTCGCACTGCAAATCGCAATAACATCGCCATCTTCATGAGTCATGAATATCACGGCTTGCGCCTGAGGAACCAGCGCCTCCGCCGACGGCGCAAAAGCAGACTCAAAGGACAATCTGGTGCCCGTCGCTGATGTCCGTGACTAAGCATTAACCGGGCCCACCACGCTACGGCTTAAACAGGAGAATGGATATAAGCAGGCGTGTTTCTCGCAAGTCGTCTGCCGACCGCAATACTAAAAATGTCAAAGCGGCGACGCCAGGTTTCCGCCTCACCTTAATTGTCGCGGCGCAATTCAATCATCCGCATCATCCAGTCGGACGCGAAATTGCAGAAAACGTTCGCTCGGTAACCGTAAATCACGCTTTGCATTCCAAGTCTCTCTCTCCAGCCACGATCACAGAGAGCCGACAATCTTGTCCGGTCACAGACAGAAAGGGCTTCGGCAAAAACGGAGGCTTGTTACCTACGCGGTTAGCGTTCAAATAACTTCTGTATTTCAAAATGGTCACACGTTCATCACTGCCAGTCTTAACTCTCTAATGATGTTCCGGTAGAACCTCAATCTTTTGAATCCAACCAACAATACCATAGCGTAAATCACTCCGAAACTAGCGGCGGCAGCCAATGTAACAAGCCAATGGGAAACGCTGGGAAGGTTCACCTGATTAACGAATACCCCAATTCCAGTTGCTGGAATGCACGCTACAATCGGTGGAACATAGGACCTGATTACATCGGCCACGCTCACGGGCGTGTCTTTCGTGATATACCACCAAGTCGGAAAAACCAGGAGCAGGATAGCACATGAATAGCCCGCGGCGACGCCTTTTGCGCCGTATGGGAGGCCGATAATGAAGGAAGCGATGATGACCAAGGCGCTAGCTAGGCCAGTCTGCCAGTATTTTCGTCCTTGCCCCAGGGCAATCACCAGCCATCCCCACGAGTACATCATGACACCCACGGCGGCACCGGGAGCGAGGAAGCGGAAGATTGGTACACAATCCATCCAGGCAGGTCCAAGAAGCAATGAAATGATCTCTCTGGCGAAAATTGCGACGAAAACCACCAGCGGCAGACTGATGCCGCAAACGATCTCGAGCGCACTCAGAAAATACCGGCGTAATCGCGCCGGGTCAGTTTGAACTCGCGCTAGAGCGGGTTCAATGACTGCCCCCAATGGGGCATTAATCTGCCATAATGGCTGCATCAGGAGATTGAAACCCTTCTCGTAAAACGCGAGCGGGACAGGTCCCCAAACTCGTCCGATCAGGAACATGTCCGTCTGCCGCGCGAAGAACCCGAGAATATCCATTACGAAAAGGTTACTTCCGAATTTCAGCAATGGTCTGGTGCCAGAGCCGCGGCGGGGGGGGCCGGGCTTCCAAGGCACGACCAGCCAGACCCCGGCAGCATTCGCCGCGGTTGCGCCAACTGTCATGCCAACCAGCGACCAATAGCCACACCCCAGCGTGGCCATAACGATGCCGATCGCAACGCCAAAGATGGACGACGCAATCTCCAGCATGGCCAGCGTTCCGAATTGCATCCGTCGCCGCAACAATGCCTGGTGCTGTAGCGTCAGGCCGCTAAAAACGAAGCTGACACCGAGCACCCGGGTGATCGCGATCAGGCGTGGCTCCCGATAAAAGCCCGCCACCGCCGGAGATATGGCCATGAGAACCAAGGCCATTACACAGCCGAGGAGTAGATTGATCCAAAAGAGCATGGAAACCTGCCGATGGGTGATGTCCTTTCGCTGCACGGTCGCGGCCGTCAAGCCGACATCTTTGAACATGCCAACAAACCCCGTAACAACGGCAGCCATCGCGACCAAACCGTAATCCTTCGGGGTCAGGAGCCTGGCGAGAACGGCGGTGGAACCAAAACGAATGACAAATCTTGCTGCCTGCGCGCCGCTCGTAAGAGCGGCGCCACGCACCGTCTTCCCTTTCAGCTTCTCTGCCACATCGTGCGCCTCCAAAAAGCGATCTCGATACTCAGGCGCTGATACGCGAATTGTGGGTTTACTCATTAGTTCCATCAGGCCTTGGGGCAAAAAAGCGGTTTGGATCAATCAGCTATTTGCTGAAGAGCGCACCGCTGAAACGTCGAGAGGCAGCTTCGTAATCAAGCAAAACATAGTCGACCAAATCAATTCGATATCATCAAAGCAAAGACTTATCGTTTTCCATGCATTGATCGCAAGAGAGCGCAGCACTCATAGATCACGGACCGCGTCGCCGCTAGCCTGGCGAGACGTAACAAGCCTCGACCTCATCATTCGACGCAACCTTTTGGGAGAAAAACAGAGTTTCGCAATCTCAATCGGGACAGTTGCAGCTATTCGTAAGAGGCTGACGGAAATGCCAAGTCGCTTTAGACTCTCCTTATGAAATTTCCAGTACTCGCTCTGGTTCACCCGGAGCGCCCGTCGTGCAAGACAACTGTAGTACTCACGCATGTACACACGTCTTTTTGCTGCGAACTCAGTGGCGGTCAAAAATACAGGCCCGTATTTGAGAACTATCACCAGATGCCCCGGAAGAAAGGGATCCAACAGAGTATTGCGACTGGTTACTGATTGCTCGTGGAGCCGGGTGAAGGTAAGGACCTGATGGACAAAACCAAAATCCGATTGCGTGAGAACGGCGAAGCCTGCCTCGGTGTCCGCATTGATACTCTGTTTGTTATAAAAGGGCCTGGCGCGCCTAACAATATCAGATCTAACCATACTCCAGGTTGGACAGCCGAACGCCAACGGGCCCCCCAGAAACCATGCGCGAGCAATCTGCCGGCCGCAAACGAATCCGCTCGGATAAGCTAAACCATCCAGTCTTATCTTGGTTCCCTCTAACGTGTAAGCCGAGACAAGACCGATGGACGGATTCGCCATCGCCACCTCCACCATTTTCTCGACGCATTCCGGAAAGAGCCAATCGTCGGCGTGCACGACCTTGCAAAATCGGCTGGTGCTTGACATCTCTTGAAAGGCGATGTTGTGATTCGTAATCACGCCTACGAGGTTCTTGTTCGTGATCACCCGAATTCGCGAATCGCGACGTGCATACTCTTCGGCAATGGCGAGCGTCTCGTCAGTGCTTCGGTTATCAACGATGACGTACTCCCAATTTCGGTATGTTTGCCGCAGAACGCTTTCAATGCACTCGCGCAAATACGTTGCGCCATTATGGACCGGAGTGAGTATGCTCACCATTGGCTGGTCAGTGTCGCTCATGCTTTTATTTTGCCATAGACAGAATCGCCGGAAAGCGGAGGTCGCATCGGTTTTCCAGCTTTTTTGTAAACTTCACCCTTGGCCGGACCAGCAGGTCCCAGAGAGAGCAATTGTCAATCACCTGCTCGCTTTCAGTTCCCTCAGAGTGCGGAGGAAAAACCTCCATTTGCCAAACCCAACCAACAGGATCGACAGATAGACTCCGCCGAACACGCTGGCACCGGCCAGGGCTGAGACCCATTGGTTGACACCGGCCATGGCCAGACTTGAGATCAACAAACTCGCCACCGCGGCGAGAGTGGCAGCGAGGACAGAGGGAGCCCAGGTCCGGAAGGCGAATGGAATCAGGTTAAGCACATCATTGAGCCTGGCGGTGGGCGGAATGCGTCTGGCGGTAGCATTCCAGGATTTGCCCAGCCAGCACCCAGACGCTTATTTTGTTGGAAAACCGACGCGATGGCCGCACGGCCAGCATCCATCGAGCCGTGCACACTGCGAATCCGCGAAAAAAGCGCAGCGGGATGCCGGCGAGGACCAGTTTAAAATGGGCGGGAACCCCGAACGCCCGAATGTCAGCGCGAGCTTTATCAAACCACCAATCTAGAAAGTATTTCTTTCGCAGCCGATTTGGTGGCACCGGGTGATACACAATCGCCGACGGTTCGTACCAGAGTTGCTCTCCTCCGGCGAACAACCGGCTGACGAACTCGGTGTCCTCGCAACGAATTTGGCTCCCAGGTTGGGGGCCCAAGTCCGTCCTAAAACCGCCGTACTTCGCGAACATAACCTTTGGGAAAGCCATGTTCACGCCAAAGGGGCACTCAGTCAGCCGTCGGGCTTCAAGGCCGAGGTCGAAGACAGCAAGCGGGGCCAAGGGGCAGCGCTCACCGTCGGGAAGCCACCGCGGCGGCATGCAGCTCCACTCTGGAAGGATGCGGCCCCCGCAGCCTGACCACTCGCCCCTGAGTAACGGGGCCGTCAGCTTCTGCAACCACATCGGCTCAACCGTTACGTCGTCGTCCGTGAATGCGAGCACATCGCCTTGGGCTTCCGCAATCCCCCTGTTAAGAGCGTACGATTTGCCTGGCTGCGATTCGAACAGATAACGAAAGCGGCCAGGGTATCGGCGACAGAAGTCCGCCACCACATCAGCCGTCTGATCGCGCGAATTGTTGTCAACCACCAAAACCTCACATGAGACTGATTCCGGCAGGCGCGAGAGTGCGATGCTAGCTAGGGCCTTCGTCAGACTCTCGCATCGGTTATACGTGCACAAAATCACCGTAATGTTCATGGCTTCACACACCTATCAAGTTACCATTCAGCGTTTCGCCTTTTCACCTTTTGATTCACTCGGCCAAAAGAAAAGACTCGCATACAGATAGGCGGCGGTTTCGCTCACTACCTCTTTAACCCCTTCACTGTACCGCCACCAATGCTTTGCATCATAATCCGGACTTGGAATTGCGATGATGCCCACGGCGATTTTATCACCAAGAGCTTTCTGAAAGAGGAGGCGAGTCCGGCGCGCGTGCAGATCTTCGGTAACAACATCGATGCCAGACACGACGATGTTATGGTCGCGAAACCAGTTTCGCAGTGCAACGGCCGATCCGTAGGTTCTGTCGCGGTCCATTACACGGGAAGGGACCATCTGGAGGCGTTCATCTGGAAGACCTTGTTTTTTCAAAAGATCTGCGCCCACGCTCGCCGAGGTGTAGAAGTCATTGATGTAGCCGCCGTTCCCCTCTACGGGTCCACCTGTCGTAAAAACGCGTTGATAGTGGTTATCTTGAAATTCCTTTACTGCCGCCCGAATTGCATACTCGTGTACCCACCCTTCAACCACAAGGATATTTGCATCGACACGATGGGTTATCGCAAGAAATGGATAAGCGCCTTTCAAAACCATAGCGCCGAATAGCAAAACAGCGGAAGTGACGATCAGCCGGCCACGCCAGGAAAGTGACCATCGCTCCCTGCGATCAAGCAAGCCCCAGAACGCGCGGCGCTGCGGCGCGTCCTGTGCCGACGGAAAAGCGCCGAAAGCGTTCGGGCTTGATGTGGCCTTTAGCGTATCGCTCATCGGTGCTCCCGTGTTAGACGCTTACCCTTGCTCTTACCCATTCTCTTGCCCAGATCCCTAACATTGGTCTTGAAGAGCAAGAGCAGGAGCAGCAGTAAAAGAAGATTGATACCGGCGTCTGACATCCTGAGTACAAGCGGCCGTCGGTGTCCGAGAATTTTTTAAATCTCGCATGGTAGAGAAAAGATTCATCGCCACGCGTCGCGAAGGAGTAGCAATGCTGATGTATGCGGCCCCGGCCAACAAGGCCACGGGAGTGCACAGGAGCAATTGAGTCCATGGATTAGCGTCCAGAAAGAAAGTGCGTGCCAGCCACGCTGTGCCGAAAACCACTCCCAAGAGAGGAAGATGCCGCAGGGTTCCCATCCAAAGGTCTTTCCTGCTCACCGGACCCCGCCGGCCAGCTATGTAATAGACAAATGGCAACTGCAACAGGACACAGGAGATCGAGTAGGAGATTGCCACACCGGCGGGCCCAAATGGCAATCCCACCAGGAACGAACAGAGCGTGGTGCTGGAGACGATCGCATTGGTAAGGACCCAGTCCTTCCCTCGTCCCTGGCTGGCAAACAACCAGGTGAAGGAAGTGACAAGCGGATATGTTAGTGCCGCCAGGGCAAAGCTGGCGACGATCACAGCGGCTGGTTCCCACTTCGGCCCAAGCGCGGCCAGTGTCAACGGATGAGACAACGCAAGACAGAGGCCCGTGAAAACAAAAGTCATCAAGGCGATCACTTCGAACGCTTGAACGAACGTCCGCCGATAGCGGTCGTCCTCAGTCTGCAGCCGCGACAACACCGGCACCAGCACAGCGTTAATGGGCTGGATTAACTGTTGCACCGGTCGCAGCATGAGGATAGAGCCTCTGGAATACAGCCCCACCGCAGTAGCCCCGAAAAAGCGTCCAATCAAAAGGTTGTCGGCGCCCCTAGCAAGCGTGTACATCAGGGTTCCAGCAGTAATATTCGCGCCGAAACGCAGCAAGTGCCATGTTTGAGTATTCCGAGAGGGCGCTTGAGGCCGCCAACGCGACATCGACCACGCCACCACAAGTCTGACGGCGACTAAAACCATATTGGCGCCAACCAGAGCCCAGTAACCATACTGCCATAGCGCCATGCCAATGCCGGTCACATAACCGACAAACATGGAAACAATATCAATCGCGGCGATCGCCCTGAATCGCATCTGCCGGTTCAACAATGCAATGTGCTGAGCGGCCGAGCTCGCAAGCAGAAATGTAAGTGAGAGCGCGAGCGTGATCCCTACGAGGTGGGGTTCGCGATAGAACCACGCGATTGCTGGCGCCGACGCCGCCAAAAGCAGCGTCATTGCACCACCCACCGCGACGTTTACCCAGAATAGATTGGAGACCTGCGCATGAGTGATCTCCTGTCGCTGCACCGTGGCCGTCGAAAGCCCCATATCCTGAAAAATTCGCAGAAAATCCATGACGACCATAACCATGGCTACCAACCCGAATTCTTGCGGTGCGAGCAGTCGGGCGAGCACCATGATGTATGCTAGATTCAGGAAGAACTGCGCCCCCTGCGAAGTCGCAGTGATCATACCGCTGGAGATCGTGCGCTGCCTGAGATTCGGCAAAAGATGATCGGTTGCTAGGTGTTGTTGGTTGTGGGCATGCGCCTGCGCGGCGTCACCCGACGACTCCATTTTCACCGGCGGCAGTGTCAGTACCGAAGCAATCATTGCAACATCAACTTCGCTCGTTTGAAACTTGTTATTCTTCGTTGACATCTAAAGCTCCAGGTACTTCAAGAGCGCGCCGTTTTGTCGATTTGAAACATCGCCCTGTCCCAAAGCCGAAGCGCCCAATTTTTGAATTGCGGCAGCTTGTCTTGCGCGAGGTAGGCGAATTGCGGCCCGAAAATTTTTTTAATCCACGCAAATTTCCAGCCCAACGACTCGACGCGTTTCCCCAAAGTGACTTCGCCGCACAGCGTTTTGGCCAAACGTTGTGTGGCGTTGATCAGATCCGGGCGATGAGGATAAAAATGGTGTACTCTGGCTTGCATAAACGTCACGCAAGCGCGCCGGGTGCGCGCGCTGTCCTCAAGCGAGCGAAGGTATTGGACGTGCAGGCGCGTGGATCGCCACGAAGATTCCAATTTATCGTTGGATGTGTCCACGTGGCCATAACTTTGCGGACCGGTCACACGATAAAATGTTTTTGCGCCGCGAATGAACTTTACTCCGTTGCTTTTGATCACTACCCGGGCAAAATATTCGCCCTCTTCATCCCACGGTAATCGTTCGTTCCACGGACCGGCAGCTTCCGTCAATTCCCGGCTCACGAGCCAGGAGCCCGGCTGCATCCAGGTATTTTTTTCCATCTTTAACCGCAGCCATTCAACCGGCGGCAAATCGCCCCAAAGCGCGGTTTGAGTGAATTTTGCACGGCTGGTGCGAAACAGAAAATGTCCCCATTCAGACGACAGCAAAATGCGTTTGTTAGTACAGCTTTCAGCGAATTCCATCTGCCGCGAAATTTTGTCCGGCGCGAGAATATCGTCGGCATCGAGCCATTGAATGTAATCGCCGCTACAAAATGAGAGCGCCTTATTGCGCGCTGCCGCCGCGCCGAGATTTTTTTGAAACGTGACGAACACGCCGCGCGACAAAAATTCGTTAGCGATGGAAAGTGTACGGTCGTCCGAGCCGTCGTCCACCACGATGATTTCCTTGCGTGGCCAGGTTTGCGCGAGCGCCGACTGGATTGTGTCAGCGATCCACGGCTCGGCATTATATGCGGGGATTAGAATCGAGACGAGAGGTCTCATTAGAAGACGGATGGCGATGCATGGAGTTTAACGTTGACACAAATCTTATGAACTAATTCCATCCAGCCGCGTGCAAACTTGTGGTGGTTATTGGGGGATTCGCTTGTCATTAGGGACTAAGGACCTCGGGCCTAGGCTTGCCGTCCTCAAGTTGAGCCATTACGGCATCGAAGACTTGATCCACATTTATAACCGTTGTCGCGCGCTCATCATATCCCCGTTTGTAGAAAAACTCTTCCAGCAAGAGCGAAACGACCTTTGTCTGAACCCCATAATCGTATATCTCCCATGGACTGGTACAGGTGAAAATGGAAATACATCGCACGCCGCTCCCCATCGCCAGGTGCATCGGCAGGCTATCGCCGGAGACCAGACAACGGTGGCCCTGAACATCGGCCAGGTGCTCAAGCAAGGTGGGCCGGCCATGCAGCATGTTCACCTTCAGGCCGGCCGACTCCAGTTCCTTCTTCAATTCGCCATAATAAGCCCATTGTTTCATTGGCCAGATCGGGCCAGCAGTCGATGAGATCGCCACATCTCCTTCCAGCCCGGTCGGCCGCGGCGGCGGCAGATAATATCGTTCACCGCTAAAGCCAAGACCGAGGCCCTCAAAGATCAACTCCTGGTAAGTGCGCCGGTTTAGAAACTTAAGTCGATCCGCTTCTTCCCGCCCGTAGCTGCTAATTAAGCTTAGGTCGAACCAGTCGCGCGAATCTGAAGTATAAGCCATCTGTTCGTCTCCGTTGAGATGCGCTCCAAAAAGTTGCTTGAACTTCAGCTCCTTTAAAAACCAACTCGTCTTAGGGTCATCCTCCAGATTGATCACGAGATCGTAGGCGGTGTCTATGACCCACTCGCGATTTTCCCATGAGACGCAACGCACTTCCCGATCGATTCCTTGGAGCAACGCAAGATTATTTTCCGCCGTGATCCAGCTAACCGGGCTATCCAATCGGCTCAACAACGGCGTTGTCCGGACGACATCGCCGGTGGCGCCGAGCTTGATGATCAACACGCTCATTTTGTCAGGGAGAAGTCAGAAGACGAAGAGGACGGAGGACTGAGGACGGAGATCAGAAGTCAGCCGCCTTCGGACGAGGCTACGGCGCGCCAGGGAGGTCAGAGGTCAGAAATGTTGAATAAACAGCCGTGGTTATTGCGGCGACTTTATCCCACGAATACCGCTCGTTCGCGTACTGCTTGATCTCCAATCGCCGGCTTCCGAGGTCTCTGAATAAGTCGCTCTCGAAATATTTGTCGATTGTCCTGGCCAGATCGGATGAATCCTGCGGTTGGCAGATGAAGCCTGTCCTCCCCTCAACAATGTCCTCTCGCAAAGAGCCTACATCGGTTGCAATCACAGGCAGGCCAAAACTGTATGCCAAAAACGGAACGCCACTTTGGAAAATGTGGACATACGGGACGATCAGCACATCCGCGGCCTTGAGATACAGCTCCATTTCCTCATCCGGAATGTGCTCGATTCTCTCAATGATCTGGTTTTGGACGTCACTGCCAGCGATCTTGCGCCGAATCTCGTTCCAATACTCCCTTTGCCCCTTCTTCACTTTGCCGGCGATGATTAGCCGATAACTCTCATTTCTCTTTGCCAGTTCGCTAAATGCCTCAATCAGATATTCAAGCCCCTTGTAAGGAGCGATTTGGCCAAAACAGAGCATTACTTTATCGGCGATATCAACACCTAAAATCCTCTTCGCATCGACAGCCGTCATACTGCTGTTCGGAACCGTGTTATTAATTCCGAATGGGATCACAGTTGTCTTGCTTTCCGGAACTCCAAAGTCAGCTAGGAGCTCGCTCTTCATCCGTTCCGTATGCACAAAAATATGGTTAGCCAGTTGATATTGGATGCGCAGTGAAAAGCGATTAAACCGACTATCACAGGCGTCCCGCTTACGAATATTTACGTTGTGCGCTGTAAGCACGATTTTTCTCCCAAGCAGGCGATAATACGCCATTAACAACACGCGATCGACAAACTCGAACTTGTTATTCCACAGAATATGGAAGACCCGCGGCCGGGCAGTCGCGGCGTATCCGATAAGGCGCCAATAGTATCTCGCCACTCGCGCGATTTTCGTTGGGAAATTCGCTTTATGGCTTTGATCGCCTCGCAGATTAAGAAAGCGTACTTGCGGAAGCTTATGCAGTTCCGCAAGGTCCAACTCGTCGCTACCAATGAAATCGACGGCTACTTTCGCCGAGCTTAAAGCCGTAGCTATCCCTAGCGCATACGGTTTGTCGGAACCACCGGTCAGCAAAGCAATCTTGAGAGTCGAGCGTGGAGCGTTGAGCGTGGAGCGGTGAGCGTGGGAAGCAAGCGCAGCTTTAGTTGGTAGCTGCGCCTTCTGCAATTCCATCGAACGGGTTAGGGATCGCGCGCTCATCAATTATGTTTCGCGGTTCATCTCGCCGTGATACGATTCGTGCCGTCTAACGCTCTGACCGCTGACCGCTGATCGCTGATTTCTGATTTCTGATTTCTGACATCTGACCTCAGATCTCTGAAACCCCGAGTTGGCATCGCTAATTCAGTTCAATCAATTTTCTTTGGATGAATTCCAACGTCAGAATCTTGTGTATCTCAAAGGTGTAGTTTCGCTCCCCGCTGCTATGAGCTTGGAGGATCTTTTCCAAAGAATTCGGACGAAGGTAGCATCTGCTGCGTGCGTTCGAGTCGAGAAGCATCTCTTTTAACGATCGCGAGAGTTCATCGCGGTACCACACACGGAAATGATGAAACTTGTGCCTGCCGATGAACAATTGTTCGAGGTGAAGTGGTGCAAAGGCGTGATCGATCCTGGCCAACCATTGGGGCATGCGATAGTCATAAGCGTATTCGGCTTTAAAGGTGAACTCTTGGTACCAATGCAGCACCCGATTAACACCGGGAACTGATTGAAATGCGACACCACGATCCGTCCCAATCTTTCCCAAAGCTGGATTACCATCAGCAATGAGTCGAAGCGCTGGCTTATTGTCCAACAGCTTCGCCGGCGTTTGGTAAGCGAGCGCAACGAGATCGTTATCAAAATAAGGCGTTCGATATGTGACCTGCGATCGTTCCACGGTAAATTTGCTTGCCATATACCACGGCGCTTGCTTAAAGGAGGTGAAGGAAAGCCTGTGGCCTTGAAGCTCACCGGCGTAGGTCTTGGCGGCGTCCCAAAAAGAGCGTTCCAGCTCCGGATCGAAAACGCCCTGTTGAGGAGGGTCCGGCTTAAACATTACAAGACGCCTCAAGATTTCTCCGCCACAGACCCCACTAAGCCGGACCGGAGCGATTTGTCGCGCCAGTCTTTGGACGTACAGGTCGATCGACCCAGTTACATCCATGGTGCCGTCGCTGATATAGACGGTTCTCTCAGCGAGGTCGCGGAACTGCGACAAAAACTCGGCGCCTACCACGATCGTGTTGTGAGGCTGCTGGCAAAGTCTCGCGGCCCGCCGCGCAATCTTCACGTCTGCGCAATCACGGTATGTGCCGCCCCACGTATAGCATGGAAGTGTGCCGGGGGGACGAGGCGCCCAGGCTAGGATCATCCGGCTATCGACTCCACCGGTCAACGACAAGCCGACGGACTGTTTCCCAAGGAAATACCTGGGAAGGACCCGTGCCCAGGTTTCTTTCAACTTCCCGTAAAAGTCAGCTTCGCTTAACGCCGGCTGATTTTCCCATGCTTCCTGCCTGAAGTAAGCTTTTTTCTTCACTGGTTCACCGCGCGAGAACACCCATGAGGAACCTGGCGGAAGCAAGGAAATCCCGGAGAAAAGACTCCTGTTTTGCAGAACGGCCTCACAACTGAGAAGCTCGCCCAAGCTGCGAAGATCTAGTTGACGCGTAGCTGGCAGAATTTTCAGCAGGGACTTCGCTTCGGAAGAGAAATAAAACCCGCGCGCATCTTCGTGATAGTAAAGTCGATTTACTCCATAACGGTCGTTAAACAGAACGAATTTCTGCTCACGAAGATCCACCAAAACGCCGCTGAACCAGCCGTTGAGTTTCTCAAGGAAAGCGGAACCCATTTCCTCGTACAAGTGAACGAGATAACTGGCGTCATCTGGGCCAAACTGGTGCCCACGTATCCCAAGCCCATCGACATCAGCTTGATCAGCGAAATCCTCGCCGGAGAAGAGAAGGCAGATGTCTTTCTTTTCATTCCAAATGGGGAGGCAGTCGGAGAAAGATCCTTCCTGGTTGATCCAGCCTAGGCAGAGGCCAAGCTCTTGATTGATATATCTGCCATCAGTATAAAACGGCTCATGTGTCAAGCATTTAGCCATCGACTGCACCAGATCAGCGGCTTGCTCTGATGGGCGCTGACTGATTATTCCAACAATGCCGGGCATTGAACAAAAGGGCTAATCGTTACTGGCTATGGCTGATAGCTTGGACTACCAATGGGGAGATTGCCGAACAGGGGAAGAGTTCGAATTCCGATACCGCTTGCGTCATATAGCGACTCTTGCGAGCTGCCGCCTTAAGCCACTCACCTACCTCAAGTTCCTGTCTTACCTAACTGCGCGAGCTTCGGGAATGTATTCGCAGCGAACGAATCTGTCATTCTGCTGTCTGTTCGCCGCTTCGTTCTCGCCGTACCGTTTAGTCGGTGAGATCGGGTGCGTACGCCGTTGCGACTAAATTGTCGCGCCAGTGAGGAACGATGTGTAGCGGATAGCCCAGCCACGCGAGCGGTCGATGAAGTGGATTTGTCGGTGAATGGTGCATCTGAGAATATTCTACCCGGTAGCGCGCGAATCCGGCCTTCTCAAACTGCCAATCGAGATGGTCGCGACTGTATTCAAGTACGTGACTGAGAGCGACATCTTCATCCGGATATTGAAAATTATCAAAGATGGGCCGCCCCAGCGCCATAAAGACTAAGTTTCGGAGGCGGTAGAGGTTGGGTGTGGTGCAGATCAGGATGGCGCCCGGCCGCAGTATCTTTCGGAGACGTTCCAGTACGATGTAACCGGGTATCGGCAGGTGCTCGATGACTTCAGAAAAAAAGACGAAATCGAATTTTTCGGCAAAAGACGGATCAGCCTTGCATAAGTTCCAGTGAATCGTTTCCACACCGAGCCCGGCCATGTAGGTCAAGTGTGGCCCTGGCAGGTCCGCTACAACGCCGCGGTCGCCCCACAATTTCATGCACATCAGGGCCAATTGACCTCCGCCGACGTCCAGGACATCAATCGGCGGAGGCGGAGCGACCACCGCAAATCGCCGGATGCATTCTTTGTAACGTGAACGATAGCGCAGATAGTAAGCTCGCCCACCAAATTGATATTCTTCTCGACAGATGAAGTGCTCATACAACGAGTCGAATTCGCGAGGCTTCCAAGTGCGGGCCATTATCTAACACTCCCTGTCAAACGAAATGCCAATTCAGCATTGAAGTTCTCGTCACTTTTGCGGAACCACCGGGAATATCAGACCTTATCTGCGCTCATCATACATCCGTCCTGAGCCCCCGTAAACCCCCTGTCTCAGAGTCACACTTCAAGCGGATTAACGGGCTACTCTATCCAAGATCAGTTGTTTTGGTACAGCACCTTTGGCGGCGGGAGATCTGGTTTCGGACCGCGCCCCGAAACCCAATTCAGGATCCGAGTTGTCCTCTCTGCCTTGGCATCCCATGTTAAACACTCCCGAACGTAGGTCATGCCCTGCTGTCGTAAGCGATCAAGCCGGTGCCGATTTTGGGCCAGTTCAGTCAGAATCTTCTCCATTTGTGATACCATATCGCTCTCATTGGTAAGAGGTACCTTGTACCCCACCTGTGGATCAACGATGTCTCCGGGCCCGCCGAAGTCCGCGACTACAGGCACAGCACCGGTGCCGAGAGCTTCGAAAACTACCCCTGCACCGTTGTCACGAAGGGACGGAAATACAAAGACATCAGCAGACCGCAAATGCCTGAGGACTTCCGCATGGCTGAGCCAGCCGCAAAAAGAAACAGCCTTCTCAATCCCAAGGGATCTTGTGAGCCGCTCGAGAGGGTCTCGCTCCGGGCCGTCGCCGACCACAGTAAAGCGGGCCAAATCGCTTCGCAAAAGAGGAGCAGCTGCGCGCAAAGCAAGATCACAAGCCTTCCGGGGAAAAAGGCCGCCAACGAAAATCAGCTCAAGTTTAGCGCCGGGCTCCGGACTGCGCGAGTCACCGAAACACAAGGAGCCAGCGATGCCGGGCTCGGGCACAAAAAACAGTTTGCCGTGATAAGCGGCGAACTCGGCATACGTTTGGGATGAGGCGGCTATGATCGCTGCCGCGTGACGATAGGTAGAGCGAGCGAAAGGGAGATATCGGTACAGATTCCGGAGGTTGGATATCCACTCCTTTTGGTTGTCGAGCTGGCGAAAACCGGGAGGCCAGGGCAAACCGCCATTGAGCGGTCCGATTACGAAGGGTATAGGCCCTTTGCGCAGGAAGAAAGCAAAAGGACTCGGCATAGCCGGCGTCATCGGCATGATGCGCAGAACGACATCGAACTCGCCGGCAAAGATGCGGCGCCGCAACTGTCGCCAGGCGCGCCATTCAAAGGCAACGGCAAATGGATAGCCGAAAGCGGTCAACACCTGAGTGTCATAGTTGTATTTGAAGATTCTGCGCAAACTCCAGCCGTAGATGCGGTCGAGCAATGGCATCCGGACCACTTCTATAGTGCGAAACGGCGCCTTGGCGTGGCGTACATTGTCCTCACTGGGCGATCTAACAACCAAAGTGACGTCATGGAGGTGGGCAAGCGCTGCTGCATGGGAATAAGTGACATAAGGCATGCTGATAGTCTCCGGATTACAGTCAGGCCCTAACAGCAAAATGCGTAATCGACTCATGAATTTTCCTTGTCAAGAGAACCTGTTTCAATCCCAGATTGGAGGTAGTATTGATCCTCGAGTGATAGACTGGATAAATATTTAAAACATTGGAGCCGGCGGGAGGAATTGAACACTCCATCTACCGATTGGAATTCAGTCGCTCTAACATTGAGCTACACCGGCGAATTTTATGTTGTAATGCGAGCCTTGCGGAGATCCTTTTGTAATACCAAGCCCTAACGTCTAAAAGAGGTTGCAGGATCGGCTCTGGAAGTAACCCGCTAAACCCTCTGTACAGTCGCAGCCAGACGAACAGTTTCCCTCTGCGCGTCAATGGAACGTAATACCTGGGAAAATTAACTTGCAGAAAACCGTTCCGGCGCTTGAATTCCAAAAGCGAGCTTCGACGCTTATTGCCATAAATAAACTTCGCGTAGATAAGGTGCGAGATCCCCTTTTGCTCGCAGACCTCTACGGCCTTTGCGATCAATGCGTTCATTGGCCGTTTATCATAATGCTCGTTCATCGAGATGATGTGAAAGAGCGTCGCGGTATGGTCAACGTAGACCATTTTCGCGAAGGCTATAAGTTCTTGATCCCAATACGCACCCATAAAATCACTTCGATCCAGATAGGTCGCGAGTTCTCGTTTTACACAGTTAATATCCTTCCCGAAATGCCAGAAGGGTCTTCCGTCTCGTACTGGTATACGATTATAAATCCTATGGACGCCGTTTACGAGATTGTCATCAAACGGGACAATTTTTACGACCACGCCACGCCTGGCGGCGCGCCTTACATTCTTCCTCGACTCCTGAGATAGCTTTTCCCACCACTCCTTAAAGCGAGTTGTCGGTATTGCTGCCCAATTGTCGAATTCCCAGTGATAATGATATTTTGGTGTGATCTCAGGTGGCTTTTGCGCGAACGTAAAGACATCGGCTTTTAGTTTGCTCTCTCTCAGCTTGGTGATAAATGCCGCAGGGTCCTCCACAATCGGGCCTTCCACCACGTCTTCATCCCTGACTTGCGCCGTTCTGATCCATTTCTCTGTTATCACAACAGTCCGACCACAGATCTCTGCTGACGGTACATAAAATGTCTTACCGGCGATGCGAATCTCTGCCAGTTTGGTGTTGGCGCAGGTAGTCATTGGATTTGCTTAAGACGCCAAGAGAATTGGATCGATTCCTTCCGATGCCATAGATGTGAGCCGCGCTCCATGCGAACGGCCGCGCAACCATTGCTCGACCATAACCAGACTGAACAGAAGCTTGTGATTGTCCTGACGCCCGGATTGGTGACTTTCGAGGAGTCTGCGCACGGCTTTGGAGTCAAGCAAACCAAATACAAGAGACGTTTCGTCCAACAGCACCTCCGAAAGGCCGCTGTTGAGTGATGAGTGAAACCATTGGTCCACTACATTGGAGGCGAAGCCGCGCTTCTTTCGCTTAAGAATTCCTGGCGAAAGGTAACTCTGGCATACCCGACGGTGGAGCCATTTGCGCGTTCCATTGCGGACTTTAAGATTGGCGCCGAGCCGCTGCACGTATTCTACGACCGTTCGATCCAAATAGGGCACACGAACTTCGAGACTGTGCGCCATGGAGAGTTTGTCGGCATACATGAGCAATTCGTCGGGCAGCGAGGAGCGAACTTCAAGAAGCTGAAAGCCTCCGAGCTCATCGGTATACTTCATTTGCGGCAGCAATTCACGCCAGGAATCGACCAATTCATGGATATCGTTCCGAGGCAGAACGTCGTCGCGAAAGAGGCTATCTATGGTTTCCGTTGCCGTCAGGGAAAAAACATCCTGATAGCGCCTCAGTCGATCCTCGCTTCCGAGGGAACGAACGCCGCGTTTTAACATTTCATTACGGGGCAATCGATTGACTGCAAAGCCGGCTATCGATCGGAGGCCGGCTGGCAACCCGCGCCACCAATTTCCGTAGTGAACGCCCAGATGCCGCTTATACCCGCCGAATAATTCATCTGGCCCCTGGCCAATTAGGGCTACTTTGACGTCGTGTCGCGCGCGTTGAGAGACGAAGTACATCGGAACGATCGACGATGTCGCGATAGGTTCCTCCAGACATTCCACGATTTTTGGCAGAGAGCGCTCAAACTCGCCTCGATCGAGCATCACCGTCACATGCCGTGCACCGAGAAGAGAGGCTGTCTCCGCCGCATCGAACAGCTCGTCATCTGCGAAGCTTTTGCCGTAACCTACGGTGTACGCCGGCCAGGTATCTCCGTGCGCATTCATGAGCGCCAGGAGCAGACCGGAATCGACGCCTCCACTCAGCAAAATTCCCACTGGAACATCACTCAGCAGATGCCGGTGGACCGCGCGTTTATAGAGATCAAGAAGCTCTGCTACAGCTTCCTTGTCCTTCTTCGGCGTAGCGAAGGGAGTTGGAGCGAAATTGTACCAGCGTTCTTCCCGGCATTTACCTGCTTCTACAATCAGCATCGTTCCCGGCGCCAGCTTCCGAATTCCTTGAAATATCGTCAAAGGAGAAGGCGTATATCGAAACCGGAGAAAGAGATTGAGCGCGATTGGATCAATCTCTGACTTTTCCTCCGCCGTCGCCAGAATCGGACGGATTTCCGATCCGAAAGTTAAGGTTCCATTGTCGATCTTGTAATAGATGAGTTTGATGCCCATGGCGTCCCTGGCCAGGATCAGTCGTTCTTTCTGCACATCCCAAATAGCGAGTCCAAACATGCCATTGAGGTGGTCGAAGACATCGGTGCCCCACTCTTTGTAGCCGTGAACGATCGCTTCGGTATCGGAGTTCGTCCTAAACTGATGGCCCTTGCTTTGCAGTTCTCCTCGCAGTTCCTTGTAATTGTAAATCTCGCCGTTGAAGATGATCCATACAGTTTGTTCTGCATCCGACATCGGCTGGTGCCCGCCGGCGAGATCGATGATCGATAATCGCCGGAACCCCAGACCGACTGCCCCGGCGATAAAGAAGCCCTCATCGTCGGGGCCGCGATGGGCAATGGAACGCGCCATCCGCACAATCTTCTCCCGCTCCACTGGTTCGCGTCGCTGAAAGTTAAATTGGCCGCAGATGCCGCACATGTGTGGTCAATGACGAAATCCGAATGACGAATGACGATCGGGCATCAAACCATCAGCCGGATCATTTGCCATTGTTGAAACTCGCGACGCCTTCTGTTCTCTGAGGTAATAGGCCAAACTTCGGAACATCTGCGACTGTCCCCAGCGATGCATGGGAACGTTGTCCCAGCCGAAATGTAGCTCGCGGGAGCGGAATGATCCATCGCGCTTTACCCATGATTCTAGGACGTGAGTGCCCACTTTCTCCAATGTTCTGTCCAGCGCGGGAAAGCGATCGCGCAGAAGCAGACACAGGTTGATACACTCGGCACAATCGTAGAGCTCGCGTTTGTAAACCGTCAGGCGGGGAGCTTTGGAAAAAGGTTTCGGGAGCCCGTCCGCGTCGAAGAGATTATCCCGGTAATAACTGACCCCTTTTTTCAAGGCGTCAACGATTCTCACATAACCGGTGATAGCGTGAATCTTGGCCAATGCTTTCATTACGAAACACGTATGGAAATGATCAATGAAGTCACGCACACCATCGACGGCATAGAACCACGAACCGTCGGGGTTCTGGTTCTCCAGAACGAAATTCAAATTTCGTTCTGCGATCCTCCAGTAGTCTTCGTTGCAAAGGACCTTCGAGGCGCTGGTAAGCAGGAAGGCGCGGTAAGCAGCGGCATTGATGACTCCTCCCTCATCATAAGGAGTGTAGGAACAACTGCTCGCGGTTTCCGACGTCGGCAAATCCTTGATATCGGTTGCGCCGTGTCGCGCAATCGACTCGAGAATTTGCTTGTATTCATCGGCTTCATTGGGCGTTGGGCGTTGGGCGTTGGGCGTTGGACGTTGAACTTTTTGCTTTTCAAAAAGTTGATACACTTGCAGAAACGCCTCGTACACGTAAGGCGTGGTGGTTATCAGCGGCGTCTCCCGCTTAATCGTGCCTCCGCGCCACACCCAATCGAATGGATAACCCCAGCAATATTCCTCAAACTGGGGGCAGCGCGATTTTTTGAGAACGGCGAGATAATGAACCGCGTTTTCCAGTTGCGAAAAATCTCCGGTCGCCTGGTAAAGCAACGCAAAGCCCATCGCATAATGAGCATCTGCAATTGGGAATCGCATCGGCTGATGGAACAGCCGTCGCGCAGACGGCAGGAAGGCTTCGCAGAAAATCATGGGAGCGACCGCTGCGGTTCCAACGAGTCTGTGGCGGTAGTAGAGTGCCTTGGCTCGTCCTCCGACCGGTCCAGCGAAAAAGCTCTGAAAGTCCCAGGATTTTTCACCATAGCCATCCAGCCAGTCGGTGAAGTTGTTCACAACATCGGCGACTCTCTCGTCCAACGAGCTTGCACGGGTAGCTAACATTCGATTTTTGGGGGACGCAGTTGGAAAACCTCTGTAGCCGCGTCTCCACGAGCGCGCATGGCGTGCGTTTAAATACGTCAATTTGCGCCTCGCGCAGTGAGGCGGCTACAACAATCCGGTTAGGAGCGAGAGAAGGAGACCATTCGCGCCTTTGCCGTCGCAAGATAGTTATCACGCATCTCACAAAGGTAACGCCTTAGCATCGTCTTTAAGCGGTATGGTAGATTATCTCCCTTGCGTTCTTTCCCCGCGAGATCGTGAAATTTTATTTTAATTACCTGGTTCTCACCGGGATTGAGCTCGATTTCAAAGTCGATGCGTCCGTTGCTCCGTCGCCAGGTAATCTCTTGAGCGTCGGTGCAAATCCGCTGTATCGCCGAAGGCTCACACTCACGCCTTCTAATTAAGAAACGCTTTGACTGGCCAGAACGGTTCTTAATTCGTAGCTCCGTTCCATACATCTCCACTTCCATCGTGCCCGGCGAAACCTCTCTCTGACCGTAACTACGTCGAACTACTTCGCCAAGGTTACGCCAAGTCGGCGCACATGGCAGACTATTTAGTTGGTCGATAAAGTTGACCAGGCGCACGCAGTGATCGCTGCAATAGTCGTGATGGATCACTGTGATCGCGGGTTTTCCCAACAGAGCGTCGAACGCAAAGTTTTCGATCCCTTCCCATGGGTACCTCCTGGTGAAGAGCGGAAAGGGGTAACACATAACCGCAATGTTCCATACATCAGAGATTTTGATCGTGCGAGGATGCGGATCAGCGCTGATAATGTCGTTATTAACAGAAGCGATAAGATCGGTGCGCTTTAGCGCACTCATGGCAGCTTCGGAAAAAATGCCTTGAGGAAATACCATCACGCGATCATGAGAAATTCCGGTGATGGACTTATGGCGATTCATGCGCTCCAGCGCTTGCAGTGATTTCCAATAAAGGCGTTGATGACTGGAGCTGCCGAACTCTGCCCGTGTATGATCGCAGCCGTGAACCGAAAGCGAGTAACACTCCGGGTTTTCTTTGAATAGCCGGACAACTTCAGGAGCGCTTCTCCGCCAGTTCCATGGAATGAATGCAATGTTTGTCGAAAAGTTGTGTCGCTTCATTAGGGACAGAAGTTCCTGAAAGTCCACAAACCCATGCGTCGGTTTCAACAGAGGATCGTCGATAATTAGAGAGGCACTCGCTTCGGGTGCATGCCACGAGCTGCAGGGAAATGCCCATTTAATGTAGGAAACAACCGGGACGGCAGAGAAGAAGTGATTGCGAATGTCGAAGTTGAAGGTTGTCAGCTCGGCGTCAATGTCGATCAATCGTTCTGACGAGACGAACACCGGCACGCCGTTCCAACTCACTTTCAGGAAAGCGGGCTTATCTTCCCCGGTAATGAGCGGAGTCACAGAGCCTCCATCCACATGGAAGAAGTCGACGCTGAGCAGCTGGCCGACCGGAGACTGTATGCGGAGATCGCGCATGGCGCCGCACATGCCGTCGGGGTCCTTCGCGATATGCCAGTGCGTAACACGTCCTGCTCCTCTGTGAATTGAGATCGTCACTCCCATGAGCTGGCTTATCGCGTTCGCAACCGCGACAGGGTCGCCGTTGGAATACAAGAAAACGGAATGGATTTGTCGCGCGAGTGAGTTTGAGTTGCGTGAATTCTGCAAATCTCCCATGACGCGTCCAAAAGCCTGCGCAGAACATACGAGTCTGTAGCCTTCGGCGAATTCGTTCTCCGGTAGTGCAAACTCGCTTGCGCGCTGCTTTAGGTAACCTACGCCAAAAAAATCGAGCAGTCTTTCGGCCCTGTGGTCGTCGGCTGACGGGTAGTCAGCCGTTAGGAATAATGCTTTTTCTTGCATCGATTCTGATTTAGGTCCGGGTTGAGACTCCGGACAGAGTCGAGGCTATACCGGTTTCCTGGCGACCACTAACGATCTCATGGCTCTCGAGCGAGCAACCACATCCAAGATTGGGGACAATGTCCGAAGCAGTCCGGCCATGAATGGACCCGCCGAATGAGGTACCCAGCAGAAGTGTTCTCTTCTTAGGACCTCGAAGCCTGCTTGGACGAATGGCGCCGCATATTCTTCTAATGATGGGACGTAACACTGTTCCTGTTTCTTCCGGCGGAGTCTGTTCCTTAGATCGCTTCGGAATAATGGAAATCGATTGTTCATATCGATGACAACACATACGCCTCCCGGCACAAGCAGGTCGAAAATGTCTCGGGCATTATCCATCTCCTTTTCCGCGTCGTGGCAATATCGAATTGTGTTTACCCCAAGAATCAAGTGAAACGAATTCCAGAGCGTCGACTTTTCCATCGCAGCCGAAGCTGCCAGATCGCCAATCAAACTTTCGTTTTTGGCGACGTAGAAGTCAGGGCTGTGCAAATCTTGCCCCCGAAAATAGGCCTTAGCCTCGCGCGTAGCCGTTTCGATCATCGCAGGCGAGAAGTCCGTGCCAATCGCTTGCGCAATATGAATCCCTTTGCCGTTCAGCACCGAAATAAGATTAAGGAGATTCATCCCGCCTCCGCAGCCGAATTCCAGGATCCGAATGCCACGTTGCCTGGTTTGCTCAGGCAGGAGCCCAACTGCTTCCAGGTAAACCGCCTTGTAATCATGATCGAGAAGATAGTTAATTCCGGAGCCTGCGGTGGCCCTAATGTACTTCGAGATCTCATCCTCTGATGTGTATTGGTCTAAGAATGCATTTGTTTCCATAAAGTTGTTATTGCTGGTTGAAGTCATTTTTTTGAGGTACTTGAATCAAACACCTTTGCTCGGCGTTGGCCGAAAACTGTTCACTTTTTCGAATCGTAAAAGGGTGCGAAAAATCCCTTTCAGTTTTTTCATTTGTTCATGCCGGTGAAAACGCATTAGCTCCGGCGACACAGCGCGCCGGACTCTTCGGACCGCGGCCCAAACATAACCCGAGAGTAGGGCAAGCCCGCCTAGCAGGACTGGTTTCTTTCCCATGCGATATACTACGCGGAACAATTGCCAGACTGGTGATCCACCGAGGTAATAGTCCTTTTCTCCGTAGGACAAGAGGGCCCTCAAAGGGCCCCTCCCAGCTGTCCCCAGTGTTCGGTAGTGATGAAATCGCTTTTCGGAGAACGATCGGACTTTCCAGCCCTTCATCCGTGCTGTCATGACCGCAATCCAATCTAACCCTCCCGCCGGATTTGGAACATAGCCGCCGATCTCTCGGAAACATTCACGCCTGAAGAGCTGACAGGGGCCGCTTACGTAATTCTCGCCCTCAAAACTGTCCTTGCTGGAGTCGTAACCTCCATCCTGAGTAAAAGGGGTTCCCGCTACACCCAACTTCGGGTCCTCGGAAAATCTTTGCATTAAGAACTCCATGTAATCAGGCCCGAATGAAACGTCCGCGTCGAGATTACCGACTATTTCAAACTGACATGACTTAACGCGTTCTAGACCAGTGTTCACGGCGTGTGCTTTCGAAGAGAAATTGCGGTCGCGATCCCGTGCTCGGCAAACCACTTCAATCCACGAGTGGCGCCTGGCATAGCTCTCGATGATCTCCCCGGTGTGGTCGGTTGAACCGTCATCCACAATGACCCAGCGCTGAGGCAAAACCGTTTGAGTAACCACCGAGTCCAGCGTCTTCGTGATGAGCGCTTCCTCATTGCGTGCCGAGGTGATCAGGACGTATTTCATAACCCAGGCGAATGCCTGTTGACTAGTGCTCGGGAACAACCCGTTCAGTCGCTTCGTTTGCCGAGGTTTCTTTGGCCCCGCCCCACTTCCATTTTTTTATCTTTTTAGCCTTTCGTTCCTTATTTTTGTTAAGATTGCGTTGGGAATCGCGTGTCGCACTCGTTGACGCTCGGACGCCAGTGGTGAGCGGGTGCGGGTAAGTATAAGGGGTGTATCCTGGCATGGGAGTGTCGTTGAAATAATCACGACCTGACAAAAGAGTCGCTGATGATGATGGCGCAGGACTGAAGTTTATGTGCTCGCCTCCGGGCGAGTGGATGTTGTTCCAGGAGTAACACGGCTCCAATGCTTGATGCGGCCAAGCCACTGTCCCGGTCGTGACATTGACCTGATTTGGCGGATTACCAGTTATTAGATCACCTGCTCCTCGACCCGGCTGATCAAGCGAGATCAGCACTTTGTGAATCTGGTACTGATTTCCAGCTGCCCATGCGGGGCTGCTGTCAGTCCGGTAAAACCGCATCGTCAGAGTGTTGCTAGTGTTGGAAATGACTTGGCCGATGAAGTTGTCCGACAAGCGTCTCACCGTGCAATGAGCCCACTGATTCGTTGTCCAGCTTTTTGATGTATCGGTGAGAAAGCTTAAAAAATGGTTTAGATCAAAGCTGCCGCTTGTCACCGTGCCGCTCTCGAACAGATATGGCGAACGCCCGCCAATATGGGTCCCATCGGCTTCGGTTACGTTTACGTCCCAATTATTGTCTCCACTCGCTCCAAGCCAATTTACATTATACTTGTAAAATAGTCGGTAGGTTTGAAGTCCCCAACCATAAGGTAGAGTGCCAAATAGAGTATTGTCATGGACAATTAACCCACCGGAACGCACCCCGTCCATCGTTAGTGCAAATGCCCAGTGATAATCGTTGTTGTAAATCTCTACTCCACGCCCACCGCGTCGTCTATCTTCTTCAGTGCCGTGATTCAAAAGAGCGATGCTGAATAGATGGCAGTATCTTACGACGTATCTCCCGCCAGCTTGAGCGTTCACTCCACCATCGGGCGTGTAATAAGTCGGGGCACCGTTGTTTATGTAGCAATCCTCTATGAAAAAGAAATGACTGCTACCGTAGCCTGCTGTTTGAGTCCACTCCAAGTCTCCGTAGCCCACGCCGTTGTAGATATTGACCGATTCGCATCCGGTGTGGAAGGTATCAAACACAATATGATCGGCTACCCCATAGATCGCCGACCACACGCCGATGTTGGGAGCATGTCTAAGATCGGTAAAATGACAGTGGTCTATCCGCACCTGGTCAGAGGTTCCTGAAAGGCGCACTGCACCGTTAAAGTACACCCTGCCGCTGCGACCGCCCGTGCCAGTGAACGTAAGTCCAGTGATTCGAAGTGATTGACCCGAATTCACAGTGCAATGAAAGAAGCCCTGATCACCACCGACTGGAGCCAGATTATCCACCAGAATGGTTTGATCATTGGCTGTGCCGTTATCGGAATTGACTGTGGTCTGTCCCTGAATCGTGATGCCCTTCGTAACGGTAAGAGCCGAAGTCCAGGCGGCCGTTCCAGCCGGAATGATTACGGTATCGCCGTGCACGGCAGCAGCTATGGCCCGCCTGACATCAGTAAGAGAAGGGCTGGCAGCCTTAATAGTTCTTGCCTGTGCCGCGCTGGAGGCGGCGCAAAGCAGCGCAGCGAGGACAGAACTCAGCACGGCATAATTCCATCGCGGATCGGAATCGGAAAACCGTTGGCGTCCCGCGGCACTAGCGACGTCACAACCTGTGTAAAAGGAAACGCTCACCTTCCGGTGTTTTCTTCGATATACGCGAATTCCATGTCCTCTTCGGACCTCGCGAATGCGACAGGTGCTTGCGATGTGGTGAGCTGAGTTCCTGGATAATCTATGGCAATGAGATAAAAAACAAACCAGATCGGATTTACGGTTTTGAAGGCTGCTTCCGTCCAGTTATACAGTATTACTGCCACGAGGAAGCCCAACCGATATCGTCCCCATTCGAAATTTTGGAAAAGCTCGAGGCGTGTTTTCCAGAACGTTGAGATAAATAGTCCAACCAGGAGGAACACTCCAATTACCCCCAGGGTCAAATAGGTTTCCAAATAACCATTATGAGCCTCGTTCGGGATAAAATAGAAAAGTCCTTTCAGTCGCTCTGGCCTTTCCCCCAACCAGAAGCTTTCAAATCCCGTCCCAAGAATCGGGTTGGTATCCATGTTAAGGAGGCGTGTCCAGAGGAGTGTTCTGCCTGACAGCTCAGAGCCCCTGCCCAAAGCCTCAGAAAAACGCCCTGAAATCCCAAACACCAGCTCTGCTACGGCGACCAGAAGTAATGCTGCCAACAGGTACGTCCCGATAAAATTCTTGTTTATGGAACGAAGGCCGACAAACAGGATTACCAGTATCCCTAATAACAAAGATGTGAGCGCTGTGGCACTGTGCGCTTGTGAGAAGAGCCAGCAGATACCGATCGAAAACCCGGCGCTCAGCCAAAGCTCGTTTCGCCTCCAGGTGCTCCGTTCAGCCCGCCGCGTCTGCAGCAAATGCCAAAAGAAAAAGAAACCCAGGATCAGGCAATCCGCACCGAGCATATTTTTGTTGGTGGTAATACCTGTGCTTGTGGCCATGCCACTCCACGGTTCGAACGCCCGTCCTAATTGAGGGTAGAATTTGATGAACAGCATGGAAACCGGGACGACCACATAAGCGCATCGCTTCATCAACCGTGTCAGCGCTTCTTTGAGGTCAGGCTCCGTAAGGACGATGAGCGCCATAATCGGATGGCCAAGAATTTTGATCCACCTCTTGAACGCCACGAAGGGAAAATCGGACCAAATAACTGAAACCAAACAATACAGGAGAAATATTGTCAGCCATTGATTGTTGCGAACGATTTCCGAAAGACGGAGTCCTCTGTTAGTAAGGACATAAAGGCCCGCCGCAATCAGGATGGAGAAAAATGCCGCGTCCAACGGACTTCCTTCTTCCACTGAAGCACCGCCGCTGACTGGCACGCCAAAAATGTCGAGCCATAAGGAGAGGCCTCTTGAGCAACAGATCACCAGCCAAATAAGGGGAAGCCAAAGCGCGCCGCTGACATTCGGCCTTTCCCGAATGTCCCGCCTGAAAAGGTAAATAATGAAGGCGACCGTTAGGCAGGACGCTATCGCTGGCGGGAGTTGGATGCCCATAACTTCTATGAACGAGCAAGCTGGAGCGAGAAGTGTCTAATGGAAGTCAGATGAGGTGTCAGATCTCAGATGTAAGATGTAAGAAAGACGGTCTACGCAACAAGGCTACTCCGAAAGCTTTCGCGAGCGGGCGGGCAAGCCAGGGGGTCAGCGAGGCTCTGCAAATTGAATCACTTTCGCCGGGATGCTGTCCGGTTCTTGAACTTCTTTGAAGAAGCTCGCGATACATTCCACGGTGTGAGTAATCATCTCTTTCGTCATCTCCGGATAGATGGGCAGTGATAAGATGCGCGATTGATTAAAGTAGGCGACCGGAAAATCTTTCAAGATATGACCGAGATGAGCATAGGCGGGATAAAATGGCAATGCCGTGGGGTAGTTTAAACCCGTGGAGATGCCCGCCTCTGCAAGATACTCTCTCAACGCGTCCCGGTTTTCCGTGCGAATGACATAGATATGGTAAACGTGATCGCGGTCATGAGCGATTTTCGGTGTGATAACGTCACCTACGTTTTCCAGAAGCTCATCGTAACAGGCGGCAACACACCGTCGTGCCTCAGTCCATGCAGGTAAATAAGGCAATTTCGCATTTAGGATGGCCGCCTGCAGTCCATCCAGCCGGCTGTTGATGCCTTCCATAATGTGATCGCCATTTCCATCGTGCCGGGCAAACGTGGTCATCCAATCGGCAAGCCGATCGTCATTAGTCACAATGCATCCGGCGTCGCCGTAGGCGCCGAGATTTTTACCCGGGTAAAACGAAAATGTGGCGGCGTCTCCAAAAGTTCCAACGTATCGCCCCTTGTATTTGGCAAGATGCGCCTGGCCACAATCCTCTATGACCCAAAGATTGTGCCTTCTTGCGATCACCATGATCGCATCCATATCTGCCGGCTGCCCGTAAAGATGGACTGGAATAATGCCAACCGTGGCGGGTCTGATCTTTCGTTGGATGTCGTCGGGGTCGATCGTGAACGTTTGCTCATCTGTGTCGCAGAACACGACCCGGCCGCCCGCCTGTGTGATTGTCTCAGACGTTGAGATCGAGCAATGTGCTGGGGCGATAACCTCATCGCCAGGCTTTACACGAAGTCCCCGCAGAGCAATGTAAATCGCGTCCGTCCCGTTCGCGCAGGAGACGCAATGCTTCACGCCAAGTGCACCGGCCCATGCCTGCTCAAAGGCATCCACATGCCGCCCGCGAATGTAAGCCGACTCTGCAATGACTTCGGCAATCGCGCGGTCGATCTGTTGTTTGATCGTCAGGTACTGCGCGTACAGGTCGACGAAGGGGACTTTCATCGCAGAAGTCAGAGGACGGAAATTAGAGGACGGACGACGGAGAACAGAAAGTCAGTGGTCCGTGGTCAGGGGTTAGCAGTCAAAGGACGCAAAAGGCGCGCTGGATTGCCTGCGTATACCCCGGGAACGGTAATGTCCCTGGTAACAACCGTTCCGGCTCCAATAACCACGTGATCGCAGATCGTCACCGGAAGGATCGTGGCATTCGTTCCAACGCTCACGCGGTTGCCAAGTTTAGTCGATCGCCAGAGCTCCGGATTTTCAGCGGGTCCGCCGGCACTGAACAGGTCGTTAACAAACATCGCGCCGTGGGAGATGAAGCAGTCGTCCCCAATCGTGACGAGCTCACAAATGAATGAGTGCGATTGAATCCGGCATCGCTTGCCGATATTTACGCCCTTTTGTATCTCTACAAATGGTCCGACGAAGCTGCCGTCTCCAATCGTGCAACCGTAGAGATTAACCGGCTCAACGACTGTCACCTTCTTGCCGAATGTAACATCGACAATCCCTGCATTCCGAATTTCTGGCTTCGCCACAACGGCATCGCTTAACGGCTCGAATGGATGGGGGCGCTCAACCATCGACACGGCGATTTATCCAGCCGAGAACCGAACGAGTTACGAATTGCTCTCCGCGGATTTCTTCCCGAGAGGAGCTTCACAGGAGTTCTCTCGTTCCAGTGGCAGGAGCGTCTCGTATGCGGTCAGAAGATTCTTACCGACCCTGTCCCATTGCAACTCGTCCTCAACCCGGCGGCGACCATCAGCCCCCATTCTCTTCTGCACGTCGGGTTGGTCCATCAGTTTGGCGATCGCTTCCGCGAATTTGGCTTCCTTGTTCGGCTCAACATAAATAGCAGCCCCTTGCGCAGAAAACCGTGTCTCTTTCAGATCGAAGCTCACGATGGGCTTTGCATAGGCCATGTATTCCATGACCTTGATCCACGTAGATACGTCGTTCAAGGGGCTGGAGGGATCAGGATCCACGCAAATATCCGCGGCCGCGAGATTGGCCTGCAAATCTTCGTCGGAAATAAAGCCGGTCAATTCAACGCAACCGTTCAGTTGCAGGCTTTCAGCCAAATGGCGTAAATCCCGCAATGAGTCGCCGGTGCCAATAATGACGCAATGAAAATCCGACCGCTTCAAATCAAAAAGCAAGTAGCGCAACGAGCGAAGCAGATAATCTACGCCGTCCTGTGGATTTAAGCTGCCAACATAGCACAGGATGGATTTGTTCATTCCTCTCAAACGGGGGTTTGGTGCAACCGGTGTCATCCGCATCTGATTTGGCCCGTTTCTTACCACAAAGATATGTCCGGGATCCTTATGCGCGCGTTCGATCTGCACTTTCTTATACGATTCATTAGTCGCGATTGTTATGTCCGCCAGTTTCAGGCTGCACCACTCAAACAATCCCAGTAATCCCGTGACAAAGCCCTCGCCCGTATTATATCGCGACCGGTAAAGTTCGGGGCAAAGATCGTGATGATCGAACACAAACTTCTTGCCAAATAGCTTAAAAGGCATGGCTACGACAAAAAGCGTGTCCGGAGGATTATGAGCGTGAATCACATCAAAGCCACGAGTCACAAACACATAGCTCGTCACACACAAGCAGGCCATGGTGAAGTAGTAGTACTCTATCAGGTAACCCAGAGAGGCTCTCAATTTGAGCAATAACAGAGATATGCCATTTGGATTTGCAGGCGATGTTTTTTTAAACAGCTCCAGATGGGGTACCCGGTAAACCATAATGCCGTTTACGACCTCTCGCCTGGCCTGGCCGTTTTTCCGAAGCGCTATGACTGACACCTGGTAACCTGCATTTGCAAGCAGCTCCGCCTCATTTTTGACACGGGTGTCCTGCGGAAAATGATTCTCAACCATCATTAGAATTCTGCCGCCGGCCTTCTTCATGATCCGTTGTCAATGCGCTTACCAGCAGATGCCTTGATAGTTGCGCACGTGGTCGCTCGTGTCCGGACGCAGTCCAACGAGATCAATTACTACCGTTGAATCGTGATCGCTGAGGATTGCGTCCGAAATTCGTTCTGTCCTTTTGCTAACAACCACCACGTCGCTGCTATTGATAACCTCTTCTGGAGAGGAAACCATCAAGGAGGAAATGTGAGGTATTGTTTCTTCGATATAACGCTTATTTGCGCCTACCACCTTCGCGAGAGCGACTTCCTCATCGTAGATGGCCACTTTGTAGCCCTTGCCGATCAGAGTCTCGACCAGCATCACAATTGGGCTTTCACGCATGTCATCTGAACCCGCTTTAAAACTGAGTCCCAGCACACCGATTCGATTCCTGCCAGTGCGACGGACGAGATTGAAAGCTGTCTCAATCTGTTTGAGGTTCGTCCTGAGCACCGCATCCAGCATGGGCAATTCCAAGTCCAGTTGCTTCGCTTTATGAAGAATGGCGCGAATGTCCTTTGGCAGGCACGAACCGCCGAAGGCGAAGCCCGGCTTAAGGTAATATGGAGATATGTTCAGCTTGGTGTCTTTGCAGAAGATTTCCATTAGCCTGTAAGCATCCAGGCCCATCTTCTTGCCAAGATTCCCGATCTCGTTCGCGAAACACACCTTCACGGCATGAAAGGCGTTACACGTATATTTGATGAACTCAGCCACCGGAATCGATGTTCGTTCGACAGGAGCTTTGATGGCCGAGTACAGCGCCGTAACTCGCTCGAAGGCGCGATCGCCACTGGCCCCGATAATCGTAAAAGGCGGGTGGTGAAAATCCTCAATCGCTGTCGTTTCGCGCATAAATTCCGGATTCACGCAGATGCCAAAATCGTTTCCATCCACCTTTCCGGACGTTTTCTCCAGCAATGGTCGAACGACATTTTCGACCGTCCCGGGCAACACCGTGCTGCGGATAACTACAACGTGGAAGTTTTCGGTAGCTCGCAGAAGTTCGCCAATTTGGATGACAACTCTCTCGACTTGCTCAAGGCCCAGGCTCCCATTCTCGTTGCCAGGTGTGCCCACGCAGACCAGAGAAATGTCGCCCAGTGTCTCCACGCTTGCGCGTGCCTGCAATCTTGCTGCTTCGACTTCGCGCCGGATCAACTCTTCCAACCCCGGTTCGATAATGGGACTCTTTCCCGAGTTAAGAAGAGAGACTTTGACGTCTTGTAAGTCAACGCCGGTTACGGAATGACCCATCTTAGCCAGGCATCCCGCTGTTACACAGCCCACATACCCCATTCCGAAAACCGTGACATCCATAGAAAGAGTTATTATCCAGATCTAGCGGTCGCTTAATGCTGGAGCCTCATTAGCGACACGAGCGCAAAACTGTGCGAGTTTGCTCGGTGTCGTATGCCAAAAGGCGCCGTCGTAGCGCCGACTCACGTAATCCAGAAAGGATTTGTAGTAGGCGACCGGATATTCCATGGGTCCCGCTGGTGTGTCGTCAAAGCACAGATAATCAGGATGAACGTCCACTAGCGCCATCCCGCCGTGTTGAGCAATCCAATCGAGTTTTCGCAGCCAGATTTCCGGTGTCTTTTCTTGCAACAGAACGAAGAGTGTAAAGTCTTGAGGAAGCGTGTAAGGAACCTCGACATAACCTCGTGAAGAAGAGTTGATAACTGACCCTTCACCATTGGCGGAGCTGCCGTTTGGATGTGGCACCCAGAATGGAAAGATAGTGTGACGCCCGTCCGGCTGCGGCTCAAATGGGTCGGTGTCGAAGGTGGATGCATCATACTTCACGTCGAGATCGTGCAACCAATCGAGATTGCGCAACATGAATCCCGATCTGAACCCCGACGCGCCCCAATCGCGCGCATAACAGTTGATTTTCAGCGCGCGGCGTTTGAACGTGCGACGCGAGGCAAAGAGACGGCCATCATGTTTAAGATCGTGTATTCCAACCTCGAATCCTCTGGCAGTGAGTTCCTCCCTTAATTCTGCTGGGACCCGGTAAGTTCCTTCCGGGACAAAATTAAAGGAAGAGCGGAAGCCAAGGTCCCCTTCCAGTTGCATCAGGGATCGGCACCTGCTTAGGCCCGCTTTGCCCTCGACATCGTGCGTCAGAACAAACGCAAATTTTTTTCCTCCAGGCCACCCTGGCCAGTTTTCCGGTGGACGTTCTGATCCCGGCATAATGGGCCAGACGTCTCCGATACGCTTGCGTAACCGCGCTGCCAGCTTTCGCCGGATCGCCGTTCGAACCGGCTGGGGAACGAAGGGCTTTAGCCCGTAATAAATCCTATTACGTAACATGAGATATCGCGAATTCGGTGATCGCGCTAAACGTTAGTGTGAGCCCCACTGAGTATTGAAGACTCTTGGATGCCTCTCCTGCTTTCGCTCTTCAATCCCGTGCGGAAGCAACAACAGGAGCATAAGTAAGAATAGGAAAACACAGAGCACTCGCAGGATTTGAAGAATCCCCCCAGGAAATGGAGAGGGACTGCATGCAGAAATTGGAGCCGCAGTCCAGCCGCCGTTGCGAATGCGCCGATCAGGATTCAGCGTCAAGCCACTTTGGGACGTAGGAACGCGCCTTGTTGACTACGACTGCAACGTTGTTTCGTTCACTCATCAACTTCCCGTAACTGCGCTTAATGCCCTCGCGGTTGTTCTTTTCCGCCTCGACTACCAGCAAGAGCTTGTCCATGAACGCAGCCATCCCCCAGGTGGGACTCGTCTGATCCAGCGGAGGCATATCAAAAATGATATAGTCGAAGTCGCTCGCCTTCATATTCGGCATCATGTCGAAGAATTTTTTCAAGCCAAGCTGTGCCGGACCGCCGGCATTGGGGGATCCTACTGTGGCGAGATAGAGATTGTCTGCAGCCGAGGCGATCGAATCAGAAGGCTTAAGAGCTTTGTTTAGAGGATACGCTGGTTTTCCCTTGAAAAATGGGTGCACCTCTTCCGGGCCAAGGTTTACGTCAACAAGAAGGACCTTCCCGTCATTCGTCTCCGAAAGTGAGGCAGCAAGGCCTGCGGCGATGGTGGAAGTTCCCGCTTCTTCCGAAAAGCCGGCAACGCCCACCAGCTTCGGTTTATGCGTCAAATGATTGAGTTCGAAATAAAGGCCCAGGCGGTCCCGGATCGCGTCGCAATACAGCTTGATGAAATGGCCGGGCTCCCATGGCGCCAATTTGGGGTGGCGCCGTCTCGTTGCGAGCGCTTCCGGATTCGCCGGCGAACCGTTCCGCAGCAAGGTCGGATGTCCGTTCCGACTGTTCGAATACGGAATCGAGAGCATCAGCGGAATATCCAGTTGCGTCTCCAGCTGGAGCGGCCGACCAACTGTTCGGTTTAAAACCAGGCCTTTCAACAATGCGAGCGCTATGCCTAAGGCTAGCCCACCACCAGCGAGTGCCAGGAGAGTCTTATCGCGTTTTTTGGTTTCGAAGCTGGGAGGAGAAGGCCGCTGGACCGCGCTAATGTTAGGCATCTTGGATGGATCCAAAGCCTCGTCAATCCGCGCCTTTTCAAGCGACGCTGCGAAGTACTTGTAGTTTGCTTCGTCCATCTCTTGCTTCCGCTCCAAGTCTTCAATCTGCGGAGCTAGCTCTGAAAGCTGCTTCGTTCTCCGCTGAACGTCGCGAAGCCGGGCCTTTAGCGCCTCGATCTTTGCCTGCGTGCCAGCAACCTTGGCCTTAGGGTTATCCGCAGGTTTCTTCTTTCTCCAGCCCTTTGTTTCATTGTCGGTCTTGTTACTAACAAGAGCTTGTTGTTCGGCCAAATCCGCCTCGGCGGCGTTAAGTTGTTCCTGGGTTTTGGCCGCCTCTGTGGTAAGAGTCGTTGCACCCTCTTTAAGCGACGCAATTCCTGTCTTTTCCTTGATCGACTTTAGGGCGTCCTCTGTTTGGTTTAAGCGCGCTCGAACCTGATCGGTTTGTTGAGTCACGAAATCAAAGGCGTCGGCGGAGCGGTGGACTTCAAGATGCTTGACGAAATAGCGACTTAATAGTTCCTGCAAAACGAGTGTCGCGACCTCTGGATTACGGTTCTTGTAGGAAACGAGGAGGATGTTGCTTTCTTTGTTTGCAATGACCTTCAAGCCCGAAGCAATGCTGCGTGCCGCGTCAGTTTCGGTTGGTGTTTTAGCCGGCGGTAGCAATCGTTTCAAACCGATTGCCTCGAAGATTTGGGTGACCCAGTTGCGCGCGGGTGGCAGCAATCGCTGGGGGCCGAGTGATTGGGCAACTTGCACTGCCAGGTCCCAACTAGTCAGAATCTCGACTTCAGCGCCGATTACTCTATCCCCTTGGTTGCTCGACGCGGCCGCAGCTTTCTCTGCCTCGATTGGGTCGATGGCACTCCTTTCCGTAACATAGCGCACCAGCAGCTTGGCCTGAGACTCGTAGGAAGGTGGGTAGAGAAAGTAAACCGCTGCGGCGGCAACAATGCCCACCGCCGTGCATACGATAATTGTTCGCTTGCGCTTGAACAAAGCGAAGAAGACGTCACCCAGTTTCACACCGGAGTGATGTTGCGTTTGCCGTCGGATTTCAGCCATAATTTACCTTTAGTCGAGATGCGGATAGATCATCGAGCCCGCCAGCCGGTTGAACACCAGCGGCAAATTGCCAAAGATCTTTTTGTGGAAGCCGGACTCAGAGGGGTTCGAAATTAAACACCTCCGACCTGATGGATCAACTCGGAAGTAATGAATTGTTTCTTCCTCCGCGCCCCAGGAAAGCTTGAATCGTCGTAAACCAGCGTTTTCGCATTCGGTGCGTCCGAGATGTAATTTTCCGGCACCCTCGCGCGCCAAGAATTGGATGCCTTGCCACATGACAAGGTTGTTTGCGCGTAATTCCTGAAATTTCTTGTCGGAAGCGCCGAATTTATAGAGAGCGTTCTTTCGGAATCGGAAGAAGATTGCGGCGGCACTTGGGCGCGACCCGCGTTGTGCGAGAACAACGAAACCGAGCCCGGGTTTGATGATGTGCTCGTAGATATTCAGGAAGAATGAGATCGATTGCGGCGGGAGGCCGTGACGTCGGCGGGTTTGGACATGAAGCCGGTAAAAATCGCCAATGGCTTGGCGATTGCGGACAATGACGGCCCTCACGTCACGGCGTTCGGCTTTCCCAATCGCGCGGCGTACCGAGCTGGCGAAGCGACTGGCCAACTCTTTGGGGCCACTGCGCAAATCAAGTGTATGCCCATAAAATTTAATAAATGGGTTCGGAGCGAGTGGAAGGGATTTACTACCGCGAATCTCCAAGTGTCTCCACCGCCGTTCCTGCGCCAGGCGAACAAGCCGATCTCTTACCAAACCCATCGCTTCCGGATCAAAAACGAGCGGCTCGCAGGCATCGCTGAATGGCAGGCAGACGCCACGGCGGCCGGTAAACAGACTGCGCACTTCCATCAGCGGTATTAGCGCCGCCAGCCTGCGTCCGCGGGAAAACTGAAGGTAAAAAGGCTTATGGTTATAAGTTTCCTGAAGCACTTTTGCCCAAGCGCTGGTGTGAAAACAACCAGCATCGCAATGCGAAGCGACGAGATTGTCCCAACCGGGCTCTTGGATAGGATCAAGAATTCGCATCTGCAGCGATTTGTCGCTTGTTCTCGGTTCCGCAAAAGAGTAATCGGCTGGGCGAGACGCTGCTTCTATCGCTTTTGATCTGAGTGGTTCGACGCCCTCGAACTTGTCGATCAAGGAAGCGTGATGTGCTTTCAAATTAAGAAAGGGAACCTTCATTTGCCCGCTTCTCTCGGTTTGACCGGATTTCTGGTTACGGTCGCGCTCGCAGGCGCGTAGCGAGGAACGACGCTCCCAGCGCCAACGAGTGAATCCGGACATTACGCCCAGGCTTTACATCCGGCGCGATGGTGCGCGGTTGGTTCGCCACTCATCCGGCGAATACTTCAGCGTGCAGAAGGTCTTCCGCTTTGGCGGGCCTGGAAGCCGGGGTTGCACCATTCGAACCAGAAAATGTCACCGGTGCGCCGTTCTTCTTGAGGGAAACCGAAGCGGCTTCGAGGATTCTGATCATTTCCAGTCCCTCACGGCCGCCCGTTACCGGCTGAGAATTCGTTTCGATGCAATCAATAAAATGTTGGCAGGCCAGCTTGAGTGGCTCCTCTTGGTGAAGGTATGGGATATAGCTGTCCCCGTAATGATACGAGTATTGAAATTCAGCAAACGTGTCGTAGTGCGGCGGTCGTTCTACTCGCATATCGTAGATCCGAATCTTTTCGAGCGTTCGCAAATCGTCATACACGATCATGCGCCGCGTGCCGACAATGGTCATTTCGCGGATTTTTCTTGGCTCGAGCCAACTGCTCTGAATCGTAGCAAAGCGTTTGCGTGGGAAGAAGAGCGACATATTCGTCACGTCTTCTATCCCCGGCGTGATATGAGCGTTGCCCTGACAGTTCACCGCGGTGGGAGATTCGCCGAGGATGTGGAGAATGATTGAAATATCGTGTGGCGCCAGATCCCAGGCGACGTTGATATCTTTTTGGAATAGCCCCAGGTTGAGACGCCGGCAATTAATATAGCGGATCTCGCCCAGATCTCCGGCTTCAACAATTCGGGCAATCTTTTGCACCGGCGCCGAATAAAGGAAGGTGTGATCGATCATCAAAACCAGACCGTTGCGCTCGGCTATCTCCATTAGTTCTTCGCATTCGGCGGAAGAAGACGCCATCGGCTTTTCGATGAATGTATGCTTGCCTGCGAGCAAGCTTGCCTTGGCCAATGAATAATGATGCTTCACGGGAGTCGCAATGACAACGGCATCCAAGCCGGAGCCATTGAGAAATTGTGACGTATGCGTGATGCCTTCGACATCAGGATACAACGCGCTGATGTGTTTCAAGCGCTCCGTGCTGACGTCGCAGACGGCTTTGAGTCGGCAGTCCGGAAGACTTTTGAAGTTGCGAACCAAAAGCGGTCCCCAGTAACCGCAGCCGATCACCCCGACTGTTATTGGTTTCGTCATATGTTTTGAGCTGATACCTGAGGCTTGTAAGATCTGCCTGGTCGGTGAGCTATGACCCTTTCCGAGCCGATACTCCGAGGCTTGGCAAATTCGACCTGGGTGAGTGAAAGTCTTTATTCCGGCGACCGGCTTGCGTTGTTGCCCGGGATTCAAAGAGTTGGCATGCGATAACAGTGCAGGTCCTAAGCATGATTTTCAGATCCAGCAGGATCGATAGGTTCTTGAAATAAAACAGATCCATGGCGACCATCTGGTTGAACGTCGTTTTATTCTTGCCATTTACCTGCCAGTATCCGGTAAGACCCGGCAAACCATTCACGCGTTCCCGCTGCCACGGCTCATAATGGGCAAATTCATTTGGCAGGCAGGGCCGCGGACCGACGAGGCTCATCTCGCCACAAAGCACGTTGAAAATTTGAGGCAACTCATCCAGACCACTCGCACGAAGAAATCGGCCGAAAGGCGCCAGGCGGGGATCGCCGTGAGCATCGAGCTTCGTCATCGGACAGTCGGCCCGCATCAATTCTTGGAAGTAGCGTTCGTGAGTTCGGGTGTCGGCGCTCAGCTTCATTGTTCGGAACTTCCAGATAAAAAAATGTCTTCCGCCAAGACCGACACGCTTCTGCCGGTAAAAAACGGGGCCTGGTGAGGCGAGTCGCGTCACCAGCATGAGCAACAACATCAGAGGCAGCCAAACCGGCAGCGAAAGCAGGATGCAGATAATATCGAGGCCGGATTTCCAGCCAGGCACCCTGCGCACCGACGATGTCGAGATTTCTTTCGCAGCGTGAGGAGCTCTCTCCCCGTTCGAGCCAGGCAAATTCTCTTTGCCGGTAATAGACGATGGGGCCCCGAGTTGCCTTTGAAACAAGTCAAACACGATCCTGCGCAGAAAGGGTGCCGGATCGTTGTCCCGCCCGCTCCACGCAGCAGATCGCGTCTGGCTGAATCCGTCGTCCAATCTACCATTGGACATGCTGCCGCCCTTGGTCGTTCGCCGGATATCCGGTGGGGAACTCTCTAACCTCATCTGGTGATTTTCTTTGCCGCTGCAAGCGTGCCAACTCATTCCTAAAACGCTAACGGAGCGTTTTTCGGTCATCTACATGAGCCGACACACTTAGTTCTACGGAAACCGGAGGGCAAAGTTCCCGAGTTCTTTGCCGAATTTTGCAGGGATCGGAGAATCTACCGGCAAAAACCCAATTCGCTCGGTTCGGCGGGTCTGACCAAGCCGTGATTGACCATCGTTCATCGTATCGAGCCATTTGGCCAGGCCGAAATGGCTGACCAGCGGTTCGACGCGCCCGTCGAGAAAAATGTTTTGCGCGCGACTTTTGCCATTAGCGCACGCTTCGGCGCGGTTACGCAGCGCCGGCCCCCGGACTCGCGGGCGCTTACGCTTAGCGGCGGAAGCGCGCGAGCGTTTCGCGGGAATCCATATGATAACCCAGCCCGCGTTTCACAGTGACGATACGGCGTGAATGGCGAGGGCGCGCGCGGAAAATCACACCCATTCCGCCCCGCCAAATCTCCTTGAGGATCTCGTAGTTCCCGAGACGCCGGTTGGTATCATCATTTCCATTTCGAAGAGCAGCGCATCCAGACTCTCCCTGCCGGGGTCTTCATCTTCGGTCAGGCCAGCCTGGAGCAAACATCGGAGACAAAGTCCGTTGCTCACACGCACCGCGGTGTGACAGTGCGGACACTCGTTCGGTTGGCTCGTGCTCGCAGCGAGCGAATCAGTGAAGCCGTGGAAACTCATTTTAGCGAAGCCAAATCGTAGAGGCGCGACGGTGAGAGTCACAGTGTGGCTTGCTCCGAACTGGCAGCGAGCGCACCACAGAGGTAGCGGAGTTCGTCCTCAGTGTCAGCAGGATTCTCCACTGTCTGAGCCACTTCATCGCGCAAGAACCAACGGTAGCGCTGCCGCATGCGGTAAAGTAATTTCTTCACCGTACCTTGGGGAACTCCCAGCGTTTCAACGAGACTCGCGCAGGAGACATCCTCCCGCTCCGCGGTAAGGTAAGCGCTCAGGACATCGAAAACCCGCGACCGCCCCTTGCACTCGCATTCCTCGCGGAGCCGTCTAAGCGCGCGTTCCACCACCGTTGCTGCCCATCGCACATCGAAAAGTCGCTCCGCGGGCAAGGAATTAAGCGTTTGCGTCGAGATCGACAATTGTGACGGTGGCTCAGCTATCCATTCGTCCCACGAAACGAAGCGTACTCTGCCTCCGCGTTTGTGGGTATGGGTTTTGTCCGTGGCGTCGTTGAGAAAGTTCTGGAGAGACTTGAGCAGCAGCGAACGGAAACGACCGCGGTTCGGGTCTGCCTTCTGCAGCCAATCACCTTTCAGCATCATGACAAAGAAATCCTGCGTTAGATCCTCGGCGTCCTCCGCCGAGTAACCGCGTCGGGAGACGAAAGCAAAAATCGGCCGCCAATAGATACGGCAAAGCTCGGCAAGCGCAGCGCGGGTGTCTTCCTCTCCGATCTTGGAGTTGGCGCCAGAAAGAATGAGGCTCCAGCGCGTCGTGACGAACGCGCCCTGTCTGAAGGTTCCTTCGTTCCCGGGGGCTGAGCTCAAGGACCAAGAGTCTAGGGAGGTCTGTCTTGTTAAACAAGATCAAAGTTAGTCTATGCGTTGGCCCGTGACCGCACCCCATTCGTTCATCGCCACAAGACGATCCGTACACCAGAAACGGTTCCTCCGGTGAAGATGGGCCAACTCCCACCTGAAAGGGGCAGCGTCGCCAGATTATGGCCGCCAACGAGGTCAGATGTGAAGTCGAATGTTTCACCGTGGACAAGCACTTCTAAGGAAACTGGACCGCGAAGTTCCCAAAAACTTGCGCAAGAAAAAAAACTGCGGCGCAAAGAACGGCGCCAGCATTAAGCGTGGAAGACTGTCTATAAGAAAACAACGCAATTAGCCAACGCCGAACCTACGGTGAGACACTCGACATCTCAACGGATGCCTCGATCGGTTGAAGGTCGCGAAACGCTCCTGAATTCGGCTGACGCTTTGAACGCTTGTATGATTTCAAGGTCGTCGGTCCGCAATTTTGCATAGTGCCGCTGTGCGACACGCCCCTCATCTTTGAGCGACGCCGCAATTCGGTAGCTGTCGATTCCCTTACTCCGCCCAGATTAATTCAAAAGAATGCCGCATAGCATGCGGCTTGGTCCATAAACGCCCTGTGGCTTCATGCGATCAGAGAACTCGGGCCGAAAACCGAAACGATACCACTATTCTCCTTGGAACACATCCGGTCTCAACACCTATGGCGAATACAATATGCGGGGATGGCGTGCATTGCGCCGCAATCTTAGATTTAGCGAAAAGAGATCTGCAAACCGCATCCGCTAGGGGACGGATTTGCTGCGACGAACAGACTGCCAAGACCTCTGTTCCCGAAAATTTTCAAACTTTTTTGAAACTTGGCCCTGCCGTTCCCGTAGAATGAGGTGAGGGGATGAACAAAGAAAATAAAGATAAGCAAAACTATCACAACGGTCGCGGCGATAATCGCCGGAGACGACGGGCTAGGATTAATTTTAGAGCAGGAACTGGTCAATGGGACCGGGCCGTTACTCCCTTGGCGAAGACGTCGACTGTTCAGATACTGACGATTAGCAACGTTTCCAGCAATCTTTTGGAGGCAATCGATGAGCTTGCCGCCAGACAAGATCGCAGTCGTTCAAGTTTCGTCCGACGCGAGTTGGAACGCGTCGTTGTCGAGTACCGGGCGAAGGAAACGCTTAGTAAATCGCAATAAAAATTGAGACTCCTGTTTTTTCCGGATGCGCTGTCCCGAGCGCTTTTTACTTGGACTCCGCCACGTTTGATAACCGCGGGCTAATCCAGAGCGGCTCCGCCGCAACCGAACGTAGCTTAAGGCTTCCAGTCCGCCACAGGACGGATTCGCTGGGGCGAACTTGGCGTTTCTCGACCAGGCAGGCATGCCCGTTCGACGAGACAGGCTTGCCGCGGCGAGTGTTACGTCTGCGCTTGGCAGCGCTGCTTAAAACATCTTCGCAAAATGCGACGAATTTGGTCCATAGCAGCGCGGATTTCCCGGGCACAAATCGATAATGTAATAACCGAAGACGCGCGATCGCGAGCCACGGAATCAATCGTTTCTGGAAATTTTTAAAGTTTTTTCGGCACCTTGGCCCGCCGTTCCCGTAAAACTACCTGAGAGATGGATCAACAATCCCAGACAAAATTTCTCGTAGCCAACCGCGACAACGACCCTCTAGAAACCACAAATCAAACAATCAGAACAAAATCAACGGAGGCATAAGAGATTCTCCAAACAGCGCGAGGTGGCGCGCGAGGGCTCCTCGGGAAACCGGGGATCCCTGATTAGCGAGAAGCAGGAACCGAGTCACATGCACGACATGACTGATACAGGCGGGCATCCCGCGAAAATCCCAATCCTGGTGTTGGACGAGCAACCGATGCTTCGGTGCGGGATCAGCGCTTATCTGAATTCTCAGCCGGACATGGTGGTGTGCGGCGAAGCCGACAACATAGCGGTCGCGGCGAGCAAAATCGCCGAGTACCAGCCGCAATTACTGGTGACAGATCTGCGGCTGAACGCCGCTAACGGACTGAGATTCCTCAACGAACTAAAGGCCAAAAACCGCGCGGTGCGGGTCCTGGTGTACTCCGCGCTTGATGAGACTATCTTCGCCGAGCGCGCCATGCGCGCGGGCGCGGATGGTTACCTAATGAAAACCGCTCCCGGAGAAGAGCTGACGGCCGCCATCCGCAATATCGTGAGTGGTGGTATCTATGTCAGCTCCGAGGCGGCCCTGGTCGCGTTCAGGAAATCGCTTCAGCAGTGGCGCAAGAAAGATCGCCCGTCGCGTTCACCCAATGCTCTTGAACACCTGTCCGATCGCGAGATGCACATTTTTCAATTGCTCGGCTCGGGTCTTAGGCCGAGGGACATCGCGCAGTCGTTGGATTTGAGCGTGAAGACGGTTGAGGCTCATCGCGAAAATATCAAACATAAGCTTCAGCTGGGTTCCAGCGCGGAGTTGCGTGAGTACGCCGTCGAATGGGCAGAGGAAACCAGCGGCGTCCGTAAGTCTGGCAAATTGGGGATCGAGGGTTCCTGGGAAGGCAAGCCGTCTCGTCCACGAGAATCTGAAGAACTGCATCGACGCATCGACGAGGAAGCGCCGATTGCGCCGATTGAGCCGATTGAGCCGGCCACGCCGTCTCATGTACACATACCCGACTCGCTGGCGCCGTGTGCGTAACAGCGGAAAGATAAAAATTTACCGCCAGCGTGAGAGTCTGCGGGAAACCGCAGAGCCTCTTTTTTTGGTCCTGTGGCTGGTTCGCTGTTGAAGCAGTTAGTTATTTATACGGCTCTGCCTGCCATGCAGTAGCCTTCAGCGACGGCGGGCGAGTCGCTTTGAACTTCGTACCGCTCACAGATCCGTGGCTACAGGGTGGTTCGCAACGACCGGTCGCAAAGCGGTGGCGTCCGCTGTCTTTGGCGGAGAACCCCCGGATGCGCTGAGGACAGCGCACACTACAAAAACTGCTTCGTTTTCTTAGTTCGTGTTCTGTATCAAATCCGTTTCAATCCGCGCAATCCGCGGTCGTCTCCAAAAAAATTCCAGCTTTTCTAAGAACTTCGCTTCGGCTTTTCCGGAGAAAGGAGTGAACAGAAAAAACTAACGTCAAACTTAAGAGTAAAAGAAACAAAATTTGGGGCGGTTTTCTCCTTGGAACGGTTCAATGGGATAGAGTAGCGCCGAGAGGTCAGATTCCTCTCGGCGCACTTTTATCATCTCCATTCCTAGAAGCGTCTGTGTAAGGCCTGATTTTTCTTCCGTGCCCATCCGTGTGATCGGCGGTCCTCATCTAAAAATTCTCACTTTTTTCAAAACTTCGCCTGACGAATTCCGGAGAAGAATGATGAGGAGGGCATCCCCCAATTGCTTTCATTGATTGTGGTGTGAAGTGGATAAGGGGTCGCGGCCAATGGCCGCGGCCCCCGGCTCCTATCTCACCTGCGCTGTTTTAGCTTGCCTAGTAATTACGTAAATATGATGCTGCGCGCCTGTGACTGCAGAAACCGCTACCGGCGGAAGGCGATCCCCGGACCGCTTCTTTACAACACGGTGGAGCATCGTGCTGGCTTGCTCCGATTCGGCCTCTGGCGATGCAACCGCTCGCAAAGCACTGACCGATCTTTGCAAAACATACTGGCGCCCCATCTTCGCGTTCATTTGCGGCCGCAGTTATTCCGTTCCGGACGCGCAGGATCTTACTCAGGATTTTTTTCTTATGCTGCTTGAAGGCGATATCCTCAAAAGGGCTGATCCCAGTCGCGGCCGGTTTCGGTCGCTACTGCTAAAAGTCCTGCAGAATTTCTTGGCTGACGACACGATCCGAAAAGGCGCGCGGAAACGGGGCGGTGACATAAGATTTGTTTCCTGGGATGCCTGGATGGCTGAGTCGCCCTCGCACTTGGCGATATCGGCACGGGAAGCCGAGACCTGGCCTGCGGAAAAAATCTATGATGTGCGCTGGGCGGCTACGGCAGTCGAACACGCGCTGCGACAGCTTGGAGAAGAATGTGAAGCCCGCGGACGACGCCGCGTGTTTGACGTCCTGAGCGATTATCTGGCAGCGGAACGCAAGGATGTCTCTTATCAAAAGCTCTCGAAAACGCTGGGCGTGCCGGAAACCTCAGTGAAGCGTCTCGTTCATCAATTGCGAGAACGTTATCGTACGCTGCTTCGCGAAGAAGTGGCGCAAACGGTGGAAAAACCGGAGGACATCGATGACGAGCTGCGGTACCTCTGCGCAGCGCTTTCGGCAGCCACGACATGAACTAACCACGAATGGATAGGAATGGACACCAATGTTGTAGGGCGTTTGACTTGCTCGCTCCCTCTCGTTCGGGCCTCCGGCCTGCCCGTCCATATCGCTCAGCGCCTGCTGGCTTCGTTCTGCGAAACGCCGGCCAAGAAGAATTGGCGTCTGGCACAGACGCCCTACAAATCCGTCGGTTCGTCTTCCAGAAATTCGTGTTTATTCGTGTGCATTAGTGGTTGAAGAAAAAAGCTCCCCCATGAACAGCATTTTCGATTCGATGCGGATCGAGGCGGAAGTCGCAGCGTGTGAAGAATGTGGATCCACATCGCGCGTGGGGCGCGGGCTTTGTCTGAATTGTATGCTGCACCGCGGTCTCAGCTGCCAGACTGAAACGACCGATACGCTTGAGCAAGTGCTCGATGAAATCGATGTGCGCGATGCCGATTGGCGGATTGGTAATTATCAGGTTCTGGAAGAGATCGGACGTGGCGGCATGGGCGTGATTTATCGCGCGCGTCAGCGGCATTCGCGCCGGATCGTCGCCTTAAAACGGATACTCAGTTACCAGGCCGAATCGCAGGAAACGCTCGCTCGTTTTCGGCGCGAAGCCGAAGCCGCAGCGAGCCTCGACCATCCAAACATTTTGCCGATCTATGAAGTCAGCGGGAGCGATGACGGATTGCCGTTTTTCAGCATGAAATTCGCCGCCGGCGGCAGTTTGCTGGATGCCGCGCCAGCGCTGCGGACCGAGCCGCGCCGGGTTGTGGCGCTGATGGCGAAAGTCACGCGTGCCGTGCAATACGCGCATCTCCAAGGCATCCTGCATCGCGACCTTAAGCCGGGAAATATTTTGCTCGATGGCCGCGGCGAACCTCTGGTGAGCGATTTCGGTCTGGCGAAATGGCTCGACACATCGAGCGATCTCACGCGCACGCTGACGGTCTTCGGCACGCCCGGTTACATCGCGCCCGAGCAAGCGAAAAGAACAGCTGCCAAGCTCACCCCCGCGGCCGATGTTTACAGTCTCGGCGCGATCTTGTTCGATCTTTTTACTGGCCGCCCGCCATTTCTGGGCGAGCACGCGCTCGCCGTGATCCACCAAGCATCCGAAAAGCCTGCGCCGAAATTGCGCACGCTCATTCCGGGATTCGATTGCGATTTGGAAACAATTTGTGCGAAATGTCTGGAGCGCGAACCACAGGCGCGCTATCGCTCCGCCAGCGAACTCGCTGAAGACCTCGAGCGCTGGCTCGAAGGCCGCTCAATCGTCGCGCGACCTGTGTCGCCGCAGGTGCGTATCTGGCGCTGGTTAAAGCGGAATCCGAAACTCGCCGGCTCACTGGCAGCAGCTGTTGTTCTTGGCGCGGTTGGTGTCACCGCGGCTTTCACGAGTTCGCGTTTATCTTCAATCGTCCAAGATTGGAAGAAGATCGGCGAATCAGCGGCAGCTCGAATGGTAATCAGCGGTACGGTGCGGCAGCGTGAAGGCAAGCAGCGAATTGCGATTCACATTAGCGATACGTTCGTTACGGACGCATGTTCGGCGGGACTCTAATTATGCCCATGCTTATGCACTGCTGGCTACTGCTTGTCAGCTTCGCTCTCTCCTCGATCCGGATGGCGAGTGGCTTCAAGAGGCTGATGCCGCGATTGCGAAGGCATTAAGCATCGCGCCTACGCTGGCGGAAGGATACGATGCCCGTGCGGGAAATTCTCTCTATCGCGGCCGAGTACGTGAATCGCTCGATGATTTCTTAACCGCATACGAGCTGGAACCGGGGAATGGGCGTGCATGCGCACGCCTGGCACACGCATATCATGTCCTCGGGCGTGCGGATCGGGCGATGCTGTGGTACGCAAAAGCGACGCGACGGGAGACTCAGCCGTTCTACGCCGACAACATCGGGGACATCTGGACAGACCTGGCAGAGTACAGTAAGGCCGAGAAGGCATATAACACTGCTGCGATCTTTCAACCGGACCTCCCGGTAAGCGCGATAGGTCTAAGCAGAATTGAGCTATTTCGTGGAGAGGCCGACAAGGCTCGGGTCCGTTGTGAACGAGCTCGCGAAAAATGCAAAAGCAACCCTCAACTTTTGATGATGGCTGCCCAGATCGAGTTTTTCAGCCGCAACTTTGTTAAAGCCGAGAATCTTTACTCTGAGCTCATGAAAGGAGACCATGCGGGCGGCGTGGATTATCACGGCTCAATTCGTTTTTTGTCCGCGATAGGATTCATTCACGCTACGACGGGTTTCGCTGATGGGAACGCGCTTCTGAATGAGGCACTAGCGCTAGACGAGAAGGAGCTAAGCGCGGCTAAGGATAATCCGGCTCGTTTATATAGTCTCGCAGCTGATTACGCGGCTCTCGGTGAAGGAGAAGCGTCGCTAGATGCGCTTGCGAGTGCGATAAAGGCTGGCTGGATCGATTATCGCTCGATGGAACTCGACCCGCGTTTTGATGCAGTTCGCGCCGCGCCGCAATTTCGAGAAGTTATTTCCGCCATAGCTGTCCGCGTAACTCAAATGCGAATGGCATCGCGGTCACACCAAAACCAATAAGCATCAAATGAAAACGCGGCTTCCGTCTTCGTGGATGGAGCGTCAAACATTGTTCGCAGCAAGCTGCCGCGAACTACTGGCTGACAGCTCCTGGCAGCCTGTGCTCTCCAGAAACTATGACCAGGTGATGAGGCGCAGTTCGTGCGCTTGCATCAGACTGGCGTGCGTGGGCACGACGCGTACGCTGAAGCCGTACGTACCGCTTTCGGTCGCTGGCACGTTTCCCTCGTAAACATAAGTGCCGTTGCCATCGGCGTGGCCATTTTGATTCAGCACTGTGGCGGTCGGATTGTGGAGGTCGCCGTTGTCCACTTCGCCGTGGTACGCTTCCACGCGGACATGTTGCGGATCGACTGCGCCCAGGTGCACGCGTACGCTGATCTGTAATGATTCACCAACGGAAATGCTTTGCCGATCTCTGTTGGTGACCTGGACGTCGGAAATCTGGACTTGAAGCCAGTCCTTCCGGATCTGCGCTTTCCACTGGCTGAGATGCGTCGCCGCGCCGCAGCCGTCACGGGAGAAATTCTCGTACGCCTGAGCTGCTGGGATATAAAGTTGCTCGGTGTACTCCTTCACCATGCGTTGCGTGTTGAACACGGGCGTGACGCTACGAATGGATTCGCGCATTAATTGCAGCCAGGCGAGGGGAAGTTTGCCGTCGGGTTTCGCATAATAAAGCGGAACGATTTGGTTCTCGAGCAGTTGATAAAGACTGCTGGCGTCCACTTCGTTTTGAAATTCACTGGCGCCATTGTCGATCTCAGGTCCTATGGCCCAGCCGTTGCTGCCGTTGTAGCCTTCGCGCCACCAGCCATCGAGCACGCTGAGGTTAATCCCCCCGTTCGGTGCCGATTTCATTCCGCTGGTGCCGCTCGCCTCCAATGGACGCAGCGGATGGTTCAACCAGAGGTCGACTCCCTGCACGAGGCGGCGCGCGATGTAGCTGTCGTAGTCTTCGAGAAAAACGACGCGATTCTCCAGGCCGGGTTCGCGCGTGAATTTGTAAACTTCTTGGATCAGCGCTTTTCCCGCTTCATCTCGTGGATGCGCTTTCCCGGCGAAAATGAATTGCACCGGCCGCGTCGCATCGTTGAGCAAACGTTTCAACCGTTCTTTGTCACTGAACAAAAGCGTACCGCGCTTGTAACTGGCGAACCGGCGCGCAAAACCGACAGTCAAAATTTCGGGATCAAGAATGCGATTGACTCTTCGAATCGATTCGGGCGATTCGCCTAGTCGTTCGCGGCGCTGTCGCTCACGGTCGCGGATAAAATCAATCAGACGGCGTTTGAGTTGTTGATGCGTCTCCCAAAGTTGCGCGTCGTGAATATCAATGACGCCACGCCAAAATTCAGGTTCGGCCAGATGTTCCTCCCAATCGCCCAGGTGTTTCTGGTAAAGCGCGGCAAATTCCGGCGCCATCCAGGTCTTTGTGTGCACACCGTTCGTGATGCTGGTGATCGGCACTTCGTGGACTGGAACGCCTGACCAGACATCTTTCCAAAGCGATCGACTAACTTCACCGTGCAATTTACTGACGCCGTTCGCGTGACGGCTGAGACGCAACGCGAGGATGGTCATACTGAACGGCTCGTCAGGATTGAGTCGCGTGTGGCCGAATGAGAACAAGTTGTCGAAGGGAATGTTCAACTCCTTGGCGAATTCGCCGAAATATTTTTGCATCATCTCGCGCGAGAACGAGTCGTTTCCGGCCGGGACCGGCGTGTGCGTAGTAAAAACATTGGCCGCCGCGACCACCTGAAGTGCCGAATAGAAATCGAGCTTCTTCTCCACAACATTGAGACGGATGCGTTCCAGCGCCAGGAACGCCGAATGTCCCTCGTTCATGTGAAATACGTCCGGTTGAATTCCGAGCGCGATGAGCGCTTTTACACCACCGATCCCGAGCACGATCTCCTGACGCATCCGCATCTCGAGGTCGCCGCCGTAAAGTTCCGCTGTGATCCGTCGGTCTTCGGCGCTGTTCTCTGAAATGTCTGTATCGAGCAGATAAACGTTCACACGGCCCACGCGCAATTCCCAAACTCTGGCGAAAATTTCCCCGTCCAGAATCGGGACTGAGATAAGAAGGTTCGTTTCGCCGCGCCGAACTTCGCGGATCGGCAGATGATAAAAATTCTGGTTCAGATTGATTGCTGCCTGAACGCCATCCTTATCGATCTGTTGCCGGAAATAGCCGTGCCGGTAGAGCAGACCAATCGCAACGAAATTCAAATCAAGATCGCTCGCCGATTTGCAGTGATCGCCGGCCAGGATGCCGAGGCCACCAGAGTAATTCGGGATCGACTCGTGAAAACCGAATTCGGCGGAAAAATAGGCGACGGGATTCTTGATGGCGGCGCCGGGTCCGGTTTTACCGTACGTGTCGCGGCGTCCGAGATATTTCTCAAAGTTTTGGAAGACCTGCTTGAGTTCGCGTAGAAAACTCTTGTCCTGCGAAAGTTCTTCCAGCCGCGATTGCCGCGATAGTTGCAGCATGCGCACCGGATTATGATTGGTGCGGCCCCAGAGCTCAGGGTCGAGTTCCCGAAACAATCGGCGGGCGGCCGGCTCCCACGTCCACCAAAGATTGAAACTCATTTCCCGCAGCGGCTCCAGCGCCGCCGGGAGTATCGGGGTCACGTTGTAAGTTTGAAAAGTCGGCATACGAACAAATGGACGAAAGACAGCGGGGACGTAATCAATCTCGAACGCGTTTCGGGTCAAGGAACGTTGTCGCCCCGATCTCGGGCACCGACGTAAGCTGTAGCCGTCTCGCTCTGTCGAGGCGTTTCTTTGCGCGCAGCCCCCAGCACGGCGACAGAGCGCCGTGGCTACAGCATGCGGTTTACAGTTTCGATGCCTTCAGCAAGTCAGGCGCGCCGTGCGAATGTTAATGCCGCGTGGCGAGAATTAGGCCGAGGAAGAATCCCGCGACTAACCCGCACATATGCGCGGCCATGCTGACCTGAGGCGTCGAAAGATCGAACGCGATTTGAATGGCAACGATCAGCGCAATATTCGCGAGCCGTTGTTTAGCAAGTGGCGCCTGTCGATTTCGCAGTAAAAATCCCGCCCACGCTCCGACAATGCCCATGATGCAGCCCGAAGCGCCGATGACTTGCGCGACTTGAACGAGACCGATTTCGGTCAAAGCAACCACGCCTGCACTGGAGGCGACTCCCGAAATCAAATAACACGCTGCGAATCGCGTTGTGCCGATCGCACGCTCGAGCGGCGGACCAAGAATATACAGTGCAAAGAGGTTGAAACCGAGATGCAGAAAACCGCCATGGAGAAAAAGCGCGGTGAACAAGCGCCAATATTCGCCTTGCGCCACAACCGCGTACGGCTCGAGCGCGCCGATCCGATGCAGCACCTCAGGATCGTTCCAGCCGCCAGCAGATATCTCGAAAAGGAACACGAAAATATTGACCAGAATTAAGATGAGCACAGCGGGTGTGATTCGGAACTGATCTCGCCGAGCCGAAGGAGCCATTTCCTGATCAGTCGGAACAGACCTGAAATTGCCTCGAAGTGCGGGATTAGATTCCAGATGCCGAAATAATTGGACTTGCTCGCGCAGTTCACGACTGGGATGCAAAATCTGGAGAGCCGCGCCAAGCTTTGCGGCCGATTCGTAATTCCCTTCGGTAGCGAGCTGGGTCATTCTCCGCAATCCAGTTGCCGGCAGAAACAGAAGAAGACACCACGCGCCGCTGCCGATGTATCCCGCGATGTGGGGCCAGAGGAACCAAGCCACGCTTGTACTCGCGAGCACTATGACCGCGGCGAGCCGCCAGCCGTGATACGGACCGCCGGGTCGCCATGCGCGGGCTAGCACCAGTAGCGGCGAAACGATCGCGAGGAAAAGCAAGATGTGATTGAGGCTCATGATTTTCGGTCTTGATTCGGCGTTGGACGTTCGGCGTTGGGCGTTGGATGTTGGTTTCCGAAGCAGCAAACGCTCAACGCTCAACGTCCAACTCTCAACGTCCAAGTCAGATTATGTCCATTACTGTCACTGATTATCTGGATGTCGTTTCCAGCTGGTGTTTTTGGTCCGAGCCGACATGGGCGGAATTGAAAAGGCGCTACGAGGACAAGGTTCAGTTTCAATGGAAAATCGCGCTGATGGATCCCAGTGGTTTGCCAACCTCCCGCGAGCAGGAGCAATGGTTCTATCGACGCAGCGGAATGATGATGCGTTCGCCATTCATGCTCAATACCGACTGGTACGATCCGAGTCTTCCGGAGTGGCTTGCGCCTAACTGCGTAGCCGAAGCGGCAAAGGATTTTGGTTTTACTGATGATCGCGTTCGGCTCGCGATTGCGCGCGCTGCGCTGCGCGAAGGCAAACGAGTCGGTGATTGGGATATTGCTGCAGGCGTCGGTGGCGAGGCAGCTGCGATCGACGCCAGCAAACTGCTTGAGCGCGCGAAATTGCCGGCCATCGAAGACCGCGTTCGAGCATCAACCTCCGAATTTCGTGGACTCCGAATCACGCAACGCCCGGCGTTTGTGATTGACACGGAGATCGGCGATCGCGCCGTTTTTTCCGGCGTAGTGAAACTCGAAGCGCTGGCGGCAACAATCGATTCGATGCTGGACGATGCGGCTGTGTACGCGGCGCACAAAGCGCACTTTGGCGATCCGCCTCCAAAGTGATCGAGATTGAGTCGTCGAAAGATCGGCACTTGATTGTCACGAGATTGACCTTGCCAGTACGAAATTGTTGCTTACAACTTCTCTTCGGCTTGCGAATTATAATGCGAGCACTTCGTGGCGGTGAATCGCAGCTGCGACGAGGACTGAGTGACCTGGCGTTTGCGAATGCTGACGCCAGGAATTGCGATAAATGGAAATTCGGCGGCGCGGCGCACTCCCGTTTCGCCGGTGAGGAGATGGACCTAATCTGCAACCACAAATTCGTGTAAACGGCCGGATTCGCGCTCGCGAAGTCCGGGTCATTATGGGGGCCACCGGCGAACAGCTCGGTGTCATGAGATTGACCGATGCCTTGCGCAAGGCTCAAAGTCTGGGGCTCGATTTGGTCGAAGTCGCAGCCACTGCCAGTCCGCCAGTGTGCAAGATCATCGATTTTGGAAAGTTCCGATACGACATTTCCAAACACTCGAAGGACAAAAAGCACGGCAGTGCGAAGCTGAAGGAAATCAAGTTTCGCGTTAACATCGACGAGCACGATTACATGACGAAAGTCCGGCACGCCGAAGAATTCCTGGACCGCGGGAATAAAGTTCGTGTGCAGCTGCAATTTCGCGGCCGCGAGATGGCACATCAGGAACTGGGCATTCAGCTCGTGGGGAAAGTGCGCGACGACCTTTCGAGCATGTCGCAGGTGGAAACCGAGCCGAAGATCGCCGGTCGTAATATCAGCATGACACTGGCGCCCTTGCCGGCGAACCGCCGGAAACGAAAATTCACTGCGCTCCCGATGACAGATGAGGAAATCGAGGAAGCTGGTTCGCTCAGTGAGGCATAATTGCCAAAAGCGGTTCGATTCTGAACCTCGTATCCCGTAGCGGACCACTGCTCAGAGCGGAGTGCTCACACGCTCGCGTAAGCTCTGACACGCACACCGCTTTGGCTCACGGCTTCGTCTTGTTTGCTGGTGGTTGTTGAGGCTGACCCGGTGGCAGCGATGAAGGAGTACCAAAATACTTCCTGATAGCCTGGTTCTGCTCCAATCGCTGCTTCCGCGCTTTTGCGTCCTGATTGTTGGGGTCCATCTGCAAGACTTTTTCCGTATCCGCCAATGCCTTTTTTGCCTCGTTCTGTAGCTCGTAGATGTAGGCGCGATAATTGTAGTACTTGATCTCTTTGGGCTTCAGTTTGATCAGTTCGGAGTAATCGGCGAGTGCTTTACCGTAATCCTGTGTCTTCATTTCCACCGCCGCGCGTTGCTCGTAGATACGGGTATCCTGCGGAGTTAGTTTAAGCGCCTCGTTGAAGTCGTTGATTGCTTCCTGATATCTCTGGTCGGTGGCAGCCGCGTATCCACGTCCTTGATAAACCGCCGACAGCTCGTCGGCATATTTGTGGTCGAGAGCGGCCGCTTTCTTGAGCAAATCAACCGCTTTGTCCCAGTCCTGTTTTTTAGCAGCCTCCGCGCCTTCCCGGGCCAGCTTATTTGCTTCGACATTCTTTTTCTCCGCCGGCTGGCATACCTGTGAAGTGCAGAGCGCCAAAGACGTAATTAAAACAAAAGCAAAAGATCTCTTCATAGATTTTCTATTAGACGTTAATACTCTTTAGACAATTCGAATCTAAAGGGGTGAATAGTGGGCTGTAAGTTTAGGAGTTTCAAGTCTGTTCCGGCGATGGCGATTTTTCAATGTCGAGCTTTGGCTCTACCTCTGCGGCTGAGGCACTGGGCCCAGGCTCATCGATGCGCATGATGCGCAGGGCACGTCCGGTTACCTCATCAATCTCAATCAGGGCGCCGCGCAGACGCACTTCGCCTCCGGCAACGGGGAACGACGCCGGCAGGTTGGACAGGAATCTATTCATGATCGGCTCGATCGCGCGGCCAAGGATGGAATTCACAGGTCCGCACATTCCGGCGTCGCACAGGAACGCTGTGCCGCCGGAAAAAATTTGCTCATCGGCAGTCTGCACGTGCGTGTGCGTGCCGACAACGGCCGACACTTTGCCGTCGAGAAATCGACCGAGGGCAATTTTTTCGCTAGTCGTTTCGCCGTGCACATCGACAACGATGTTGAGCGTCTCGCTGCGCAGCTTCGTTACTGCTGCTTCGACAGCATGAAACGGGTTATCCAAAATCGGCTGCATAAATGTGCGCGCCTGCACATTGACCACGCCGATTTTGCCCTTAGCCGTTTCTAGGATAATCGATCCGTTTCCCGGCGCGTGATCGGGGTAATTCACTGGACGCAGCAAACGCGGCTCAGTATCGATGAACGAAAGGATCTCTTTCTGGTCCCAGATATGGTCGCCGGTTGTGATCACTGAAACGCCGGAGCGCAATAGATCGATGGTGATTTTGCCCGTGATACCCCGACCACCCGCAGCGTTCTCGCCGTTGACGATAACGAAGTCCAAGGCGTACTTCGCTTTCAGCTCCGGCAGCCTGCCAATAACAGCGGCGCGGCCTGGATGGCCGACTATGTCGCCAAGAAAGAGAACCGTTAACATGAGAAGGACGCTTCGTTGAACCGTTACACAGTTATATCGAATTTGCGATTCAACGAAGCAACGGTTCAACGATTTAATGTGCCAATACGATTTACTTGCCACGCCGTAGCATTGCGAAAGCGGGTCCTCCGCTATTCGCTATTCCTGTTGTTGCTTCTTCCGCTGGCCCTGCGTGGCGCGGAAAACATCAGTGTCCTCGGGACCAAGCCACGATGGGACGTCCTCGAGCATTATCAGGAAACGATCACGCGCGACGAGTTCGCGCACTTGATTAACGACGTTTATTGCACCCAGGGGTTTGCACAGGATTTGATCGAAATAAACTCTGACACAGCGCGGATCCTCATGAACCGGGAGGCGCAGAAGTTTTTCACGTTGCGGTTCGCGGCCGACGATGGCTCCCGAAAACCGGTGCCGCGATTGTGGCGAACAGCGAAATCTTTGCCGTCGGCGTCGCAGAAGAAGCCGTTGTCAGGTTTAAAGATCGCGCTCGATCCGGGTCATCTCGGCGGGAACTGGGCGAAGATGGAAGAGCGCTGGTTTCGGGTCGGCGATAGCAAGCCGGTGCAGGAAGGCGATTTGGCTCTGCGCGTGGCGCGATTGTTGGCCCCGCGACTGCGCGAGCTCGGAGCTAAAGTTTCGTTTGTCCGAAATAACGATGAGCCGACCACGGTTAAACGTCCTGACGATTTCCGGGAGCTCGCCAGGAAAATTCTGATCAAAAACGGCGTGCCACAGCCGCGCAGCGAGGTTCTTAATCCGAATGATCCGGCAAAGGAACAGACCATCCGCTGGCAAAGCGAAATCTTGTTCTACCGTTATAGCGAGATTCGACGGCGCGCGGCGCGTGTGAACTTCAAGTTGCATCCTGATCTCGTCCTTTGTTTGCATTTGAATGCCGAAGGCTGGGGCGACCCGACCAGCCCGACCTTGACCGATCTGAATCATCTTCACCTGCTCGTGAATGGATCGTATTTGGCAAACGAACTCGAATTCGATGATGAACGTTTCGAAATGATCCGGCGACTTCTGAGTCGCGAGTACGATGAAGAGTTGCCGCTCGCGGATACGATTGCGCTGGACATGTCGCGAGAGACCGGCCTGCCGCCGTATCAATATCCGACGACCAACAGCACAACCAAAGTCGGCACTAGCGGTTACGTGTATGCGCGCAATTTGCTAGCGACGCGGCTTTACCGTTGCCCGGTCGTGTACTGCGAGCCGTACGTGATGAACAGCAAAGACGTGTTCGCTCGCATCCAGGCTGGCGATTATGAAGGAATGCAAAACGTCAACGGAGTTGAACGCAAAAGCATCTTCCGCGAATACGCCGACAGCGTGGCGGATGGATTGGTCGAGTATTATTCCAAAGCGCGCGGTGGCCGCGATTAGTTCAATTACCTCGATTGTAGGGCGTTTCTGTGAAACGCCACGGCGTCTGACACAGACGCCCTACAATTCCTTCACCGCTTCACCAATATCGTCGAGTGTCACATTCTTTGCGACGTACGCAGCGCCGAGGCGTGGCGTGACAACGAAACGGATTTTCCCGCCTTCGAACTTTTTGTCGAACTTGACTGCATCGAGAATTTTCTTGCGCGGAAAATTCCGTGGCAAACGCGTCGGCAATCCGAATTGCTGAAGAAGATTAACAATGGCGCCGCGCTCATCTGGCGACAGTCCCGCTCTTGTAATAGAGACGGAGCATGCGGCAACAATCCCAAGACTCACCGCTTCTCCGTGAAGGAATTTCCGGTAATTTCCAGCGCGTTCGATCGCGTGGCCCACTGTGTGTCCGAAATTCAGAAGCGCACGCTCGCCCGTTCGGTCATGCTCGTCTTTCGAAACGATGCCTGATTTGATTTCAATGTTGCGTTTGATCAACCGCTGTAGGGCAGGCGCATCGCCTGCCTTCCATGATTTAAGTGCCCGAAACATCTTTGCATCGGCAATGACCGCATGCTTGATGATCTCGGAGAAGCCTTGATTGAATTCGCGGCGCGGCAGCGTTTTCAAAACGTCGATGTCATCAATGACAAGCAAGGGCTGATGGAAGGCACCGATCAAATTTTTCCCCGCGCGCGTGTCCACTCCGGTTTTTCCGCCAATCGAGCTGTCAACCATCGCCAGCAGCGTGGTTGGAATCTGGATATGCGGAATGCCGCGCTGATAAATCGCCGCTACGAATCCCGAAATGTCGCCAATCATTCCGCCACCAAGACCAACGACAAACGATCGCCGGTCAAGTCCAGCCGCAATCATCTGGTCGCAGATCGCGCCGGCTTGCTCAAGGGTCTTCGATTTCTCGCCCGCCGGAATTGTGATCAGTGTCGATCGAAATCCAGCTGACGACAGGCTTTTTCTTATTCGATGAGCAAACAGCCGCGCTACGTTGCTGTCGGAAATGAGAGCGCAATTTCTGCAGGACCCCAGCGCCCGACATCTTTTCCCAGTCTGAGATAATAGCTGCTTCCCGATTAGGATGCGGCCGATCCCGGCACGCACAGAGATCATGTGAGCAGGCTCTCTACTTCGTCGGGTCCCAATGTTTCTGACCGAGCGGATTGGACATTGTGTCTTGAAATGCCCCGTCCGTGCCGGCGAATGTCAGAGTTTCTGTATGCCAATCGCAGAATAGGACATTGATCTTCTGGCGACTTCGGTGAGTTCCCGATGTTTCCGCAGGGGCGCCTAGTGGCAAATTGGGTACGGTTGTAGCAGTGCCAGCCCACAAGGATGCGTTTCCGGTGTATGCGGGTGCCATGAAAAACGTCGAAGCGGGTGAGGCAACTTTTAGCATGTTGCCAGCTATCAAGTCATATATGTTTTGGTTGATGCCGTAGCTGATCGGTGCCATGTCGGTTTCCAAACCTGGCCGCTTATCAAAAGGCGATTGGAAAACTCGTCTAGTCCCGAGGTATTTGGGATAAAGCCCGGGCGTAGTACTTGTACCCGGCCAAGTCCCCATAGCGGGGAGAATCTGGTCCTTGTCGTTGAGATAAGTCTGCATCAAGGCTCCGATCTGCCGCAGGTTGCTCAGGTCCTTTGCGGCTTTTGCGGCCTCAAGAGTACTATTGAGGGACGGAATGAGGATTGCGGCGAGTATGGCGATGGTTGCCATTACGATGAGCAACTCGATCAGGGTGAAAGCGCGTGCAACAGGGGGAGGGGAACTTTTGGCCATGGATAGTGCGGTAGGAGCGCATGATATTCCGCTTGACAGAGAAGCGAAAGCGAAAAAGCGAAAAAGCGAGATTGCTTGACAAGCCATTTCGCATCCGGTGTATGTAGAACATGCCCGACCAAGAGCCTATTCCGCCTCCGCCAAGTCCCGGCCCGGAGCTTGGCCCAAAATCTACATCGACCGGTTTACCTTCGAACGTGGCTGCGGCACTCGCCTGTATTCCGTTAATTGGCGGGATCATTTTTTACATTGTCGAAAAGCACGACAGCTTTGTGCGTTTCTACGCGATGCAGTCGATTATCTTCGGCGTTGCTTGGATTTTGATTCAGATCGGGTGTGGAATTGTGTCTGGGCTGTTTTGGGCACTCCCCGGGGTTGGATGGTTCTTTGGACCTTTTTGGGCCCTAATTTGGTGGTTAATCAATCTCGCGCTGTTCGTACTGTTTGTCGTGACGGTTGTAAAGGCATTCACGAATGTTCGCTGGGAAATTCCGTACGTCGGGCCGATTGCGCGCAAACAGATTGAAGGCGCGGTGTAATTGTCTGTAGGGTGTCTGTGTCAGACGCCAGCGGCTGGCGTTTCACAGAAACGCCCTACAATTGTCGTCAGCGCCCCAGCAATTTCACGACTATTTCCGTCAAAATCAGTTCGTGATCGAGCTGTGTGGTCACGAGTTTTACGTTTGCATCGAGACAGGCGCGCATGGCGTCAATTAGCTGAGTTGCTTCGAACTGGTGCGCGTGCTGCGCGGCAACTGCCAAACCGTATGCGTTAATTGATCCGTCTTTCTTCCGAGGTAAATGCTCGGTTGCTTTTGCCGGAAGCCGGTTCATGGCAGCGATAAATTGAAATGGCGAATGCGGACGCGGAATCCCATGCTGCTCCATCAGATCTTTTGCGAGCAACAGATTGCGGATCGTGGGGACAATCGCTGCCAGTAAAATACCAATTGCGCTCTCGCCCTGCTCCAACAAACGGCGTACGAGCGTCAGCGCCAGTTCCAGATCGCGCACGGACAGCGCATTGCTGAGCTCGAAGATGACCCCTGCCCGTGAAAGCGGCACCAATTCACGAACGAGCCCGACATGCACCGCGCGATCTGTACCGAGGTACGTGTCGATTTTTTCCAGTTCGTTGTCGATCTGTCGCGTGTCGCCACCGGTCAGCAAAACAAACAAATCCAGCGCGTCATCATTGAATTCGAGTTTTCGCTTTTTCGCGCTTCGCCGAACGATTTCAGTTGCTTCTTCTTCCCAGCCCGCCCGGGATGAATCGAGCCGGTCGAAAACCTCGACATCCGCGCGTTTCACCAACGTTTTGTAAAACGAGCGCCGCTTATCCACTTCGGTGGCGCTGATTAAAAACGCGGCACCCGGACCGAAACCGGTGTCGATCAGCGCCGACAATTCTTCCAGCGCAGCTCGCACCGCGGCCGAGCGCGCCTTTTGATCGTCGCCGAGGAAGTTTGCGTTTTTTAGCCAAACGACTTTAGAGCTGCCAAAGAAAGGCAACGTTTGCAAAGCCTCGATTGTCAGCCAAATTCGTGCAGCGGCTTGATCGGCATTGTCGGCGACGCCATCGATTACTTCCAAGCCGAAATCGCCCGCATCCTCAGGCGCCAGTTTGTGCGCCAGCTCTACGGCCACACGTTTCACCTCCGCTTCGTCCGAGCCGACGACCGCGTGGATGTTTCGAATGGCGGTCTTGCTTTTTGCCATTGTGCGTTTCATCGCATGCTGGTGTGCGCATGACAAGGCGGGTTTACTGCGAAAGTCCGGGGAGCACAGTCTGCCAGCCTGTCCTTTTCGGCAGCCTTGCCGAAAAGCCTATCGAACGTTCAGTACGACGAGTTCCTGCGACCCGCACGGAGTCATCGGCAAGCTGCCGATGACAACAGGCTGGCAGCCTGTGCTCCCCAGAGCTGGCGTTTTACACGCGCGAGCGGCGTCGGCCCGAGTTGCGATTGTATCTCACCGCTCGGCGCTTTGGTTCGATCTTTGTTAGGCCGGCGCCGCTTTTGACTTCCATTATCTGATCGCGTAACAGCGCTGCACGTTCGAACTCAAGATTTGCGGAAGCTTCCTGCATTTCTTCTTCCAGCTCGCGCAGCAACTCGGTCAAATTGAAATCGCCACCGGTTTCGCGGATGACGGACGATTCGATTTCGCGTCCACGCAAAATTGTGTGGAGGCTTTCCTGCACCGCGCGCCGAACCGTTTGCGGCGTGATGCCGTGCTTTTCGTTATATTCCATCTGTTTCGTGCGGCGGTATTCGGAAATCGATATGAGCGCTTCCATACTTTGGGTGATCGTGTCAGCGAAGAGCACTACTTCGCCGTTGATGTGGCGCGCCGCGCGGCCTGCGGTTTGGATGAGCGACGTCTGGCTGCGCAAAAATCCTTCCTTGTCCGCGTCCAGAATGCAGACTAGCGAAACCTCGGGAAGATCAAGCCCTTCGCGGAGCAGGTTGATTCCGACGAGGATGTCGAAATCCGCCGCGCGCAATCCACGCAAAATTTCCACGCGCTCGATCGCGTCGATATCGCTGTGCAGATATCGAACTTTTAACCCTACATCGCGCAAATAATCAGCAAGATCTTCCGCCGTTCGCTTGGTTAGCGTGGTCACCAGAATGCGCTCGCCTTTCTCAACTCGCTGGCGACACAGTTCCATTGTCTGATCGATCTGATTTCTCAGCGGCTTAATGGTGATTTTTGGATCGAGAAGCCCGGTGGGCCGAATGATCTGTTCCACAACAAGTGGCGCGCCCGGCGTGTGCACATCGAACTTTTCCGCCGGCTCATCGGTTCTCGAGATATGGACTTCTGAATTGGACGTTGAGCGTTGTGCGCCTGCTCGCGATTTGTCGGAGTTGAGCGTTGGACGTTTTTCTCCGGGCAAAACAAAAGGAACGAGTTCCGCTTCCCCGATCCGCTGTCTCCTGTGCGGGATGTAGCCTTTGTTGCCGACCACGCTGTTTTGAATCTCGAATTCTGCCGGCGTTGCGCTCGCGTAAATGTTCTGGTTCGTGAGTTTCATAAATTCATCGAAATTAAGGGGGCGATTATCGAGCGCGCTCGGCAGACGAAAGCCGTATTGCACCAGCACAGTCTTACGCGAACGATCGCCTTCGTACATCCCGCCGATCTGTGGGATCGTGGCGTGCGATTCATCGATGACGGTAAGGAAATCCTCTGGAAAAAAATCAATGATCGTATACGGCCTCGATCCAGGAGCGCGCCCAGACAAATGCCGTGAATAATTTTCGATCCCATTGCAGAAACCCATTTCCTGCAACATCTCCAAGTCATATTCGGTGCGCATGCGCAACCGTTGCGCCTCGAGAAGTTTGTTTTGCGATTCCAGTTCAGTGATGCGTCGCTCAAGCTCTTCGCGAATGGTGCGCAGCGCGCGATTCAGTTTATCCGCCGGAGTCACGAACTGTTTGGCCGGGAAAAATGTGATGACGTTAAGTGATTCGCGCGTGTGACCGGTCAGCGGGTCGAATCGCCTGATTGCATCAATCTCGTCGCCGAAAAATTCAAGCCGGATTCCTTCTTCATCGGCGCTCGCGGGATAAACCTCAACCACGTCGCCGCGCACACGGAATCTTCCCCGGGCGAAATTAATGTCGTTGCGCTCATAGAGCATCTCGATTAGCCGGCTGAGCACTGCTTCGCGGGTGACGCGCTGTCCCCGCTTCACCGTGAGCAACATCCGTTCGTAATCTTCCGGCGAGGTGACTCCATAGATACAGGAAACGCTGGCCACCACGATAACGTCGCGTCGCGACAACAGCGCGCTCGCTGTGGAGAGCCGCAATCGCTCGATCTCCTCATTGATGGACGAATCTTTCTCGATGTATGTGTCGGAGCGCGGGATGTAAGCCTCGGGCTGATAGTAATCGAAATAGCTGACGAAATATTCCACCGCGTTACGCGGGAAAAATTGTTTGAACTCGGAGTAAAGTTGTGCGGCCAGCGTTTTATTGTGCGAGATCACCAGCGTAGGGCGATTCAGTTCCTGGATCACGTTGGCAATGGTGAACGTTTTGCCTGAACCCGTCACGCCGAGCAGTGTTTGATGGCGGTTTTCTGCCTCGACAGACTTCAGTAGCTTTGCGATGGCCTGGCTCTGGTCACCGCGAGGTTTGAAACTGGATTCAAGCTGAAACGGCATCACCAAATTTAGCACAACATCGACGACGGCGTCGGGGTTCGGTTTGCTCTCGGGGCGGGCTAGCTGACTATGCTTTCGCGGAAATAGGATTTCAGAAACCAGGAAACATGGCAGAAGATATTGTTTCTGTTAGACCTATGCCTACGGAGTATCGATCTGAGGTTCAGCTAAAGATCGGCCACGTTTTATTTATGGACCTGGTCGGTTACTCGACGCTGCTTCTCGATGAGCAGCGTCAATGTCAGCAGCAGTTGACTGCCATCGTGCGTGGTACTGATCAGGTCCGTATCGCAAAAGAAGCAGGAAAGCTGATACGGCTTCCCGCGGGCGACGGCATGGCGCTCGTTTTTTTCGACAGCCCCGAAGCGCCGGTACGTTGCGCGATCGAGATCAGCAAAAAATTGAAAGAGTATCCGCAACTGAAGCTTCGGATGGGCATTCACAGCGGACCGATCAAGGAAGTTCACGACGTAAACGACCGAACCAACGTCGCAGGGGCTGGAATCAATGTTGCCAGGCGCGTGATGGATTGCGGAGATGGAGGCCACATCCTGTTGTCCAAAAGAGCCGCGGAGGATTTATCCCACTCGCGACGGTGGAGTCCCTGTTTACACGACTTGGGCGAATGCGCCGTGAAGCACGGCGTGCCCATCTTCCTGGTAAATTTCTACGGAGAGGGTTTCGGGAATCCTGAATTGCCGAAAACGATTCGGCAAGCCCGGTTGGAAGAGGCGGCTAAAGCTACGGCTACCGGCGCTCCACGGACGTTTCGACGCATTTATCTGGCGATGGCGGCCACGGTCGTTTTGATTGGTGTCATTGGTGTGAGCCTCTGGTTTTACTCGAGGCAAAACCAGGTATCGACGCTGGCTGAAGAGAAAAGCATCGCGGTATTGCCCTTCGAGAATTTCAGTCCGAAGAAGGACAACGCATTTTTCACTGACGGCATTCAGGACGATATCCTGACAAGTCTGGCAAAGATCAAAGACCTCAGAGTCATCAGTCGTTCGTCGGTGATGGCGTTTCGTGACGCCGCAGCGCAGAATGTGCGCCACATCGGGAGGAAGCTGGGCGTGGCGAACATTCTCGAGGGTAGTGTGCGCAAGGAAGGCGAGCGTGTGGTGTTGAATGTGCAATTGATCGATGCGCGAAATAACCGGCAGATTTGGGCAAATCGTTACGACCGCACTCTGGCTGATTCGCTGGGCTTGCAGGGAGAATTAGCGGGCGAAATTGCCGAGGCGCTCCGGGCAACGCTGAGCGAGGAGGAAAAAGCACGGGTCACCACGAAACCGACGCAAAACGCTGATGCGTACGTGCTTTATCTGCGCGCGAACCAAATCTCCCGAAATCCGGACACGCTGCTGGAGGACTACAAGACCGCCGAGCAGCTTTACGCGCAGGCAATTGAACTGGATCCAAATTTTGCGCTTGCTCATGCGCAGTTAGCATCCGTCTGGGCTGCGATTTTCCACTATTACGAACCCACGGACAGTTGGAAAACGAAAGCCCTCGCCGAGGCGGAAACCGCACTTCGTTTGCAACCTAATCTCGCAGAAGCGCATTTCGCGCTAGGCCAGTACAGTTACTGGGTTGATCAGGACTACGACGGCGCGTTGGAACAGCTCGAAATTGCTTCTCGTTTGTCTCCGAGCAATGGAGAGATTCCCCGCTTTATCGCGGCGATCAGACGTCGTCAGGGCAAGTGGCAGGAAGCGCTCGAGGCATACGAAAGGGTTGCCAAGCTCGATCCGCAAAATCCGAACACAGTCCGCGAGCTCCTGCAGACCGAAACCGCGATGCGTCGGTGGAAAGATGCGGAGCGATGGGCGCAGCGGTGGCGTATCTTGGCACCGGATTCGCTCGTTGCAAAAATTCAAACCGGCTATGTTGATTTCTGGTGGAAAGGAGACACGCAACTGCTGAAATCGCTGGTGGATCAAGTCCCGCCCGATAACGATCCAGATGGCGTTGTCACTGCCGCTCGATGGGACGCGGCCATGCTGCGCCGCGATTATTCTGCCGCCAAAAGGGTTCTCCAAACTTCGGCGGCTAATGACGTTTCTTACACGACTGCTGGATTGACTCCGAAAGCGTTCCTCGAAGGCTGCACGTACCTCACATTAGACGATCATGCGAATGCGATGATCACATTTGAGTCGGTGAGGCCAGTTTTTGAAGCGGCGCTGAAGGAAGCCCCCGCAAGCGCCGAGCGGCACGCAGTTCTCGGCTCGCTGTATGCTTTCATGGGACGCAAGGATGCCGCGATTCGTGAAGGCCGACGCGCGGTCGAACTAAAACCGGAATCGAAGGATGCTGTTGATGGCCCGATCATGAGCGCTTATCTGGCGCTGATCTACGCTCGCGTGGGCGAGAATGATTTGGCCATTCCGTTGATCGAGCGTTTGCTCAAAACACCGGGTGCGATCGATAGCGCCGACTACAGCATCACCGTCAACGATCTGAAATATCGTTGGGAATGGGATCCGCTCCGCAACGACCCGCGTTTTCAGAAGTTGATCGGAGGCAACACGCCCTAAACACGTAGCTCACTCCGTCGAATTGTGACGGCTAGAGCGAGTTCAGCAAAAACTGTCGAGGGTGTAGCCACGGCCCTGTGGGCCGTCTTCATTCGAGTAAAAAGCAGTGGCGAGCCCGACCGGCCCCAGGCCGGTGGGTACAACACTTGTGAAATCGCGCCAGGAATTGGAGTAAGGTTAGCGTGGCAAATCCATTGCCAGCCGCCAGCTCCTCTTTTCCATATACTGAGACGCGACGCAGGCCTCGTCGGCAAACGCTCCAGATCGATCGTTTCTTGCGCCGAAATCATATAGGTAACTACAATGTCATTGCCTTCCATCGTCGATTTAAAATCGCTCAACGCTACCTGGCCAACGTCCAGGTTTTTGACCAATGATATTTCACCTGCCCGGTCGCGCGTGCCATCGGGATGAACAGACTGAAAACCTTCGGCGATTTTATCTTCCACCGCTTTCCAGTTCTTCGCGTTGATGTCTTCCCATATCTGCTTTTCCATCTTTTCTCCGTCGTTTGTCGTTTGGTTCATTTTGAATCGATGCTATCTGGCCCTTAATGCTGTCAAACTTGAGCTGGCTGATTGCCATTCGGACGCGAAATGCGAGGCTTGATCTCACCCTTTAGATGGCCCCGGAGGCCTCCCTGCGGAGTTAGAGTGACATGGCCGTAGAATCCAAAACAGATGTTCAGTTAGAGATCGGGCATGTCCTGTTCATGGACATGATCGGTTACTCGAAACTGCTTCTCGACGAGCAGCGTGAACTGCAGGAACAACTGACCCAGATCGTCCGCAATAGCGAGCAAGTCCGCGCGGCCGAAGCGGCGGGCAAACTGATTCGAGTCCCCACAGGAGACGGTATGGCGCTGGTGTTTTTTAACAGTCCGGAGGCGCCAGTCCGCTGTGCGATTGAGATTGGCCAGGCGCTCAAAGAGTCACAGCAGATGCGTTTACGCATGGGCATTCACAGCGGCCCGGTCAATGAAGTCCGAGACGTGAACGACCAGATGAATGTCGCTGGCGTCGGAGTGAACATCGCGCAGCGGGTAATGGATTGCGGTGATGCCGGTCACATCCTTCTCTCCCGGCGCGTCGCGGAAGATCTGGCTCAGGCGCGGTTCTGGCGTCCGTACCTTCATGATCTGGGCGAGTTCGAGGTGAAGCACGGTGTCGGGATTTTTATGGTCAATCTTTATACCGATGAAGTCGGAAACCCGGAGTTGCCGATAAAACTCAAGCAGGCGCAGGAAGTGTCGTTGAAATCCGAATCACCTACGCGATCGATCGCTGTTTTGCCATTTGACGATTTAAGCCCGGCGCAAGACCGCGATTATTTCGGTGACGGAATTGCGGAGGAAATTTTGACGGCCCTTTCGAAAGTGGACGGTTTGCGTGTGGCGGCGCGGCGGTCGTCTTTTTGGTTCAAAGACAAAAACGCTGGCCTGAGCGAGATTGCGGAGAAGCTAAATGTCTGTCACGTGGTCGAGGGCAGTATTCGCCGCGACGGCAAACGTGTGCGCGTGACCGCAGAACTGATCGACGCTTGCGATGGATTCACGATTTGGTCAGAGACTTTCGAGCGAGAGTTACGCGGAATTTTTTCCGTCCAGGACGAAATCACCCGGTCGATCGTTGATGCTCTGAAGCTGAAGCTGGATGTTTCAACGCGACCCGCTTCGCGCAGCACCGCCGCCTATGACGCATATTTGCAAGGTCTTTTCTATTCGGACAAAGGCACTGAGGACGCGTTACGCAAAAGCCTTAAATCTTTTCAGCGCGCGCTCGACAAGGACCCGCGGTTCGGACGCGCCTGGACCGGCATTGCAAAGTCGTGGCTTTGGCTGGCGGATGGTTATGTAAAACCGGACGAAGCCTATTCTAAGGTTCGCCACGCTGCGCTGAATGCGATCAAGATCGACGACCGCGAAGCCGAGGCGCATGTTTATCTGGCGGAAACCAAACGGATCCTCGATTGGGACCTCCGCGGCGCCGAAGCCGAATACGTGCGTGCGTTCGAAATCGATTCAAATTCCACACCGTCAAATTATTTCATCGCTGCATTTTACGCCGCGATGGGCGACCAGGAGAAAGCCCTCACGTATCTCAATCGTACCGCGAAAATTGATCCTGCCTCGCTATGGGTTAGCAATTTCGCCTGCGAGATCTATCGGTACTTCGGATTAATCGACGAAGCGATGGCCGCTGGTGAGCGCTCCTTGCAGCTTGATCCAACATTCCTTTATAGTGAACCGCTGTTGGCCGCGCTTTATCGCGAAATAGGACGCTTCGATGACGCGATCGCCTTATACAAAAAATCACAAGACGTCAGTGGTCGAGTCCCATTTGGTCTTGCGATTACCTATGCGAAGATGAACCGCAGGAGCGAAGCGCGGGAGATTCTCGCGGCCGCTTGCGCGAGTCGCGGGAGTTACACGCCCGGGGACGCCATTGCACATGTGCACGTGGTGTTAGAAGAACATGAAGAAGCGATGCGCGAACTGGCGCGCGCTTACGAGGAACATTCATCGTCATTGCACTTTATCGGCATCGCCCCTGAATTTGCTCCTCTGCGGACGGACAAGCGTTTCGTTTCGATCGTCAAGAAAATCGGCCTGGAACCGGAAAAAGTCTTCGCGGTGACAGCGCACTAATTTATTGCACGATCACATCCCGTCCGTGTCCGTGTGCGCGTACACCGACATCATGCAGATCCCGTTGCGCTACGTGCATTCCGAAGAGCAGGACCGCAATCAAACCGAAATACAACACGGACATTATCAAGCGCTGTGACGGTGTGACTTCAAAGTAACGCTGTTCTTCCTCCGTGCGTTTTCGAAACAGGGAATAGATCCGTGGCAGCGACAACAGGACGATCAGCCAAATGATGAAGTTTGGATATTTCCAGCCAAACCAAAGAAGCAACGCGAATCCGGGCAACCATAACCAGCGCGATAACGCCGTCACGATGCGTCCGCCGTCGAGCATTCCCACCGGGGTGAGGTTAAACAGGTTCAGAAAATACCCGAACCACGCCAAGGCGATGAAAATCGGAGCGGCGAAGAATTCGCCCAGTGCGTTGCACACCAGCGCGCCCACACTTCCGAGTAATGGCCCGCCTATACCCACGCATGCTTCCATCCACGCGTTGCGCGGCGCTTCTTTGAGCGCGATGAATGCGCCCATAAACGGAATAAAGACAGGCGCTCCAACTTTGAGTCCAAACTTTTTAGCGACAATCAAGTGACCCGTTTCGTGGACGAGCAAAAGCAGCACAAACCCCAGCGCGAACTTCCAGCCCCACAGTTGCATGTAAACCCAGACCATCAGCAGCATGGTGCCGCCGGACTTCAAGAGGATCGGCAGGAATTTCAGTAGCGGCAGGAGCGCGACTTTAAGGCTCCCGAAAAATTTTGCGATGGCGGCTCCCACCACTGCTATGGGCGCCAGCGCCTTTTTTATCCGGCTCCAGGCGGTCTCCTCCGCCGGTGCCTTGTAATCCTCAGTTCTTTCGGTCTGAACATTCACTTCGCTAAAATTGTACGGCGTTTGATTCGTTCGCGCCAGTTCGCTCGCCCATTTCGGGCTTCCCGTCCATGTCGGCTCGGCGCCCGCCGGCTCCATTCTGTGGAACGCCTATTTTTCAGCGGTAGCGCTCTCCGCTCAAGAAACGTGCCCTGGAATGATTCAGCGCGGTGCGGTGGTTGTCTTCGGCTTTTGCTGGGCAGTTTGATACTCCTGCAGCCAAGCGCTCCAGCTCATGTTCTCTTTCCATACTGTGATCCCGGAATGGCCAAAGTGCTGTTCCACTTCGTATTCGTCGTCTTTTTTTACCGGGAGCCAGAATAATCGACCGGCCCTGCGCCAGGCGTCGAGGAGCATTCCATCCTCGAAGCGCTGATTGCGTGCAGTCACCACCAGCGCGTTGTTCTCGCTCGAAGTATTCGGATAGGCTTCACCCCAGTGGAGCACCAGCGTTTTAAGTTTGAGTTCCTTCAAACGCGCGCCTAGATCCTGCGCCCAATGACCACACCAGCCACGTTTCCGCTTCCCGATGTTGACCAGGAACACCGTAAATTCGGGATTTAGAACGACACGATATTCCTTCGCGAGGCTGCGAGACTTCGTATGCGCGGTCTCCGATAACAGCTCGGCTTCCGCCGGGTCGACATCAGGCGCGAGCCCGGCCAACGCTTTGGCCAGGTCTTTGATTGATCTTTCATCCCCTCCGTGTGCCGGACCGACCAGCAGTAGGAATGCAACAAGGAAGGACAGTCTGCGCATCATGTGTTTTCTCTCCGCATTGGATTTCGCATTGCGGCGTCGCTAGCGCAATAGGAAATCCGCCTTGCAATGCCTATCGCCTCGGAAGTTCACGAAAATACGCAGCCACATTTGGTTTGAAATAAAAGTACCACCCGGCAACTGACCCGGACAGAGAGGCGTTAAGAATGGCGCGCCACATGATCGAGTGACGAAGAACGTTAACTGCGCCGAGGGCCGACGCATACACGATTATCAGTACAAAAATCGCCAAGACAAAATGACGCGACCACGGTTTGCGCGCACCAAGGCCGTAGGCGATCAACGTCATAAGGCCGCCCATCACCGCGACCAGCGGGGCGGCGATATGCAACCATTCAGACCGGGTCACTTTTTCGCCGCCCATGAGATGCGGGCCGACATCCAGAATCGCCAGTAAGATCGACAGGAACATACCCATCGCCGCGAATGCAGCGAACCAGGTCAGGATTCGAATGACCAGAGGTTGCTTCATCTTGATGCGTTCAACTTGTCGTCCACCAGGCTTTGTCTGGTTGAATTGTATAGGTGCTCGCCGCGGCGAGCGCCTTTACATCCAGATAACTAGAACTCATCTCATAAATCGAGAATGTGAGGTTCTGGTAGGGCGCGACCGCCGGGCGCGCCGAGGCGGTCGGACGGCCCGGCGGGCCGTCCCTACCATTTATGAGATGGGTTGATGCCTTCTAGTCCTTGTGGCGAATTGAACCGGCGCCAGTAATGTTTTTCTGGATCGTCGCCGGATTCCCCGAGTAGCTGACTTTCCCCGCACCGGTGATACTGACTTTGAGCGTTTCGCTCACGGCGATATCGGCATCGCCGGCGCCGGTGGTAGAGATTTCGGCAGTTTTAGTTTGCAATCCATTCGCAACTAACTGACTTGCGCCGGTCATATCTACCAGGAGCCGGTCGACTTCGCCATCCAGTGAGACCTCTGATGCCCCCTGTGATTCCAAAGCAAACACTGGTCCGCTCAACTTATTTGCGGTCAGCTTGACGGCGCCCCTGATTTTGGCGCCTTTCCGTGTCGGACTCGAGATAGCAACCTTGATTCCGTGGGTAGGCCAAAAAACATGTTCTCGAATGCGAAGCCGAAGAGTATCGCCGGAAACGTCATTCTCGATGTACGGCAGCAGATTTTCGTCAGTCGTGATTCGAAGAGCCGGAGATCCATTTTGCCATTCGATCTCGAACATGCCACCGGCATCGACGTTCGCGAAAGCGCCAATTGGTCGCTCCTCGGTCTTAATATGTCCATTACCTCGAATGCCGGGCAAATGGCACCCGACAACTAAAACGACACAGCCAGCAAGCAAAACGATCAGGATCTTTCTCATGTAAAATATGTCTTCTCCGTTATGATGTGATGACGCCACGTTTTGGATTCAAGGAAATTCAAGGAGGAGGCGTCTCTCCAGAGCGCCCCCGCGGCGCCCAAGGAGGCCACCGGTTCTTGATCATTGCACAATTTTCATTTTCACCGCCTCGACAAGAACATCATCGACATAAAACTCCACGCGGTAATCTCCAGGCGCCCAGCCATCTTCCGGGCGCGCCAAAGTGAACGCGCCGTGTGCGGTCGGACTTTCAGCAACGATAGAAGCCTCGTCCACCTTGTAGTCTCGAGGAAAATCCTCGCCGATGTTTTCTGCGATCCACATGGCCTTGACACTCGCGCCCGGGCGCAAACGCTCGCCCTGCCAACGCGCATAAATTTCCGGCGTGCTCGACGAGAATGTTGTTACCGGTTTCCCGAAGCGCTCTTTTGCAAGACTTACTTCAAGCTGCTTCGGCGTGGCGTCCAGCTTCACCTGGGGGCGTTCGACAATTTTGGGGCCTTCCGTCAGCTCGAGCGAAATACGCTGGAGCATATCGTCTTTTGCGTCCCGCATTGTCGTGATGTCTTTGACGATTCCAACGTTCGGCGTGAACCAGCGATCGATGGTCATCCGGTTCGGCTCTGTTTGCTCGCCATGAATCCGATAGGCTTGAAATTTTCCTGCTGGCACCTCGATTGTTTCTTCGCCCAGCACTTCATAATGCTGTTGCACTTTCAGTTCGCCGGCCTGTCCATTGAAGTCCCATGCGGCGCCTTTTTTTAGTGGAGCGGCGATCATCGTCTGCGGCGGGTTAAACTTTACCACCTGTCCATCGAGATTAATTCGCGCCCAGCAAATGATTCCGTGGTCGTCCACACTCAGGAGATCGGTGTTGGTGATCGTGCCCGCCCGGTGCATTTCAAACTTAAGCAGATCTTTGCCATCAACGTTCTCTGTTCCATCGACGCGATACAAAACCGGCAGGCGAATCTTCCCGTCGGCGTCTGTTTTTATATCGGAAAGGTCAAGTCCTTTTCCGACTTCTTCGGTCATACGGTATCGCCAACTGGTGCCCGGTGCGGTAGGCACGATAGGAGCAGCGAACGCGTAGCTAATGGCGAGAAAATAAGTGGCTGCACAAAGCTTCTTCACGACGCTAATTCGCATGCTTCGCCGGTGCGCTCAAGGAGCGGGCGGTTGCTCCTCACAAGCGCAAACAATGGTTGGCTAGTAAGCAAGGCGCGCTAGGTTTTTAGATCTTCGGAGTGAAACCGATAATTTTCACCATACAATGAAAACTTTTGAGATTACCGGGATTCCACGCGACGAGGTCGATAGATTTGTCACGGGTCTTCATTCCGATCCCTTCCGCGTGTTAGGTCCACACAAGGTCGGTGATGACGTGGAGATCCGAGTCTTTCGGCCGGAGGCGCGCGCGGTAGATATCGTCCTCGATCGAGAGCCGGCGAAACTAATCGCTGCGGAACGCATTGATGAGGAAGGTTTCTTTTGCGCCACGGTGTCTGGTGTTGCGCGAGACGTGCCGTACCGCCTCCGGATCACAAAAGTGGACGGTTCAGAACAGCTCGTGCGCGATGCGTATCAATACGGGCCCATCATGGGCGATGTCGATCTGCATCTGTTCACAGAAGGCCAGCACTGGGAGATTTACGAAAAATTCGGCGCGCACGTGCGCACGATAGGCGATGCGACCGGCGTTTATTTTGCCGTCTGGGCGCCCAATGCGCAACGCGTCAGCGTCGTTGGTGATTTCAATGATTGGGATGGTCGCGTCAATCCGATGCGGAAGTTGTTAGGTGCAGGTGTTTGGGAATTATTTCTGCCCGGGATCAAGCAGGGCGCGCATTACAAATTTGAGATCCGCACGCAAACCGGCGCGGTGCTGCTTAAGAGCGATCCGTTCGCGTTTTTCAATCAGCATGGGAAAGCCACGGCATCACTGGTGTACGATTTGGAACGCTACATTTGGAACGATGCCGACTGGGTGGAAGCGCGCCGCAAGAAGAACTGGCCGCAAAGCCCGATCAGCATTTATGAGGTGCACCTCGGCTCATGGCGTCGAAAAGCCGAAGAGAACAACCGTCAACTAAGCTATCTCGAACTTGCTGACACATTACTGCCGTACGTGTTGGAAATGGGTTATACGCACATCGAGTTATTGCCCATTGCCGAGCATCCGTTCGAGGGCTCGTGGGGTTATCAGGTTACAAACTATTACGCCCCGACAAGTCGGTTCGGCCCGCCGGACGATTTCCGTCATTTCATCGACAAATGTCATCAGGCTGGCGTCGGCGTGATCATGGATTGGGTGCCGGCGCATTTTCCAAAGGACGCGCACGCGCTTGCCGAGTTCGACGGTACCCATCTCTACGAACACATGGACCCGCGACAGGGCGAGCAACAAGATTGGGGCACGCTCATTTTCAATTTCGGCCGTAACGAGGTACGAAATTTTCTCATCGGTAACGCCCTTTTCTGGCTCGACAAATATCACATCGACGGTCTGCGCGTGGATGCGGTGGCTTCGATGCTTTACCTCGATTACTCGCGACAACCTGGGCAATGGATCCCGAATGTTTACGGCGGGCGCGAGAATCTCGATGCGATCTTTTTTTTGAAACGCTTCAACGAAGTTTGTTATGAGCGGTTCCCCGGGATCATGACCATTGCCGAGGAATCAACGGCATGGCCGGGAGTGACGCGTCCGACGTATCTCGGCGGGCTCGGGTTCGGGTTCAAATGGAACATGGGCTGGATGCACGATTTCCTGCACTACATGAGCATCGATCCGATTTACCGGCGCTATCATCACGGCAATATCACCTTCTCGCTGCTCTATGCCTTCACCGAACACTTCATTCTGGTTTTGAGTCACGATGAAGTCGTTTACGGAAAGCGTTCGCTGCTCTCAAAAATGCCGGGCGACGAATGGCAAAAATTTGCCAATCTACGGATGTTTCTGGCGTGGATGTATGGGCAGCCTGGTAAAAAGCTGCTCTTCATGGGCTGCGAATTCGGCCAGCGAAACGAATGGAACCACGACGTGCAGCTCGACTGGGATCTTCTCGATCTTCCGAAACACGATGGGCTTCGCCGGTTGGTGGAGCATTTGAATTACGTTTACAAAAACGAACCGGCGCTCTGGCAACTCGACGACACCTACGACGGATTCGACTGGATCGATTTTCACGACGCCGAGAACAGCGTGGTTTCGTTCCTGCGAAAATCGCACGACGGCGATATCATCGCGTTCGTGGTGAACGCCACGCCGGTCGTGCGCTACAATTATCGTTTAGGTGTTCCTGAATCCGGCTTTTATCGTGAGCTGATCAACACCGACGGCGAAACCTACGACGGCAGCAACGTGGGAAACTTGGGCGGCGTCTACAGCGAAGCTCGCGAGTGGATGGGCCGCGAACATTCAATCCTCATCCATCTCCCGCCGCTGGCGACCTTGGCGTTTAAGCTGGAGAAGTGATGGGTTAGGCCGGTTTAGGAAATTGCAGCAGAGCTTCTTAGCTAATCCGGTCTTCTGGAACGATCACATTCACTGCGTTCGAGACGAAAGTGATTTCTGCATTGTCGCCGACCTTCACTCTTTCTCCATCGAGAAATAACGGAATATCTCTGCTTGATTGCAACGCTACCCGCTGGGTTCTGCTGAGGGTCACACTCTCGTCTTTGCGCCATTTGCCGAACGCTGCGGCTGTGGTGAGCCCGAATAATTCGGCGGCGCTCCCCATACTGATAGCAGCGGCTTCAAGCGCTTGCTCCGAGTCGGACATTTGTTGCGATACGAGCGGACAGATAACAGCCACGACTTCGGCTTCCCCGCTGACTTCCGGTGAAATAGAATATTGCACCTTTGTATCAAACATTGCGTGCAACGCGATGGCACTCTTCCGAAGGACATCGACAATGTCTCTTTCACGTACAGCTTCGCGGGCCTCGATCCACAACGCCGGCGCACCGACAACTGCTGCAACAAAAAACAGTTCATCCCCGACGCGACCTCCTGAAAGTGCCTTTGTTGCCGGATCAGCGAGCGCGTCTTTGAGTGTGTCTTGCCAGGCCGTGTCGCCGTACAACGCCCGAGGAAGCATATTCATAGTTCCGCCGGGCAGCGGGAGAAGATACGTGCCACTTCTAGCGCAGACCGCCGCGGCTGTTCGAATCGTGCCATCTCCTCCGAGTACGATCAGCAGTCCGAGTTTTTGTATTGCGGCTTGTGAGCCTGCCCGCGCAATCGGGTCTCCCTCTCCACACCACGTTTTGCAGTTCGTCACGCCGGCATTCTTAAGAATGCGGAGTATCTCTGGCTCAGATTCGGAGTCGCAACCGCCGCTTGAGGTGTTGATTATGGCGCCCACTTTTAATGCCGATACATCAACGTCACCCGATTCCATGTTACGTTTGCTTGAAAAGATTTCCGTGCGGCGGTGTGTTTGTGGCAAACTGGGCCGCCCCTACGAAAAATTGGCTGACGCTCCAAGCCTTTCCAAATTTTATTATTGTTTTGTGAATTGAAACGGAAGAAACCAGCGCTACAAAAGGAACAGCCGTTTCACCACAACGTTTACGTGATTCTGTTAAAGGACGCTGTCGCAAAGCACCCTTCCATTTTGCGGCTAAATCCCCAACGAGATCCGCTGAAACCATGCGTCTACGTCGGGATGACCGGAATTCCGGTCGACCACCGGTTTCAAAATCATAAAAACGGCTACAAATCAGCCTGGGTCGTCAGGAAATATGGCGTGAGACTGATGCCAGAGCTTTACAAACATTTGAACCCAATGCCGTTTGAAGCCGCGCTCCAGATGGAAAAGGAGTTGGCCGTAGATTTACGAGATGCCGGATACACGGTAACAGGCGGACACTGACGACGCTGGCGAGCGTTCCAACAATTCTCGCACCCGATCGCGGTAACAGCTGTGCGGGCACGCCGGCAATTATGTCACCGGTGTCGTAGTTAACGGCGACGCATCAGCCCGAGAACAAATCCAATGCCAAGTGCGGTGAACACTGCTTTGGACGGATTCTTCCGAACATAGTCATCGGTATCTTCCTTGAATGTGCGGAGGCGCTCTTGAGCTTGGCTAATCACTTCTCCACCGGTCGCAGGAGCGACTGGTGTCAGGTCCTCGGTTGCTTGCTGCGTTTCACCGCTTGCAACGTTGTGTCCTCGTTCACCCAAACCGGGCCCGGTTCGTTGTCGCCTGTTTTCTTCGCCGATTACTCCCGCCTGCGGTGAAACCGCAGGTCCTTGGCTCATGTTATTTTCTTTACCCATGACTTCCCTCTTTTTAAGTCCTACGCCTTCGGCGCTGATGCTTCGCTGACGGTGCTGATATCTTCGGCGCCAGCGGCTTCGAAAATATCCTTTGCGCGATCAACATCGTCGCCTTCGTCGGCATGGACAGCAATTAGATAATTACCCTTCTTCAGCTTTTCATCGTAACGCTTTGCTTCGATCTCCGGAATCCCAAGGCCGACCAAACCACCGACGACACCGCCAGTGGTCGCACCTACGGCCGCACCACTCAGTGCTGCCATAATCGGCCCAGCAGCGATGAACGGACCGAGGCCGGGAATAGCTAGGGCGCCCACTCCTGCCAATAGCCCGAGCACGCCGCCTGTAACGCCACCTGTAGCTGCCCCGGTTGTCGCTCCCTCCGGCGCCTTTGTAGCCTTGACATGACCGAGGTCGCGTGTGCCGCCTGTGTCGGGCATGAGCACCGAAATTTCCGAAGTCGCGAAGCCTTGAGCCTGAAGCTGCTGAACAATTTGCTCAACCTGGCCTTGTGTAGTTGCGATACCGAATACTGATTTAGACATGTTTTATTTCTCCTTAATGTGTTTGGGTTTGATTATTTCGATCCTTTAACGTCGAGTTGATTGTCAATCCGAGCGCCGCCAGCCGAGGAGTTTGCCAGCTGACCGATTTTCGCTTTTTCTTCTGCGTTATTCACTGGCCCCCGCAGAGTTACTTTGCCGTTGGCGGTTACAATTTTTATGTTCTTCGCAGTCATTGAAAGCTGACTGTCCTGCATTATCGCCCGTCGGATAGCCTGCGTGACTTTTAAATCCGCAGAACTGTTTGACTGGTCACCAGATGTGTTGGTGTCACCGGAGCGGTCTCGCTCGTTTATCCCCGTGTTATCCGGGTTTGTTTTCTCATCGGCAGCCAGTGCAGCCATACTGATCGCGGTAACACTCGCTATAACTAGTGAAGTTCGTTTGATGGTTTGTGTCATTCTCATGGTTGTTGTTTTGTAAAAGTGTTCTCGTTACAGAAGCACGTTGGATATTAATCGAAGACTGAATCGCTACTGGTTCTACGAAATTTATCGAATTCCGGGCGGCTGCGTCATCCGAAGAGAGTTGTCTTGATTGGTGACAATCACAATCAGGGTCAAAGAGGAGTGTGCCGTCAGGAAAAATCGGATGGAGGAAGTGTGCAATCGCAGGTTAAGACATACCGGATTTGATCAGCGGCGAATCCTGTAAAAGTGCCAACGATCGCGACGGTTCTTCGAAAAATTTAACATTTACACACGCACATCAGAACTTCGGTGCGATTCATCCCGCGAAGGAGGTGAAACTTATGTTAGGTTGGGCTGTAACTTTTCTAATCATCGCGCTTATCGCGGCGGTGCTTGGATTTGGCGGAATCGCCGCGGCATCGGCCGGGATCGCGAAATTATTGTTTTTCCTGTTCCTGGTAATCTGCGTGGTCTTTTTCTTTCTCGGCTGGAGAGGAAGAAGAGTTCCATGATTTCGCTGCGATAAGCAGTGAAACGATTGAGCTGCTTTGGGTTATTACGCTGGCCCGGGGATTTGGCCGGCGTGCCGCGGTCGACATTCTCCATCTGAGGCATGCGAACGCGAATTACGCCGTTAACTCCATCTGCTGCCCTCACTGGAATCTGGGGACTTCTGCTGCTGGCGCTTATTGTTGCTGCACTGTACTTCGGGCGCACCGTGTTGGTGCCAATCGCGCTGGCCACGTTGATCACGTTTCTCCTTTCCCGGCTGGTTACTCGGGTGGAGCCTTGGATCGGACGTGTGGCGGCTGTTTTGGTGACTGTAATTGCGATGTTCGCAATTTTCGCGGCAGCGAGCTGGGTCATAGGCCGCCAAGTCATCGATCTCGCTGAGAAATTGCCGGATTACCAGGCAAATATCGTCCTTAAAATTCGATCGTTGAAACTTCCCTCTGCCGGTCCGCTGGCGCGATTCTCACGCAGCGTTAACCTGCTGCAAAACGAATTGGTTGAGCCGAACCCGGCACCGGTCACGGAGCCAAGGCCCGGTGGTCTTTCAACCAACACAGCGCCGCCGGTGGCGAGTCCTATCCCGGTGAAGGTGATCGAAGGACGAAGCGCGATTCCCCAATTAATGCAGGAGACGATCGGCGCCATTCTCAGCCCGTTGGGCACTGCGGCCCTGGTGCTGTTGCTTGTGATCTTCATGCTGCTGAAGAGGGAAGACATTCGTGGAAGATTAATTCGTCTCGTGGGGCAGGGGCGTATCAGCACGACAACGCGCGCGATGGAAGACGCAGGGCGTCGTGTGTCGCGTTACCTCGTTACCCAATTTCTCGTCAACACTTGTTACGGCATTTGTGTTGCTTCGGGTTTGCATTTTATCGGAGTTCCCAATGCCGCGTTGTGGGGATTGTTAGCCGGAGTGCTTCGATTTGTCCCCTACGTCGGCCCATGGGTGGGCGCACTTTTGCCCGTTTTGCTATCCTTTGCGATCTCAACAAGCTGGTTCACGCCGCTCATGACGATCGGATTGTTTATCGTGCTGGAGGTAATCGTATCGAACTTTATCGAACCCTGGGTTTATGGAGCGAATACAGGTGTCTCGCCGATTGCCTTAATCATTTCCGCTGTGTTTTGGACATGGCTTTGGGGACCGGTTGGCCTGGTACTTTCTAATCCTCTGACCGTGTGTCTGGCCGTCATAGGACGACATGTTCCGCGGTTGGAGTTTCTTGCCATTCTATTAAGCGAGGATCAACCGTTGGCGCCTCATGAGGAGTTTTACCACCGGCTTCTATCATTCTCGATGGACAGCGCAGAGGAGTTTTCCGTCAAATATGCCGAGACGGAATCCCTGCTTGCGCTTTATGATAACGTCTTAATCCCAACGATTGCAGTAGTCGAAACCGACGGGCACAACGGTTCGCTTGGCGCCGAGCAAAGGACGGCGGCATTGCAACGAATTCACGAAACCATAGACGATTTCGGTGTCTGGCAGCATTCGCGAAACAGGGGAGAGGAGGAAAAAGAGGACGAAATTATTGGAGTCGCTCCAACTGTCGACAGCCGCGTGTTGTGTCTGCCGGCGAGCGCTTATCGCGACGAGCTCGCCGGTGAAATGCTCGCGCAGCTGCTTAGACGTCGCGGCTTCCAGGCCGAAAACCTGCCTGCACGATTCAAGCACGAGGAGCTGATCGACCGCATCGTTGAGCTTCGGCCGGAATGCATTTGTATATCCGTGTTGCCGCCGACAAGCATAGCTCAGGCTCGCAATCTGACTGCCGCTATCCGGGACCGCCTTGGAAGCATAACAACACTTGTCGGGGTGTGGAGTTCCAGATTAGATGCCGACAAGCTCAAGGAGCGTTTGCGCGCAGCTGATGTAAACGAAGTAGCGGTTTCGTTGACCGACGCTGTGCGTCTGATTTCCAAAATGGCTGCGGGAATCAATGATGAAATGCTGCCTGCGCCGACGCCGCCTAACGAGGAAGCGCGCGTTGCGGAATTGAATGGATTAAATCTTTTGGATACTCCTCCGGAATCAGACTTCGATCACGTTACGGAACGCTTGACGAAACTCTTCAGGGTGCCAATTGCGTTGATAACTTTGATCGATAAAAAACGGCAATGGTTCAAATCGCAAACCGGTTTGCCGGCTGAGCTTGCTGAGGATCGCTGCATTGCGCGCGAAGTTTCCATTTGCGGCCACGTCATCGCCAATGACGAGGTACTTATCGTCCGGGATCTGTCGCGAGATCCACGTTTCGCAAACAATCCATTTGTTAAAGACTATGGTCTGCGATTTTACGCTGGCGTTCCTCTGCGCGGACCTAACGGTTTTCCTGTTGGCTCGTTATGTATTCTCGATACCAAGCCACGTAACATGACTTCACAAGAGCGGGATCTGTTAAAGATGATCGCCGCGGATGTGATGGAACAGATAAAGCGCCGGCCTGTTGCAGAGATTCCAAAGGCTCCTGCATCCGAAAAAGTATAGATCCTCGCGACAATCAGGGATGAGTGCTTTGGCGCGCGAACAACATGCGCCCGAAGAGACCGATCGCAAGCAGTCCAACGGCCGCGAGTCCGTTGAACATGTCTCCCGCCAGCATTCCAAGCAAAAAGGTTATGCTGCCGACCGTGACTAACCAAACCGACCATGGGTATCCCCAAGCGCGATAAGGTCGTGATAATTCAGGTTTTCGACGTCTCAATACGAACAACGCGACGCAGCAGAGGCCATAATTAGCCACTAAAAAGAAAGATGTCATTGCTATCAAGCGCTGAAAGGTGCCAGTTGCGATAAGACAAACGGCTACCGCAGCCGTTAACAGTGTCGCAGTATCCGGCGTGCCGCCCGGATTCACGTTCGAAGTGCGCGACCAGAATAGCTGGTCACGTCCCATACCAAAAATGACGCGCGTGCCCATCATCGTGACCGCGTTTAAAAGTGGGACAAGCGATATTATTGATAACACTGTGATAAGAGTCCGGCCATGCGTGCCTACGATAACACGGGCAGCATCTGCCGCGGGAAGCGTTGAGCCGGAGAGCTCCGATATCGGCAACACTTTGAGTAGCGCAATATTAACAAGCAGGTAAATCCCAATTACCGACAGCACACCGCCGATCATGGCGCGCGGAAGATCGCGCGCGGGATTGCGATCTTCCTCTATGAAATATAGCGGGCTTTGCCAGCCGCCGTATGTAATGACAATTGCCTGCAAGGCCACAATCAATCCACCCGACGTCGTTGATGACGGTATTCGTGCCAATGCATGTTGGCTGGTTGGCACAAGCAGACATGCCAAAACAAGCGCCAAAAAGGCAACGCACTTCACTGACGTGGTCACCTCTTGAAACTGACTGCTGACGCGTACGCCCAGCCATTGCAACGCCACAATGGCAAGTAGAATAAAGACTGCGACGAATCGAACGGCACCGCCGCGTATCAGCCCCAAGGTCGCAATGAACTCGGCGATCGCGATCGACAGATATCCGAGGATCGAACAGTACATGAGCCAGTCGGTCCAGCCCACGGCAAATCCCGCTGTGTTGCCAAAGGCGCGACGCACATAGACATAAAACCCGCCGGCTCGCGGAAACATAAGCCCCAACTCCGTCAAACAACTTGCACCCAGCAGCGTGTATATACCTCCGGCAACCCACAACAAAACAATGGCGAATGGCACATGCAGTTGTTCGGCAACCAGACCCGGCGTGCGAAGAATACCGACACCGATCGTCCCACCGATACTCACCGCCAGGCCGAAGCCGACGCCTAATACGCGTCGAAGCTGACCTGACGTTTCGGGCACCATAGTAACGGGAGCCTAACGTGACGAACAGGTTATCGCCAAGAATCTTCAGCAGCGCAAAACCTCAACTGACACGGTTTGCGCCTGTAACGAATTGTTTTGACAAACCCAAAATAATTTCTGCACACTCGGCGTTGCAAAGGCGGATTCTGAATCAGGCGGAGGACATTTCCCACGGCCAGGTTTCTTTGCCTCTTTCAGGTCCCGCGATTTCAAAAATTCAACTCAAACAGGGAAGGGAAGGAAAAGCAATGAATGCATTAATTCGATTTAAGAACGTAGCTCCACTATTCGTTATCGCGCTGTCGCTCGCTACCGCTACCGCGACGACGACAGACGTCATCTTTAGCTTTGAAGAGGATAACGGCGAATACGCTGACACCGATTTGGAGACGGACAGCGCCGGAAACATTTATGGCACGACAGTGCTTGGAGGCGATCACGGGAGTGGCACAGTGTTTCAGCTCAGCCCCACACCGACTGGGTGGGTACAGACGGTGCTTTACAGTTTCACCGGTGGCGCCGATGGAGGCGAGCCGTACAAAGGAGTCACAATCGATCGACAAGGCAACTTGTACGGCACGGCGGTCACGGGCGGGTCAGGGAGCTGTGAAGGCGGTTGCGGCGTGGTGTACAAGCTGACGAACTCAGGCGGCACGTGGACTCAAACAGTCATCCATGCGTTCACTGGTGGCGACGATGGATCTGGCCCGGGCGCGAGAGTCACTGTCGATCGGAGCGGAAATATTTATGGCATGACGCCGACTGGAGGCACGTACGGCTTGGGCACGATTTACAAGATCGGATCTGGCTCTTGGGATCTTGTGGTGATTCACACTTTCACTGGCGGCGCGGACGGATCCAGCGGTTCGGCAGGAAGAATGTTTCTGAGTCAAGGCCACCTGTACGGCGCTGCCACTACCGGCGGCAATTATGGAGCCGGAGTTGTTTTCGAGCTCACGCCGACGGCAGTTGGAGAGTGGGATTTTAGGACGCTTTATTCCTTTCGCGGGCAACCCGACGGAAGTTTCCCTTACGGCGCGTTGCTTCGCGCTGCTTCGGGTAAATTCTATGGAACCACGTACTACGGCGGTCGAAACGGTATCGGTGCTGTCTACGAGCTGTCTCCCCGGCCCACTGGCGAATGGCGCGAGAGAGTAATTTACAGCTTCGAAAGCGGAAACGACGGCAATAGTCCGATCAGCAATCTTGTTTCCGACGCGGCTGGTAATCTTTACGGGACTACGAGTGAAGGCGGGTTGGGTAGCGGCACAATCTTTAAGCTAAGTCCCGTCAGTGGTGGTCACTGGGCCGAGAGTGTTGTTCATGCGTTCCAGGGTCCTCCCGATGGCGGCTTTTCCTATAACGGGATGGTCGTCGATCCGCTTGGAAACTTCTACGGCGCTACAGTCCACGGCGGGACTACCGACGACGGTTGCGTTTACCAATTCACCCCGTGAGCGCGGCGAGAGCTCGTTAGAAACTAGAAGGAATCTCCCGACGTGACGGGGCTAAGACATTCAGCGGCAGTGAGTTTCAGTCTCGGTACCGCTGGATTATTTCTGTGAAGCAGGCGGTGGCGCGAGGCCCACGAAGATGACCGCACCATCGCCACCGGGATTGCAGCAGGCGTCGATGTCAAAATCGGGTTTCCAATTGTTGAGCGCCCAAATGTTGCCGGCCTGATCGATCACGACATTTGTTAGACGCATCAGTGGGGCGAAGCTGGGCTGAGCGAGTGGGCCGTACCCATACAATAGGTCTCCGTTGTGCAGTAACACCTGGCTGCCGGCAGAGGGTACCGTGTAGCCAGTCGGCGGCGATATTGGATCGCCCAACCTCTTGCCCGGAGGCCGGGCAGCACGGTTAATGCCGCAAAGCTCCGAGATCCTGCCAGAAGTGAAATTGCTGCCCGGCTGGAGCGGACCGAAATCGGCGACCCATACGTTGTCCTCACCGTCGACCGTTACTCCCCACGGACCATCGACGCCCCCACCAGCGAATTTTCCGAGTTGCGTGCCGTCGGGCCGGATTGCGTAGATCGTATTATTGCCCTGCGAAGTGACCCAGGCGTTTCCCCGTGAATCGAGGGCCAAGCCTTTGAGCGCTTGTCCAAGAAAGTGCTGAAATTGCTGCTGCAGCGCTCCGTTTACGAGCGCGTACTTCGCGACACTGCGAGGGTCTTGGCCGTCCAGTCCGCCGCCGTTGGTGACCCACGCGGTTCCATCCGCGGCGAGTACGACACCGAACGGCTGGCTTCCAGAATACTGTTGATAAGATACGGAGTTATTCGGATCGCCGCCGAGAAAAACGTAAACGCTGTCGGTTCCATAGCTGGTGATCCAAATGTTGCCCTCGGCGTCAGCCGCCATTCCCTGCACTCTGACCGGGCCGCCCTGGTAGCCATTGGGTCCGGAGATCGGTGTGCCAGACGCCGTGAATTCCGAAACGCTTCCGTTTCCGTCCGGCGTCGGAAAGCACGTGGTGCAGTTGGGTGGGCCCCAGCCAAAGTTACCAACCCATACCGCGCCCTGTGGATCGATGGTGACCCCGTACCCCCCACCCAAAAGTCCTCCGCCCGTAAGAGGCGACAACGGTGTGCCATTTGTGCCGTCGGAGGGTTTACCGTTTGGTTTGAGGACGGCCATGAACTGACCAGAGTAGGGCGTGCCTTGGATAGTGTTGTTCGTGATCCAGGCGTAGCCTCTGGAATCGAATACCAGATTGCCAAGCCCGGCGAACAAGTGGGCGTCATCACCAGTGTCATTGACTTTGACGGTGACCGTCCACGCATCCGGCATTCTTTCGAGGACGGGCTCATAGGAATCCGACAGCTTCGTTAATGCGTAGATCGCCTCCACGTTCTGCCACGGATTCCGGGTGAGATCCGCGAGGGCCTGAGCGGTGGTCCGTGGCGCCGGGCCACGAGGTGGCCTCGCCAGGTCGAGGAAGGTAGAAGTGACTGAGCCGTCGTGCACGCACGCAGCCAACAGGTTGGCGAGTGACCGCGTGGAACGCAGTGAATTCGTTTCATCGGCATTGGGCGAACTCAACAGCACAAACGACGATTCACCGGTCACGGGTGTGATGATGTTGTCGTTCATCCCCGCAGCGATCTGCAGGCCAAACGAATTTCCCGAGATCACATCGGTCTTGTAAAACTGGGCCATTGAATAGCTGGCGGCAACAGTGCTCAGTTCGTTGATGGTTACCGTGGCCGGCAGTCTTGTGCCGAGGATGGTGAGAAACTCCACACGTCCGCCAACGTCTGCGCTTACATAGAAAATACTCGAGGACATATTATTCGGCGACGGGATCGAGAAGTGACCGGATTCGTCGGTCGTTGCCTGACCTATTACTGTCGGCTGCCCGGTTGTTGCTTCAAACAACGTTACGTGGACATGGGCGAGTGGTTGCGTGGAACATGTCGCCCCGGTTTGAACTATACCGTTCAACGTGGTACCGCTCGCAGACGGAACACTCAACGTCGCCATGAACATGGCGGCGCTTGCCAATACCGGCGCGGTCATGAATGTGAAGGTTCGCATTCGTCTTTGTTTCACGCGGGAAAAGGGAATCTTTTGTGAGCTGAAGCAATCTGCCTGCAGAGAGTATTTTTCAGTTGGTCGCATAATCATAGCGGTTAACGAATAAGGGGGGTTGAATTCCGAGCTGTTGCTGGCTATTAGCCGACAAAAGCAAAATCAAAGATTGGTTCCTAACTGAGGAGAGTGAGATGATGCAAGGAAAAAAATTTGTTGATCGCGCCCGACCTACAACACCTTCGAGCCGAATTCGCCGTCGCTGACGCGGGTGCGGATTTTCATTTTTGAGCGGACGTTTGCAGTGGTTCGGATGATTTGTCCGCGCTCGTTCATGGTGATGCTGTAGCCTCGGCGCAGCGTCGCGTCGGGTCCGAGCACGCGCAGAATTCCTTCGATTCGACTGAAACGGTGGCTTGCGTTCTCAATCAATCGCCCGGGGCAGGCGAGCAGTCGCCGACGCAGGTCGGCAAAGCGGTTTCGGCGCATCATCAGCTCCCCCGAAAGCTTTCGGGGTTGCAATGCGGCTGTGATGTGGGTGAGGCTGCGTTTGTAGTTATCGATTTTGTGCGCAAGACAGCGCCGCAAGGTCTCTCGCGCGTGATCGAGACGTTGTTGCGCCTCGCGAACGCGGTTAAGCAACTGGTGGCCCAGCGTGCGCGAGCAACGGTCGATCTGCCATTGAAGGTCCATAACGTCGGGGACAATCAATTCCGCGGCAGCGCTCGGCGTGGGTGCACGCAGGTCCGCGACGAAATCGCAGATAGTGACATCGACTTCGTGACCGACCGCCGAGACGATCGGCACAGCGGAATGGAAGATCGCGCGTGCGACGATCTCTTCATTAAACTCCCACAAATCCTCAATGCTCCCGCCTCCGCGCGTGACCACGATGAGGTCGACAGGACGAAACGCCTCGTTAGGTGTGGCGAGTTCACGAATCGCGACGGCGATCTCCTGTGCTGCTCCGGTTCCCTGCACGCGCACCGGGTTAATCAAAATCTGCAGCCACGGCGCGCGACGACGGAGCACGTTCAGCATGTCGCGAATCGCCGCACCGCTCGGAGATGTCACAATTCCGATTCGCCGTGGAAATTTTGGCAACGGCCTTTTCCGTTCCAGCGCAAATAATCCTTCTGCCTCAAGCTTCCGCTTTAGCGCTTCAAATTTCGCCTGCAGCAGACCAACTCCGCGCGGTTGAAGAATCTGAACGTTGAGCTGGTATTGTCCGCGCGCTTCAAAAACCGTTACCGTGCCGTAAACCTGCACCTGTGCGCCATCAGCAGGGCGTTGTCGCGGCGTCAGCATCGTATCGCGCCAGATCACGCAACTGATTTGGGCACGCTGGTCTTTGAGCGTGAAATACTGATGCCCACTCGGGTGCAGTTTGTAATTCGAGACTTCGCCCTGCACCCAGACGGCGCCGAATTTCGTCTCCAGCGTCCCGCGAATGTTTCGCGTTAGTTCGGAGACCGTCAAAACCTTGGCCGATGCCTGGAAAAAATCCGCCGTCAGCTGCATTTGACCATAAGTTAACCCCATCGATGAAGGAGAGCGCAGCGTTTATTTTTGTTGCGCGCGACTACTGCGCGTCTGTGTGGGATACTCCAACTCGCTGTAGCGGCGGCCTGCGACCGCCGAGTTATTTCGCGCACAGAGCGCTATAAAAGCTCCGCTTGCGCGCCGGTGGGTGGTTTCAGTCCAAGCTTGCGGTAGGCGTTTGCAGTTGCCACCCGGCCTTGCGCGGTGCGTTTGATGTAGCCTTCCATGATCAAATACGGCTCGTTGACCTCCTCGATGGTGCCGGATTCTTCGCCCACTGCGACCGCCAGCGAACTCAGACCAACGGGACCGCCGTTGAATTTGTGGATTAACGCTTCGAGGATGCGCTTGTCCCATTGATCGAATCCGTCCCGATCAATCTCGAGCATGGTGAGGGCACGATCTGCGAGTTCCGCGGTGATTTTCCCTTCGGCTTTTACCTGCACGTAATCGCGCACCCAACGCAATAGATTATTCGCGGTGCGCGGTGTGCCCCGTGAGCGAGCGGCGACCTCACTCGCGCCGGCGGTGTCGATCTCAACGCCAAGTAATTGCGCGCTGCGCAGGATAATCTTCTGCATTTCCTCAGCGTGGTAGTAATCGAGCCGCGCCGTCATGCCGAAGCGGGAACGCAAAGGCGCGCTCACCATTCCCGCTCGCGTGGTTGCACCGACCAATGTGAACTTTGGTAAATTGAGACGCAGACTGCGCGCCTGTGGTCCCTGATCGATAATGATATCAAGACGGTAATCCTCCATTGCGGGATAAAGATATTCTTCGATCGCTGGTTGCAGCCGGTGGATCTCATCAATGAAAAGCACGTCGCCTTTTTCCAGGCTGGTGAGGAGACCTGCGAGTTCGCCGGCCTTCTCAATTACGGGACCGCTGGTGTTTTTGATGTTTACCCCCATCGCGTTGGCGATGATGTAAGCGAGCGTCGTCTTGCCCAGCCCGGAGGGTCCGCTCAAGAGAACGTGCTCCAGCACGTCGCCGCGTTTCTTCGCAGCTTCTACCATCAACTCCAGGCGTTCGCGCACTTTTACCTGGCCGTTGAACTCGCTGAACGCGGGCGGTCGCAGCGAAACTTCAAAGGCAGCGTCTGGCTCAGGCGGTTTTATTGGCATTGGACTGTTGGAGTAGTGGACTAATGGAGTAACGGCGGGAACATATCAACCCTCCAACACTCCATTAGTCCATCACTCCCAAATTTTTGATGAGTACCAACTCGGTGCCGCGGCGTTTGTGAATGTAATCGACCTGGTCAAAGGCGTAGCGAATAAGATGAAGACCGAGTCCGCCTGGTTTAATCAAATCGTGAGAGCGGCCTTTCATTTCATGTGGAAAAACCCTTTCACCGTAATCTCGCAAGCGCATGCGGACGCACTTGCGCAGCCCTTCCATTCGCAAAGAGATGAGTTGATCGTCGCGCAAACGGTACGCGTAACGGATCACATTCGTGCATGCTTCGTCTACACCGAGCACCATCAGCATTCGCTCCTTGTCGGAGAACGGATAACCATTCAGAAAATCACGAACGCACTTCCGAAGCAATGCCAGGTTCGCAGTGTGGCTGCTGAATTCGACCTTGCTTCTCTTCATTGCTACGCTCGGACACGTGAGCAGATTTCGCGCGCTCATTCAAGTCAGGCGCGGTTGGAGTGCGCGGACATGTCCGCGCTTTTAAAAGCGGCGACATGTCGCCGCAGTCCAAAATGCGATGGACACTTACTGAAAGCGTTGTTCATTTTTGTAGCATGTGGCGAGTATGGTTTGGCCTTTTGCTTTTTGTTTCGCCCGTCTGGGCGGAAGAGAACGCGACCGCTTATGAAGCTTTGCGCGTGGTCGGGCGGGAATTGGGTCGCGATGCGCTGCCTCACATCGTGTCCATTACCGGGACCAAGGGCGACCCGCAGCCGCAGAAGTGGAAAATTATTTTGGAAGATCCGGATGGCCGCGGGCTGCGTGAACTACAGGTTGCTGACGGAAAAATCGATTCCGAGGACAGAACCGATCGCGACGCGGCAGGTTCCACCGAAGGAGCAACGATTGACATGTCGCGTTTGAACCTTGATTCGAGTGGGGCGTATGCCGTAGCGACTCATACAGCCGAAGCGTCGCACGCAAATTTTGCAACAGCCGATTACACTTTGCGCACGGACGATGGCGGCGAACCGACGTGGATTGTGACGCTCCGAAGCGGATCGTTCCGTCCAGTCGGCACGATCTACGTTGGCGCGACCGGCGGCACCGTCAGGCGAACGGAAGGCATGTTTGCCGGTGCGACCATGGAGGACGTTGAGAGCGATTATGATCAAGGAGACGTGAGGGGCGTGATCGGCAGCGCGAAACGAAAGATCAAACATAGTTTCCATAAAGCACAGGACGAAGCGCGAGGCGTGTTTGAGCGGGTGCGACGGTCGTTTTCGGATTTCATTAACCGGGAGTAAGGAGGCAAACGTGAATGAGGCATCAAATCCATGGCCGGCTTTGCCGTTTACGGAGTGGCAAGAGACCGCGATCACGTTGCATATGTGGACGCAGATCGTCGGCAAAATTCGGCTGACGCTGAGTCCATGGACCAACCACTCATGGCACGTCACGCTCTACGTGACCGCTCGTGGGCTAACGACTTCGCCGATTCCACATGGGAATAATGTTTTTGAGATTCGCTTTGATTTCATTGATCACCAATTGCGAATTATGAAAAGCGACGGCGCCGTCCGCGTTTTGAAGTTACATCCGCAATCTGTGGCCCAATTTTATGCAGAAGTAATGAAGACGTTGACCGATCTCGATCTGCCAGTGACCATCAACACGACGCCTAACGAGATCGAAAATCCTATCCCGTTCGATGAGGATGAAGAACATCACTCCTACGACCGAGAATACGCCAATCGCTTCTGGCGCGTTCTGGTGCAGAGCGACCGGGTATTCAAGAAGTTTCGCTCGCGCTTTTGTGGCAAATGCAGTCCGGTGCATTTCTTCTGGGGCAGCTTTGATTTGGCAGTGACACGTTTTTCCGGGCGGCCCGCCCCACCGCATCCCGGCGGGGTCCCGCATTTGCCCGATGCAATCACGCGAGAGGCGTACTCACAGGAGGTGAGCAGCCTCGGTTTCTGGCCCGGTAACGCCGCTGCGCCGACGCCAGTTTTTTATTCTTACGCTTATCCCGAACCATCGGGATTCACAGAAGCGAAGGTCCAACCCGCGGCAGCTTTTTACGAGCCGAAGCTTCGCGAGTTCATGTTGCCATACGACGCCGTGCGCACGACTGAAAAACCGGATGAAGTTCTGCTCGACTTCGCACAGAGCACATATGATTCGGCCTCCACGCTGGGACGGTGGGATCGGGACGCACTGCAGGAAGTCAAACCATCCTTGCATTTTACGCACCTGCGCCCGTAATTTAGCGAACATGAATCCTGGTTGCGCAGCGGAACAGGCTGCCTGGCGCGAACTGAAAGACGGATGGCGCCCATTATATGGTGATGTGGACAAGATCGGCGTTGCGATCGAATGGCACGACTTTCGCGTTGAGCATTCCTTTAACTGGGGACGAACCTTTCATCCGAATAGCTTGGAATTTTGCTTAAACCTTAGCGGGCACGGGGCAGTCGGCGGAACGAGCGGCGCGCGCAGCGATTATCTTCCGGGCAATTACGGCTATTACGCTATCGCCAATGAACCGCTGCCAGCCTCGCGACGCGCCCATGATCACCATCAATTCGTGACGCTCGAATTTTCGCGCGAACATTTACGGAAGCAGTTTGCACGGGACGAGGCGGACCTTGAACCGGAGATTCGGCGGATCGTTTTCGGCGATCAAGGGGATAACGTCGTCGCGCCCGCCCGCCCCATGACGATGCAGCAACGCAGCGTCATGGCGAACCTGGCGGAGCCTCCCATAGCGAAATCGGCGCGTGTCCTCTGGTACCAAGGCAAGGCGTTAGAGCTTATGGCGCAGTTTCTCTTTGCGCCGAAGGATCCCGAATTTTTCTGCATGCGTCAGAAACGCCTGGCTCGCGAGCGAGTCGAACGCGTAAAGGAGATTCTGACACGGGACTTGTCGAACCCGCCGACGCTGGAAATGTTGGGGCAAGAGGCCGGCTGCAGTCCGTATTATCTCAGCAGAATTTTTTCCCGCGAAGCCGGTCTCACAATTCCACAATATTTGCGCAATGTGCGGATGGAACGCGCCGCGGAATTGCTGCGCACAGGACGTTACAACGTTACTGAAGCCGCGACAGAAGTGGGGTACTCAAGCCTGAGTCATTTCAGTAAGGCATTTTGCGAAACCATCGGCTGCTGCCCGGTGCTTTATCCGGCTGCCAAAAACGTGCTTCTGGAGCACTGACGCGCAACTTGCGTCATCCTGAGCGAAGTCGAAGGATCCCGTGGAACTACCTTTAAATGCTGCAACGGGATTCCTCGACTTCGCTCAGGATGACGGCGATTTTTAAGGCTTTAATGTTCCAATGAAAATCCGGCGCGCACTCATTTCCGTTTCAGACAAAACCGGCGTCGCAGCATTTGCCCGCGCGCTGGAGCGGCAGGGCGTGGACATCATTTCTACAGGCGGAACAGCGGTGCTGTTGAGGAAGGAAAAAATTCCGGTGCGCGATATCTCAAGTTTCACCGCCTTTCCTGAAGTGCTTGAAGGCCGCGTAAAAACTCTACATCCCCGTGTGCACGGCGGTCTCCTCTACAAGCGCGGGAACGCCAAACACGAAGAAGAAGCGCGTGAATGCGGTTTTGATCCAATCGACCTTGTCGCGGTCAATCTTTATCCTTTCGAGGCCACCGTCGCGAAACCGGGTGTGACTCTCGCTGACGCGATTGAAAATATCGACATCGGTGGACCGTCGATGATTCGAAGCGCGGCGAAAAACTACGAGTCGGTCACTGTCGTTGTCGATCCCGTAGACTACGACACCGTGCTCGACAATATGGGCAAGCATGACGGGGAGACGACACTGAAATTGCGGGAGCGTTTGGCCATCAAAGCATTTACCAGGACTGCTGAATACGATCGGGCGATTGCCAATTTCTTGAACAAAGCGCAGAGAACCGAAGCCTCCTTTTCGCTTTCGCTTCCATTAGCGATGCGGTTGCGCTACGGCGAAAATCCTCATCAAGACGCTGCGCTTTATGGCGATTTCGATAAGTACTTTGAAAAACTGCAGGGCAAGGAGCTCTCGTTTAACAACATCCTCGACGTCAGCGCGGCGACCAATTTGATTGCCGAATTTGACGCGCCGACCGTCGCCATCCTGAAGCATACCAATCCCTGCGGCGTCGGTTCCGACCCGGATTTGCGCAAGGCGTGGGAAAAGGCGTTTGCGACAGATAAGCAGGCGCCATTTGGCGGGATCATCGTATGCAATCGGCCGTTGAATGAAGCCGTGGCGAAAGTGATCAGCGAGATTTTTAGCGAAGTGATCATCGCGCCGGATTTTGAAATCGAGGCACGCGCGATTTTGCAGAAGAAAAAAAATCTGCGGCTCATTCGTTTACTGAGCCCCGCGAAAGAAGCGCGGCCATCGACCGATCTGCGCTCGGTGTGCGGCGGTGTGCTGGTTCAAGACGCGGATGTCGACAGGGAGATGACGGCGAACGTTGTGACGAAACGACGGCCAACAAAGACGGAGCTGAACGCGATGTCGTTCGGCTGGCGCGTCGTCAAACACGTAAAATCAAACGCCATTGTGTATGCAAAGTCGGACCGGACACTCGGAATTGGCGCCGGCCAGATGTCGCGTGTCGATGCTTCGCGGATTGCCGTTTGGAAAGCTGACGAAGCCGGGCTTTCGCTCAAAGGTAGCGCGGTCGCCAGCGACGCTTTTTTCCCGTTCCCGGACGGGCTAATTGCCGCAGCCGACGCCGGTGCAACATGCGCGATTCAACCCGGCGGCTCGGTTCGTGACGAAGAAGTAATTGCCGCTGCTAACGAGCGCAAAATGGCGATGATCTTCACGGGCGTGCGTCACTTTCGGCATTAGGGCCGTGTTCCTCCGATGAGATTGATGTCTCGCCGGGCGCTACCGCCATCCAGCTTGTCATTCTGAGCGGAGCGAAGAATCTCAGATAATTCCTTTTAACGCCCTTACGAAACCAATAGTCAGAGATGTTTCGCTTAGCTCAACATGACAGAAGTCGATCAGTTGAACCGCCGCGCGTTTTGAACATCGAAGATTTACGGCGCGTGGCGAAACGACGGCTCCCTCGCGTCGTGTTCGATTACATCGACGGCGGCGCCGAGGACCAATCGACGTTGCGCGCAAACTGTCGGGCATTTGAGTCTGTAACATTGCGCCCGCGTTGTGCGGTTGCGACACCTGTGTGCGATTTGCGCACGACCGTGCTCGGCACTTCAGTTTCGATGCCACTGATTCTGGCGCCTGTTGGAAGCTGCCGCGTGATGTATCCGCGGGGCGAAGAAGCAGCTGCGCGTGCCGCTGGGAAAGCAGACATCATCTATACGCTTTCAACACTTTCGGGTTGCCGCCTGGAAGATGTTGCCGCCGCATCGGGAGGACCGGTCTGGTACCAGCTCTATCTCGTCGGCGGCCGCGAATGTGCTCTGGGCGGAATAGAACGTGCGCGCAAGGCAGGATTTTCGGCTTTGGTGGTGACTATCGATACGCCGGTTGCGGGCTTCAGAGAACGCGACCTCCGCAACGGCGCTAAAGAACTGCTCAGCGGAAATCTCGGAACGATGCTGCCGTTTGTGAATCAGATTCTCGTTAGTCCCCGCTGGCTCGCGGCGTTTCTCGCGGACGGTGGTTTGATGAAGTTCGAGAATGTCGTTATCCCGGGAAAAGGCCCAATGCTCTATGCCGATGTCACGGCTGCTCTTGAACGATCGGTGGTGACTTGGGAGGATCTGAAATGGATTCGGGAAGCGTGGAACGGTCCGATTGTGATCAAAGGCATCCACACGACAGAGGACGCCCGACGCGCGGTGGAGATGGGAGCAGACGCGCTGGTCGTTTCTAACCACGGCGGCCGCCAGCTCGATGGCGTCGCGCCGACTCTGCGCGTTCTCCCTGAAGTTGTTGGGGCGGTGGGCGATCGCATCGAGGTCCTTCTGGACGGTGGGATTCGGCGCGGCAGCGATATTGCGAAAGCGCTGTCTCTGGGAGCCCGAGCCGTAATGGCTGGACGCGCGTATGCCTACGGGCTCGGCGCGGCGGGCGGTGCGGGCGTTGCGCGCGCGATCGACATTTTGCGCTCCGATCTGGTGCGCACGCTTAAGCTGCTTGGCTGCGCGTCAGTCGCAGAGCTGGGCCGGTCCTGCGTGAACATTCCGCGGGATTGGGTCGAAAGATGAGGAGCGCGAATGACGAGGGAATTGCAAGGGAATGGGGCGCAGAGGATTGCTTGTCTTACCGCGCAGCGTGCGCGGGCGTTTCACTGGTAGGGCGCGTCACTCCGTGCGCGCCGCTTACGAGTTCACAGTCTTGCCCGTGAAGCGAGCCGCCACAGCCAGACACAAAGAATAATGGCAACGATCAGCGCGATCCAGCTTACCCCCATCGGGATCGTAAGCGTTCCGACGGTGACTTGGGCTTGATTGATCAGTCGCACCAGATGCCCGAGGGCAAAAATACCGAAGATAATGCTGGCGACGCGTAATCCTGTTCTTGGTGAACTCATGCTGCGATTGTGATCACGGCGAATTCATTGTCAGTAAAAATACACGTATTCTATATCGCACTTCTACGGAACGATGCTGCCTGCACGAATATGCCAACAATGGCGAGGCCAACGAAAACAAGCGTTGACCCAGTCGGCGGCAGTACAATGGCGCTTTGAATCAGGTACGCGCCGATAAATGAGGAGACAACGATCAGCGCCCAGTCAAAAACCGCGAGCAGGAGAATTGCCCCGATAATCCCGCCCACGACAAAAATGATCGTGGAGTACTGCGCATAGTGAACAAAGAACGCGACGGCAATCGCGCTGGCGAGTTTTCCGCCCGCTAAAAAGCCGAGCACTGCAATCGCAATTTTCTGAAGAAACAGCGCGAGCAACGCTCCGAGCACTCCAAAAACCAGAGCAATAAGTAAAGCCACGATAGCAGATGGCTCATGAATGAGTTGCGGGGCAATCTCCACACCGACGGCGAACCCGACGGCGGCTACGCATAGCCAAAACAGCTTTCGACCGAAAAATAAAATCACGATCCCGATTAGTACCCCAACGATCGCGGTAGACGAATGCATCGAAGGAAAAACAATTTGGACAGCCATCGTGTTGTAGAGGCGTTTGTGCCAAACGCCTTGTATTCAATCTCGGTAGTCGCCGCGGCGACCACCGTTACATCTACCTTCTCCGAGTCTGTTTGAGAAATTATTTATCGGACTGGTGGGATTCGAACGCAGGCCATCGGGGCGTCTGCAATTTTATTTAGGACGCGAGTGATACCTCCTTGCCACCTGCGACAAAATACGCGAAGTAAAGACGCTCCAACTTACATGCTTGGGTTCGGAAGCGACTTCGGGCTGTGGCTCAGCTTGGTAGAGCGCCTGGTTCGGGACCAGGAGGCCGTGGGTTCAAATCCCACCAGCCCGATGTGAAATAACGCGTTTGCCAAATCTGGATTGTTGACGCTCACCGCGACGGAAAGCGTCTCGTTGTTGTGTACGCCGATGAAAAGGTGACTGCGTTTGTGGAACTCAAATCAGCGATTCGGCCGAGGCGCCGGAGTGGGACGACCTCTAGGCGTCGGATGCGACCTTGGCGTAGGCGTAGGCCTTGGTGTGGAAGTAGGCGTAGCCGTTGGAGTGGCTGTGGCTGTTGGTGTTGGTGTTGGAGTAGAGCTCGATGTCCCTGTGCAGTATCTCCCGCCAGTGTTGAAGTAGGCAACCGCATCAGTTCCACCCCAGACGATCATTTCATTGGTGCTGTCGCTCCAGACTGCCGTATGAAAGAATCGGGCATCGGGTACATTGATAGTGCTGGTGGCTGTCCAACTATCCGCGCTGGGATCGTATCTCCCGCCGGGGTTTAAATGGATGGTGCCATTCATCCCCCCCCAGACGATCATTTCACTGGCGGTCCAGACTGCCGTGTGAATGCGTCGAGCAACGGGCGCATTGGTAGTAGTCGTGGCCATCCAACTGTCGGTAGCGGGATCGTATCTCCCGCCGGTGTTCAAATAGCTCCCGTTGTATCCGCCCCAGACGATCATTTCACTACCAGTCCAGACTGCCGTGTGATGGTCTCGTCCCGAGGGCGCGTTGGCCAAGGTGGTGGTTGTCCAACTATCCGTGCTGGGGTTGTATCGCCCGCCTGTGTTGAAGTAGGTAACGTTATCCGGAGTTCCGCCCCAGACGATCATTTCACTACCAGTCCAGACTGCCGTGTGATGGTCACGTGCATCGGGTACGTTGGTAGTGCTGGTGGCTGTCCAACTATCCCTGCCGGGATCGTATCTGCCGCCGGTGTTCGTAGCTCCGACGTTGTCACGTCCGGACCAAACGATCATCTTAATGCCGGTCCAGACTGCCGTGTGAAACGCTCGTCTGGTGGGTGCGTTAGTAGTGCTGGTGGCTGTCCAACTGTCAGTGCCGGGTGTGTATCTTCCGCCCGTATTCAAATTACTGGTCCCGTCAAATCCGCCCCAGACGATCATTTCACTGCCGGTCCAAACTGCCGTGTGAACGCGTCGAGCAGAGGGTGCATTGGTAGTAGTCGTGGCCATCCAACTGTCGGTAGCCGGATCGTAGCTCCCGCCGGTGTTCAAATAGCTCCCGTTGTATCCGCCCCAGACGATCATTTCACTACCAGTCCAGACTGCCGTGTGCTGATCTCGGGCAGAGGGCGCGTTGGCCAAGCTGGTGGCGGTCCAACTATCGCCCGTGCAGGTCGTCGGAACGAAAATTTGCGGCAGCGTGTACACAGCGTCTGCCGATCCCTTCGCTATCATCGAGATTGGCCAGAATGCTTTGGCTTGTGCTGGCACGAATTGCTTGTTTGGGTTTTCACTTTGGCCAGATAAATTGCCAATAATACGTTCCGCTAGAATCGGCCTAGCCAAACACTCGGCAATGACAAAGGGATCGTTGCCGAGCGATGCAAAAAGTTCGTGCAACACCTCTGGACGTTTCGTGTGCTGTGACATGCGATCCATTTCAGCTTGCAGTTGCTCGACGGTGATTGACCCTTGCCAGTACTCCTCCAGCGCCTGTGACTTACGCAGATAATCTGCGACTTTCTTTTCCACCTGCTCTTGCGACATCACCGCATCGAGTGACGGTTTGGAATCCGGACGCTCTTTCGGCCAAATGCGATGACGCCAGTAAACGTCTTCAATGGCTCGTTGATACGCCACGCGCTCGGCAAAAGTCAACGTTCTCTGCGAATGAGGCTGCCACTGGCCCATCGCGAATGGAATCGCAAAAAGGCTCACTAGTGAAAGCAGGTAAAAGGCGCCTCGAATAAGATGCGCTTTAATGGAAGGGGATATTTGTTTTTTCATAGGGGAACTCTTGTAAGTGCGGTGCCGATCTTCGTCTGGGGCGCAAAAATGTCGAGAACTTTTTGTTCCTTTTTGGGAAACCACGGATGATGCTGATTGCACGGATGGCTTCACCACTCTTTGAACTCGCCCTTGTGCTCGTGCGTCTCGATCACGTTGCCTGCATCATCATAAACGCGGATCACGGCATTATGTTACCGGCTGTAACGCATTGCATATCCGACTGCGTTCGCGACAGCATGAGCATCGCCATACCATAGCCGACCGAATGGCAGCACATCGGAGATCAGATCAACGCCCCGTTTATCTTTGCGCGGGCGCACTTCGTAAACGTGTACAGGGAATTTGTGGAACTGTTTGCCGCATCGCATGGTAAGATCATTGCGCCTCGACGCTTCCGTGTCTTTGTCCGCTTCTTTATCCACCGACGATGTTTTTTGGGCGCAATTGAGAATACTTGGGACACTGCGCGTCAAACACTTTTACCTATCAAAATCACGTGAGAGAACATGGGCGAAAATGCGGATATTTCCTCGCCTCCTGGTCCCGAACCAGGCGCTCTACCAAGCTGAGCCACAGCCCGAAATCACTGATGTACCGGGGGACGCGGCTCTTACTTCGCGTATTTTGTAACAGATAGCAAGGCGATCGAATTCGGGTGCGCCGGCCCCGGGCGCCGAAATTACTTTGTGCGCTTGTGGACAAAAAGCGTTGACAAAGACCCGCTTCATTTGGAAAGTCAACACTCATTTTACCATGCTCGCCTCGCAACTTGTTCCAGCCGCGTCTACAAGCAGCGTGTCGACTATTCTTCAATTCCCGACCGAGGCTGTACGCCCCGTTCGTTTCTTGCGCCATATGACCACTCAACTTCTTCAGGAAGCAGCACAGGTGATCCCGAATCAGCAACTTCTGATTAATGTTGTCTCCAAGCGTGTGCGTCAGCTTGGCTTGGGACATCGACCGTTAGTGGAAACGACGCCGCGAATGTCGCTGACCGATATTGCGCTCAAGGAAATTATTGGCGGCAAACTTACTTACGAGTCGCTCGAAGCTTCCGACGACGGCACGCAATAGCGACAATTTCCAACGAATGCAAGCGGACCGTGTTTCGTTGCTCCCACGCGTGCGCATCTCTCTGGATAACGTGCTGTAGTGTGCGCTGTCCTCAGCGCATTGGGACGCGGGGCGCAAAGTAGTTGCATCGCTGGATTTTCCGCTGAGGACAGCGGACGCTACCACGAAGAGCGACCCGATCGACCTATCGAGGTGCGCTCGCAGCTATGGCATCTGATTCAATCATCAATCGCAAAGCGCTTCGCGATTACCGCATCCTCGATCGCTACGAAGCGGGCATTGAATTAAAGGGCAGCGAGGTCAAATCGATCCGCGCCGGCAAAGCTAATATCAGTGACGCTTTCGCCCGAATCGAGAATGGCGAAGCGTTCCTTCATAACGCTGACATTCAACCATACGAACGTGCCAGTCACGAAATTCCAGCTGCAAAACGCGTACGCAAACTGCTGCTGCACCGGGAAGAGATCGACAGGCTGTACGGAGAAACACAGGTAAAAGGCCGCGCACTCGTGGTTCTGAAGTTTTATTGGAAAAATGGAAAGCTGAAAGCCGAGCTCGGTGTGGGCATGGGCAAGCTCGCGCATGACAAACGGGCTGATTTAAAGAAACGCGTGACCGATCGCGAGACGGCGCGTGAGGTCGCGCGCTTTAATCGTAAACACGCGTAACGCTCAAGGAGTGACGGCTTCCCAGCCTTAGACCGGCTCGACGGCTGCCCAAGTTCGCCACGGCGAATCCGTCCTATGGCGGACCGTCATTCCTTGGTTCACAGCCGCTTGCTGCAAACGTTTCGTATTTCATTGTAGGATGGTGGAATGAACAGTCGGCTTGTAATCGGAGCAGGCACACTTTTAGTCGGCGCTTGGATAACTGCGCGCGCCGTGCGCACCGCGCTTTACACATTGCGGGACAAGGTCGTCCTGATCACTGGCGGCTCCCGCGGACTTGGGCTCGTGCTTGCACGACACATTTGCGCGCAACATGGCAACGTCGCGCTAATCGCCCGCGATCGCGAGGAGCTGGCGCGTGCTAAAGCCGATCTCGTTCGACGCGGTGGAAAAGTTCTGACTGTCGAATGCGATCTCCTCGAGCCCACTCAAATTCAGTCCGCTGTTCGGCAAATCATCGATCGTTTTGGCAAGATTGACATCCTGATCAATAACGCCGGGATTATCGAGGTCGGTCCGCTTGAGCATATGAGCCATAAAGATTTCGAGCGCGCCATGCGGCTGCATTTTTGGGCGCCGTACGAATTGATCTCGCAGGTTGTTCCAGAGATGCGTCTCTGGGGTGGGGGACGCATCGTAAACATTTCCTCCATTGGCGGCAAAGTTGCGGTCCCTCATATGGCCTCCTACAGCGCGAGCAAATTTGCGCTAACGGGTTTATCGGATGCGCTTCGGTCGGAGTTGGCGCGCGACGGCATTTACGTAACGACAGTCGCGCCGGGAATGATGCGGACCGGCTCGCACGTAAATGCAGAATTCAAAGGCAAGCACAACCAGGAGTTCGCCTGGTTCGCTGCTTCCGCTGGAGCGCCGTTCATCTCAATGAACGCCAATCGCGCCGCGCGAAAGATTCTTTCGGCTTGCCGCCGTGGTCAGCCATCGCTCACGCTGACCTTTGCTGCGCGCGGCGCAATCGTCGCGAATGCGCTGTTCCCAAATCTCACCGGCTACGCGATGAAGATTGTAAATCGGTTTCTCCCCGACGCAGGCGACGAAATGGGAAGTCAATCGCGGGCCGGCTCCCAAATTCGCCGGCTAACCCCGCAATGGATGACACGCTTGGCCGACCGCGCGACAACGAAAAATAACGAACGCAAAAGCCAGGCAGTGTAGCGAGCGTTTTTATCACTGCGGATTTGATTGAGCGTTGGACGTTGGATGCCTGCTCGCGATTTATCGGAGTTGAGCGCTTGCTAGCGACGTGTCGGACTTGGACGTTTGCTTCCCAATGAGCAAACGCCTCTTCGTTGCAATCGACCTGCCCGATTCAGCGCGCCAATTGCTTGCAGGCATTGACCCGCAAATTCGCGGCGTGCGTTGGACGGATGCGGCCCAAATGCATCTGACCCTCTCTTTCTTCGGCGATGTGCCGGAAGAACTTGAATCGGAACTCCGGGAGAAGCTCGTTGCAATCGAGTTCGGCGCATTCTTTCTCTCTGTTGCTGGTGTGGGAATGTTTGCCACAAAAGGCGCTCCGAAAATCGTTTGGATCGGCCTTGGTAAAACGCACCCCCATCTATTCCAGATTCACAAGCGCGTACAGGAGGCCGCACTCGCCGTGGGGATTGAACCGGAACTTCGTCCCTGGCACCCGCACATTACGATCGCGCGTTCCCGCGATGTTTCCGCGCAATCGCTGCGAAAGTTTTTGCAGTCGAACGCCGAGTTTGATGCGGGACTTATCCATGTCGAGGCCTTCCATCTTTATTCGAGCACGCTGACCCCTGCCGGTCCGATTCACACGTGCGAACTGACGGTGCGTTGCCGTGGCGGTGTGTGACCGCCCGGACGCCAACAGTACGATGGTAAGGCGCGTCATGGTAGGGCGCGCAGTCCCTTGCGCGCCGTTTTCCGGGCCCACGAACGGCTGGCAAGGGACTGCCAGCCCTACCAGCGCGCCGCGGCGGACGCCCTACAGCCCCTTACTCGAGAGCGGTGTGGCCACGTCCTCCAGCGACCGTCGCTCGGCCGGCACGCCGATCCAAGCTTCGATGGCTGCGCCAAAAATCATTAGCGCTGCCGCCAGCAGATATCCCAGAAAGAGGCCCGTATTCGATCCCCTGCCGATGATCCATCCAAATAACAGCGGTGCGCCAACACCGCCTGCCAGCGTTCCGATCGCGTAGAAAATCGCTATCGCCAGCGCGCGAATTTCCAACGGGAAAATTTCGCTCACAGTCAGGTAGGCCGAGCTCGCCGCTGCTGACGCAATGAAAAAGATTATTGTCCATGCGAGAGTCTGAGTCTGTGCTGTGAGCAATCCGGCGTGAAAAAGCCAGCCGGTAACCGCGAGTAAGATTCCAGCAAGCCCATAGGTAATAGTGATCATTCGCTTTCGTCCGACGGTGTCGAACAGATGCCCGAGCAACAGCGGACCGAGCACATTCCCCAACGCAAAAGGCAAGAGATAGCTGCCCACCTTTTGCTCCGGCACGCTGTAAAACCGCATCAGGACGAGCGCATAAGTGAAAAATATCGCGTTGTAGAAAAACGCTTGAGTCAGCATCAGCACAAAACCGAGGAACGAGCGCCGGCGATGTTCATGCACGATCGCGTCCCAAATTTCGTGCCAGGGCGTGTGTGTGCGGGTTCGCACACGGATTGGAGTGGTGGATTTCGGCAGAGACGCAGCACTCCAATACGCCTTTGCTCCATCACTCTGCTTCACGCCGATCTTTCGTTCGACTTCGGTAACAATTTCTTCCGCTTCAGAATTGCGCCCATGAATCATCAACCAGCGCGGACTTTCCGGAATCCACCGGCGAAAGAAGATTACAATAAGGCCCAGCGTCGCTCCGATTGCGAAGGCGCATCGCCATCCGAGCCAGATCGGCACGTAGTTTGGATTGAGCAGTATTAGCGTGGCGGCTGCACCAAATGCCGCGCCGACCCAGTATGAGCCGTTGATAATCAAATCAACCCGGCCGCGCACACGGGCCGGAATCAGTTCGTCAATGGCGGAATTGATTGCTGCGTATTCGCCGCCGATGCCTGCGCCGGTGATTGCGCGGAAGAGTGCATAGCTCCAGAAGTTCCAGGAGAAAGCAGACAGCGCTGTTCCGATGAGATAAACCGCGACCGTAATGAAGAAGAATTTCCTGCGGCCAAATCGATCGGTGCCGTAACCGAAAAGCAGTGCGCCGAGCACGGCGCCCGCCAGGTAGCAGGTTGCGCTCGCCCCGACCCGGGCGGGCGTCAACCCAAGTGTTTCGGGCCGCGTTAGAATACCGCCCAACGCGCCAGCCAATGTCACTTCAAGACCATCCAATATCCACGTCGCGCCTAGCGAGACAACGATCAGCCAATGCCACGAACTCCACGGTAACCGATCCAGCCGCGCAGGCACATACGACTCGATCGTTTCGCCGTTTGGCATCATGTGAGTCTTTCGCGCAAAGGAGTGCATGACGCAAAACGCGCTTTTGGCCTAACGAATCGAACTCGGTTATTTACGGGCCGAGGGCGGCCCGACTCCACGAATATCCGTGGACGCCCGACGATGGAGGCGGCCTGCCCTCAGGCCGTTGGCCGACCTTCTAATCCAACAATTCCACCGGATCGCCTCTATGCAGCATGCCTTCCACCAGGACAGCTCCATAAACGCCCGCCATGCCATCGTGAGCTTGCGCTACCTTTTCCAGTATCGCTGGTGTTTGCTCTCCTGTATCGGGATCAAGCGTGATCATCACACAGCGGGCGTCGCGTTCCAAAACTGTGACGACCGCCTTTGGTCCGATTCGCACCGATTTGCCGACAAGTTCGTTTTCGCCGAATCCCTTGGAGGACGTCAAATCCACATAGACGTTTGCCCTAAAACGCCGTTTATCGACCGGCGTGCCTGTTTCTTCAGTAAGTTGCTGTGCCGATTGCAAACTAAAGATCGACATGGGACGGCAATCGGTCATGGCGCGTTGCGACTGCATCAGGGTGACCTGATGCTTTTGATCGATGTCTGCTCGGAGCATCTCCAGCAGAGCAGGATCATCAATCGGAAGCATTTTTCCCTCCGGAGTCTCAACATCGACTACTAACTCTGCAAGACCGGCGAAAAGAGAATTCGCGTTTCTGCTCACCGCCTCGATTAAATTAATAGGTCCCGCCGCCTTGTCCGGATAACGAAAGATCGGACGGTATTGCAAAAGCCTTCGCTGCTCGCGAGCAGTGAAATACGGGAATCCCTCGTGGTTTGCCGAACTTCTGAAAGCAAAGACGCGATCACCATAGATGCCGGAGTACCCAGCAAAAGCTTCGTCCAGCTCTTCGCCGCCCATGCTCTTGACGGGATAACGCCAGAGGCTGTCCACCGTTCCGATGATCCTCATGGATTAAGCTTCGCCATCGAGCGCCACTTAATTTTGCGGCATTCGGACTTCGTCATTCCTTCGTGCTTCGTCATTCGTCATTCGTCATTTGGAGCGAAGCGAAATGACTGGGATCGCTACTTCTCGTCCAGAAACGTGACCACCCCTGTGTCAAGACTGTAATAGCCACCGATCACCTGTATCTTTCCGGAATCAACTTCGGCCTTGAGAATTGGCGTGGAGGAACGCAGCCCGTCCACAACGTGTTTTACGTTCGCTTTAATTGTTGTTTCGAGATCGTCCTTTGCCGTCGCTTCGACTGCGGGTTTGATGGCTGTGACTAACGATTCGATGTGCCCTGGTGCTTTGCCTTTGGCAGCAATTGTTTCTTTGGCTGCTTTGACGGCGCCGCAACTCTGATGCCCAAGCACCAAAATTAGCCGTGTGCCTAAATGATCGACCGTATATTCGATGCTGCCCAACCCTTCGTCGTTCATCACGTTTCCTGCTACGCGGACTACGAACAAATCGCCAAGGCCCTGATCGAAGACAATTTCGGGCGGCACACGTGAATCGGAGCAACTGACAATCGCGGCAAACGGATGCTGAGTCTTTGCCAATTCGGTACGCCGTTCTGTCGTCTGACCGGGATGTTGAAGATTGCCGCTCGTGTAGCGTCCATTACCTTCCTTGAGCTTCGAGATTGCCTCCGCGGGAGCTACTGACGGCTGGTCCGAATGCGCCGGATCAGCGGCGCGGGCAAATTGATTTGAGCTGAGCAAGCCGACGACGATGAAGCAAAATGCGAGATGTGCCTTTTTCATGCGCTGATTTATAAAAGAACCGAACTGATTGTTCAATCAGAAAATCAGATGAGCCGATTCGACCAAGCAAGCACAGCTTCGTACCCGTCGCTTTGCGATTCACTTTCGCCTGTGAACCACCAGCCGATTCCCGTCGGGATCGCGAAAGGCGGCCCAACGGCAAACTTTCGTTTCAGTAGGTCCGAGGAAGACGGCGATGCCGTTGTCGCGCAAGTGCTTGAGAGCGGCTTCAAAGTCTTCCACTTCGAATGTGACTGACATCCCATCAGGAGAAACAGGCCAGTCCGGGTTAGTTTCGATCGCGAACGTTCCGGCGCCGACGTCGTACTCGATGTAATAGGAATCTGGGCGGGCAGGCGCGTTTGGTTTCAATCCCAGTATGCCTTCGTAAAAGGCACGAGCGCGCCTCAAGTCGCTCACCGCGCAGCAAACAAAAGCAATCTCATTGATCTTCATCGTGCTCTAGCTGGGAAGGTCACTTCAAGAGATTGAAGGCTAATCTCTATTTTTCACCAACTCATTTGTGTGTTAAGCGATCGGGTCTGCTCCCGAAAGAGTTCGCGCTCAATCAGGCTAAGCTTTGCGGCACCATGCCCCGACAGATGCAAACCAGCACGCAACCGTTTTCGATTCTGCAACTTCGGCTTGCAGCCTCTGCACGAGGGTATAGAGGCTGCCTAACGACTCGATAGGCAGATGCAACTGCTGTATCTGCGGTAGCAAACTGCATAAGGTATCGTAATACCATTGTGCCAGGTAGGGTTCTTTCCCAAACGGCAGTTCCAACCGCATGCTAGGCTCGGGCAACCCAGCCTCTACGAATGTGCGGTAAAGATCCGTTCCCATTTCGTGATTGGCAGACCCGCGCATCGCCTTGTCAATAAGAGAGGCCGTAGCGAACCAAAGAGGTAACTTCGCCAAATGCGCAAGGACTGGGACCCAGTATGGCTCCTGGAAGGCAATCACTCCGCCCGGCCGTACCAATTCTGAAATTGAGCGCAACGCTGCAACCGGGTCGGGAAGGTACATCAGAATAAAACGGCCCACCACCGCATCAAAAGGCTTCGCGTCGGCGATTTCACTTACATCCGACTCGGTGAAGGTTACGTTGTGAAGACCGGCCTCGGCCACGCGAGCACGGGCATTGGTGATCGCCTTCGGGTCCCGTTCGATCGCCACAACCTCACCCGGAGGACCCACCAGTCGGGCTACTAGCATCGCCACGTCTCCAACCCCCGACCCGATATCCAAAACGCGTTGCCCGGGTCCAACGCCCGCTTCACGAAAGAATCTTTCGGTCATGGGAGCGATACGCCGAGCTTGCCGGATCAGGCGCTCATGCTCGGCGTCGGTGTTCCCCAACGGATAATTAGCGGAGCGATGTCTCGTGGTCATGGCGACTTCTTGGTCGGAAATGATCTCAGTTAGGCCAGGCGTGGGAAAGGCGCAACAAATGCGAGTTTATTGTTACGTCTAGGGTTCAGACTTCTTCTTGTACTTCTCCCTTTCCTTGTCCGACAGCCGCTGACTCTTGACGATCTTGCATTCCCCGCGTTGATCGAATTTGAGAGTAAACAGAAAAGAAGCCTCGAAAAACCCCCGGTCCGGATCATCCTTAACACCTTCGACATCTGACGCGTAGAGCAGCGCCGTATCAGGATCTGTCCACTCAATTGTCCTTATCGGGTTAGACATGAGCCGTAGCGGCGTATTCTTGGGCAGCAGGCCCATTTTCTTCATTCGTGCGTATATCACCTTAGCCAATACGTCGCTAATCGCGTCGGGCAGCGGTATTTCTTTCCATTCGTCGCCATTGAGTTGGTAAAACGAAGTTAACTGATAACGACCTTGATCGGGGGCATTCAAGGCGAAGCGTTTTGAGTCTGGCGACCAAATCGGTGGCTCACACTCACCACTGGCCCCGCCGCACTTGTCCGAAAGCTGGAGGGCCCGCTCTGTGGCCCCGGCCCTGACAATTTTATCGGAACAGAATTCCCACTTCTTGTCTGGTGAATAAGACTTTTGCTGCTCCGGCTTGCTCTCCTGCGCCGATGAAACCACGGAAAAAATCGCGAGCGCGAGCACGGTATGCAGGATTTTCATAAGTCAGAATGTTTGATCAACTTAAACATAAACGGCCTAACGAGACACAAGCTCAGCCACCGCTGGTGGGAGCGAGCTGTGCTCCGGAGGTTAGTGTTAAAGTCATCTGGAGGCCAGATATCGAAACGGCCAGCGGTTAGCTGGAGTGGATTGGTTAGGCGCGCTTTTAACGACGATCATGGCCCCGTTAGTCTACGTTAATGCTGCGTAATCCGTAACGAATAGTGATTGGCAACCAACCGCCAGCGCCCTTGCTGCTTTACCCATACTCTGGTAAAGCGAGTGTTACGGGGAACAGCTTTGCCTTTGTCTTGCCCAATCATTGTTGAGAGGCCAGTCTCCACAGCCGTGTTTTCGTAGACGCGCACCCGAACCTCGTCGGTGGTGATAGACTGAAATTTCAGCTTACCCGACGTGAAATCGGAAATCACCTGCGACTTGGTTCTCACTGTGCCGCTTGGTCCTACGCCGATAAAATCATCAGCGTAGATGCGGTCAAGTGCCACCGCATCAGCACCGATCTGCGCTTGAATGCGTTCATTATCCAGTTGCCTTATGGCCTGCTCAATGCTGCTTCTTTGATCTCTGCTTGCGCTCTGCTCTCGCCCTAGGGCGATAGAGGTTAGTGTAAGGGCCAGGACGGCAATAACGAGTGTCCATCTCATGAGAATTCTCCTTTAAATAATCTGTTTAGAATGCCCTGAAAGGAGGCAAAACTGATGCGATTGTCCAACCCTCAAGATAGTGAGTGACTGTAACAGTCTTGCGGTCTTGTCAATCACGCGCTTTCGAGTCTCGCTCGTTTCCTCAGCCATAGCTTGCCGAGTCTGCTGGCTGTGAAGGTTGTAAATGCGCGTTCGATAGGAAAGACAATAACTCCGTCCTGATTTGTTGGAGCGTCGCACGCACAAAAAAGTATAAGATGTACCCGATCGGGGTCTTGGTATGGGAGAAGGCGCTGAATCTTCCAATTGGCAGCTGATAGTGAAGAATATGTCACCTGTCCAAGGATCATCTTCCTGTCGTCCGCGAGACCTGTGATGTCGATGTCTCGCATGGTGCGGCCGGGTGGCAGGAGAAGATGGACGAGGCGTGGTAGGCTGAAGGAAACGGCATCATCCAGCCGAAGGAACTCGCTGCAAAGAATCTCCTGCTGCCGGTAGGATAGGTCACCCAATCTGAGTTTGGTAGCGCGACCTTCGACGATGTTCTCGACGACCTTGCGAGCGAGCGGCCACCGCATGATGGTGCCTTGACGTGGACGGCCTACCAGCAAGACAGCATAATCCAGTGGCTTGACCAATCTGACCTTCGTGAGTTGGAGTGTCTTCAGGACAGCGGTTCGTCTAGCCATCTTGTTTCTGTGGCCCCACTTGCCTCGGAACAGCTCGATCTTGGTCTGGGGCTTGACGAAACCCAGCATGCACTCCTCGCGAGGGTAATGTTGCGCGCAGACATAGCCTCCAGTGTCGGGCAGCCTGAGAAGTGCGCGAATAGCTCGCTTGTCAGAGGACTTGTAGTCTTCGGGATTGAGGCTCGAAGTATCTTTAGAGTTGTCGCCGTCCTTCACCCACGGAAAATGAATCGCAATTTTCCGCTCACGCCATAGGTAATCGCGAGTGTCGTCGTCGATGTCCATATCCGCGGTGTGTCGGATGAAGTAGGTGTCCATTTGGTCAAGGCGTCCTAGCGGCCTAACGAAAATTAGGCGAAAGTTCGTAATAAAAGGCGAACATTTTTTCGTCTAATCAGGTTGCGAGCGAAAATCGCTCTCGCCGCGGCGAGCAGGCTTTGGTCGCGCCTACTATTAGACGTCGTAATACATCGCGAACTCGTAGGGATGGGGCCTCAGACGCAGGGCGTCGTATTCTTTTTGTTTCATGTCGATCCAGTTGGCGATGAAGTCCTCGTTGAAGACGTCGCCGCGTAACAGGAAGGAATGATCGGCCTGGAGCGCTTCGATGGCGCCGCGAAGTGAATCGGGAACACTGGCGACTTGCGCGAGTTCTTCTGGTGGCAGTTCGTAGAGATTTTTGTCGAGCGGATCGCCGGGGTCCATCCGGTTTTGGATTCCGTCGAGACCCGCAAGAAGCATCGCCGAAAAGGCGAGATAGGGATTGGCAGCGGCGTCCGGTGTGCGGAATTCGATGCGCTTTGCCTTTGGACTTGGTGAATAGGTCGGGATTCGAATCGCTGCGGAACGATTGCGCGCGGAGTAGGCGAGATTGACCGGCGCTTCAAACCCAGGTACGAGGCGTTTGTAGCTGTTGGTCGTTGGATTTGTCAGGCAAGTCAGCGCAGGTGCATGCTTCAAAATTCCGCCGATGAAAAAGAGCGCGATTTCGCTGAGGCCTGCGTAACCGTTCCCGGCAAAGAGCGGCTTTTCATCTCGCCAAAGCGACATGTGAGTGTGCATGCCCGAGCCGTTATCGCCGAAGATCGGTTTTGGCATGAACGTAACGGTTTTATTGTGCCGTTTGGCGACATTACGCAGGATGTATTTGTAGTACTGCATGTTGTCGCCCATGCGCTTAAGCGGCGCGAACCGGATGTCGATTTCCGCCTGGCCGGCAGTTGCGACTTCATGGTGTTGGCGCTCGATCGCGACGCCAGCTTTCTCCAGCTCCAAACACATTTCGTTGCGAATGTCTTGCTGCGAATCCATCGGCGAGACGGGGAAATAACCTTCCTTGGCCCGTATTTTGTAACCGAGGTTCGGAAATTCCTCGCGGGCGCTGTTCCAATGTCCCTCTACGCTATCGACCATGTATGACGAAGCGTTGCTGCTGTTCGCAAATCGCACATCGTCAAAAATAAAAAATTCCGCTTCCGGTCCGAAAAAGGCTGTATCCGCGATGCCGGTCGATTTGAGATAAGCCTCCGCTTTTTCAGCAACGCCGCGCGGGTCGCGATCGTACGGTTCGCGAGTTATCGGATCAACGATGGTGCAAATCAAACTCAACGTCGGTTCGGCATTGAAAACATCGATCCAAGCCGTCGTCGCATCCGGAATGACGAGCATGTCCGAGGCGTTGATAACGCGCCAGCCGCGAATGCTCGATCCGTCAAAGCCGAGTCCGTCACTGAAGATCTCCTCGTTGTATTCGGTAAGCGTAGTCGTGAAATGCTGCCAGGTGCCGAGCAAATCCGTGAACTTGAAGTCGATCAACTTCACGTTGCTCTCTTTAATCATTTTGCTGACGTCGGATGGGGTTTTGTCTTTGGCCATATTCAAGAGTTGATGGTTGATAGTTGTTGGAAATCAAAATGACGAAATCCGAATGAGGATTGCCGAAGGAATGACTAGATGACGAAATCCGTGCGCAGCTGGATTCGTCATTCAAGAATTCGTCATTGTTTCGCCATTCGCCATTCGAGCTTCGTCATTAAATTCACACCGCTTTTTCGCCGATCTCTTCCGTGCGGATGCGCACCGCATGTTCTACCGGGAGCACGAACACCTTTCCGTCGCCGATCTTGCCGGTCTTCGCCGCGGTGACCACCACGTTGACCGCCTTGTCAATCAGGTCGTCTGCCATTACGACTTCTACTTTCACCTTCGGCAGGAAATCCACCGTGTATTCGCTCCCCCGGTAGATTTCGGTGTGCCCTTTCTGTCGGCCGAACCCTTTGACTTCCGTGACGGTCATGCCTTCGATGCCCAGCTCCGCGAGCGCTTCTTTGACCTCTTCGAGCTTGAATGGTTTGATGATGGCTTCCAGCTTTTTCATGTCGATGTAAACTCGGGATCGTGCGGTGCTTTGCAACCGAAAGCCATCCGCAGCACGCGCTCTCATAGCAATTGCGCGGTGCGAATGCAATCACGAATTTTTTGATAATCGCGGCGTCATCTTGAGCGGAGCGAAGCGGAGTTGAAAGATCCCGTGGAATTACCTTTTGGTTTCGCTACGGGATTTGATTCGCTCACTTCCCGTTCGCTCAGCCTCCGGCCTTCCCGTCCATGTTGAGGCTTCCCAGCCGCTCCATTCTCAACTTCGCTCGGAATGACAGGTCAAATGCCTCGTAAATTTGCCAAAACAATGTGACGTTTGAATACTCAAACCTGATGTCCCGTGATTCTTTCGTTCACCTCCATCTGCACACTGAATATTCGTTGCTGGATGGAAGCATCCGAATGAAGGAGCTGATGAAAAAAGCGGCGGAATTCGGCATGCCTGCCGTCGCAATGACCGATCACGGGAATCTATTTGGCGCGATTGAATTTTATCAGGAAGCACAGCGCGCCGGGGTGAAACCGATCATTGGCTGCGAGGTTTATGTGGCGCCGGGATCGCATAAGGACCGGCCTCCATCGCGACGGGATTCGGCGTATCACTTTACGTTGTTGACGGAAAACGAGGCGGGCTATCGCAATCTCGTGAAGCTCGTTACGACTGCGCACCTGGACGGTTTTCATTATGCACCGCGGATCGATAAGGATTTGCTGGCAGCGCACTCGACTGGCTTGATCGGATTAAGCGGTTGTCTTGCAGGAGAAATTAACAGTGCGATCCAGGCAAATAACCTCGAAAAAGCAAAGCAGAGCGCAGCCGCATATCGGGACATCCTCGGCGCGGGAAATTTCTTCGTGGAATTGCACGACCATGGGATGGACGAGCAAAAAAAGTGCAACATCGAGTTGGTGCAGATCGCGAGAGACCTTGGCGTTGGTCTCGTCGCGGCGAACGACGTGCATTTTCTGCGCCGAAGCGAGCACGAGGCGCACGACGTCATGCTTTGCATCGGCACGGGCAAGATGGTGCAGGATGAAACGCGGATGCGTTATCTGCCGGAATTGTATTTTAAATCACCGGGCGAGATGCGGCAGGTGTTCCGTGATTTTCCCGAGGCGATAACGAACACGCTCGATATTGGCGAGCGTTGCCATCTCGATCTCGAATTTGGACGCTCAAAATATCCGGAGTATCCCGCTCCAGCCGGTAAAACGCGCGAAGGTTATTTGCGCGAGCTTTGCTACGAAGGCCTGCGAGCGCGATACGGTGAACGCGCAACGAGCGATCCGGAGTTGGCTCGGCGGCTCGAGTATGAGCTCGGCGTTTTGGAAGCAACAGGTTTCGTCAGTTATCTCCTAATCGTTTGGGACTTCATTCATTTCGCCAAGGAAAAAGACATCCCCGTCGGACCCGGACGCGGTTCCGCCGCGGGCTCGATCGTTGCGTTTGTTCTTGAAATCACCGATATCGACCCGCTTCAGTTTGGACTGATTTTCGAGCGATTTTTAAATCCGGATCGCGTTTCGCCTCCGGACATCGACGTGGATTTTTGCGAAGCGCGCCGCGGAGAAGTCTTGGAATACGTCCGTCAGAAATACGGAGAACGTCGCGTCGCGCAGATCATCACGTTCGGCAAGCTCAAGGCGAAAAGCGTGGTGCGCGACGTGGGCCGTGTGCTGGGATGGAGTTATCGGGATGCCGATCGCATTGCCAAGATGATTCCGAACGAGTTGAACATCACGCTGGAGGGGGCAGTGGAGAAAAACGCGGAACTGAAACGGGCGTTCGCCACCGAGCCCCTGACACGGCAACTCTTCGAGCACGCGAAACTTCTCGAAGGCTTATCGCGCAACGCTGGCGTACACGCAGCAGGCGTGGTCATCGCAGATCGGGATTTGTCGGATTACATCCCGCTTTGTCGAGATGTGAAAGGCAACGACGTGATCAGCCAGTACGCCATGGGGCCGCTCAATGATCTTGGCCTCCTGAAAATGGATTTCCTCGGATTGAAAACGCTGACCGTGATCGAAGATACGCTCGTGTTGATTCGCCAACGGGAGCCAGACTTTTCACTGAAGAATGTTCCGCTGGACGACGTTGCTGCGTTCGCTCTTTACAACCGGGGCGAAACGATCGGTCTTTTTCAGATGGAATCGGGCGGCATGACCAGCCTATCGAAGCAGTTCGACGTAAAAAAACTCGACGACATCATCGCGTTGATTGCGTTGTACCGGCCCGGCCCGATGGAGCTGATACCCGAATATGTGAAAGCGAAAAAGGGCCTTACGCCGATCAAATATTTGCATCCACTGCTGAAAGACATCTGCGCCGACACCTACGGCGTCATGATTTACCAGGAACAAGTCATGGCTGCTGCGAGCAAACTTGCCGGGTACTCGCTCGCCCAAGGCGATCTGCTCCGCCGCGCGATGGGCAAGAAAGACAAGGAGAAAATGGCGAAAGAGCGCAGGAATTTTATCGAAGGCTGCGCGAGCACGAACAAAATCCCGGAGAAAAAAGCGAACGCCATTTTCGATTTGCTGGAAAAATTTGCCGGTTACGGATTCAACAAGAGTCACAGCGCGGCGTACGGCGTGATCAGTTATCACACCGCCTTTCTGAAGGCGCATTACCCGGTCGAGTTCATGGCGGGTTTGCTGAGCAATGAAATCAACAACACCGAAAAAATCTCCGTGTTCGTAGGCGAATGCAAACGCATGGGCATTTCCATTCTGCCGCCGGACGTCAATAAGAGCGGGTTAAAATTCACGCCGGAAACTGTAGCGGCGGCGCCCTCGCCGCCGTCTTCGTTCCAAAGCGCGACGGGGGCGTCGCGTCCACAAAGTGCCGCGATTCGGTACGGTCTTGCCGCGATCAAAAACGTTGGCCAGGCAGCGATGGCAATGGCCATTCGCGAGCGTGAACCGCACGGCGAGTTCAATTCGGTCGAGGACTTTTGCAGCCGGCTGGATTCGCGCGTGGCCAATCGCAAAATGTTGGAAAGCCTCATCAAGGCAGGCGCCTTTGACTTTACCGGCCGCGACCGCGCGGAACTGTTTGTTTGGATCGACGACGCCCTTGCGTCTTCGGCCGCTCTCCAGCGTGACCGGGTGGCCGGACAGGTTTCCCTCTTCGATGAAGAAACGCATGCGGCTACAGCAGGAAGACCGCAATCGATCCGGCCCTGGACCGAGCACGAAAAGCTTTCCTACGAAAAAGAGCTCCTCGGGTTTTACGTCAGCGGCCATCCGCTCGACGCGTATGCTGAAATTTTTACAGCAAAAAAATATCGATCGATCGCTTCGTTAGGCGATCTCGATGATCGCGCGCAGTTCAAGATCGCGGGAGCGGTTGTAGAGGTCGAAAAAAAATTCACAAGGAAAGAAGGCAAACCATTCGCGGTCGTGTGGATCGAAGACCTCATGAACATGCTCGAGGTGGTGGTGTGGAACGAGGTTTACCTGAAGGTGTTTGAGATTCTCGTGCCGGGGCGGGTCGTCGAACTGAAAGCAACACTCGATAGGCGCGACGATATGCTTCGCGCTACGGCTTTGGAAATCAAGACCATTGCCCTCGGAAAATCTAACGGCGCGACTGACACATCGGCGGATAGACCACAGCAGTCCGTGATCCTTCTGCGATTTTCCGCCGCTGCGACTGGCGACGAATTGCGCCAGGTGCGCAACATTCTGGTTAGCTCACCCGGAAGTCGGTTAGTCCAATTGCTGTTTGATTGCGGCAATGGGAATTCGTTGCGACTGGACGCCGGCACGGAGTTTTGTGTCGATCTTACGCCCGATTTGCGCGACAAGCTTTCCCCCTGGCTCGTAACCGAGCAATCCCAGTAACGGAGCTATCGCTGTTTTTCTGGTTTTTTGGAACGCGCTTTAGGAGCGGCTTCAGCACGCGGGACGGCACCGAGCAACAACGGGTTTTCCTCCGGACCTGTTACAAAGCAGAGCGGAAACGTCCGGCTGACGCTGTCGGACGCGGAAGTAATCAAGGACTGGCCATTCACCTCCTCTTTCAAGGTGACGCTCCAGTCCGGTTCAAAAAGAGCGCCGCGAAACTCCAGCTCTGTCACGGCAGGCGCAAGTGGCAGCGCCGCCGGCACGATTTCGATTTTATTCACACAATCGATCGGACGCGACGTGAGATCGAACACTGGTGTCGCTCCGATTATTCTGACCACGACGTCGTTTATGTCTTTGAAATCAATTTCTCCGCCAAGCGCAAGATCTACGTCTTTGCTTGCCAGGTTCAAAAACTCCAGCGAAGCGCGATTGGTATCAAAAGTAATTCGGCTAGTCGCCTCCACGACATTGGAAAAAGCGTCGCTGCTGCTGGACAGCTTGCCGTTTATAAGCTGCACGTCACCGGCGATGCTCGGATGCTGCAACGTTTCAGAGAGAGAAATTTTTCCGCTCAAAATGCCGTCCTGGAAAATGTCTGAATGAAAAAACTGAGGGGCGGTTGCCAGGAAAATTGCCGGAAAATCGGCCGAAATTCGAACAGGAGACATTTGAAACGCACTCCAGGTGGTCCCGAGCGGCAGAGGAAAATTTGCGGCGAAAGTAATTGCACTCGATTTTGGCAATTGAATCGCGCCGTGCGTATCCCAGTGACTGAAGTTGATCGTTGCCTGAATTTCTCCCGGGATTGCGCGCGATTTTTGTCCCGGCGATCCGCGAAGGTTGGGGAAGTAATCGCGCAGATCTTCGGTGCAGACATCGATCGTTCCCGAATAGTTGTGCTGTGGCGAAAGATCGATGGCGCCCTGGCCCGATAAATAATCATTCTTGCGTGTCAGATCCAACTGTTCGATCTCCAGTTCGCTCGCTTTCAAATTCAGGCTTGCACCCAGGCTGTCGATGGCATTGTTGAAAAATGTCAGAGACTCACCTTGGATGGCGAGGTGGCCGCCAAATTTGCGGCCGCGGGTATCCATTGATCCCTCTACGCTGATTTTCCCGGAGAAATCAGTTGGATTCGCACCGAAAAGAGCAAGGAAATCGCCGAGCTGATTAATCGACGCCGAAATGTTTCCTCCAAAATCCGGTTGGAGCCATTCCGACGAGCTTGCCGGTAAGGCCGCTTCGCCGCTCAAGGTGAACTGGTTGCTTTTTTGTCGGATGTAAAGTTGCTGGAGCTCGATCTTGCGGTTGTAGAGTGCAGCGCCGAGCATGATGGCTTCTGCTGTGCGATCGCGCCACGTAAGGTCGGTCAATTCGCACCAGAGCGACGCAGTTGCCCGGTCCGGTTCGGCAAGGTTCCCGCGAAACGTGAAATTACCGGCGTGAAGCACACCCTTGACGCGGTCTGCGAACCCAAGCGCATCGGAGATTTGCGCCAACGAAAGGTCGCCGGCGCCGCCTGCAATTTTCCAGTTGGAGTGCTGGGAATGCCATTCATGCGAAATGTTTCCGCGGAGTTTGCCGCCGAAAGCATCAACATCGAACTGCAAACCTATTCGCTGGTTCCCCAGACGCGAAAGATCTACCGTAGCGGATTGCAAGTCGAGTCCGTGCGTCAAAGTAATTCCGGCGACCGTCAGGCGATTGGTCTCCCAGTGAGTTGCCCCCCGCAATTGCGAGAAAGTCTGGCGCACCCACGGTGACGCAACCATGAGCTCGGCAGCGGTGAAGCGGCCGGGTTCCGTTTCGCTTGCAGAGAGAGAAGCATTTCGCAGCAAGATCAAGGTTGGCCCGCTCTCGACGCGAGTTTCCAGCTTGGCGATGCTGAAGTTTTCCGGAAGCAACCGATGCAGAGTGGTCCAACCCTTCTCGCTCAATGTCCGCGTATTCGGATTCGAGCGGTGCACTTCGGCGCGGAGTTCTCCAATAGAAAGATTGCGAATATCGTGGCCGCTCGTGTGCACAAGAATGTGCTTCAAATTCAGGGTAAATCGCACGTCCGTCATAGTGACATCTATGCGAAGTGTGTCGTCGCGGGCGCTTTTCAGCTGAAGCTGACGAATCACGATCGGACGCAGAAATGGCGCCTCAATCTTGTCGATGCTGGCAACGATTCCCTCCTGCCGCGCAAACCACCAGACCCACAGGCGAACGCCATTGGAAACAGCAAATGGTGCAAGCACAACCGTCAAAACGACGATCAGTAAGAGCAACAGAACACTGAGACCGAAGCGATTCCTTAATGGCATTTACAGCCCTCTTAAATATTGACGAATGACAAATGAAGAGTGGCGAATCAGTGACGAAGCTAGAGTGACCAAAGCGCCGCCAGTGCGTGTTCTGGCTTGGTGGTTTGAATGTGCTTTGCCATTCGACGTTCGCGTTTCGTCATTCATTTTGTTTTATTTCTGGAGCGTCTCTGAAGACCAAATGCAACGGCTGCGGCGTATGAATCCGTTCTTCGAGTTGCCGCTGCAACATTTGTTCGGCTTGAGCCGGCAAGTCGCTTTCCGCTGCCTTCTTCCGCGCCAGCTCAGGCAGGACAGACAATTCGCTTTGAACATCCTGTCCGGAAATGCGGTTCCATAATCCGTTTTCAAATGCAAGGACGTCTACTTGTTGCTGCTGGACTCCCAGAATCCGAGCGTGCGGCATCTGCACCACGATTTCGGCCGGCCGAATATTGATCGAAAGGCCCTGCTGTAAATCGAACCCGGCTTTGGCCATGAAAGTGCCGTGCAGTTTGACGCGCTTAGAACTGCCGACCCAGGTGTGGAGCAGTTCGTGTTCGACTTCGATGCGACGCGAGAGAACCACTAGTTCGCTCGTTGGCGTGGTCTGCTCCATGTAGACGCGATTGTTGATCGTAATGCGTGGCTGCAAGTGCGCGACGTCGATAAAGGCCGCGCGCAAATTCTTGCCCAGTCTCTCGAGCTCAGCGCTGCTTTGTCGCGCCGTGCGCGCCGGCCAACTCTCCAGGCGCAGGAACATGACGACGACCACTATCGCGATAATGAACGCGATCAGCGTGAACGCGACTGGCCAGGAAATCCGGCCCGAGATTAGTGATTTCGACATTGAGCGTTGGGCGTTTTTCTTTGCTGAAGCTGTAATCGAGCAAGAGCACGAGCACGAGCAAGAGCAAGACTTAACACGCAGAATTTCCGCCCAAAAAATTACCGCCCCCCACACCCGATAGGCGTGAAGGGCGGCTGTTCCCCCCAGAACAATCGTAGAAAACTTTTAAGCCTTTAAGCGAGGTCGCGACTGCTGGCAACAAAATTTTACACAAAATTTTCATGCGCTTCCGACGCGAGCCATATGGGACGTAAAATCACAGCGGACGACAGAGTCCAAACATACGAAAGGTTGCGGAGGCGCGCGTCGCGGTTTCTAGTTTTGCCATGCGTGATTTGGGTGAAAAACGGGCGCCGCGCAGTTTTGCCGGTTCCTTGCTGGTAGCCCATCCAAATATGCTCGATCCAAATTTTCGGCGGACTGTGCTTTTCGTTTCCGAGCACGATCCGAACGAAGGGGCGCTTGGAGTAATCATTAATCGTCCCCTCGACAAACCCGTCACCGAACTGGTATCGGGCGTGCCGCCCACGGATCTCGCCGATGTGCCGGTATTTCTCGGCGGTCCGGTTGGAAAAAACCAACTGATGTTTGCGGCGTTTGAATGGCAGAAGGGTGAAGGTTTGCGACTTAATCACAACGTAGCATTAGATGAATCGAGCGACGCAAGCGGCCAGAAAAATTTGCTTACAGTTTGTGCTTTTGTCGGCTACGCAGGCTGGGGAGCTGGTCAGCTTGAAAGCGAGGTGAAACAGAAAGCCTGGCTTATTCAAAAAGCCAATCCTTCGCTGCTGAAACTGGATCGCCTGCCAAAGCTCTGGTTCGACATCATGCGCACTCTGGGGCCCTGGTACAAAATGCTCGCCTCCGCCCCGGACGATCCGTCTCTAAATTGATTTGAGAGGTGAATTCGAGACCCGAGAAGTGATTTAGCTTGATTCTACCCATCACTTCTCACTAATCACTCTCACTTCGCACATGATTGTCGGTGTCCCAAAGGAAATTAAAGAACAAGAGCAGCGTGTTGCCCTGCTGCCATCGGCCGCAAACCAACTCACCCGACTTGGTCACTCCGTGCTGGTGGAAAAAAATGCCGGGGTCGGTTCCGGTTATCTTGATGAGGATTATACCAAGGCTGGCGCGGAGATTGTTCAGCAAGCGAAAGACGTTTTCGCTCGCGCCGACATGATTGTTAAGGTCAAGGAACCTCTTGAGGCTGAGTTTCCGTTGCTGCGCACGGGCCAAATTCTCTTCACCTATCTCCATCTTGCTGCAAGCAAAGCTCTCACCGAGGCATTGCTGAAATCAGGCGCCACCGGAGTGGCGTATGAAACGATCCAGGTGGACCATCGTTTGCCGTTGTTGGAACCGATGAGCGAGATCGCTGGTCGCATGTCGGTAGTGATGGGCGCTAATTTTCTCGCCAAGTATAACGGCGGCAGCGGTGTTTTGCTGGGCGGCGTGCCGGGAGTCTTGCCCGGGCGTGTCGTCATAGTCGGTGGAGGAACTTCAGGCGTGAACGCGCTGCGGATGGCCAAAGGTCTTGGCGCGGATGTCACAATTCTCGATGTTGACGTCGAGCGCCTGCGATTTCTCGATATAGCGATGGACAACCTGCACACGCTGTATTCGAATCAAGCAAATTTGGATGAATTAATGCCCGATTGCGATTTGCTCATCGGGGCTGTGCTTTTGCCCGGCGCCAAAGCGCCGAAGCTGATTACGCGCGAAATGTTGCGAAAGATGAAGCGTGGCAGTGTATTTGTAGATATTTCCATCGACCAGGGCGGCTGCGCTGAAACGTCGCGACCGACAACGCATCTCGATCCGGTTTACGTCGAGGAAGGGGTGACGCATTATTGCGTCGCAAACATGCCTGCGGCATATGCGCGCACCGCGACGCAAGCGCTTACGAACGTGACCTATCGTTACGTCGAGTTACTGGCGAATTTCGGCCTTGAAGGTGCGTGCAAAAAACAACCGGCGTTAATTGGTGGAATCAATACACGCGATGGCCGGCTGACTTGCGCGGCGGTAGCCGAGGCGCATGGATTAAAAGGGGAGCCGCCGCTTTAGTGCTCGCCACGAGCCATTTGCTTTTCAAAAAAATTCTGCGCAGTCTAAAACTGCGCTTGCCGCGATTAATCAATTAAACCAATATGGGTTTCTAATGAAGAAATACATCTGCATACTGGCTGGTGCCGCGCTCCTCGCGGCGTGCGAGCAAAAAACCGAAACAACTGAGCCGGCTGCAACCCCAGCTGCCACGACTCCGCCCACAAAGGAAGAAACTACGACAACTGCGGTGCCAATGGAGTCTGCGCCTGCGACAGCGGAATCTCCAGCTGAGTCTCCCGCCGCCGCCGAGTCTCCCGCCGCCGCCGAGACAACGCCGCCCTCCGGTTCGTAATTCTGTTTTTCTCTTGCAAAGTCTTCCCCCGAGAATCTTCGGGGGAAGACTTTTGCTGTACAGATCGCGACGTCAGAAAACATGATCTGCACACACCGACATGACTCCAGCAGCTTCGTTCTCCTTTTCAAAAGACCGCCGCCTCACGCACCGGTCGCAATATGAACGTGTGAAACAAGATGGCGTTACTCACCGCGGGAAATACCTGATGTTTAGTGTGCTACAGCTGGAGAATTGCGGACCATGGCGTGCTGGATTCGTTACCTCACGCCGGCTCGGTGGCGCGGTCGTTCGCAATCGCGTTCGACGTCGTTTGCGAGAAATTGTGCGCCGGCACCAACACGAATTGCGGGAAGGCTTCTGGTTCGTGCTCGTTGCAAGGCACCAAGCCGCGACCGCCACGTATAGCGCCTTGGAACATGAATTGTTGCGCCTCGCGAGGCGCGCTTCTATTCTGCTGTGATGCTGGGTCTGGTTCGTTTTACTATTCGCCTTTATCAGTGGACGCTTTCGCCGTTACTTAGCCTGCTCTGCGGCGCTGATTGCGGCTGCCGATTTACGCCGACCTGTTCGACCTATTTTTTGGAAGCGGTGGAGACGCATGGCGTCCGCCGCGGAAGCTGGTTGGGACTCAAGCGCCTGGCGCGCTGTCAACCGTGGGGTGGATGTGGGTATGACCCGGTGCCGCTGCGCCGGGTGGGCGGATCTCAGAATGACATCCGTCGTTGCGTCTGATCGTGCAAAACCAAATTTATGGATCGAACTGCATGGATTGTCGTCGGCCTTTGCGTAGTTGGACTTGTTGTTTGGGAATTTTATTTGGCAAAACAGATCGCGCCCAAACCCAGTCCAACGACTGCGACGCATGGACAAGCTTCGCCAACGGCGACGGCCGCGACTCTCCCGGCATCGCCGTCCCCGGTTGCCACACCGGAGGTTTCGCCGCAGGGCGTTGAGTCAGGTCCGAGTTTTGCCGAAAAAACTGAGACGTTGCGCAATTCAGACGTCGAACTGCGCCTGACGAATCGCGGCGGGGGCATCTCCGAGGCGGTGATGCTCAATCACATCGCCGAAGACTCCAAGCGGGTGATTTTGAATTCCCCGAAGCACATGCCCATCGGCGCGATGGTTGATGACCCCGCCAAGCCCGTCCTTCCGGAATTTACGTTGGCGCGCGAGTCGGACAGCCGCATCCGCTGTGAGCAGACCACGCCGGATGGAATCGCGGTGCGAAAGGAATTTTCATTCGTGCAGTCGAGCGACAAGAAAGACAATTTTCTTATCGAGCTGAATGTGGACGTTCAGAACAGCGGCGCCCAGCCGTACAGCAAAGCCGATTACTTTGTCGCGCTTGGCTCGGCCGCGCCGATTCATCCACGCGATTATCCGTACTACACGCGGGTGGTTTGGTGCCTCAATGGCAAGGCCAGAGACAAAAACGTGAGCGCTTTTCAGGCCAGCGGCGGCTTTCTCGGGTTCGGTCAGCATCCGGCGCAGCCTGTTTTTCAGGAAAACTTTGCCGGAGCAGAATGGACCGCGGTTACGGACCAGTTTTTCGCGACGATTATCACGCCGCTGAACGCGAAAGCTACCGGCATTTGGAGCCATTCGTTTGAAGTCTCAGCCGAGCCGAACCTGGTCGGCATTGCGGGGGCGATGCGCATGCCGGGCTTTCAGTTGCAGCCGGGTCAAACTTATAACGCGCGATTCCAGATTTGGGCGGGACCAAAAATCTATCATCGGTTAGCCCGGCTCGAGCATAACGAGTCGGAGATCATGAATTTCGGCATCTTTAAAATTGTCAGCCAATTTCTGCTCAATTTTCTCAACACCATTCATGGTTTCGTGAAGAGTTATGGCGTTGCCATTCTGGTGTTGACGCTCGTGGTCCGCCTGGTGCTCTGGCCGCTCCAAAGCAAGGCGAATCTAACGATGCGCAAAACAGCCTTGCTTGGGCCAAAAATGCAGGACCTGCGCGCGAAATACAAAGACGATCCGACACGAATGAACCAGGAGGTGATGAAGCTTTACAAGCAGTATGGCATCAACCCCGTCGGCGGTTGTTTACCAATGGCGATTCAGATCCCGATTTTCTTTGGCCTTTACCAGATGCTGGCGCAGGCGGTGGAATTGCGAAACGCGAAGTTTCTCTGGGTACACGATCTTTCGCAGCCCGACACGGTGGCGCATCTGCCTGTGCTCGGTTTTCCGATCAACATCATCCCGCTGTTGATGGCGGCTACGCAGGTGTGGCTGATGGCCATGACGCCGAAGACGGGCGATCCCACTCAACGCCGTATAATGATGTTTACGCCACTGATGTTTCTATTTTTCTGCTACAATTTTGCGGCGGCTCTGGCATTATATTACACCGCACAAAATCTTTTCAGCATCCTGCAATTTTATCAGAACAAACGGAAACCCATGCCGACGCTCGAAAAAGTTGCTCCCGCTGGAAAACGCAAAAGATGATGACACCGAAAGATCTGCTCGACACCATGCTCGGTTACCTCGGTTTCGTGGTGCAAATCGAGGAGACCACGAACGAAGGTGGCAACCCGACGCTGCAGATTTATACAGAGGAAAGCGGGAGGCTCATCGGACGCGACGGCGAGACGCTCGAGGCCATGCAATTTTTGCTTAACCGGTTGTTACAAGCCAGAGATCCGAACGCTGAAAAAGTTATCGTCGATTGCGAACATTACCGGTCGATGCGGGAAGATCGCATCGTGCAGAGGGTGCGCGAACTGGCCGAACGCGTGCGCATCACCGGTCGCTCACTCCAGCTCGAGCCGATGAATTCCTACGAGCGGCGCCTGGTCCACAACGCTTTCAAGGACGATCCGGAGGTTGCGACGTGGAGCCCGTCCGATTCCGCGCGCATCAAGCAAATCACGCTCCTGAAACGCCCCAAAAAAACGGCACCGCAAGGAACGACGGCTTCCTAACCGTCGAGTTTTTTGTAGCCGCTAGGATTTGCCGGCGGGAGTTTCCACATTGTCATTTCACAACGCGATGGGCGAGTGTTGGAAATTACCCATGAGGTTTGATTATCAGAGACTTAATCAAGCGCTCTAGAGGGGTTTGAGAAATACTGTAGCCACCGGCCTGTGGCCGGTCGAATCGGTAGGGCGGGCAGTCCTCTGCCCGCTGCGCGCGGGATTGACATGATCGGCGCGCACGGAGTGACGCGCCCTACCCTTGATGGCCTACGGGACCGTGGCTACAACCGCCATGCTTTTATTAAACCGCTCTAGTCAACCGCTTGCCGGCGCAATGCGCACATTTACTTTTATGCAACGATGGCAAACTGTGATTCTAAGGTAACGATCCACATGGCGGCGAGCCTCGACGGATTTATCGCTCGCAAGGACGGGAGCGTCGACTGGCTCGAGACGTCCGACGAATTTGCAGGCGGGGACACCATGGACCCCGAATTCGTCGAGGCGTTTCTCAAGACCATCGACTGCTACGTGATGGGCTCGCGAACATACGAGACCGCGTTGCGTTTTGAGGCCAAAGGGTTCGGGTGGTCGTACGGCCACAAACCCACCTTCGTGCTTACTCATCGCGAACTGCCGCGGACCCGGAATACCGTCGAGTTCTACTCAGGCGATCTCGCCCAGCTTGTGAATGAGCGTCTGCGACCGAGATTCCGCAGCATCTGGTTTGTGGGAGGCGGGGTCGTCTCCGCCGAATGCCTTCGTCTCGGGCTAGCCGACGAAGTTCGTTATTCGATCCTACCGATCTTGATTAGTGATGGGATCCCATTCTTCGACAAGCTCGACCGAGACGTTGCCCTGCACCTGGTGGAGGTCAAAGCCTACCAGAGTGGCACGGTGGCTCTTCGTTATGAAGTGCGGAAATAGCCGACGGTTTAGGCGGTCTGCACGGGGCCGGCTAACATCGGTCTCCTAGCCGTTGCTGGGTTCGACATTGGACGTTGGACGTTGGGCGTTGGACGTTTTCGGTCTAAGCCGCGCTGCATCTGAGCCGGTTCCGGCGCGCACTTCCGGCCTCCAGCGGAATTTATCCAGCAGCGGGTTGTCTTTTCCTTCCGTAGCGTCGGCGATGATTTCCCCAAGCACCGGGGCAAACTTGAATCCGTGTCCGTTGTCACCGGCAGCAACGACTAATCCTTCGCGCTCCGGATCGCGCGCGATCCAGAAATGTCCATCGTGCGTGTCGCAATACATGCACACACGGGTATGGACAATCGGCGCGTCGGCGAGCGCAGGAAACGTCTCGGCCAAAAATTTGCGCAGATTTATTTCGTCATCGGAAGTCACAGCGCGCTTGGGCGACTCAGGCGACATTTCCCGTCCGGGACCGTGATTTGCGATCTTCACCACGCCGTCGCGATTAACTGGGAAACCATAATAACCGGTCGTGGTAATGTCGGCGCCGAAAACCGGAAAGCGTTCAGGCGCAAATAACTCAGTCTCCGCAGGCTTGAGATGAAACACTGGTTGCCCCGTCGCGCGAAAGAAGTTCTTCGTAAAGGGAAGCAGATACGGTGTCCACGCGCCCACTGCCATGACAACGATATCAGCGGCAATTCGGGTCATCCCGAGCGAAGTCGAGGGACCCCGAGAAACTACCTGAACGCTATCGCCACGGGATTTGATTCGCTCACTTCCCGTTCGCTCGGCCTCCGGCCTTCCCGTCCATGTCGCAGCTTCCCCAGCCGCTCCATTCTCGACTCCGCTCGGAATGACACGGTTGCGAGGCTGTTCCTCAATGGCGACGCCGTTTACCCGCCCACCGCTTTCATCCAACGCAGCGAATTTGCCAGCGGTGAATTGCACACCCAGCGATTTGGCGCGCTCGATTAACGTCGCTACAACGCGACCGCTCTCCGCGTAACCCGCCTCGATCTCCAAGACTCCATCTTGATAAAGTTCCGGATTCCATGCCGGAAAACGTTTCCACAACTGCGGGGCGTCCATACGCATGAGCTTGATCCCGCGCTTTTGCAGGAGTTTGAAACTTTCATATTCAAAATCACTCGGCGTCATTTCCCTGCGGCGAACAAACATTACGCCGACCTGGTGGTACAACTTCGTGCCGAATTCCTCGTTCCATTGGCGCCAGAGCCTTATCGATTGTTCAGCCAGCGCCGTGTAATCTTCGTCGGCGCCATATGCCGCGCGCACGGCCTTGCTGATGTCGGTCGACGCCGCTAACTCGTGCGGCAACGGCCCCGCATCCACGAGCACCACTTCGTGACCGCGTTTTTTTAGTTCGATCGCGGTAGTAACGCCATTAATCCCCGCGCCAACAACAACGACTCTCGACATGTCACAACACGGCACGTTCTAGCGACGCTTGTGTCAAGCGCCGATCGTTTCTTATAGGGCGACCGCTCCGGTTGCCGGTGATGGCAGGCGAAGCGCCTGCCCTACAAAGGACGCCGTACTAAGCCGTCCTTCGAGTACTTAAGATCAACGTAACGAAAAAGCGGCAGAACACTGCCGCACTCCAAAACGTGGCCGCCATTAGACACTCACATAACGCGCTTGCGTTTTGGAGTGCGCCGGTGCTCCGGCGCTTTGCAGCGCGCGTTCCCGTTCCAGCAGCGTCGGATGCGAGTAGTAAAAGCCGCTGTAGAGCGGGTGCGGGGTGAGATTGCTCAGGTTTTTCTCAGTCAATTTGCGCAGGGCTTGGATGAGTGACTGCGCCTCTTCCATCGTCGCACGCGCGAATGCATCCGCTTCGTATTCGAAACGGCGCGACCAGATATGAATTAGCGGCGAAACCCAGAAACCGATCGTTCCGGCCAATAACGCAAACAACAGCAGCGCAGGAACAACGTTCGCGGCGGAAAAGCCTGCATGATGCTGGAACCCGAATGCGCGATAAAACCAACCCTGACGCGCCAGCCAGGCGATCGCAGCAAACACCACAAAAACGCCAGCACTGGAAACGGCGAGCAACTTGATTACATGACGCTTTTTGTAATGGCCAATTTCATGCGCTAGCACGGATTCCAGTTCTCGCTCGCTGAGCTGCGCGATCAATGTATCGAACAGCACGATCTTGCGAAAACGTCCGAATCCCCGCGAACGTTTGCTGCCGTCCATCACTTCGATGCTGCGCGCGGGAAAATGCGTGCGCTGTGCCAGGGCGAAAAGTCGGTCGCGTAACGATCCTTCGGGCAGCGGCGTAAATTTGTTGAAGAGCGGCATGATTACCGCAGGCGCGATGAGCATTAAAAGTAACTGAAACGCGATAACGACCACCGCCGCCCAAATCCACCAGTGTGGGCCAGTCCACTCAATCAGGTTCAACACCAGTGCGAGCAATGGAAAGCCGAGTAATACTGCGAGCAAAAGTGCTTTCAAACGATCGAGCACCCACGTCTTCACGGTAGTAGTGTTAAAATCGAATCGCTGTTCGAGTTTGAATTGCTGGTACCACTCGAATGGCAATGCCAGAATGTTCAAGGCAATTCCGGTGATGAACAGAAAACCAGCCATTGCCCAGACCGAAGTGCCGATATCTGCCGTGAATTTTTCAAATGCCCACGGCAACACGCCGCTGAAAAGCACTGCCACGAGCAGCGCGGTATCGAACAGGTTGGCGATGTTACCAAAGCGGCTCTTCGCCAGCGTGTAATCAATCGAACGGCGGTATGTCGCCTCGTCAACGAATTCGCGAAATGCATTCGGCACTTCGTCGGCGTGCGCGCGAACGTGGCGCTGGTTTAGTCTGCTTAGCCAAAACTCAGCGCTGGCGCGCGCAAGGATTAGAATCAAAGCAATGGCGGCGAACGGCAGCATGGAGCATCGTACTTCGGTCGATGAAAGATCGCGAGCGCAAACGGATGTCAGGCGGCTAGCCTGACTCGGCTGGCAGGCTGCCAGCCTGCCGAGTCAGCCGGGCCGGCTGACTTCCGACTTCTCACGAGCTCGCGAAGAGCTTTCGATAAAAACGATACCAGTCGCTCTGAAAACGTTCAGTCGGATCGTACTTTCGTTTCAATTCCAGAAATTCCTTGAACTGCGGATAGCACGCCACGACCTGCTCGGGCTTTGCGAATTTATGATAGGTCAGGTAATAGCTTCCACCGCGAGCAATAGCCAGATCAATCAAGCCGCGGAAAGACCGCGTCGACGCGTCGATGCCGGCTTCGGAGTGGAGCGTGAGCAGATTGAAGATAATACATGCGTAAGATTTTTTGGCCCATGCCAGGAAACTCTCGTCATCTTTCTCGATCAATCGGACTGTGCCGTACATCGCGATTGTGCGATTCGAACGCAGCAGTTCAGCCCCGTGCGCCAAAAAGTCGGGAAGGTCCGGGCGCGGAACATAAATTTCGGTAATGATGAGGCTCGATTCCTCGCCTCCCACTAGCTCCCGGATCTTTTGCGCGTAGTTCGGCAGATATGCGCTGAGCTGATTTGTGTCGGACCAGTAGGTCTGCCCGTTGGTCGACAAATAGTAATCGCAGTAGCGCTTGAAAGCTTTGGCGCGATCGGTGTAAGCCAGTCGCAGCAACTTAAGCCAATCATCATCGCGTAGCTCTTTCTTTGCGACAACCGGTTCGCGTTCGTCAACCGGCTCGTAGCAGGAAAAGACTCCGCGCCGCAAAAAATCCGGCGACCTTTCGTCGACTGAGAATTGAAAATCGCCATAAAGAAATTTCTGCGCGATCCGTTGTTCAAAGCGTTTGAACAAATCGTCTGCACGAATTACCTCCACGACCCGCCGCAACTTTCGCCGGGGAACAAGCCGAAGCGTTACGGTGTCGATCAATCCGAAAAGTCCATAGCCACCGATGGCAAGTCTGAACAACTCACTGTTTTCATCGCGCGAACAGCGAACCGATTTCCCATCGGCGCTGATCAGGGTGAATGATTCGATGTTGGAGATGAGCGGCTTCATCTGCAGTCCGCGGCCGTGCACATTGGAGGAAAGACTGCCGGCGAGTGTGAATGTGTCGGCGCCGGTTTGTTTCTGTGCGATGCCCCATTGCTTTGTCTCTCCTGCTTGAACGTCGAGATACGTTCGAATCAATTTCGGCCATTGGATCCCGGCTTCTGCTTCCAGCAAGCCGCGTTCACGATCGAACGATATCACGCGATCCAGCTCGCGCGTATCGATACAAATGCTGTCCGTGGCGAATTGCTGACCACCCATCGAGTGCCGGCATCCCGAAACGGAAATCGGCAAGCCCTTTCGCGACGCCGAACGAACGATCTCGGCAAGTTCATCTCTGGTGTGCGGTCTTAGAAGTTCGCGAACGCGGGTGCGATTGAGTTGCGAATGGACATCGTTAACCCAAATCTCCGGTTCCGCAAAGACGTGCGGCGCAAGCGCAAAAAGCGCCGCCGTGCGTATGAATTCGCGGCGGGTCACCATCGCGGAAGCTTAACTGCGCCAGTTAGATTGCAGCTAGACAAATTACCTCGCCTTTGGCGATCGGCTCATCAGTGGATCTCGATTCCATTTTGCACAGGGCATCGCGATCGATTGGTGAGGTGTATTCATCGTGACTTCGCACGCCTTAACTTCCCACGGTCCTCACGGATGTACCTCCAAATCTTTGCGAGATCGGCAGGCCGATCTGGTGAAAGAATGCGGCGACACTCGAACATGGGATCGTAGCTGCAAGCAACCAACCGGCCTTCGCGGAACCCGACGACGAACATCAGCACGACACCGTCGTCATGCGTGTAATAGTAGTGCCACATCTCGGGTTCGGGGCCGGCGAAGAGCGAGATCTGCGTTGGCAAGCCCAGCCGATCTACCAGCTGTGTCTTGGACATCTTCATGTAGTTAATAGCGTCCGCTGACGTAGGTGGCGCTTCCACCCATAGCGCGATCAGAACAATCGTGATCATCAGCGCACGCATACACCTAACGGACTCAACTCAGCCACCGCTCTGGCGGCGAGGCTGCACAAAACCAGAAAGGAAAGTAGTTAAGAATCGACATGAAAACACAACGCAATGGAGCGCTTGGCTGGAGCGCATGTTTACATGAGATCAAGCGTACACAGCGATCATACGCTAAAATAATCTTCGAGATCGCGCCGTGGACCCCCGACATGCTCAGCGACATCGGCCATCTCGGACTGGTGGACGTGCCCATGCTAGTGTCAGAAATGGAGAAGCAACGAAATGGCCAAAGCGACGAGAGAGATTCCGATGGCGATCCAGGATCGGATGGCATCGGGCTGCCGGAGTCGCCGCTGCAATTCGTGTTGCCCGAGCAATCTGTAACCGATACCACGATCTTCGTTGAAGCCTGCAATCCACTGGCACACTTCCTCATTCGTTTTCTCGCGAAGCTGCCGCTCGGTATCAGACTGAGGTTTCATATATCTAACTACAATTCGACGAAAGTCGGTTTCGTCTATTTCGGCTTTTCTCCGGGAGAGGTGCCGGATAAAGCGAAAGCATGTCTTCTTTTTTATCGGCGGCTCCGGAGCTGAGCAATCCGAAATTACTCGACCAACGCGTAAAAGCTTCGCTCACGCGCCAGGAGCGCGTAAAAGCTCTGTTTACGCGCCAAGGGTGACATGCAGTTGATGCGACTCCGTCATTACACTGGAAACCCTGCGACGAGGGCGTCGCAGCTACTGTAGACGCGATGCCCTCATCGCGTTTTCCAAGCTCTGCGGACTGAAGAGGTTTACGTCGGATGGTCGCGTCGCTGCGGGTTTCCGGAAGACGGTAACGACTACTCGCGAGCACTGGCAACGCCATTCGAATCTGCTGCAGCTTTGCTCTGGGCGGAAAGAAATTCGCGAATATGATTCAACTCGTCTCGTGAGCCACTCGCATTTGACGTTTGTGCGGCCAGCTTGGTGTAGTAGCGGGTTGCATCCTCATTGTTGCCGGCTAGTTCGGCAGCTTGCGCCGCTCCATACAAACCTCTGAACCGTCCCGGGTAGATTTTGAGTGCGGCTTCAAATTCCCGCTGCGCTTGTTTCGATTCACCCATTTGGAGCAAGAGGCTCCCGAGTTGTTCGCGAATGGGAATGAACGCGCCGGGTGAAACCGGATGCTTGCCCAAAACGTCCTCGGCATCCGCGGCGCTCCGGAGCATCTCAACGGCTTCGTCTTTCTTGCCCTCACCCGCCGCGACCCAGGCCGAAGCTGCCTGCATTTGCAGGTCGAGATGGCTCTTGAAATAGTCGAACTTTGGCTCCTTTGTCGCGTCGCGTAACTGCTGCATCCGCGCTATCGCCTTACGCGCGCCCTCGAGATCGCCGGTGTGCGCGCGCCCCAGGGCGTGACCATATTCAATCAGCGCTTCCATGAACGGGAACGAAGACCAATGTGGGAGCTCTGGAATCGGCAAGGTTGCCGCTGACGCCCAATCGTTTCGTTCGAAAGCGTACCGCGTCGGAATGGCGGCCAGCGCGTAAGCTGCGCTGAATTCCAATTCTGGATTGGTCTTCCGCACTTTGGCGGCAAGATCGACGATCTTTTTTGCTTCGGTGTCCTTCGCTTCCTGCAGATACGAGTAGGCCAGATAATCAAGCGCGTGTAATTCTTCGGCTTCGGTGGCGTCGCGGTGGCGCAGCTTCGCGTAAGCGCGCGAAGCTTCGGCTGAAACTCGGTTAGCAGCAATGGATTCATCCCACATGCCCAACCGCGTAAAAATGTGCGATGGCATATGCAGCGCATGCGGCACCCATGGTGCGATGGAGGCATAACTCTGTGCCGCGGCGAGTCCGCGCTGCGCAAGCTGAGGATAATCGTAGGAATGAATCAGGTAATGGACGACGCCCGGATGCTTTGGATTTTGTTTCCGCAGCTTTTCAAAAATCGCGGCTGCCTCAAGTTGCTTTGACAAAGTTGTATCGTTAGGGGTTGCATAACCGACAGCGAGAACGGCGAAGGCGTAAAAGGTTTGCACTTCGAAATCGTCCGGGTACTTGTCGCGAAGCTGTTGCATCGCTTTTTCGTAGGCGACGACACGGTCGCGCGGTCCGACTGGTCCGTGGCACGATTGTCCCACCGGGGCTGTCGTCGAACTGTCTGGCGTACTGTAATAGGTATTGAGCGCGGTGATGAATCCGCGTTCCCGATCAGTGCCGGCGCTCATCGACATCGCTTTTTCAATGGCCGCTTTACCTGCGCGCATTTCGTCAGGCGTCGGCGGCGTCCAAATCGGATGCCACCATGTCATGGCAATTCCCCACTGGGCCATGGCGCATTTCGGATCGCGTTCGGCTACTGACGTGAAGACACGGCGCGCCTCTTCGTAGAAAAACGAGTGAAGCAACGCCACGCCCCGAGCGAATTCAGATTGCAGACCAGGCGCGCATGACACCGGGAAGTCCACTTTCCCGACACCTCGCAAATCGCCCGGCTCGGGAGCGGTTGCACATTTGGCGTCGCGCACGCTGAGAAAAGCGTTACTCAGTGCGATGAGAAGAACCAGGCGAGGGCAGCCCGATCGAAGCATTTGTAAGAGTATTCGGCTATGAGTAATTCCGCAATTGCAAAACAAGGTCGGATTCTGTTTAGCGCCAAAGGAGCGGAATCATCCCAGCCTGGGGCGTCGTCCCAGGGGATTGGATCGCACATAAACAAGCGCTGAAAGCGCGATTCAGTCCTTGCCTCGACCTGCGTCGTAAGTGAATCGCGCTTTCAGCGCTGGCATTTTTCGCATTCCCAGAGTCCTGGGGCGTTGCCCCAGGCTTTCGATAAACGATGTGCCGTTAGCGCTAAATGGACGCAAAGCCGTCATTCCCCAGCTTTGCGAATTCACTCGAACTCGAAAACGATTTTACCGTCGCGTTTGCCCTGCGCGGCATGTGCGACCGCCGTTTTCACTTCGCTCAGCGGATAAGACTTTTCCACTTTCGTTTTGAGCAGGCCTCGCTTTGCCATATCGAAAATCGGACGAAACGTCTCCATGCGCTCGGCCGGAGCGGCGTTGTCGTACCACTTGTTGATCCAGATACCGCGAAAACGAAGGTCTTTGAAAATAAGTAGCCCAGTTGGAATTTTTAAAGGCTGCAGGCTCATGGCTCCAAAGCTCACCAGCGTGCCGCCAGGAGCCAGACAATTTGCCAAGCGCAGGGCGCTGTCGCCGCCGACGGAATTTAGGCCCAAACGAATCGGTGCGCCGCTCGTCGCAGCCTTCACTTCTTCGCGAAGACCTTCGCCATCGACCAAAACGACGTCGCCGCCTTCCGCGCGTAATTCGTCAACTAACTCCGCGCGGCGAACCACGTTCACGGTCTTGTAACCGAGTTCGTGGGCAATCTGGATGACGTCGCGACCGGCCGCGGAATTTGCGGCATTTTGAATCAGCCGGTCTCCTTTCTGCAAATCGACATAATCATGGAGCAATCGCCACGCGGTAAGCGGATTGATTTTTAACATCGCTGCCTGAACGGGATCAATTCCCTCGGGTACAACGACCAGCTCTTCGGCTTTCACCGCGACCGCGTCGCGCCATGTGCCGATGTTATGCGGCAGAATCACCAGCGCACCGGTCGTTAGGCCTTTCACCTGTGCGCCGAACCCAACAACAACTCCCGCGCCTTCGAATCCGGGCGTAGCAGGCAACTCCGGTCGCACCGGGTACTTTCCCTCGATCTGATTTAAATCTGCAGGATTGATCGGAGCCGCGCGCATTTTCACGACCGCTTCGTCCGCGGCTGGAGTCGGCCATGGACGGGTTTCGACATGCAAGACGTCCGCCGGATTTCCATGTTTTTCGTAAACGGCTGCGTTTATAGTTTCGTTCATCGATGCCACCGCAAGCTGATGCGTCTGATCAGAATGTGCAAACTCCCGCGTTGGGCGGAGGAAGGAATCGGTTGGTCTGGCGAACCGGCGCGCGGTTTGCTCTGTTTGGGTTGGTCATTAACGTTCTTTTGGCAGCGGCAAAAATTCTGGCCGGTATCATCGGTCACGCCTACGTGTTGATCGCCGACGGAATTGAATCCGCGCTGGATGTTGGCGGCTCGATCGTGATTTGGGCGGGATTGACCGTTGCCGCGCGACCGCCGGACCGGACGCATCCTTATGGCCACGGAAAGGCTGAGCCGATTGCAGCGATAATTGTCGCAGTAGGCGTTTTGGCGGCCGCCGTAGGTCTCGCTATCCAGAGCGTGCGCGAAATTTTTTTGCCGCATCATGCGCCAGCGCCGTGGACGCTGGCGGTGTTGGTACTGGCGGTCGTGATCAAAGAAACTCTGTACCGTTATGCAATTCGGTTTGGGCGAGAAATTGAAAGCACCGCAGTCAAGACCGACGCGTGGCATCATCGAATGGATGCAATGACTTCCGTCGCGGCGTTCATCGGCATTTCCATAGCGCTTATCGGCGGCGAAAAATGGCAAACCGCAGATAACTGGGCCGCGCTTGTTGCCTGCGCGGTCATCGCGGCTAACGGCGTTCGGCTGGCGCTGCCGGCGTTCTACGAAGTCATGGACACTGCGCCAGGTGGAAAAATCGTCAGGTCCATTTACAACATCGCCAGCTCGGTTCCCGGCGTCGTCGAGGTGGAAAAATGCCATGTGCGCAAGATGGGCTTGGATTATTACGTCGATCTACATGTCAAGGTCGATGGACAGATTTCCGTGAACGAAGGGCACGAGATTGCGCATCGGGTGAAGGCGGCGATCCAGCAAAGTGACTCCCGCGTCGCCGATGTGCTGGTGCACATCGAGCCCGCACGCTACCAGGCGCGGACGGCGAAGGTAGGGGCGGTTCACCCCAACCGCCCAGGCGATTGAAGGCAATCGCCGCTACCTGGTGCGGACAATTTCGACCAGGACATCGTTAGAATCGTTCGTGCAGCAATGACCTTCCCGCAGTAACGAAATGGCTTTGACCTTTGCGTGCTCTTTAGTTTAAAGCTTCGTGTGGCGGCGCGGGGGTCAAATTCCCAAGAAAGTAGAAAGCATTTACAACAATGAAAAAGCAAACAAAGGCAGCAATTGAAGCGCATGTTATGCGAGGCGCATCTTACTTACTCCTGTTCGTGGCCGGTACGGTAATGGCTTTTTTTAGTCCCCAAGCGCCGACGAACCCTTTGCCAAGAACTCTGAGCTTTACTGATCGCGTTGCTTATGAATGGGCGATTGAGGATATCTACTGGCGGCATCGCATTTGGCCAAAAGCGAATGCAGGAGCCAAGCCGCCATTGGAGAAAGTGATGTCGCGAGCGCAGATCGAGAAGAAGGTTGAAGATTATCTGCGCGACTCGCAGGCGCTGCAGGATTACTGGCAAAGACCGATCACTGCTGAGGATTTACAGGCTGAGATGGACCGGATGGCCCGGGACACCAAGCGGCCAGAGGTGTTGCGCGAACTTTTTGACGCGCTCGGGAATGATCCCTTCGTTATAGCTGAGTGCTTGGCGAGACCTGTGCTATCGGAGCGGCTGATAACAAGCTTCGCTCAAGAACAACGGGAAGGCCGTTTAGCTTTATCGGAAGCGGGGGCAAACAGCCAAACGCGGAAAATCATCCTGGCGCATGCTAAGTACGCGCTTCCTACAATATCGGATGCGACGACTGGATGCAGTCCTGATACTTGGGCAGCGACCAGCATAACCAACGCACCTGCTGCCCGCTGGCTTCACACGGCGGTGTGGACAGGAAGCGAGATGATTGTGTGGGGTGGATATTCCGATCACGATTTGAAGACGGGCGGAAGATACAATCCCAGCACAGATAGTTGGACGGTCACCAGCACCGCCAATGCACCCAATGGCCGAAAGTTTCACACAGCAGTTTGGACCGGCAGCGAAATGATCGTGTGGGGCGGCATTACTGGCGGAGGCACTCCGAATAGTGGCGGAAGATACAATCCGAGCACAGACAGTTGGACAGCCACCAGCATCACCAGCGCGCCCTCCGCCCGGAACAGTCACACTGCAGTCTGGACGGGCAGTGAAATGATCGTTTGGGGCGGAGTTTATGACGGCCGCGTGTCCAACACCGGCGGAAGATACAATCCCAGCACCGACAGTTGGGTCGCCACCAACATCACCAACGCGGCTGGTGCGCGGTCCAATCACACGGCAGTGTGGACAGACAGTGAAATGATCGTCTGGGGCGGAAACGACGGCACTTTCAATGGTGTAAATACAGGCGGGAGATACAATCCCGGTACCGACAGCTGGGCAGCTACCAGCACAGCCAACGCCCCTACTGGTCGATTCTTTCACACGGCAGTATGGACTGCTAATGAAATGATTATTTGGGGTGGATTCAACCGCGCTAATATTGGTTTAAATACAGGCGGAAGATACAATCCCAGCACCGACAGTTGGGTCGCCACCAACATCACCGACGCGGCTGGTGCGCGGTCCAATCACACGGCAGTCTGGACTGGCAGTGAAATGATCGTCTGGGGCGGAGTCAGCGACAACATTGGTTTAAACACCGGCGGAAGATACAATCCCTGCACAGACAGTTGGACAGCTACGAGCACCACCAACGCCCCTGCTACTCGAGAAGGTCACACGGCTGTCTGGAACGAATTTGATCGTGAAATGATCGTCTGGGGCGGATTCAATGGCACCAATGAATTTAACAATGGCGGAAGATACTGCGCGCAATCAGGTTCGCCAACGCCGACACCGACGCCTACGCCTGGACCCATTCAGCTCAGAGGCCAGGGGAAAAAGGTGGGGGGAATAAATACATCGCGTCTCAAATGGAGAGGGGCGACCTCGGCCAATGTGGACGTCTACCGCGATGGCGTTGTGATCGCGACAACGCCGAATGATGGTTTATATGACGACACCACCGGCACCACCGGGCAGGCTAGCTTCACGTATCAGGTGTGCGAGGCTGGCACCTCGATCTGTTCCAATGAGGTGACAGTCAATTTCTCGCCCTAATCGAACACCAAGCCACTTTTTTCAACGCGGCGTTTTGTAGCTGCCGCACGCAGCCTTTTTACTCTGTCACCACAAACGGCGGTCGTTAGGCAGCCGTTTTGGCATAAGCAGGCATCAGTGCTAAGACCTTGAGATTACATCGGGCCTGCTTGTGGTAGGGTGCGTCGTCTGGGCCTCACAGCGTCCAGCTCATCATGGGAGAGTTGATTCACGTCGGTGACAGCAAATGGTGGCGGCCGGCAAAATGCGCAGTTTGATCCAGTCGTTTCTGCATGACACGCGGTATTTAGAGAAACATATCAATTGTCGCGACGCTTTGGTAGGGGCGGTTCACCCGAACCGCCCTGGGTCATTGGGGTTAATGGCCCCTACCTCAGATCGCACGATGCTGACGAGCGCGTTCGCCAAAGTCCTTCGCGCATGCGTAATTCTCTTCGCGAACTGAATCAGACCCAGTATGCGCAGTGGATGGGCCACGAAAAACTTGGCGAGCGTGGCGATCTGGGTTCGCTGCTGCTGGACATTGAACAAAATTCGCGGTGGGGCAGGAAATGGTTCGTCCGGCGTGTCTGTGATCACACGCAACGCCAGTAGCGGAATTCCGTGGGTCGCGCAGGCGCACGCAATGAATTCTGTTTCCATATCGACCGCAGAGGCTTCAGATTCGCGCGCTATTCTCTCGCGCTCTTCGCTGGAATCGATCAAATCGGGCACCGTCAACAAATCGGCCGTGTGAATCGACACGTTTGAAAGTGATGACTGCGCGTGTTTCACATCCACTGTCGAAAAATTCTTCGCAACCAAAACGTCGTTCACCTGCAGTTCATGCTTGAGCGACCCTGCAAATCCAGCGCTGATCAAAAAATCGAACTGCTGATTTTCGAGAAACTTTCCGATGCGTTCTCTGCAGACGCTTTCACCGACACCCGTGTGAATGACTTCGATTGAACGATGGCCGATCGTGCCGCGAACGATGCTCATGCCGTTCCTGTTAGCGCGAGATTTATTTCCGAGCCGGCGCAAGAATTCCGAGCTTTCGGCAGGCAAAGCGAACGTCACCGCAATTCTTGTCATGTTGAGCAAAGCGAAACATCTCTGATTACTTCACTCGGCTCCTAAGCCATCCAGAGATTGACTTGTTCGTCTCCCGACTCTCTCGCTGCTACCCTCGCAGCGCAACCGTCTATGTCGCTCGCCCCACTCGCTCCATTCTTCGCTTCGCTCAGAATGACAGAGTTGCGGGTGAAATCGTCAATCTGATTTCACGGCTTCTCCACGATTTGCACGACGAAGCTTTTTCTTTCTGTAGCCAGAGGCGTCGACTCAGACCGGACTGTAGCTTGGGGAGATGTTGTAGCCAGGGGCGTCGACCCCGGCTCTGTTGTCACGGAACCCGCCTGGGAAGTACCTCCGCCAAGCGACGCAATCGCCGTGCGAAATTCCGATTCCCGATTTGACGGCACATCTGCAAGGATACTGAGGTGATTACCGTCTTGAAGCCCCTTCGTCGCGGTACCGCCCGATCGAGAGGCGATCGCGACCACTTCGTTCGCGACAGCATCCAGTTTGCCGTTCGTCACGGGGATCGTGATTTCGCTTACACCCAGGGTATTCGGCGTGGGCGTAAGCGTCGCTGCCGCACGCTCGATGGATTTCGCGATTTGCTCCCGCATTTGTTTTTCGAGCAGCGGCCGATTGGGATTGCTCGTTTCGTGTCGCACGATGAACCAGAGACCGATGCCTACGTTCACAGCAACGAGAATCATGAATGCAGCGCCCACGCGAATTGCCATTTTGTGACCCTGCTCTGAGACATCCTCTGGCGGTGGCAACTCAACCTCGCGCGATTCTCCCCGCATTCCCGCATGAATGTGTCGCGCCACGGCCAGTTCCTGTTGCAACTGCTTGTCCGACATTAATCGCTCCTCCAAAGCAGACCGCTCGTTCGGCGATAACCGGCCTTCGAGGTAATCAAACAGCTTGTCAGGGTTCATTAATTGTAATTGTAGGGTCTTTCTGTGAATCCCGAATGCTTTCGGGACTGACACAGACGCCCTGCAACGCTCGGCGGAAGCCTGACGCGAGAGCGCGTAATACGCAATGCTTGAGTATTCAGCCAGCTGGGGCTATGGCCCTTTTGCTCTTTGCTGTGTGCGGGAGGGGCAATAGAGTCGATTGGTGGCTCAGGACGATCAGTCAAAGGGACGGCGCCACGGTCATATCTGGCGTCGTGTGATGATTGGCGTTGCTGTGTGCGTAGCGCTCCTGATCGTATTTCACGGGTCAATTTTGCGGCCGATCATCCGGCAGATCGTCATTCGCTATGCCAGCAAGCAGAATTTGAAGATGGACTTTCGCCTTGAGGGCGAGCCATTGAGTCACCTAACGGTTCGAAATCTCCACGCGGTTCCGACGGGGCCATCAGCGATCGAGTCTGTCGACATGGATTCGTTGTATGTCGACTACAGCCTGCTCGGATTCGCGCGTCATGGCGTTTCGCATCTTTTGCAGGATGTCGAGCTGCGGGGCGCGCAGGTGGTAGTGAATCCGGCACGAGCGCCGCCGCGCAAACCACGACCGAAGCAAAAACCGACACTGCCTGACGCGTTTCCCGACCGGATTCGATTGGCAGATGCGACACTCATTATCAGAGAGAGTCCAAACGACTTTGTCGTTGAACATGCTGATCTTGATTTAAATCCGCGTGCTCCGGGTCAGCTGCGAATCGGAAGATTGCAACTGCAGTCAGGCGACAGTTGGTCCAGGATCTCCGGGCAGACTTCCTACACGAACAAAAACTTCATCCTCCGCAATATGGCCCTCAGCGATCAGGAACAGATCCGACTTCTCAGCATCGACGGTTCGCGCATCGATTCCAAAGCTCTCGCTGTTGAGCTCGAGGGCGCCGTTGGCGGCGGTCAATTGTCTGTTTCCGCTGCATTGAATGAAGGCGGGTCTTCTCTGAACATGAAGGTTAATCTGGCTGCAGAGAAAATTGCGGCCGAATCGCTGAACAAGTTCCTTTTACTGCCGGAGAATTATTACTCCGGCGAAATTGAGCGGCTCGCTCTAGTTGGCACAGGCGTGATCGACTCGCCGCGTACGTGGAGTGGCACGATGTCGCTGCGTGTGAGCGACGCGCACCTGCCGGGAGTCAATTTTGAAACGGGAACCGTTGAGGTTTCGGCAGGGCAGGGGAAAGCAACGTTACGGTCAGCAGATATCATTCAGGCGCAGAACCAGTTTCATCTTTACGGAGTGATCGACTTGCCCGAGACATTCGGAGGCTTCGGGCGGACGCCGGCGAATCTGCAAGTGTCAGGCAAACTGCCTGATTTGGAAAAATTGACAACACGGAGTTCCCTGGGGTTGACCGGCTCGATCCAGTTCGATGGCAAACTCGATATTGTAGATGCAAATCTGCAGTCAAACTTCAACGTGACTGGAGCCGCGATCGGCTTTTCGAATGGGACTTTTGACAAGCTGGATGCTACCGTCGGCGCGTCCAAAAACCTCACGCGTGGCGATACTGGAAGACCGTGGTTCGCGGACCTTCGCACGGCAATGCAATTCACTGCAACCGGCATACGTTATGGTGACTACGTCGTCGATTCAGCGGAAGGAACGATCAACGGAAGCGACGACAACCTTGGACTAGACCGGCTAAGCCTGCGGCGTAATCAAAATGAACTAACCGTTCGCGGCCATTACCGTCTCCCGGAACATCCTGGCAATATTTTGTCACAGCCTGTGCAATTTGATGTTGCCTTAAACGCCCCGCAGGCCGGCGACTTTTGGCTGACCGATTCTCCCAACAAAATGAGTGGATCATTGGAGATGACCGGACACGTAGAGCGTAAACAAGGAGTGACCGACGGAGAGCTGTCAATCTCCGGCTCGGATCTCAAGATTCGAGATTTGGTTGTGCAGCAGGTCCGCGTCCAGAGCTCGATCGCAAAGAATGTGGTCCATATCGACGAAGGCAGCGCAACTCTGAACCAGACCGATTTCCTTGACGCTAAAGGAACACTTGGTTTGCAGCCGCCTTATGACTACAACGGCAAGGTGTCTGCGCGTATTGCAAATTTGGCCGTGATGGAGCCGCTCCTGCGCGCCTTTGGCAACCAAACGCAATTGGCAGGCTCCCTCCAGCTGGATTGGGACGGCAACGGCCAACGAATGACGGCTTCCCCTGTCTTCGCCAAGGCTACGGCGGGCAGGCAGCCTCTCGCGCCATGGAGGAATTCGGGGAACCTGAAGCTTGTTCTTGAAAACGGGCGCTACGGAAACATGCAAGGAGTCCATGCCAACGTCGATGCGTCCTATTCGCCGGAGGGTCTTGATGCGCCGACGATTTCTTTCACCACGGACAACATGGACTTCCAAGCCATTGCTCGAGCAAAGGGGGACAGGCTTGAGATCGACAAGATCCAACTCGATCAAGGCCAGGCCAAGTTCGCATCCGGGTATGTCTCTATTCCATTTGTATGGCGCAACCTCGGGACCAGCGCTCCGATCATTCCTTCGTCAGGCAAAGTGTCGGCAACAGTCCAGGTTGAGAATCTCGATGTAAAGAAGTTGGCCGAGAATTTCGGAATGAAATCGACGATTTCCGGCGTTCTCAACGCGAGCGTCGATGCAAGCGGAACAGTTGCAGATTTGAATACGCGGCTCGCTGTGCAAGCCCAGAATTTACGAAACACGCAATGGCCAAAAATGGACCCGGCACGTTTCGAGTTGACCGCACAGATCGCGCAGGGTCGGCTCACGGCTTTAGGCAAACTGCAACAGGCGCGGATTCAGCCGCTGGAAATAACCGCCAACATGCCTCTGGACGTGCCCAAGATTGTCCGCGCTCGAGGATTTCCCGACGACACGCCAGTTAATGCCAAAGCCCGGCTGCCACGAACCTCGGTGAATTTTATTCGCCAATTTGTTCCCGATGTCGAGCAGTTGGATGGAGAGCTCGGAATAGATGTCGATGTAGGCGGAACGATTGGCCGTCCCGTTTTCAATGGTGCGGCCGATTTTAAAGTGAATATGGCGCGTTTTGCCAATGCAACGATCCCGGCGCTGCGGACTTTTGACGCGCATCTTGTTTTCGCCCAAGACACGCTTTCGTTGCAACGTTTCAGCGGCGAGTTGGCCGGCGGCTCGTTTACGGGAGGCGGTCGGATCACGTTTCCAAAACTGACGCAGCCGACTCTGGATTTGCAATTTAGGGCCAAGAGCGCGCTGGTTGCACGCAACGACACGCTTACCATGCGCGCTGACGGCGACATCAGGATAAGCGGTCCATTTGCTTCGGCGGCCGTCACCGGCAACGTCGCACTAACAGACAGTCACATTCTCAAGAACATCGAGCTTATTCCCATCGGTTTACCCGGCAGGCCTCCGCCGCAGCCGCCCGCCGCGGCTCCGGAGATATCTGTGACGACGCCGCCGCTTCGTGACTGGAAATTTGACGTAACCATCAAAACCAAAAATCCGGTGGAGATTCGCGGGAATCTGGCAAGTGGTGGAGCGACCGTCGATCTGAAATTGACGGGGACAGGGTTGCGCCCGGGACTACAGGGCGTGGTACAGATGCAGAACGTTGAAGCGACATTGCCTTTTAGTCGGCTCGATGTTTCTCAAGGCTTGCTCACTTTCAATCCGAGCGATTCTATGAATCCTAATATCAGTATCCAGGGCACCTCGGTCATCCGCGATTACACGGTGCGGGTTTATGTTTATGGAACTGTGGATTCGCCTCAGGCGATTTTCAGCAGCGAACCGCCGTTGGCGCAAGAGGAAATTATTTCCCTGATCGCCACAGGCGCGACTAGACAGGAACTATCCGGAACAAACGTTCTCGCCGGACGTGCCGCCATGCTGCTGTTCCAGCAACTCTACCGCAAGATTGTCAAAAAAGGCCAGCCGACTCAGAGCAACACGGTTTTTAATCGGCTGGATTTGGATTTGGGAACAGTCGATCCAAGAACCGGTCAGCAGCAGGCTACGGTGCGATTCAAGATCGACGATCACCTCGTGCTCACTGGCGACGTCGGTGTTCGAGGTGATTTTCGGGGGAGATTAAAGTATCTGATTCGGTTTCGCTGACATGCGACGCGAGATCATCTTTTATCTCGGAAGCGTGGCCCTTGCGTTTGAAGTCGCAGCGCAGAGCGCTGTCGATGTCGTGCGGCCTGAGCAGCGGCAGAAAGCGCAGCGAGCGGTCGAAAAAGCAAAAGAGAAACGCGCGAAGCAGACAAGCATCATCGAATTCCGAGGCAACCAGGCATTCAAGGAAAAGGACTTACGGACCGCTCTTAAGGAGGAGATCACCACGATCGATGATTTCGGATTAAGCCCCGCGCGCGCGGATGATCTGGCTTTCTTCCTGGAAGTCTTTTACCGAAAACACGGCTACGCGAAGGTGGACGTGCATTACGTGATCGAATCGTCGAGTCGCGTGCGCCTGGATATCAACGAGGGGCCGCAGTTCATGCTGCGCACGGTGATCTTCAACGGAAACGCCCACGAGCCGGCGGACAAGCTTTTGGATTACATGATTGGGCCGACTCGCGAGCGATATTCAAGTCTCCAGAAACAGTTTCCTTTTGTGGCAAACGATCTGGAGGAAGGAGCCCGTCTCGTGCAGCGCTTTTACCTGGCGGACGGTTTTTTGGATGCCGTCGTCGATAAGCCACAGTTCGATTTTCAGGGTCAAAGTACTGAAGTTAATGTCGACGTTCCGATTCACGAGGGGCGGCAATACTTCTTCGGAAGACTCTCCTTTGCCGGCCATACGATCTACGGCTCCGAGACACTCCAGGGGCAGATAGCAGATCTATTGAAGCAGCCTTATACCGACTCGCGCTTGGATGATATTCCACGGCGTCTCCAGGCGTACTTCAAAGGACGCGGCTATTACGACGTGAAGGTGGAGGCCAACGGCGCGCCAGAAGAAGCCGTGAACGGCCGTGTGCCAGTGGAAATCTCAATCTCGGCGGGGCCGGTTTACCATTTCGACGGGGTGACCGTGAACGGCTTGCAGCGGCTGCATCCCGGTTTTGTGTCGAAACGATTTACCGGTTTGCATGGGAAAACGTACAGCCCGGACGTTCTGGATGATCGATTTCGCACGCTCATGAAGACGGGACTGTTCAACGTACTGCAAATCAAACCAGTGCCGGTTGATGGAAATTTATTGCGACTGGATATCTCGGCCGAGGAAGCCAAGAGTAAGAACTTTGGTTTTTGGGGCGGATTCGACACGTACGAAGGCGTGCTCGGTGGTATGCAGGTTGGCGATCTCGACCTGTTCGGTACCGGTCGCTCGGGGTCTGCAACGATCGAGGTCTCGCAACGGAGCTACCGGGGAGAACTTCTGTACGAAGATCCGTTCTTCCTGGACACGAACATCTTTTTCCGGGCGCGAGCGAGCGCCTTTACCTTTGATTTCGATGGCTACTCGAAATTTGAACTGGGCGGGCGCTTTGAGTTCACCAAAAAAATTACGAAACAAGATGAGGTTGGCCTGGTCTTCGCTGTGCGTCATGTGAAAATCACCGACTCCGAGATCAGGCCAGCATTCCTTCTCGGACCGACGAAGGATTATTTGGTCAATACAATCGGCCTAACGAACACGCTTGATATGCGCGAGAGCCCGAACGTGACGCCGCGCGGTTTCCTCATCAACAACACCGTGGATGTGGCTCCGGGCGCGTTCGGCAGTGATATCGAATTTGTCCGGAGCACAATGCGCGTCGGTTATTATCTTCCGTTCGGACCCAAACCGCTCGAGACGGGTGCAATCGGAGTTGAGCGCTCCGGCACGCCATTGCAACGCTGGTTTCGGCAGTCCTCGATCGCTTTTGGCGCTCGCGCCGGCATCATCAATTCTCTCACAACCAGTGGCTCAAACGAAGCGACCGCCCTTCCCATCGACGAACGCTTTTTCAATGGCGGCGCCACAACGGTGCGCAGTTTCAATGAACGCGATCTTGGCCCGCACGATAATCATGGACACCCCGTCGGGGGCGAATTTCTTACGGTGTTCAACGTTGAATACACGTTCCCGATTTTCGGCGAACTGCAGGGCGCCATCTTTACTGATGCGGGCAATCTTCTGCCGAACTCGGAAGACATTGGTCTGAACGACATGCGCTATGCCGTCGGCGCGGGGTTGCGCTACAAGCTGCCCGTCGGTCCGCTCCGTATCGATTACGGAGTGAACCCTGATCCGCACAAGTACGAAGACTTCGGCGCGTTCCATTTCAGCTTTGGGTTTGCGTTTTAATCGCCTCCCATTAATACCTCGCTTCAGCGAGATGAAGTGCGAGAACAATGCCCCAATTAACCGCTTCAGCGGTTTTTTGATGTATGAAGAAACCGCTGAAGCGGTTGCGTGATTAATTTCCAGTGGCGGCTGGCATCCCGCTAAAGCAGGGTGTTAATGAGAGGAGACATCATGCAAGAGCGACGTAAGGAATCGCGAGAGGAGGTAAGTCTGTCAGGCGACACTTCGCCGGAGGACTTCCGGAAACAGTTGCACAAGTTGGCAGACTGGATTGCCGATTTTCGAAAAAATATAGGATCGCTGCGAGTCGCGCCTAACGATAAGCCCGGAGCGATTCTGGCCGCGCTTCCCGCTGAAGCCCCCGAAGAGGCCGACCCGTTCGAGGAAATTCTCAGCGATACCGAACGGGTCATTGTTCCTGGCATGGTGCACTGGAGTCATCCGATGTTCCTGGGTTACTTCGGCTGGACGACGACTGCTCCTGCAATACTCGGGGAAATCATCACTGCGCCGCTCAACGTGAACGCGATGACATGGCGCACATGCCCGGCTGCGACCGAGCTCGAGGCGCTGGTGATCGATTGGATTCGGCAATGGATGCATTTGCCGCAGAAGTTTGGAGGGGTTGTGTATGACACAGCTTCCGTCGGCGTCATGCACGCGCTGGCAGTCGCGCGCGAGGAAGCTGCGCCATCAACGCGCAAGCGCGGACTGGTTGGTGCAGGCGCGCCGGTGTTTCGCATTTACGCTTCCGAGCAAGCACATAGCTCGGCCGAAAAAGCGGCCATTGCACTTGGCTTGGGCGAAGAGAATGTGCAGAGAGTTCCGACGGATGGAGCTTTTCGGATGGATCCGAGCGCGCTGCGCGAAATGATCGCGCGCGATATCAGGAACAATTTTAAACCGTTGGCGGTCATTGCGACCGTCGGAACTACCTCAACCGCGAGCGTTGATCCCGTTCCTGAGATCGGGGGAATTTGCCGGGAAAATAAGCTGTGGCTTCACGTTGATGGAGCGTACGGAGCGGGTTTCGCCATTCTGCCGGAAAACAAGTGGCTCACAAACGGTTGGAGTGAAGCTGATTCCATTGTCGTCAATCCGCACAAAAGTCTTTTTGTCCCGCTCGATTTCAGCGTGCTTTACGTACGCAATCTTGAACGATTACGCCACGTTTTCACACTCGTTCCCGAATACTTACGCGGCGACACAGTAGAGGCGCAGAAAAATTACATGGACTACGGTATCCAACTCGGCCGTCGGTTTCGGGCGCTGAAAGCGTGGGTGATTTTCCGTAGCTTCGGCCGCCAGGGAATGGCCGCCCGTCTTCGCGAGTATATTCGACTGGCCAACCTTCTGGCCGAATGGATCAAAGAGGATGACGGCTTCGAGCTATCTGCGCCGGTCAGCATGGGTGTCGTCTGTTTTCGATTTGTTGGAGATGCGGCGCCCTCGCCGCGCCCGGGCACAGCGGCGCGAGGGCGCGCCGGCTCCACTGAGTGCATCGACAAATTAAACAGCGACATCGTGGAGCGGGTTAACGCGAGCGGTCGCGCTTATCTCACGCAGACAAAATTGCGCGGCCGAACGGTGATGCGAATCGGCCTCGGGAACGTGCTGACGACCGAAGCGCATCTTCACAAGGCATGGGAATTGATCCGCGAAACCGCAGATGCTCTTTGAGCGAAATCCCAAACCCCAACATCCAAGTTCAAAACAAATTCCAATCAGCCAAATTCCAAGTGGATCAAAAGCGCGACTGTTTTGAGAGTTGCAGGCTTGACACTTGTTTGGGTGTTGAAGCTTGGGGTTTGACACTTCCTCGCTGCGTTTGCAGCTGAGGACAGCCGCCGCTACAATTTTCATCCGTTATGATGAAGTTACTTCGCAGGCACAAGGACTGGCTGATGATCGTGATCGCGATTCTGGCGATCCCATTCGTTTTCTATTTTGTGCAACGGCCGGATTACGGCGCGATGCGTTCCGATCAATTCGCTCGCATCTATGATCGAAACGTTTCGATGTTGGAAGCGCAGCAATTTGTGCGGCTTCTCAGTCTGGCGCAGGCCCTCGGCATGTCTGATTTTGTGGGGACAATGACAGCTGGAGCCGGGTTGAACCAGGATCAGGCCGGGGTCCAATTCATTGTGAACTTGCTGGTCTTGCGGCACGAAGCAGACCGGCTGGGACTGCGTCCCGACGCATCGGAAATTGCCGATGTGGTGCGCAAGCTGTCGGCTTTTCAGGGGGAATCGGGCTTTGACATCAACAAATTCAACGATCTTGTGCAGAACGGGCTGGCGCCGCTGGGTCTTTCTGAAGAGCACATCGAACAACTGGTGCGCGATCAGATTTCGCTGAGCGAAATCCAACGCATTTTGGCGGCTGGCGTTTCGCTTCCCAAGAACGAATTGGATGAGAATTTTCGGCGTGGTTACGACAAATTCTACGTCAGCGTGATTCGATTTCGCGTGGCCGATTTCGATAAGGACATCACGATCAACGACGAAGACGTGCAGAAGTACTACGACGCCCACAAGGCCGAGCTCAAAACCGATGAGAAGCGCAAGGTCGAGTTTGTTCAACTGACGCTGACGGACGAGGAAAAGAAATTGGCGGGCAAGGAACGGATCGAGGCATTACAGAAGCTGGCCGATCGCGCAACCGACTTCACGCAGGCGCTTCTGCAGAAGGACGCAGACTTCAAGCAAGCGGCTGGGAAATTTCAATTGCCATTGCATGAGACCGGCGAGTTCACTGCAGCTGAGCCTGACCCGCAGTTAAAAGTCGATCCGCAGCTTGGCGCCGCCGCTTTCAAGTTGTCGGCACAAGAATCGAACAGCGACCCCGTCCAAGTGGCGGACGGATTCTATATTTTGCATCTGTCCGGAACCACCGAGTCGCGGCCGCTCACGCTTGAAGAGGCTAAACCAAAAATCGTGGACGCGTTAAAGAAAACGCGGTCGCGGGAGTTAATGTCAAGCAAAGGCGCGGAGCTGGTGCAACAATTCCGGGAAGCAAAAACATCCGGTCAGCCCCTTGAAGCCGCAATTCAAAAAGCCGGCGTCAAGCCCGAAAAGCTGCCGCCATTTTCATTGATCGAGGAGGAACCGGAAAAGGCTGAAGACAAGAAGCCTAAGAACGAGTCTCCCGAAGTTCTCGCACTAAAAGACGCTGTGGCATTGCTGAACGCCGGCGACGTTACCGATTTTCTGCCTTCTGGCACCGATGGATTGATCGCGATTGTGGAAAAGCGAGAACCGCCAGCAGACGCTAATGCAGGAGAGAAGAAGGCAGCTTTCGAAAAAAGAATCCTCGCTAATAAGGAGCGGATCGTTGTCGTCGAATGGTTGCGCGACCGGCAGCAAGCGGCAGGCTTGGAGTTTAAGAAAGGGTAACCACGAATTGACACGAATGGCTGAACCAGGTCAGCCGATCGTGTTTCATAAAGCGCACGGTCATGTTGAGCGAAGCGAAACATCTCTGGTTGTAGGACACGTCAGAATTGATCTGAGATTCTTCGCTTTGCGCAGAATGACAATGCGAGATTAAACAATGCAAACGCTGGAGCAGATCTTTGATGATGCGAATGGCGATCTCGCCGTCGGCGATCTGGAAAGCGCGGTGGAGAAGTACCGGCAGTGCGTGCAGCTCGATCCCAACTTTTTCGATGGCTGGCACGCTCTCGGGATGGCGCTGATGAAGCTCGGGCGATTTGAGGAGGCGATCGAAGCGGGAAAACGCGCAGTGGAATTGCGGCCTAACGACCAGATCGGCTGGACAAGTCTCTCGCTGTTTTACAATCGCGCCGGCAACATCAAGGAAGCCGAAGCCGCCGGTGCGAAGGCGAAGATTTTGAGTTGGGGCGGGAAGATTGCGAAAGAGTAAAGTCTTCCGCGGAGCCCATAAAGGACCGGACGGAACAGAGTCTTATCTCACGCTTTCGTCCAACTTCGTTGTGACCGTTGCGGTTGTCGTGCGAAATTCGTTTACCAAATGTTGACGCGCTTGTCAGCGGGGCGAACCATTGGTGAGCCGTTGGAAATATTGAACGCCTGCTGGAACTCCGGCAAGTCTGAGAGCGGGCCGTTCACGCGAAAATGCGCCGGAGAATGTGGATCTGTGGTCAAGCGTAACTTTTGGTCTTCGTCGCGAATCTTCGATCGCCAGATCGCCGCGAATGAAAGAAAGAAACGCTGCTCCGGCGTGAAACCGTCAATTTTCTTCGTGCGTTCTTCGGGATGCTTGGCGAGCGCTTTCTGTAACGCTGCGTAGGCGAGTTTCACGCCGCCGAGGTCCGCGATGTTTTCACCCTGCGTGAGCTCTCCGTTCACGTGCAATTCCGGCAACGGCTCGTATTGGTTGTACTGATTGACGATCGCCTGAGATCGCTTTTTGAATTCAGCCGCCGATTTTGGCGACCACCAATCGCGCAAATTTCCGAGCGTATCGAATTGCCGGCCCTGATCATCAAAACCGTGGGTCATTTCGTGGCCGATCACTGCGCCGATTGCCCCGTAGTTCACGGCATCATCCGCGTTCGCATAGAAGAACGGCGGCTGTAAGATGCCGGCGGGAAACACGATTTCATTGCGGTTGGGATTATAATACGCATTCACCGTCGGCGCTGTCATGCCCCACTCTGTGGGATCGACCGGTTTGCCGATTTTGTTGAGGGCACGCGTGGTTTCGAATTGCGACGCGCGAATGTCATTTAACACGTAAGGGCCGCGGTCGATAGGCAGCAGTGAATAATCAAGCCACTTGTCAGGATACCCGATTTTCACCTGCATCGCGGCAAGCTTCTTCAAAGCCTGGTCTTTCGTCGGTTGATCCATCCAGTCGAGCGTCTTGATCCGGTCGGCCAGCGCTTCCTTTAAGTTATCGACCAGCTGGAGCGCGCGCGCCTTTGCTTCGGGCGGAAAATTGAACGCCACATAAAGTTTGCCGAGCGCTTCACCAATTGCGCCGTCCTCGGACGCGATCACGCGTTTCCAACGTGGCTTGATCTGCTGCGCGCCGCGCAAAATTCGCTCCTTAAAATTGAAATCCTCATCCACAAAATCCTTGGAGAGGTCCGTCGCGGTTGCGTCGATCAGGTGCCAGCGCAGATAAGCCTTGAAATCGTCCAAAGGCGCCTCTTTGAAGACTTGATCTGCCGTTTTGAAAAATTCCGGCTGATGAACGTTAACATCCTGCGGCGCGAGAAGGTTTATTGCGTTGAAGTAACCGCTCCAATTCCAATCCGGCGTCAGGTCCTGCAACTGCCGCACCGGCATCTTGTTGTAGTTCTTTTGCGGATCGCGCAGTTGCACCCGGGTTCGCGACGCCTGGGCAAGCTTCGTCTCCAAGGCCAGGATCTTCTTGGATTCATCCTGCGCTTTCGTCGCGGGATCGCCAAGCAGCGTCAGCATCTTGGCGACGTGATCAACATATTGGTCACGCAACTTTTTCGAAGCTTCGTCCGTTTTTGTGTAGTAATCGCGGTCCGGCAAACCGAGCCCGCCTTGAGCCGCCTGCGCGATCTCGTGTGTGCTATCTTTCGAATCGGGATGCGACCCAAAATTAAATAGCACGGAGATTCCCATCGAATGGAGATGCGCGATTTCCTTCTGCAAAGCGGCGCGATCATTGATCCCGTCAATCGCTTTGAACTCATTATCGAGCGGCTTCGTTCTCGACGCTTCGATCGTTTTCTCGTCCATGCCGCTGGCGTAAAAATCACGCGTTTTCTGTGTTTCCGGCGCCATTCGCGGATCGACGTTCGTGTTTTGCGCTTTCTCGGCGATCGCGTGGAGCGCGTCGTTATTGCGCTCGATCAATTCGTTGAAGCTTCCCCAGCGCGTGTACTCTGGAGGGATCTCAGTGCGCTTGATCCAACCGCCGTTCGCATAGAGAAAAAAATCGTCGCCCGGTTTCACCGACGTATCGAAATTGCTCGAATCGATCGGCTTTGGGTTCCGTTCGGTTGAGTTTGCGCCTTGCCCTTGCTGCTCTGGTTCTCGTGGTTGTGACGGCTTCGATTGGGCCAAGAGACCAACTGCACAAAGAAGCGAAATGCCGGTGACGATGAATGACTTCATGATTTTGAAAACAAAGTGAATAGCTCCGAGTTGTTCAAGCGAATTAGACCTCCCAAACGCAGTTCCGTTGAAGGGCTGACAGAAGTTAGCCAGCTTGGCCGACTCTGTCGACAGACTGGCAGCCTGCCTGCGGGATGAGACTAGCAATTCGATGGCAGTCTGACTCTACAGCTGCTCGATCAAGTACCCGCGTTTTTGCAACAGCACGATGACGCTGTTCGGTCCGGAGAAATGAAGCGCGCCTGCGACAACCGCCGTCGGCTTCCCGGTTTTAAGTTCTGCCTCGATTCGCGGAGCCCATTTCACATTACGATCATCGACGAAACGTGCCGCGATGCTGGGCGCCTTGGTGCGCAGCCCCGAGTCGCCTGCCCACAGCGCATTGGTATCGCCCTTGCGCCACGCCTTGTACATCCTGCTGAACTCGGTTTCGCCACCGTTAGGCTGACTGAGAGCATCCTGAAGCATGAATTCGCCCTCGCGATCCGACAATCCGCCCATCACTGCCACGTGTTCATTAACGGATTCCAGTCCGGCGATCTCTTTTCCGGTTATTACGGCGTGGTCCACAAAATAATTATCCAAACCGTGCGAGGCGGATGTTTTGCTGTATGAGGCTGGTGCTGCCAAATGTTGTGCGATCCACCAGGGCTTGTAACGAAGCTGGCTATCGAAGCTACTCAGGTTTTCGCCGTTTCCGCCGCGAGCCGGCGGCATGATAGTGAACATGTTTTTGCGGAGCCATGCCAGCAGCTCCGGATGAATTTTCGAACGGATGTCTTGTCCCCGCGGATATTTCGCAGCAGCCTCAAATTTTTTCTCGAATTCCGCGTGCCGCCTCGGATCGAATTCAAACACGTAGCGGTTGCTGTCTTTCAATGCGATCTCATACGGTTTGGGCAAAGGGTAATCCTTTTTGCTGAGCGCATGAATCGAACCGACGAGGTAGAATGGCGCCTTTGCATTGGTTACGCGCCAGACGCAACATTTCGGAAACTTTCTGGCATGCGAAGCGGCGTCCATCGCGAGCGGTGTGAAAGTCGACACAACGAGCAATGAGATGAACCCGGTGGCGGCGCGTCGAGCGGGCAAAAACATTTCCGGTGTTTAGCGCGAAAAAGGAGTAAGTCAATTGTGAGTTTTGAACCAAACAAGGAACGACGGTCCGCCACAGGACGGATTCGCCGTGGCGAACTTGGGCAGCCGTCCAAATTTAAACATGACGGCTGGGAAGCCGTCACTCCTTGAGATCGGCGCGATTTCCGGTAGCATACGCGCAGGCATGCCCCTCCCGGTGAAGCGTTGGTCGGTTCTCGCGTTTGTGTTCGGTTGCTTCGCCGTGGGATCACCGATGGCCGTTGCCGCCGGCCAATGGAAGGTCATCAAGGTAAACGGGCACGATTACCTGAGCGTCGATAATATTTCCAAGTTCTACGGGTTGCCCGCAGAAGTCGTCCCGTCCGGTTCCAGGATACAATCAGAGACAGCAAATCATCCTTTGGAGTTCGTCAGCGGCAGCCGTGAAGCAAGGATTAATGGTGCTCGCAGTTGGTTGTGCTTTCCCGTGATCGAGCAGGATGGAAACTTTCTGGTCTCGCGCACCGACGTGGCGAAGACAATAGAGCCCCTGGTGCGCCCACATCGTCTTCCCAGTGTGGGCAAGGTTCAGACGGTCGTTCTGGATCCGGGACACGGCGGTTATGACAAGGGGCAGGTGAGTCGAAATGGATGCGAAAAAGATTTTGCCCTGGACGTGGCGCGGAAGCTTCGGCCGATTTTGCAGGCGAAAGGGCTGCGCGTGATTATGACGCGCGAAGGCGATTATTTTGTGCCTCTGGAAGTGCGCGCGAAGATCGCCAACTCCGCGCACAATTCGATCTTCGTTAGCATTCATTTCAACGGCACGAACGATGATCCGAACGCAACGGGGTTTGAAATTTTTTCGTTCACGCCGCTCGGTGCGCCATCGACATCTGACACGAATGTCACTGCGAGTTCTGTAAACATGCAACCCGGCAGCGGGACGGATGCGGAAAGCCTGGCGCTTTCGGCTTGTATTTACCATTCACTTCTCGGTCACATTCCTGAGTACGACCGGGGCATCAAACGCGCCCGATTTGCTGTACTGCGTCTGACGAAAGTCCCGGCTGTGCTAATCGAAGGCGGCTTCCTGACTGACCGCGGCGAAAGCAAACTGATTTCGAGCAAAGATTGGCGCGGCAAACTGGCGGCGGCAATCGGCGTTGGGATCGAGAGTTATCGGACACTGGCGGTCAAAAAGCAGCCGCCAATGCTGGTTGCCGATTATCGGAAGCAAATCAAATCAGCGCCGAGTGAGTCTGCAATTCACGATGGGAATTTGAAAGAAGCGGATTCGAGTTTAATCAACCTCGTCGGGAGATCCGCGTTTCTTCCGCCGCAGCAGACGCCAAGTCGTTCACAGACATCATCTATCGAGTCTGCTCCCATTGTTCCGTGATACTCCTGTAGCGGCAGGCGTGTCGCCTGCATTTCTGTCTCCCCGCCACTGCAGCTTTGACTAAAGCCCGTGGCTCAAATTTGGACACGCTGCCGGATTGACCTTGACGGTTTCCTTCATTACCGCGGAAGATGTGGATTCAAACCTCAACGAAAGAACATAATGAAAAAGCAACTCACTTACATAATGACAGCCCTCTTGGCGACAATCGCCATTTCAACCGCCGCGCCGCCCGACAAGGCCGCGATGGAAGCAAAGGAAAAATCGGCGTGGCAAGCCTTCAAGGACAAGAATGAGGCGGGGTTCAAAAAACTCGTCGATAAGGATTTTCGCGGTGTGTACGCCGAGGGCGTTTCCAATATGCAGAAGGAAATGGACGACATGAAAAAGTGGGACATGAAGTCGTTTGAGATCAGCGACTACGACATGTTCTCCGATGAAAAAGATGTCGTGGTCACGACGTACAAGGTGAAAATCGAAGGCACCTACGACGGCAAGGATGCATCCGGTACCTACAATGCCGGAAGCGTGTGGAAACAGGAGAATGGGAAATGGTTGGCCATTTTCCATACCAACGTAAAGCCGGAAACGGGTGCGACGCCGGCAGGGTAAAATTTTCGCGTGTCGAGTAGCGACATTGTAGGGCGTTTGTGTCAAACGCCAGGCGCCCTACAGACGTTCACGCGTTGACTTCGCGCGGCGGGGTCCTATTCTGAACGAGATAAGAATGCGGGGGAGCCGCAATGGCTGAGAGGTCCAATTGGACGACCCCTTGAACCTGATGCGGGTAATGCCGCCGAAGGGAGCGAGGGTCCGATGCCGGACAGGCGATTTCAGCCATGCGATTTTCCGCGCATGGCTTTTTTTGTTTTAACCACGAATGAACACGAATAAGAACGGCGATTCTGTAGCGGCGGTCTATGACCGCCGAAAACGTGAAGATCGGCGCTTGCAGGGCGCCACTGCAACGAACTCGTCATTGCCGAACAGCAAAAAGATTTATGTTTACGGTAAATTGCATCCGAATCTTCGCGCGCCGTTCCGCGAGATAACGCTCGCACCAACGAAATCCCTGAACGGCGAGACCGAAGTCAACGAATCCGTGCGCGTGTACGACACAAGTGGTCCCTGGACTGATCCCGATTTTCACGGCGACGTCATGGAAGGTCTTCCGCCGTTACGCACGAAATGGATTCGCGATCGCGGCGATGTCGAGGAAATCGATGGGCGCAAAGTGGAGCCGCTTGATGATGGCTGGCTTTCCGACAAACACGCGGCTACCGCCGCTCAACGCTCAACTCCGATGAATCGCGAGCAGGCGCTCAACGCTCAACGCCCAACGCCCTATGAAAGCAGTGGCAATGAAAATTCGTCATTGGTCATTGGTCATTCGTCATTCGGCGCGCGTAAGCCGCTCCGCGCCAAGTCCGGCAAATGCGTGACGCAATTAGCTTACGCGCGCGCTGGGATCATCACGCCCGAGATGGAATTCATCGCCATTCGCGAGAATGGAGGTCAGGCTGCCAGCCTGACTCGGCCGGCAGGCTGCCAGCCTGCCGGATCAAACGATCTACGCCATCAGCACCCCGGCGAATCTTTTGGCGCTTCGATTCCGCACGAAATAACCCCCGAATTCGTGCGCAGCGAGGTCGCTCGGGGCCGAGCCATAATTCCTGCAAACATTAATCATCCGGAATCCGAGCCAATGATTATCGGCCGTAATTTTCTGGTAAAGATTAACGCCAACATCGGCAACAGCGCTGTGGCGTCTTCGATCGAGGAAGAAGTCGAAAAAATGCGTTGGGCGACCAAGTGGGGCGCCGACACAGTAATGGATCTGAGCACGGGAAAGAACATTCACGCCACGCGCGAATGGATCATTCGCAATTCGCCGGTGCCCATCGGCACTGTGCCGATTTATCAGGCACTAGAGAAGGTTGGAGGGCGCGCCGAGGAACTGACCTGGCAAATCTACCGAGACACGTTAATTGAACAGGCGGAGCAAGGTGTGGATTATGTTACGATCCACGCGGGAGTGCTTTTGCGCTACATTCCGCTCACCGCGCGCCGCGCCACCGGCATCGTTTCACGCGGCGGCTCAATCATGGCCAAATGGTGTCTCGCGCATCATCAGGAAAGTTTTCTCTACACGCATTGGGATGAAATTTGCGAGATCATGGCCGCGTACGACGTGAGCTTCTCCATCGGCGACGGTTTGCGGCCAGGCAGTATTGCTGACGCAAATGATGAGGCCCAGTTCGCCGAACTCTACACGCAAGGCGAGCTGACCCAGCGCGCCTGGAAATATCACGTCCAAGTGATGAACGAAGGCCCGGGCCACATCCCCATGCACATGATCAAGGAGAACATGGAGAAACAACTCCAGTGGTGCGACGAAGCGCCATTCTACACTCTCGGTCCGCTCACCACCGACATCGCGCCCGGTTACGATCACATCACCAGCGCGATCGGCGCGGCAATGATCGGCTGGTACGGGTGCGCCATGCTTTGTTACGTTACGCCGAAAGAACATCTCGGTTTGCCGAACAAGAAAGACGTGAAAGACGGCGTCATCGCTTACAAGATCGCCGCCCACGCCGCCGACCTTGCTAAAGGCCATCCCAGCGCCCAGTACCGCGACAACGCCATCAGCAAAGCGCGCTTCGAATTTCGCTGGGAAGATCAATTCAATCTCGCGCTCGATCCCGAAACCGCGCGCGAGTTCCACGACGAAACCTTGCCGCAGGAAGGCGCTAAGACCGCACACTTTTGTTCCATGTGCGGCCCGCACTTCTGCAGCATGCGCATCACCGAAGATGTTCGGCGCTACGCAGCTGAACAACGCGTAACCGAACAAGACGCCATCAAACGCGGCCTTGAAGAGAAAGCTGCTGAATTCGCCAAAGCTGGCGAAGTTTATCAAAAAGTGTGACGCGCATGTCCCATGAACACGGCTTTGAAGCGGGAGCGGCCGGGTAGATGACATCAAAGGTCACCCGCAGGGCGAGATTCGCGGGGTGACGAAGCTCGTCAAGATCACCGAAGACGTGCGGAAGTACGCCGCCGAGCAGGCGATCCCAGAAGAAGCAGCGATCGAAAAGGGATTAAAACAGAAATCACAGGAGTTTCACGCACGAGGTAACGAGGTTTACCTTAACTCCTAAGGCAACGGAATCGAGGTGCGGGGACGCGGCGAGATAGACGGGTAGCCCGAAGGGCGAGGATGCGGGAGCAGCCGAGTCAATTTACGAAGGCCGGCTCCGAACTGTACGCAAAGACTTAACTTCTGGGGAGCGCAGGCTGCCAGCCTGCCGGTTTCGGTTGCCAGCCGAAACGAACTTTTATTAGGATCGACAATCAAAAAAGCGCGGAGATTTACGCGAATGGCTACCGAGCGCGTCTCGCGTGCTGGTGATTGCGTCTCGCGATCGCGAGCTTCCTAATTTCCCCCCTAAACCCACGATCTATCTAATTGCCCGCTGCTCCGGTGCAGGTAAAACAACTTCGCGAAAGAATTTCTCCGGATCATCGGAGTTCTCCGATTTCTCAACGCCGACAAGATCGGAAGCGGTTGCGAAGCCGAGGATGATTTCCAAACCGAGCGCGAGTTCTATGAGAGAGCCCGGACGAGCAACACCGCAAGGGAAAGCTTGACAGCCCGAATCCGAATTGCCAAGCCTGTTAGCATGAAAATTCCCTCCAGATACAGAGCGATAGTAGTTTTTGCATGTGCGGCGGCTTGCTTTTTGATCTGCAGCCTCGCGGCGAAAGAAAAAGACCTCTCCGGCGCTGCTCAGACGACGGAAAAGCAGGCGCCCAATCTACTGCTCGCGAATGTTTGGAACCCGTCGATTGATCCGACCGGCTGGTGGATGAGTGAGAAATATGATGGCGTGCGGGCCTATTGGGATGGGCAAAAATTATGGAGCCGCAAAGGCAATCCGATTCATGCGCCGGATTATTTTTTGGTGGAGTTGCCCCGCGACATCGCCTTGGATGGAGAGTTATGGGTTGACTACGGAAAGTTCGAAGAGACGATCAGCATCGTGCGTTCAGAGACGCCGGATGATCGGTGGAAACGCGTGCACTTTATGGTGTTCGATGCTCCGCAGTCGAAAGGCAGTTTTGAACAGCGAATGCAATTCTTGCGCGAGGCTGTACCGGAAGGGAACCACTTCGTCAGGATCGTAGCGCAGGAACGCTGCCAGAGCGTGAGCCAACTCCTGGCTGAGCGCGACCGTGTCGTCCGGTTGGGTGGCGAAGGATTGATGTTGCGCCAACCGGGGTCGGCCTACGAACCGGGACGCTCGCCCACCTTGCTCAAGGTCAAGCCTTACGACGACGCGGAAGCGACAGTCATCGCGCACGAACCGGGGAAAGGAAAATTCGCGGGCAAGCTCGGTGCGCTTCGGGTGCGAACGGATGACGGAAGGGAATTCTCCATCGGGAGCGGCTTTACCGACGCAGAGCGGGAATCGCCCCCGCCGGTGGGGACGGTCATCACCTATCGGTTCCAGGGATTAACCACCAAAGGCTTGCCGAGGTTCGCTTCTTACCTGCGCGTGCGCCGGGATTGAACGCGCTGACCGCGCGCAGTTCACAACACTCCTCCGGAGGCAAAGTTCGGTCGAATTGACGATTGGCTCCGCGGCGGCTTCCTATCGCGCTGAAACACAACGAAAGCGGTTCGTGGATCCGTTCACTATTATAATCCCGAAAGCATTCGGGGAAGTTTCCTGGTCCGTTCATCCGGGAACTGTCTCCAAAGAATTCAAAGAACACGAAATGAAGCGGGAGCGCTCGGGTAGATGACATTAAAAGTCACCGGCAGGCGAGGTTCGCGGGCTGACGAAGCTCGTCAAATAATGTCCGGGAGCGCTGCTAATGGCTCGGGATCGATTTCGGCTGCGTGCCGAAACGAACTTCACCTCAAATTATAAAAATAAAGCAGCGCCGCCCACCCGCTCGGCATTACACGCGGCGGTTCAACACTTCGGGCCTATCGTCCACGGTGTCCGCATGTAAACAATGAATCATCCATCGTGGCAGTGTATGCGGTTGTCCAACATCGCGAGTCTAATTGAAATTCACACGAGATAACTGACGCCTGCTTTCAAGCCAGCCATCTATCTCGCCGCTGTTGCAACGGCGCGAAAAAAATAACTTTCGCCGGCGCTTCTATACGTGAGTCACGTATAGCATAGCCAACGTCGGAGAGCGGATTCGTCGTGCCAGTCGCTACAGTTGGCAATGAGAGCGCCATCCTGGTCGTCGGTCGCCATTGCCAACAGGCGCGACCTGCGCGTGCTAGGGGTCGGTCTGGCCGCGGAACCCATCCATCAATTCCAAAATCGCTTCGCGAATGCCGAAAAGCTCCTGGCGCGCCTCGGCGATCATCTCGTTAGGCAGCAGGTTTTTCGGCGCGACCGCTTCCAGGCCCGCCTGCGCCTTGTGCAGGTGGGCGAGAGCGCGCTTCAGATACGCAACGGTAAACGCGCGATCGCGGCAGTCGTAACATTGAGCGATGCCATTTAACGCGCCGCCGAGCTTCACGCTTGTGGTTTGGAATTCAAAAACGAAATCGTCGGAGTCTTTGTCGGCGAGCCGTTCCAGATCGAGCGCTTTGATTTGGTGCCAGAACTTCATCGCGCTCTCGAAGCAACGGTGCTGAAGCGGATGGCGCAAGTCGCCATCCGCCGTGCGGATCCAATCGATGCCTTCACGGTGCGGATCGGGCTCGGCGGGCGGTTCGTGCAGCGCTTCTTCGCAGGCGCGGTTCATTTCCTCAATCCGTTGGCGTTCTTCTTCGGCTTCCTCCTCGGTCAGTTCGCGCTCCCAGCCCATTTCCCTGGCGATCTTCGCTTCGGCTTCGTCGGAGTCGCCATACTTATCCAGCAACTCGCCGTATTTCTCCGTGCGCGCGTCGCTTTCTTTCAGAAAACGCTCGTGATCGTGCTCGTCCCAGGGTTCTTCCGGATCTTTCTGACCGCGCTTGTGCTGATCGATGGCGTCAGTGAGTTTTTGAAGGAAAGCGTCCATGGCATGCGCGGCGTCACGAGCGCGCTGCTCGTTTTCTGCTGGCGTGAGCTGCCACGAGGGCGTGGAAATTGTAAGCTTATAATCCGTGCTTTCGATGACCACTCGGCCGTTGGTCTCGCTGAACCACTCCAGATAAAGCGCGTTCGCGAGATGCTCCGGCGGTTTCTCTTTGCGTTTCGACATCGCATATGCCTCTTCTACCGGAATGTCGAAGACGCGTGCTTTGCGTGAAGCGGTGAGATCACCGACCACGCCACGTTGCAGACGCGTGAGAAGATCGAGATGCCGATGGGCGAAGCGAGGGCTTGAGTTGGTGAAGGTGAGCAGGCAACCGGCGAGGTCAGGATGGGCGTTCCCCTCCAACTCGAGCGTGAGCGGATCCGGCCAACCTTCGAGCCAGATTTTGCCGCGCACGATTCCCTTCATGCGATTGTCGATCCGGCCGCGGACTACGCTGTCGTGAATCCGGAATGCCATACGAAAAAAAAGTAAAGCAACGCGCAGCATTGTGCGAGCAGTCGGTGATACGATTTGGATTGTATCCAGGAAAACAGGATAAAGGCGGAGATCTCCTGAACTCCGAAACATTCGCGCAAGCGAACAAACGATTCCCGACTACTTGTTAGGCCTTCTGAGCGCGGTCTTCAGGCGTTTGAAGTTAGTTTTCGGTCAGAGCTTGCTCGTCTGGTAATAATCCCAGAATCGCGAGTAAAACGACCTTGTAAAAATTATGAGAGTGCGAATAGTCATTCGAAGCGCGAATAAGACTATGGATTTCTTTGAATGTTGGTTTCATTGGTCATTCGATGGCGGAAGCGGTGTCATCGAAGAAGTGTTTATGATAGCGATCACCGCTTCGACTCTGGTCTTGATTGACCGCGTGCGACTCGGCGCCATGGTGCCGCGTCGGATGCGCCGTTTTCCCGATAAACAACAGGCAATACAACGCGTAATTTTATGACCTGGCAAGGTGGTAAGAAGCCCCCACAACCGGGGCTGCTGTCAGCCTTCGCGCGATTGAAGCCATTTGCTGGATCGCAGGACGACGCGGCCAAGGCGTTGCAGAAGTTAGCCGGAGCTCTTAGCAACTATGCGACTCCAATTCGCCTGCACTTTCGTCTGATTGCCGCCAAAGATGGAGAGCGCGTCGAGCATTGGGAAGTACAAGGCGGCGCAAAAAATGCCAAGGCACACCGAAAGGAAACCAAGAATGCGGATGTGGTTATCGTCGTGCGTCCTGAGACGTGGATGCGGATCGCCCAGGGCCGACTTGCGCCTTACGAAGCACTTTATACTGGGAAGTTGAGGGTTGGCGGTGATTTCGAAATGGCGAAAGCGATTACCAAACACCTAACCGATCCCGCGGCGACGTACGTGGCACCTTGCTAACACAGGACCGAACAACATGCCAGAAACCATCGGCAAAATCACGAACATTAAAGTGTACAGCTTCTTACCGGGGACCACTAGCGCCTTCGATACCTGTAACATCTCGCTGAAGGAAACAAGCACGGGGACGACCTGGCTGTTCCATCTCTGGCAAAGTCGTGACGATGACCAGCCAGTACATCGAGTTATCGAAAGCCAGCGTCTGGCGCTGGCGAGGGAGGCAGCTTTTCGCAAGCTTACCGTGCATGTCTTTGCGGAAAGCGATTCCGGCTTCGTGGATGGAATACAGGTAGATATGCCGTAGCGATGAGGAAGTAAGGAAGAGGAATCCGTGATCACGATCCGGGACGTCGGGCCGACGCGCGACACCTTTCCTTATAACACGGGACATTCCGCGGTGGGCCGGATCACGGCACTGGCGTTAGGTGCCGACGGAAAAAGAATGTATGCCGGAAGCTTCGCTGGCGTATGGCGATCGGAAGATGCCGGACAAAACTGGAGGCAACTAACGTGGCCCGCGCAGGACGGGTTAATTCAAGCGGATATTCCGGGGGCTCTCTATCCGCCGCATGTGTTCGATATAGCGGCGTCACCAACTGATGTAAACGTGGTCTTGGTGTCGGCTCTGGATAGCCAATTCGCAGACAACAGAGATGGAATTTATCGGACCATCGACGGGGGCGCGACTTGGAACCTCGTGCTAAAGACCGCGGTAGGATGCAATATCGTGTTTGCGCCGGACGAACCGCAACTCGTTTACGCGGCGATTGGATCCGGTGTCGCGGTAAGTCAGAATGGAGGGGCGAAGTGGACCAAGCATACAGGCTTTACGGCCTGGCACGTGGGGGTGGGTCCATTGGAGCCGGGTGGCAAGCGGCGAGTGTACGCAGCGGGAGACAGTCAAATCTCATATTCACCCGATGGCGGGCGCACATGGTTCATGGACGCGGGTGCATCGACGATCACGGCAGCGCGCCAATTGTTGAACGACTTTCGGAAAACGTGCGATCCGAACGATACCGGAATCGGAGGCTTCGCGGGCCAGGTTCAAATTCAAAATACCGATGGAACTGCGGGACGCATTTTGGCCGTGGAGCCCGGAAATCCAGCACGAGTGTACATGGCGACGCAGGGCGCAGCCAACGGGCCTAGCTTTTATGCGCCAGTTCCCGACGGAACTACTTGCAATACAGATTGTCGCCGACTAGCGGGCGAAGGAAGCCTTTGGCTCGGCGATTTCAGCCAGTTCAGTCGAACTAACACGACTGCGCAGTGGACCCAATTGCCCGGACCTCCGGTCTATTTCGGAACGACATCGCCCAGCGGAGTCGTGTTCGTCGTAACCAAACCGACGAGTAGCGGGTTCCTCGTCTTTTTTTCTGACAGCAGTCATGTGCACGTCTCAGCCGGAACTCCGACAAAAGAATCATGGCACCGGCTTGATGGCGAAGATGCGTCTGCGGCCAGGGAGGCAGGGCATCATAGCAATGTAGTATTCGTTCATGCGGATCCGCACGGAATTGCGTTCACTCCTGATTTTGAGATTACCCTGACACGGGCGACCGGAGTTGACCCTCCGTTTGATCAAAACTCCGTGCTCGACCAGTACATCGGAGGAACACTCTGGATGGCAAACGATGGAGGCGTGAACTGGACCGCGGACGGAGGAAGGAACGCACAAAGCTGGCGTTGGCCGCTGGGATTGAACACCCTCGATCCCGTTAATATTGCGGGTCTGTGTGGATTGGGGAATGCCCCCGCTCTGTATTTCGGAAGTGGCGACAATAACGACTTCTTCACTCGTGATGGCGGCGATCACTGGGGAGATCCCGGATCGAATTGTGGGGATTGCGATGCGTGGTTCGCAGATGCCGCACAGGCAGATCGTGTTATTCAGTTTCTGCCCCGGAGACAGCCGGGCGATAGCGCGCTAAAGGGATATATCGGCCTGGTCCTGAGCAGCGACTCTTCGCAATACCCGAATGCGGGTGATCAGGGTAGCAAAAGATTCATACCATCGACGCGTCAGATCTCCTTCAATCCGACAAAGCATTTGGTGGCGTATGCCTCTTCGGGCCTGGTGCTACGCGGGTATCGCCCAATTATCAAGACGTTGGCTACAGAAGCACCACTTCCAGACGGCGATTATGTCTTCATCGATCAAGCACTGGACACCGGTTTATCCACACTGCTGCGGACTACTGCGATCTCTTCAATTTCGCAATTGAGCGATTGGGCGGACCCCACGAAAGCCGCAGCGATCGGACCGGCTCTGCCTGGCAGCGTCGATCTTGTGCAGGTAAGCGGCGGACACTTCGCGCCGGTGTATTATGTCGGAGACGCCGGCGGGAACGTTTACAAGTTAAGTGATGACAAAACGGCGTGGAATCCGATCGTGCCGCACAACGTTGCCATCGGCACTGCCGTAGGCAATGCGCTGATGTGGTTTGTCGATCCTTATGATCCTGACGTCATTTTTGTGCTTGATACCGGCGGAATGAAAGTCTCAATCGACGGCGGCGAGAGCTGGTTTTTCGATGGGGGACTGACGAACGCGTTGACGGGCGGCGGAAAGCTGGCGATCTCCGCGTCATTGTTACAGGACATGCAGTTTCAGCGGGGAGAGCGGCAGACAAGGTTTGCGATGGGAACTGCGGGAGTCTTCTGTACCATGGACTTTGGGGTTGTCTGGTTCCCAGTGTTGAATTCGATCGCGTTGGCCGGGCGTCCGGAATCGGGATTCTTTGATCCGCTTTCGGATCCGACAGACCGCGCGTTTTATGTCGAGTGTGAAGGCAGAAGTATTTTACGCATCGGGGGGATACCGGAATTGCCGCCATTCCAGCCGCCACCCACATTTGATCTGATGGAATTTGCAGCGCTGGATTACTAGAGGAGCGCGGCTCAGTTGCGCTTGGTTGGATCTTGTGGTCGTTACCATCTCGCAGAGTTCGAGAACAACATGAACATCGAAACGCTCCATATCGGTATGAAGGTGCGCCATCCGCAATACGGGGTTGGCGTAGTGAAATCACTGACCGCGCAAACGGCCGAGATCGCGTTTGATGACGCGCCGCGAACGATTGCGCCGGAGTCTAGCGATCTGCAACCGGCCGAAGCGACCGCTACTTTAAGCGAGTTGGAGGTGCCGCTTCCGAATCTGATCCGGGATACTGCTCACGCGGTGGTCGAAGCCCTCGGACTGGAACAGAAGGATGCAGTCGTGGAAGGCCTGGCGACTCGATGGCAGCGCGGGACGCTCGTCATGCAATCGGCGGACAGTTCACTTCAACCGAAAGAAGTCCCGCTCGAGACATTCTTCCACAAAATCGTCATGATTCGGAATAATCTGCGAGTTCTGGAGCAGAAGGTGAATGCGAGCGACAAACTGAGCGATGCTGACAAGTTCGACCTGCAACAGTATATCACGCGCTGTTACGGATCCCTCACCACGTTCAACGTCCTGTTCAAAAACAAGGACGACCAGTTCCGAAGCGGCGCCTAGTTCAACTGTAGCCGCCTCGCTCTGTCGAGGCGTTCTTTTCACTCCGAGGAGCACACGCCGCTGGCGTGGTAGTTTCGCCAGCTCGCCCCGATTGCGGGCGCCGGTCTTGGGTCTTGTAATCCGCCCAAAGCCGATTGCGAAACGACTCGATCACGTGATCGGTCGCGACACTGAGCTAGGCATCGCTCAGAGCCGCGTGAGGCGAAGCCTTTTACGCGGCGCGGTCACCGAAGCAATTTTTCGGGAAAGTGCGCGCCCTGTTCACGTCGCAGAATGCGCCGCTGACGCAATCGCAACGTCCTGCCCGGATTCGTGGGGTTCCAGCCTTTCGGATTCGGCAGGACCGCCGCCAGCATGGCCGACTGTTCCCGCGTAAGACCGCGCGCGCTGACGCCGAAATAATGCTGCGACGCTGCTTCGACCCCGTAGATGCCGCGCCCCATCTCGATCACATTTGCGTACAGCTCCATGATGCGCCGCTTCGGGAGCAGGGCCTCCATCCAGATCGTGTAGTACGATTCCAGTCCTTTCCTGATCCAGGAACGGCCCTGCCAAAGGAAGATCGACCGGGCGCATTGGTTCGTGATCGTGGAAGCTCCACGAACCGGTTTCTCTTTCCGCTTCGCTTTTTTCAAGGCGATCTCCATCTCCTTCCAGTCAAAACCTTCGTGCTGGAAGAATCGTTGATCTTCCGAAATCCAAAGGTGCTTCAGGAACATCTCAGGAATCTGCGGCAGATCGATCCAGCGGTAGAGGAGCGGACGCTTTGGCGCGCGCGAGAAAATCGCAGTGCCCTGATCGATCAACATCGGCAATGTCCGCGGAGGATTCATGAATCGCACCAGCGCCACCTGCATCGGCGGGATCAGGAGGAAAACCGCGAGCAGGAGGAAAATCCATTTCCAGCGGCCGAAAAAACCGCGTGGACGAAATCTTTTACGCGGTTTCGGGCTGGGCATGTTCGCCACGAGACTGCTGACGAGACCTGAGCGCAACCCGGTTGTCTTGTCCCGTAGTCAGTAGTCTTGTGATCCTGTTGTCCGGTGTGATCGTGGGCATCTTCGCCACGAGACTGCTGGGGAGCCCCAAGCGCAACCCCGTTGTAATTGCAATAGAACGCGCAACGTCCGATGTTGTTTTCACAACATCAGCAAGAGAACACGCTATGAAAAACAAACCACGGGGCAGAATCGAAGCTCGCGGAGAAGGGGTTTCCGCGGTATCGGACGAGCTTCTGGAGCAACGGGCGCGCGATCTCGCCCAGGAAGATGGCCGCATCAACCCGACGGATGCCGATTTTAAGAAAGCGCGCGAAGAATTATCCGCCGTGACCGAGGATCCGGCTCCGGAGATTCCACCCGGCGATGAGAATCTGACGAGTTGGGACGAGAACGCGGATATTGGAGGCCATGCGGTTGATACCTCTCCTCCCGATCAAGACGTTGATGTCGGGTTGGAGTTAGTCGAAAAAAGCGTGGAAGAAGCCGATCTCGATCAACGTCGCGCGGCCAAGGACGAAGATCGGCCAGAGCCCGATTAGCCAACGGCCCCGCTTGCAGGCCGTTCCATCAACTCTCAACTGATACGAATCATAGAGAACGCAACGATCACAAAGGCGGAGGACAAGAAGACGCGATACTCTCGCTGCAGGGTGTCGCGCGATAGGTTTGTGTCAAAAGTGAGGACTGTGATTGTCGCTCTTTTTTTGCCTGGCCTTTACTGCCCACAACCCGGCAATGGAGACGCGCTGCGGATCTGAAATGAGCGACAATCACAGACTGACACCTTTCCGGCCCCATGCGATGGGCATGAGAAGCGTTGGGATTGCGGTTGCTGCAGCGGTAGCCATTGGACTCTTTTCAACCTCTCGCGCCTCACAAGTGGAGCGGGTGGTAGTGAACAACACCGTGATTTCGCGCCGCGATCCAGCGGTCGAGATTAAACTGCCCAGTTCCATTCATTACGTCGGAACGGACCACTTCCTACTTTCCCAGCCCAAGCTTGGGAACACCGAAGATTGCGAGCTGTACGCCTTCGTCGACTCTGCCGATGGTCACAGTGTTCGTGGATTCTACTGGATTCAGTTTGAAGGCTATTTGCCGGGCCACCCACAACTACACATGACATACGACTCTCCGCAGCATGTTATGATTGGCGGGCTGGATTTCTACGTGGATGCGGGAGTCGGGTCGGCCGGCAAAACGCCAAAGCCGGGCTCCGATCTAGCTCATTTCTCTTCCCTGCTGTCTTCGCACGGCTATCGTCGCGACGACACAATGTGGGTTCGCTTGGTTCATCTCCTCGATGCCACGAAGCGCAAAGAGTTGATGATTATCTATGCCGAGAGTCTGACACCGACGGGGTACACTGCCGCGCAACTTAACGACAGCGGCGTAGAGCACGCCAAGTGGGCTACCATTGCGACCGGACTAACCCGCCGAGCCGTACAAAACATCAGCATTAAGCCCCGATGACTTACATCCGGTAGCGACGGGAGGTTCGCACTCACGGCCCTCCTCATATCCGTCCGGCAGGTTCTCAACTTTTGATTTCAAGCTTCAAAGCGGGAAAGGCACGCCGATTTTTTTGCAGAATGCGCCGAAGCGCGGATCTGATCGCAGCTCGCATGTGAAGGGGTTGTCCACGATTGCCATGACACCAGGGTCTTGCTTTTTGTAAGCTTGCTCAAGCCATTCGAAGGTCTTGTCGCGTCGCCGCGAAAGGCATAAAGGGTCGCGATTTGGAAGGACATGTCGTTGCTATGGCCGGCGATGAGCGCGTTGAGAGTTAATAAACTGAGAGTTGAGCGCCGAATCAATGGCAGTCTGGCTCATCCTGGTACTGCTCTCGTTCGTCTTAGCCAGAGTCACTTCTCTTTGGTTTCGCCTTCTTGCCCTTGCTCAGGAGGGCCCTCGCCGCCCGGTAATTGGCCATGTGCTCCTCCACGGGCACGCGTGCGACGGTGCGGCCGACCACGTCGAGAGCCAAGTCGTCCAACGTTTTGAAGCGGACGCAACCTTTACCCATGTCGAGCTTCTTGCCGCTCTTCTTGTACTCGCTGGTGAACCAGGTGGAGAGAGTAGGATGACCGTAGAAGCACAGGAAATGCAGCACCATGCCCGACTTCTGAGATGCGAGCGCAACCAATGGCAGCGGCACTTTGGGATTCTCGCCATAGCCCGCCGGATACATGGAAAGCGGGACGTACCAGCCGATCATCCCGAACTGCATGCCTTCCTCATATCCTTTCGGCAGGTTCTCATTGATCACCTTGCGCACGGCGCTGAGCGCGGCGCGGCGATCCGCGGGGAGTGCGGTGAGGTATTGGACCACGGTGGAAGCTGTCATGTTGGTCACGATACCCGCTGCGGTTCGCGGGCGCGAACTTTACGGCAGCGTTGGCAGGGAGCCAACTTTACGGCAGGAAGGGGACGTGCTGGGGAGGGAGGCCGGGCACCGAATTTTAGGAATTTCGGAGGCTGTGAGCGTGGTGCCAGTGCGGCTCGCACCGAATCAGCCTAGGGAAGCCGGCGACTCGGTTTGGGAGACTGAACGGTGCGGCGAACAAGCCTTATGCACCGCACCGCGCTCTGTCTCTCTTCACGACGATGCTGGATTGCGGCCGTCGTCGGTACTTTAGAAATGCGCGCCGACGTACTCCCACATCTGGTGATGCCAATACGGCCATTCATGTCCGCCCTGTGGACCCCAGTCATCCAGATGATGAGCTATACCGCGGTTCCTTAGCACTTCGGACATTTGACAGGTCGGCTCCGGCACTTCCCATGGACCGCATCCGGTCGCGAGCCGGATGTCGCAACTCGCGTACTGATGGAGAAACCAGGGATCACTCTGGTTAGCCATATAGTCTACCGGGTTATTGAAGTAGAAATTGTCGTCGTACATCCCGTCCATCGAATCCCGCAGGTCGTAGATGCCCGAGAGCGCGTAACAGCGCTTCACGCGGTCGGGATGCTTGAAGAGAGTATTGGCTGCGTGATAGGCACCGAGCGAAGCGCCCAGCGTGGCGACCCAGATGCCCGGCGTCTGGCACTGGGAGTCAATGAACGGGAAAACTTCGTTTGCTACATAGGCGTCGTATTGCGCCTGCATCCAGCTCCGGTGAAAGGGGTGCGCTCCCTTGTTTTGGAACGAATCGGTGTTCACGCTGTTGATGCAGAAGATTCGGATTCGCCCCTGTTCCAGGTAGGGGCTGAGGGTGCGAATCATGCTCTGACCTTCCATCTCCCATTCGTCGCCGCAGCTCGTCGGGAACGCGAGGATGGGCCAGCCGTAATTGCCGTAAATGGCGACACCCATGTCGCGATTAAGACGAGGTGAATACCAACGTTGATGGTCACGATGCACGCCGTGCGAGGATACCGGGTTTACGGTCAGCCTCAAGCCCAGTGTTAGATTGGCTAAAGCGCTATGGATAGCATTCCGGCCAAACCGCTCGTCCCTACACGCGCGATGTACCCCTAAACCGGAAGAATTAACAATGAATGATCAAACAAAACCGACCTGTGTGGCCGAGGTTGCGCGCCGGCCAGGGAACGCAAACTTAGCAAAGGGCGTCGTCATATCGTTGCTCTTTTTCCTTTTGGTGGGCAGCCAGGCAACGTCGGAGGTTCCGGCTGTTACCAAGTCCCGCGATGCGTCCTCGTCGCCATTCGTCACTGCGTACGCCAATATCTTAGAGACCGGTGAAACCGACGCCACTCCGGCAGACGTGGCTGACACTGCTGATAACGGCTTTATTGCGCTAGCCCTTAGCTTTTCGACCTCAAGCGACGTCGCCTGGCTCCTTAAACTTGACGCGGCAGGCGGTGTGACATGGCGAAGAGAAGTCGGCTGCAGCACTGGAGCACCGGGTGATTATTCCCTCGGCGTTTCCATCCAGCAAAGCGTTGACGGAGGCTACATCATTGGCGGAGGTGTTCTGGGGTGTGGAGAATTCATTCAGCGCGGATTGGTCGAGAAGGTCGATCCGCAAGGGAACGTCGTGTGGACTTCCGCATATCCTGCTGGAGGGTACAGTTCAGCTATCCGGCAGATAAGACAGACGACCGACGGGGGGTACATCGCTGTGGGAAGTGCCCAAAATAACGTTGACGACATTGCCGCTTTGATCCTGAAGCTCGATGGCGATGGGAATGTACAATGGCAGCGAGAATTGGGACTAACGAGCACAAACCACGCATATTTTAATGCAGTCGAACAAAGGAGCGACGGCGGTTATGTGGCGGTTGGTGAGATTTATACCCTCGGTATGCCTCTACCACATACCAGTGTTACCGTCGTGACATTCGGTGCGAATGGTAATGTCGAATGGCAGCAGAGTTACAATAATCTCGATATCCAGGGGACACCCACTGGCAGTGAGCACGCTGATTCTCTCACGACGACCTTCGATGGGGGTTACCTCATAGGAGGTGACTGGACCGCCGGGGATGGTCAAACTGGCGGTGCGCTGCTCCTCAAACTGGACTCGAATGGTGACATCGAATGGCAACGCGCTTATACCGGCGGAGCAGAGGTTTTCTCACTGCATCAAACTTCCGATGGCGATTATGTTGTTGCCGGAGATGGCATCCTGATACTTGTGGGCGGGCAGAGACAGCTTGTGCCATGGCTTGAGAAGGTCGATTCCGACGGCAATCTCCTGTGGCAATATCTTTACTTTGATATATGGCCGCCCACAGGCAGGCCTCTCAGTGAATACTTCGCCTCCTCCAGCTTAACGAAAGACGAGGGCATTATGGCATTGGGATACACTGAGAATTATGAGGAAATGCAAGGTGAGTTATACGCGGTCAGGACAGATAATGCAGGCCTCGTACCGGATTGCAGTCAGCAACATGACGCCAGTCTTTCCGATACGTTCGATCCTCAGATAACCGCTTTCTCTCCCTTGCTTTCGATCAACACGACATTCACGCCGGGCGCTGGAATTGACATCATTACGCAAGAAACTTCCGTCACGCTTCGGCCTAAGTGTGGTGGTGGACCAACTCCCACTCCCACACCGACTCCAACTTCAACTCCTACGCCTACAGCTACAGCTACAGCTACAGCTACGTCAACGCCGACACTGACGCCTACACCGACACCAACCACAACGCCAACAGCTAGTCCCACACCGACAGCTACGATGACGCCTACCCCGACACCCACGCCGTGCACGGGAAGATGTTCACCAACACCGAGACCTCGCCCGACGCCTGTGCCTCGGCCCACGCCGTAGCGGCGAAGGGAACCGTCCCGCACACACCGGGAACGTACTAAAGAAACCGATTAAGCAATGTCGAAGCGATCGAGGTTCATCACCTTGTTCCAGACTGCTACGAAATCGTGGACAAACTTCTCCTGACCGTCCGCGCTGCCATAGACTTCGGACAAGCCGCGCAGGACGGAGTTGGAACCAAAGACAAGATCGACACGGGTGCCAGTCCATTTGAGTTCGCCGGTTTTGCGATCGCGGCCTTCGAAGATGGCCTGGTCTTTCGAGGTGGCTTTCCACTCCGTGCTCATGTCGAGCAGGTTGACAAAGAAGTCGTTAGTCAACGCTTCGGGTCGTTTGGTAAAGAGACCGTGCTTCGTATCGCCGAAATTAGTCTTCATGACGCGCAACCCGCCCATGAGGACTGTCATTTCGGGCGCGGTCAGAGTCAGTAGCTGAGCCTTGTCGATCAGCAGCGCTTCGGCCGGAATGCGATATTTGCCCTTGAGGTAATTGCGAAAGCCGTCGGCGTAGGGTTCGAGCACGGTGAAGGATTCGACATCGGTCTGCTCCGCGGAGGCGTCCATGCGGCCGGGCGTGAATGGAACGGTCGCTTTGCGGCCGGCATTTTTCGCCGCTTGCTCGACGCCGGCGCAACCGCCGAGAACGATGAGGTCGGCGAGCGAGACTTTCTTGCCGCCGGACTGCGCGCCGTTGAAGTCGCTCTGGACGCCTTCCAGAACTTCGAGCACGTGGGCGAGCCTGGTGGGCTGGTTGACTTCCCAGTCCTTTTGCGGCGCGAGACGGATCCGGGCGCCGTTGGCGCCACCGCGCCTATCGCTGCCGCGGAAGGTGGAAGCCGACGCCCAGGCGGTGGAGACCAGTTGGGAGACGGAGAGGCCGGAAGCGAGAATCTTTTTCTTCAGAGCCGCGATGTCGTTCGCGTCAATCAATGGATGATCTACCGCCGGGACGGGGTCCTGCCAGATAAGTTCTTCTTCCGGAACCTCGGGCCCGAGATACCGCGCGCGCGGACCCATGTCGCGATGGGTTAGCTTGAACCAGGCCCGGGCAAACGCGTCCGCGAACTCCTCAGGGTTCGCCATAAAGCGGCGCGAAATTTTTTTGTAAGCCGGATCGACCCGCAACGAGATGTCGGTAGTGAGCATGGTTGGCCGGTGCTTCTTCGACGGGTCGTAGGCATCGCGCACCGTCGCGACGCCGTCCTTCGCCACCCATTGGTGCGCGCCGCCCGGGCTCTTCGTCAGTTTCCATTCGTTGTTGAAGAGGTTCTCGAAAAAGCCCATGCCCCATTTCGTCGGTGTGGTGGTCCAGATGACTTCGAGGCCGCTGGTGATGGTGTCCGGGCCTTTGCCGGTTCCGAAGGTGTTCTTCCAGCCGAAGCCCATTTCTTCAAGGCCGGCTGCTTCGGGCTCGTGCTTCACGTGAGAGGCAGGCGCGGCACCATGCGTCTTGCCAAAGGAGTGACCACCGGCGATGAGCGCAACGGTTTCCTCGTCGTTCATGGCCATGCGCTTGAAGGTGTCGCGGATGTCGTAGGCCGCCTTGAGCGGATCGGGATTTCCGTCCGGACCTTCCGGGTTGACGTAAATCAGGCCCATCTGCACCGCGGCGAGCGGATTCTCCAACTTGCGCGAGTGGAAGTCCCAATCTGCGTCATCGTCAGACACGAGCACTGCGGTACGTTTCTCGATGCCGTGCGAGCCGTGCGCGTAGCGGACGTCGCCACCAAGCCAGGTGGTCTCGCCGCCCCAATAGACATCCTGATCCGGCTCCCAGGTGTCCTCGCGTCCACCGGCGAAACCGAATGTCTTAAAGCCCATCGTTTCGAGCGCCACGTTCCCGGCGAGGATCATCAGGTCGGCCCACGAAATCTTGCGGCCATACTTTTGTTTAATCGGCCAAAGGAGCCGACGCGCTTTGTCGAGGCTGACGTTGTCCGGCCAACTATTGATCGGCGCGAAACGCTGCTGACCCCTGCCGCCGCCGCCGCGCCCATCGCCGATGCGATAAGTGCCTGCGCTGTGCCACGCCATTCGAATGAACAACGGGCCGTAGTGGCCGAAATCCGCCGGCCACCAGTCCTGCGAATCGGTCATCAACGCGGCGAGATCTTTTTTCACCGCAGCCAGATCGAGGCTTTCAAATTCCTTCCGGTAATCGAAATCCTCGTCCATCGGATTGGACTTGGACGAATGCTGGCTCAGAAGATCGAGTCGCAACTCGTTAGGCCACCAATCGCGGTTCGACGGGCCGCTGCTGGTGGCGTGGTGGACGGGGCATTTGGCTTCGGTGGACATATATTTTCTCCTTAGATCGGTTGAACTAAATTCTGTGTAAGAGTTGTGAGTATTCAAATCAACTAACCAGATTTGGTCGTATGCTTGAAATATTTGTTTCCTTTCATCGCCATAGGAATTGCCTATGGAAATGCATCAGCTTCGCGGGCAACTTCTCGCGCGCCGCGGAGCGACGCCACGTCTCACGGCCCTCGCCTGGTCAGCAAAGTTCGATTTTCGCGAAGAAGTCTTGAGCTGGATTTTGATCAATCGGCGCAAACTGACCATTGTAGAAAGTCCGTGTTTCTTAGAGGCGCCGTGATTTTGGGACTGCGCGGACATGTCCGCGCTTTGAAAGCGGTCCCGCAGTCGCGGGATTGCTGCACTTCAAAAGGCGCGATCCAAGCTGATGTGCCCTGATTGACACTCACTTCGCCGGCGATATCATCGGCGCCGTGTCAGAGGTAAAGGAGACGCGCGGCGCCAGTCGATACGACGCAGTCGTTGCCACCTTTGTTGGATTCCTGGCTCTGTGTGTTTCCGGTTACACTGCGTACATGCAGCGGCAGCAGGTGCGCGCGGCGGTATGGCCAATTCTCGAATTCGACAGCAGCAACGGGCCGGACATTCACTTTACGGTCTCTAACAAAGGGGTCGGCCCGGCGATCATAGGGCATGTCATCGTGAAAGTGGATGATCAGCCGGTGAAGAATTGGGATGAGGTACTCGATAAATTTCTCGGAGCGGGGAAGCATCGATATTCAGAGAGCGACATAAACGGTCATGTGTTCGCGGCGGGTGAATCGATTACCGTATTTACTCCGCACGACCCCGAGGGCAACGCGCTAACCGACAGATCCAACCCGCTGTGGGTGGAGTTGAATAAGGACCGCGGACGTTTGTCCGTCGAGATCTGTTATTCCTCTACGCTCGGCGAATGCTGGACCCTGCGCGCCGGCGCGCTAACGGCCGGCACAACAACCCAGACCCGTCATTGCCCGACGCCGTCTGCGGCTACATTCCAGCACTAGCCAGCGATCCATCGCGGCTACGGTGTGACAAGAAGCACGGCGTGCCAGGGATCTAAATTAACGGCGTGAAGCCGAACATTGATTTCATGCGTGAGCGCTCGGTGAATCGGGCAATTTGCAGCGACTTTCATTAGCTCGGCATGCTGCTCAGATGAGAGCGGTCCCGTCAGTTGTATCCCTACGTCGATACGATCAATCATGCCATTTTCCGTCAGGCATTCTTCGCAGTCTTCGGCGTGGATTCGTGAATGCCGTAGCGAAACAACGATGTTCTCCAGCGGCCACTTTCGGTTGCGGGCCTGCAATCCCACCATCATTGAGGTGCAGGCGCCGAGCGATGCCATCAAATAATCGTACGGGTCCGGGGCTGCGTCGCGTCACCGCCAACATTTACTGGCTCATCCGCCTGGAACCAATGGTTACCGGTTGAGATTTCCTGGAGAAACCCGCGCCCGCTCCCGCGCACGATGACGTGTGGGTCGTGGACGTTCGTCGGCCGGGTTGTGCTCAAAGTTGCAGTGCCAGTGTCCATAGTATCAATGGTGGTCTCTCTCATTCGCGAAATTTCGCAAAGACGCAGCCGGACACTTCACCGAAGTTGCGAAAGATCATTTTTTGCAATGAGGATTAGTGAAAAGAGTAACAAGCTACCAGTGACCAACCTTCGCCAAGCCTTCCATCTTCGCGAAGCGACTACGTGACCCGCTTTCGCCGGTCTACGGCGCGGCAGGCAAGACGGGTTGGCAGACGAGTGCGCTGCGATCAAATTAGGCCAATGAAAATTAAAAGAATTGGATCACAACCGTCTGGAAAAGGGCCTGCTGATTGGTTTACAGGTGCAGTTCGCATCGACCCACTATTCGAGGCTCCGGAGCCGGCGCGTGTCCGTGGCGCAAACGTCACCTTTGAACCGGGTGCGCGCACTGCGTGGCATACGCATCCACTCGGTCAGACACTGATCATTATCTCCGGCCTCGGCTGGGCGCAGCGCGATGGTGGTCCAATCGAGGAAATTCGTCCCGGCGATGTGGTGTGGTTTGCGCCTAACGAGAAACATTGGCACGGCGCGACGCCCACGACCGCGATGACGCACATTGCCATCCAGGAAGCCCTCGACGGCAAAGTCGTTGAGTGGATGGAGCAGGTGAGTGATGAGCAGTATCGGGGATGTTGATGGTTGAGAGTTGATAGTTGAGAGGAAAGCTGAAAAGCGAGACCGGATAGCGGAAAATCTAATGTAGTGCGCGGGACGCGTGAATCGCAATGAAACCGGTGCGTGTGGAGGTGAACGACAAAATGCAGAAGGGGTATGTTTATCTCCGCACGAAACCGGTGGGACGCTCGTTCCGCCCCGGATTCACGCCCGAGCTGACACCGAAACAGATGCTCGAGCTCGGCGTGTTCGGCGGGAAGTACATGACCGATTGCCGCGACGAATTTCCGGCAAGCTGGTTCAGGCGGGCGAAGCTTTCTCCGGAGCGCGCGCGTGCCTCGCTGAATTATTTCGGCGTGAACGCGTCGCAACCACTGGCGGAATGGCGGCGCAAAGGTTGGATTCATCCCAATGATCCGCGCGGCTGGTTCCAATGGTATTGCCGGTATTATTGTGGGCGCCGTCACGAAGACGATTTACGTCAGATCGGACGTTGGCGCGCTGTTCGCCGGCACGTGGCGCAGTTGGGGAAACACTGTAAATCTCGCGATCTGACCTGCCGGCGCCGACAGCGCCAAGCTTTGCTTCACTGGGCTTACGATTCGCGAAAATCTGATCAAAGGTGACGATTAACGGGTGACAAGTGATGAGAAATTGGCAGTTGGAAACAAACTACTCGCCAATTATTTTTACCAGGACACGTTTTCTTCTTCGCCCGTCGAATTCGACGTAGAAAATTTGTTCCCACGGCCCGAAATCGAGTTTGCCTTTCGTGACCGCGACAACGATTTCGCGGCCCATGATCTGACGTTTGAGATGGGCGTCGGCGTTGTCTTCGCCGGTGCGATTGTGTCGATAAGCGGTGGTCGGCGCGTGTGGCGCCAGTTTTTCCAGCCACTGTTCGTAGTCGTGATGGAGTCCTGGTTCGTCGTCATTGATAAACACCGAAGCTGTGATGTGCATGGCGTTGACCAGGCAAAGGCCTTCCATCACGCCGCTTCGTCTAACGAGCTCCTCGATCTTCTCCGTGATGTTGATGAACCCACGTCGATTCGGTATCTCGAACCAAAGATGTTCAGTGAGCGATTTCATATCAGGGAAGTTGATGGTTGATAGTTAACCAGAGGCAAACTCTGAAAGAAAGATTCAAGGACAGGAGTCAGCGGAGAGCATGAGAGGTTACTATTCCGCTGATTCCGTCCTGCAATGCGTGTGCGATCATGCCCGGGCGCAGACTTTTCCGCCAATGTGCGAGCAATCCAAGCATTACCGCTAAGACTGCAATCAGTAGCACGTGTTTCCAACCTTGATAGCTGTGACCAAGAGCAAAGGCTATCGCTTGAAGGACAATTCCGCCGGTCACAGTGTCTGTGAGCGCTGTGAACTGACGTTGCAAATACCCACGGTAAATTAATTCTTCGCAGAAACCGGCGGTCAGCGATGTCATCAAAAAAAGGCCCATTTCAATCGGCCCGTGCGGAATCAGATTACGGATCGCCTGGTTCGGAGCCGCTTTAAGGAAATGATTCAAAGCGCCCAAGACGCCACCTGTGACGACAAGGAGAAATGCAACGGCGATTAGAAAATCGCGAAGGATGTAAATCGGTCGGTTCCAACGGCCACCTACCAGATCGGCAATACGAATACCTCGTTGCTTCATACCGAGCCAAATAAAAGCGACAAGCGCCCATTCAAACATAATGACAAGAGCGTAACCGAATGCGCGGCCAACATTTGCTCCAAGCGGAGTCAGACTTCCGGCGCGAGCACTGGCAAATGAAAAGCTGAACAGAACAAAAAGGAGAACAACAGTGTGCCAGGCAGGCGCAACTGAGCCGTTGCAGGCCGAACCGCTTCCTCGGCTAAAACTCCTGTCTATGTTGCCCATCCCATTCGCTCCATTGAAACTCGCTTGGCTCCTGCCTTACTCGCTGCTACCATCGCAGCTTTGCCTTCTATCTCGGAAATCCCGTTTCCTCGATTCTTAATTTCCTGATTCGGATGTCGCATAACTAAGCGCGAGGCAAGATTGCGTTGCGACGCGTAATAAAGGGGACAATTGTTAAGAATGGTTCCGACAAATCTGAATGTCGCTGGCGCCGCGTCGCTCTGTGCGCGGGGATCGCCACATACTCGCCCATGCGTCACTGGGGTGTTGGCAAAGGGAAGAAAGTTGGAGTGGTCGGTCTCGGCGGACTGGGTCACGATATGGAGTCGCTGAAGGCAGAATAACCGATGGGGATCATGCTGACACACATCTTAAAAATAACGCTGTCATGTTGAACGAAGCGAAACATCTCTGGCTTTTGGCTCACGCGGTTCGTTCAGACAACATCCGAGATTCTTCGCTCCCGTCAGAGTGACATGGTACGATGCATTCAATGGAGAAAACAATGAAGAAGCGCACACTTGGAAAGAACGGCTTGGAAGTTTCGGCGATCGGGCTTGGCTGCATGGGAATGAGTTTTGGTTACGGCCCGCCAAAAGATAAACAGGAGATGATCGTGCTGCTTCGCGCAGCAGTGGAACGCGGCGTCACATTTTTCGATACCGCCGAAGTTTACGGGCCGTTCACAAACGAAGAACTCGTGGGCGAAGCGTTGGTTCCAATGCGGGAGCGAGTGGTGATTGCTACCAAGTTTGGATTCAAGCTCGATCCGGACAGCGGGCGATCAGTTGGCGTAGACAGCCGGCCGGAGCACATCAAGGAAGTTGCTGAAGCTTCATTAAAACGACTTAAGACCGATGTGATCGATCTATTCTACCAGCACCGTGTTGATCCCAATGTGCCGATTGAAGACGTGGCGGGCGCGGTGAAGGAATTAATTCGGGAAGGTAAGGTGAAACATTTCGGACTTTCCGAGCCTGGAGTGCAGACGATTCGTCGCGCGCACGCAGTTCAACCGGTGACAGCAGTCCAGAATGAGTACTCGTTGTGGTGGAGACGCTCTGAAGAGGAAGTGCTTCCGGCGCTCGAAGACCTGGGCATCGGTTTTGTTCCATACAGCCCGCTCGGCAGAGGCTTTCTCACGGGAAAAATGGACGAAAACACTACGTTCGACAACACCGATTTCCGTAACACGCTTCCGCGCTTCACCGCCGAGGCTCGCAAGACGAATCAGGCGCTGGTCGATTTGTTAGGCAAAATCGCTAAACGGAAGAAGGCGACGCCTGCTCAGATCGCTCTTGCATGGTTGCTAGCGCAGAAGCCGTGGATTGTTCCAATCCCGGGCACCACAAAACTGAAGCGGCTGGAAGAAAATATTGGAGCGACTGAAATCGAACTGACGCAGGAGGATCTTCGCGAAATCGAAAGCGCCGCCTCCGAAATCGAAGTGGAAGGAGCTCGGTATCCTGAACACTTGGAGCAGATGACCGGACGATGAAGAAGAATGACCAGCCTTCGCCAAGGCTTCCGTCTCCGCGAAAGCTACGACGTGACAAGACGGCTTGGCAAGCGAGTAACGAGTGACGAGTGACGAGTGATGAGTGACCAGAAAAACAAAATCGCTGGAAAGGTTGTCGTTATCACCGGTGCGAGCAGCGGGTTGGGGGAGGCTGCGGCGAGACTTTTGGCCAAGGAAGGCGCAAAAGTTGCGCTCGGTGCGCGACGTGGCGAGCGTCTAAAAAAATTAGTCGATGAATTGGATCGCAACGGCGGAAAGGCGCTCGCTGTGGTATTCGCGATGAGCCAGCCCGAGGAAGTGGACGTGAACGAAATTTTGTTCCGGCCTACGCGCCAACTACTGTAACGATTAATCTAAGGTTCGAATCTTCCGACGCCGCGTTCCGGCAGAAAATACATCGTTGCCGGTAACGCAATCAGGAACAAGGCGAGCGGTGTGTAGATAAACGCCACCGCGATGGATGCGATATAGATAACGATCGCAATGACATTCTTCCGCGCCATCTTCTTGTTCAACCGCTTGAACTCCGGTTCGTGATGATGTCGAGCGATCGAGGCGCGCAGGAGAAAGAACGAAACCGCGCCCGCAGTCGACACGGCTGCATAAAGCGCGACGGGAAAAGGCAGTGCGTGATTGTCGCCGAGATAAACCGTGACCCAGGGAATCAGCGAGATCCAAAAAAGCAGATTCATATTTGCCCAAAGAATGGTTGAATCGACGCGGGTCACGAGATGGATGAGATGATGATGGTTGACCCAGTAAATTGCGATGATGATGAAGCTGAGAACATAGGCAAAAAAAGTCGGCCACATTCGTGCCAGCGACGCGGGTGTTGGATCGTGCGGCGCTTTCAACTCCAAGACCATGATCGTAATGAGAATGGCCATGACGCCGTCGCTGAATGCTTCAACCCGGTTCGTTTTCATTTCGTGACAACTTTAAGACGCAGGCAGAGTGACGACTAATTACACGCCGAAAGTGGTTAGTCGCCAGTTATCTTAACGATTACTCGCTTGCGCCGTCTTCCATCGAATTCACCGTAGAAAATTTGTTCCCTCGGTCCGAAATCCAGTTTGCCTTGGTTAATCGCGACGATCTCCCGGCCCACACGTGCTTTGCCCGCACGAGAACAAAATTATCGAATTCCTTGCCGAACGTTCCGTAATAACGAAAGTGAAGTCGCGGCGCTTTTCTGGTGCGCTACATGCAATGGCTGGACTCAAGACTTCACCAACTCTACTTGGCGATTTTCGGACCGACTCGCGCATGCTCGTTCTCACCGGCCTTGCATTGCCTGTGGGTGCAATCAGCGCTGTCGTTGCGAAGGCACTGCTCTGGCTGATTGCCGAAATTACTAATGTTGTTTTCTTCCAGCGATTTTCATCACAACTCGGTTCTCTGCAACATAATCACCTGGGGGCGTGGGTGATCTTGGCCCCTGTTGCCGGTGCGCTTATAATTGGGCTGATGGCTCGCTACGGATCGGAAAAGATCCGGGGTCACGGTATTCCAGAAGCATTGGAAGCGATTCTGCTGGGCGGCAGTTCGATTGAACCCAAAGTCGCGGTGCTCAAACCGATTTCGTCAGCGATCTCGATCGGGACCGGTGGTCCCTTCGGCGCAGAAGGCCCTATCATCATGACCGGCGGTGCGTTTGGCTCCATCCTCGCGCAGCTTTTCCATCTCACCGCAGCCGAGCGAAAAACCTTGCTGGTTGCAGGCGCCGCCGGGGGAATGTCGGCTGTTTTCGCAACGCCGATAGCGGCGACGTTGCTGGCGGTTGAGCTTCTTCTTTTTGAATGGCGTCCGCGCAGTTTCATCCCGGTAGCGACGGCGTCGGTCGTGGCATGGCTTTTGCGCGCTCCGCTCATGGGCGCCGGGCCGATCTTTCCGGTAGCGCCACATGGTTCGTTAGGCTGGCAAGCCATAATGATAGCTGTAGTCATCGGCGTTGCGGCCGGATTCGGTTCAGGTTTGCTCACCGGACTTGTTTATTGGTGCGAGGATGCCTTTCTAAAATTGCCAATTCACTGGATGTGGTGGCCGGCCATCGGTGCAATCTTCGTCGGCATTGGCGGCTGGATGGATCCGCGCGTGCTCGGCGTCGGATACAACCTGATCCACGGCCTTTTGCGTGGCGAAATAATCGGCGGCGCGCTCATCGGATTACTGATTGGAAAGTCGTTGGTCTGGTCGATTGCACTTGGCTCAGGAACATCCGGCGGTGTGCTGGCGCCGCTGTTGATCATTGGAGGTGCACTGGGTGCCGGTCTGGGACAATTCGTCCACGTTGGGGACGTCGGCCTATGGGCTGGCGTAGGCATGGCGGCAATGATGAGCGGGACAATGCGCTCGCCTTTAACAGGAATGTTCTTCCTGCTTGAGCTCACGCATGATTTGAACGCTCTGCCAGCTCTGTTATGCGGTTCCGTTGCAGCGCTTGCCGTGACGGTGCTTCTGTTACGGCGTTCCATCCTCACCGAGAAACTTGCCCGGCGCGGTCAACATATTGCCCGTGAATACAGTGTCGATCTCTTTGAGCTGATGCGTGTGCGCGACGTGATGGATAAAGATGTGCCGCTGATTCCCGCAAAGACTCCGTTACAGCGATTCTCAGCGCGAGTGGCCAGCGGCGATCCGCTGATTTGCACGCGACAGGGAACATTACTGGGCAGCGACGTTGGCGAGTTAGTGGGAATTATCACTCGAGGCGATGTTGTGCGAGCCTTTGATCGTTCTCGCGATGCAAGCGTGACTGTCCTCGACGCGGGCTCGACAAATCTGATTGTCGCCTATGAAGATGAAACATTACATGACGCCATTGCGCGAATGCTCAGGCACGACGTTGGACGTTTGCCAGTGGTGGATCGTGCGAACGAGAAAAGAGTCGTCGGGTATCTTGGCCGCGCCAGTATTATGGCAGCGCGGGAGCAGTATCATCGCGATGAACAATTACGCGAACGGGGACTTGGCAAAGCCAAGGTGGTTGAGCTCCAGAAAGTCTGAGATCAATAGATCGATCCCGTATGGAACTCAAACTTCGTTCAGGTACACCTGCGGACGCTGAAATTTGCGGCATGATTTGTTACGACGCGTTTAAGGCGATCTCGGAGGCGCACGGTTTCGCTCCGGATTTTCCGGCGCCGGAAATAGCAATTGATGTTTTAACGCGAATGCTAACAAATCCGAAATTTTATTCTGTCGTCGCGGAAATCGATGGGCGAATTGTCGGCAGCAATTTTTTGGACGAACGCAATACGATCGGAGGCGTTGGGCCAATTACTGTCGACCCGACGATACAGAATCGCTCAATTGGCCGGCGCTTGATGGATGCCGTGCATGAGCGAGCGGCTGAGAGGAATTTCGCTGGTGTGCGACTGATCCAGGCGGGCTTTCACATCCGGTCGCTCTCTTTGTATGCAAAGCTTGGGTATGATATCCGCGAACATCTTGCGTGCATGCAAGGTAAGGCCATGGGAATTTCCATCGAAGGTCATGTCGCCAGGCTGGCGACCGAAGCAGACATCGATAACTGCAACCGGCTGTGCAGCCAAGTGCACGGTCACGATCGCGGTGGAGAATTGCGGGACGCAATCACACGGCGTTCGGCAACCGTAGTGGAGCACGATGGACGAATCACCGGTTACGCAACCGTCATCGGCTTTTTTGGTCACGCCGTGGGCGAGACGAACAAAGATTTGAAGGCGCTGATTGGCGCAGCCGTTGAATTCGTCGGTCCAGGCTTTCTTCTTCCCACGCGTAACGGAGAGCTATTTCGCTGGTGTTTAAGCAGTGGCTTGCGGATTACGCAGCCAATGACTTTGATGAGCAAGGGGTTGTACAACGAACCGGCTGGCGCGTTTCTGCCTTCGGTTTTGTATTGATCTTTCGGGAAAGATTCGCAGTGGACTCAAATAAAAACGGGGTTAGTCCACGCTCTGTGTGGTTAATCCCGAGAAAGAATTTCGGCGACCTTCAGAATTGTATTCCAATTACGGTTCGTGGCTCGAATACCAAGGAGCTTCTCGACCTTTCCGAGGTAACTGATTGCTTTCATCTGGCGGCGATAGAGACCCAGTACGAATCTGTTTTGAATTGCGACGATTTTCAGCAGCCAGTCATTTTGAGATGGCAGACTCAGAGGAAGAGCAGGCGGGGTGCGAACGCGTTTGGCTAATACATTCACGAACCGTGTGATGTTTTCCCCCGATGGTTCCCGTGCGAAAGGATTCCTGGACGTAAGTCTGATAACGTCACGCGCTGGAACAATCATGATCTCGCATTCGAACGGCAACTTCTTCGCGAAGGCATTACGCAGAACAGATGCGCTCACATTTTTGCGGACTACGAATGTGCCGACCGCACCAATGTTAACGACGCCGAATCGGCTGAGCTGCTTCGCGAGCACCGCCGGCCTGCAAAGATTCGCGCCGCCAACGTTCACCGCGCGAAGAAAAACAACGCTACTCATTTTGGTTCAGTTATCCGCCTTCGTGCAAGGCTCCGGCGCAACAGGTCCAGTGATGGGTGGGAGTGATTATTTGCCCTCGGCGTTCACAGGTGTCGACATGCCGCCGATTATTTGCCATGTGCCGCGGGTCCGAATCCATGTGTGGGTGATCCTGAATTTGTCGGCCCTAGTTTCTGCCCCTTTGCTGTCGGCCCAGCTTGCGTTTATTCGATAGTAGTCGAGCGCGATGTCGCCGGTTATCTGAATGGCGAGTTGCTCGATGGAATACGACTGAAGTTTGATGCCCTTGAACGTGTTGGTGGTGATCCAGTCGGTGATGTGATCCTTCCGCACCGGCGCCGAACTAACGAACGGCCAACCGAGAAAATTGTCGTTCCAAAGCGCGCGATACTTCTCAAGGTCGTTCGCCTTGACGTATTCCCAATACGCCTTCTCCAATTGCCAGACCTCCGTTTCGTCGTTCGCTGGATTTTGTGCGAAGGCGGTCGCAGCCAATGCGATAAATAGAGTGATGGTTCGCAACATGCCTCGATCATATTAGATCAGGCGGGAAATACGGAAGCTGCAAAATGCCGTCCGGCAGTTATTGCGCGCGCAACGCGATGATGGGATCGACCTTCGTTGCGCGCAGCGCTGGAATGTAACTTGCGAGAATTGCGACCGCTAGTAGCACCAGAGAAATGCCGATGAATGTAATTGGATCGGTCGCGCTAATTCCAAACAGTAAGCTTGCCATCACTCGTGTCAGAACAAAGGCGGCCAACAACCCGAGTACCATACCTGCGCCGACGAGTTTGAGCCCCTGCTTTACAGTCATTTGCAAAACGTCGGCTCGCCGCGCGCCGAGAGCGATGCGGATGCCGATCTCGCGTGTTCGTTGCGCGACCGAGTAGCTCATCACGCCATAAATTCCCACTGAGGCAAGAAGCAATGCGAGTACTGCAAACAAGCCTAACAACAGCATGCTGAACCGTTGCCTTGCCACTGCTTCAGCAACGATGTCATCCATCGTCTCGATGTCTGCGACCGTTTGATCTTTGTCGACCGACCAGATGACGTTCCGTACTGACGCGGCGAGGCTCATCGGATCGATACTTGTTCGAATTACAAGTGCATTAGCTGCGAGATCTTTCAGTTGGTGATAGTTGAAGTACATCTCCATCTTCGGTGGGGCGATCAGGTCATTCTGGCGGACGTCTTTGACGATTCCAATTACCTCCCGCCAGGGAGTGTTTGACTTAATGGAACCAGATTTCAGCCGTTTTCCGATTGGGTCCTGCCCAGGCCAAAAATGTTGGGCGGTTTTCTCGCTAATTACTACGGCGTCTTTCGCGTCCGCCTTGTCCTGATCCGCGAAGTCGCGGCCCCGGATGACTGGAATGCCCATTGTCCCAAAGTAATCGGGTCCGATCACACGGTAGATAACATCCGGTTGCTGATCAGGGGGCGGGTCAGGTACTCCTTCGATGCTAATGCTCATCGAATCGCCGTTGTATGTCAGAGGCAGGTTACCTGCGACAGCAGCTGATTGCACGCCGGGCAGAGCACGGACCCGTCGAATCACTTCATCAAAGAACGCCGCGCGCCGGTCGCGGTCGGGATACTTCACCTCCGATAAATCTACCTTCATCGTCAGCAGATGATCGACCCGGAAGCCGGGATCGAGATTTCGCAGATGCAAAAAGCTGTTGATTAACAGTCCGGCGCCGACGAGCAGCACGAACGAAACAGCGACCTCGCCGATCACCAACATGCCTCGAGCTCGATTTCCTTTGTGGCCTCCGGAGGAATCGCGGCCACCTTCTTTCAGGGTGTCGTTCAGATTTAAGTGCGATCCGTGAATGGCGGGAGCGAGACCGAACGCGATGCCAGTTACCAGAGCGACCAATGCCGTGAAGATGAGCACCCTTGCGTCGATGTTAATGGCGTCTACCTGCGAGATGGTCGAGGGAATAAAAGTTTTCAGTATCCGAATGCCAGCCAGCGCCAGCAGCAAACCTAATCCCGCGCCAAACAAGGCGAGCAGCACGCTTTCAGTGAGAAACTGCCGCGCGAGGCGCGCGCGACTTGCGCCGATTGCCAGCCGAAGCGCAATTTCCTTTTGTCGCACAGCAGCGCGCGCGAGCAGTAAGTTTGCGACGTTAGCGCAGGAAATGAGGAGGACGAAGGCAACTGCGCCGAGCAAAACAAGGAGAGCTGGTTTCATGTCGCCAACCACTTGTTCATGAAGGGGCACAACGACTGCGCCTATTCGCGTATTGTAATCGGGATACTGCCCGGCAAGACGGGCGGCGATCGTTTCCATTTCGGCTTGGGCCTGCTTTAGAGTGACACCGGATTTCAGCCGCGCGATCACTTCCAGGAAATGATTGCCGCGCTGCGCCGCTTCGTCAGGAGGGAATGCAATCGGCACCCAGAGCTGATCTTTGCGGTTTGCAAAACCAGGCAACTGCACAAAATGCGGCATAACTCCGACGACGGTGTAGCTCTCGCCGTTGAGAGCAAGTGCGCGGCCAATTACCGCTGGGTCCGAGCCGAAGCGCCGCTGCCAGAGTGAATAACTTAAAACCACCACGTGTGTGCCGGGTCGATCGTCGTCCGGCACGAATGTGCGCCCAAGCAACGCGGGCACACCTAACAAGTCGAGAAGATTTGCGGAAACACGTCGCCCATCAAGCCGTTCCGGTTCCCCGACACCGGTCAGGTTGAAGCTGCGCTCCGCCATTGCTGCCATTCCGGTGAACGATCGAGATTGCTTCTGCCAGTCGAGAAAGTTGGCGGGCGCCGGTGTATTTTTGGGAAATCCCATGTGCGCGGCGTTCTCCCATACCATCACGAGTTGTTCAGGATGTTTGAACGGCAACGGTCGCAACAGCACTGCGTCGACCACACTGAAAATCGCGCTGTTTGCACCAATGCCCAGTGCCAGCGCAATAATCGCGATTGCTGTGAATGCGGGGTTTTTCGCCAGCATGCGCAGCGCGTAGCGGATATCTTGCATAAGATTGGCAAAGAAGTTGACGCTCCGTTGTTCGCCCGACGCAATTGGTTCTTGGGACGCGCGACGCTCCACATGTTTCGGTTCTCGGCCTAACAAATCCGGCGTGTTAAGTTGCTCCAACGCTTGTTGGCGCGCTTCATCTTCAGACGTTCCGCTGCTGAGCGCTCGCTCGTATTCCTCTTCGAGATGCTGCGAAAGCTCTTCAACGATTTCCGTTTCCCGCGTCGGAGGCAAACCGAGCTCCGCCAGGCGCGCTCTGATGTCGATCTTGAAATCAGGCATGTTGGATCCCGGTGATCAGGTTGATTGCTTCGACGAAGTCACGCCAGCCGGCGCGCTGTTTCGACAGCACGTTTTTACCCGAGGCGGTTAGCCGATAATAGCGGCGGCGGCGTTGCCCGGGCTTTTCGACCCAGCGCCCGGAGATCCAGTTCCGCTTCTCGAGTCGATAAAGCAAAGGATAAAGGGAAGCGACATTAAATCGGATTGCACCGCGTGAGCGCAGATCGATCAGTTGCGCAATGTCATATCCATGTCGGGGCTGATCTTCGAGCAGGGATAGAATCATCAACTCCGCGCTGCCTTTCTTGAGTTCGCGATCGGGAACTGGCGATGCCATATATGTCAATGTCATATATACGGCGGGGCCCGATGTCAACCCTGAATCATTGCGTCCTTGGCCAATTGCATCTCTTCATAACAATCCCGGCGCTGGATGGGCAAAGATGGGTTACTTCAAATCGCACCACTTCATCGGTCGTTTCTCGAAATCAGTCGGCGTTCTTTCCGATTTCTGCACCTGTGAGCCGGCGTTGCCCGGGAGTGGTGGAGAGATCGAAAGCCGTCGCCGTCAGCAAAACTTTGGAGTTCCAAAATGCGAAAGCAGTGTGCAGGATTGCGTCCGGTGTTACAGAATTTGAGTTCATACCCGTTTATACCGGGCGCGACTCTGCCGCGGAAATTGCCAGTGACGAGTATATATTGCCTATGAGAAGCCTAATACTCGGCTTCCAATTTAAATGAGACATCTCGCGTTAATTCTTTCGATTTTCTTTTTGCTGGCACGGGCCGCCGACGCCGCGCCTGTCATTTTCATTGTTCGTCATGCGGAGAAAGCGACTACTGGCGGTAATGACCCCGATCTGTCTGTCGCTGGTCAAAAGCGCGCGGAGACGCTCGCGCGTATTCTGAAAGATTCTCAAATTAGATCGGTGTTTGTTACCGAATTCAAACGCACACAGGAGACTGCCGCACCGATAGCGCAAGCGGCGCATCTTGAACCCATGGCGGTTCCGGCAAAGGATGTTGCTGGGCTGGTTGCCAAACTACGCGCATTAAACGGTAACGCGCTCGTCGTCGGCCATGGCAACACGATTCCCGATTTGATGAAAGCGCTCGGGATTACGACGCCTATCGCAATCCCCGAGGATGATTACACGGAAATATTTGTCGTGTCGCTTGGCGATCCGCCACAACTGCTCCGGCTTCATTATCCGTTTTGATAGAGCCGACACTGATCACGGTGCGCGACAATTGAATGGTTCAGCGATCGCAAAATGATAATCAAACTTCAAATAACATGCTTGCGGGAGAAAAAATTTTCTTCTCCAACACCGTGATCCTGACGGAAAATCCGGTTTTTCACATTGAACGCGACGAAATTAGCTAAGCACATTTTTGGTTCGGGCAGGATGATTTTGCTAGTCGTCCCGCTCTTGTTTCTGAGCGGACAGCAGGCAGGCGCGGACCCGGTAGGAGACTTTTTCAAGAAAGTTGGCAACTCAATTTCGAAGGCTTTCCAGCCTCAGCCAGAGCCACATCAAACGAAGAAGACGGCGAAGCCTGGGTCGCAGCGACCTACCGCTCAGGAATCAAATGGTGCCCGGGTGGCGCCGAGTCCATTCGGAGATGCGCCACCCCCTGTCCAAAAAGAGACCCTTCCTCCCACGGTATTGCGCGCTTCAGCCGCACCTCCGGAAAAAGCAAAAGGAGATATGCCCTATGGAATCCCGGTTCCAGGCGGGAAAGGCTTGGTCACAAGTCCGTACCTGCCCGATAAAACTTACATCGACGTCAGCGCTTTTGCTCCCGGAATGGCCGTGAAAGATCCGTACACCGGAAAGATTTTTCTTGTGCCGTAAGCTGGCATGAGTTCCGCCTCGCAAATTTCTCCGCCACCGAGAACTGCCGATGCGATCTTCTTGCTAAGGCTGACGCACCTCGCTTGGGGCGCGGTGCAGGGCCATTGGCGGCAAATACTCGGTCACATACGTACGCGTCCACCAGGCGCGCTGGCCGGGTTTGGTGAATTGGTAACGATACCAGTCAGCACGGATAAATTTCGGCGGCGCGTTTGGGAAAGGATTGCGGGCAAATAACCGAAGAATTCCTTTCTCATCTTCGAGAAGTCGTTGCATAAGCGCAAGGATCCACGGATGCGAATCCGGCGGCGACATGGCGGCGAACCACATTTGCCAGTCAAGCCGCCAATGATACGGCGAGACAATGCATGGCCGCCGGTTCACGTCGCCGGGTTTGCCTTTGAACCCGTATTCGCGCCATTCAACGGAAGCATCAAGGAATTCCGCGTCAGTCCCTTTAATGATAACCTCGAGCCGCTCGCGCGTGACTGCGCCAAAGGCGCCATAAGTATTAACCAGGTGCAACGGCTCGAAGCTTGCATTCATGACTTGGCGACGGGAAAACAGATTGCGCGCCGGCCGCCAGCTTAGCGCAAGCACGATCGCTGTGACCCCGCCGACGGCGATCGCGTGCGGGAAGCTCATCTGCGACAGCGTTGAATGCGGAATGTGAAGGAAGCGCGCGAGGAATCGATCGTCGAAGCACGGAATACAGAGGACGATGGTGATGTAATTCAGCCAGGAAAGATTGCCGCTCAAGATCAGGGTGATTTGAAACAGAATAGTAATTGCGCCGGCCCAGTAACAAAGCGGCGCAGGCGCGAAGTAGAACCACGGCACGATGAGTTCGGTGAAATGATTAAATAATACGCCGGCTTTGTGGAACCATCGCGGCGCATGATGAAGGTACCAGCTCAGCGGATTCGGCAGGGGCTGCGTTTCGTAATGATAAAAGAGACAGGTGAGATCGCGCCAGCACGGGTCGGCGCGCATCTTGATCATACCCGCACCGAACATGGTGCGGAAGAGCACCCACACGATCAGCCACAACACGATCACGGGCGGCCGCGTGTCCGATGAGCCGAGAAAAATCGCGAGGAAACCCGTCTCGGCCAGCATCGTTTCCCAACCGAAGCCGTAGAACGTCTGGCCGACATTCACGAGCGAAAGGTAGATGATCCATAGCAAAGCCCACGTCAGGATTGACACGGCGAGCCCAAACGATTCAGACCAGCCGCTCACTGCAAAAATCGATAGTGCGACGCCGAACCAGATCGTCGCCGTGATAAAGCGATCCGCGCAGTTGATGTAGAACAAACTTGGCGCAAGGCGAAACGGGACCCGGCGCACAAAAAGCCGCACCGGTTGCAGTCCGCGAGCGCCAAGCAGCGGGATAAACTGATTAGCCGCGATCAGAAACGCGATGAGGTAAATGCCACCAAGCGCGCGCTGAAAGCAGAACCGCGTTAGCCAAAATTCGGTGGCGAAATGCATTCCCGAACACCGATTATATCTTAGCGCATTACTTTGGGGAGTGCACGCTGGCTGTGAACGGCGCGCACGGAGTGACGCACCCTACCCACGACACGCATTGGTAGGAGGGCAGTCCTCTGCCCGCCGAGGGGGTCATCAAGCTGGCACGTACACGGCATAGCCGCGCGGCGGCCCCCAGATGTCGACCCGGCCGGATTCGTCAGTCCATTTTTCTTGCGGCGTGTCGAGATCATCGCGGCCGCGCCATGCTGCGGGAACGAGTCGCGTATTATTCCATCGTGTCTGGACCCATGTGCCGTTCCAACTGGCACGGTTGTTCAGGACAAGTAGTAGTCCGGATTGATCGCCTGCGCCAGAGCGTTGCATGATGTAGAGGTCGTCATCCGCGAACAGGACTTGTGTTGGGCCGGCGGCATTTTGTTCGTGAACTTTCACAAGCGCGTCGATGCCGCTCTGATTATCCGGCTGCGCCAGATTCCAGTTGAAGTAGTCCTGCCAAAAGACGCATGGATAACCTTCATGCGTGAGGATGACCGCGTACGCCAGCAGCTTGTCGTTGATAATCGGACTGTCCCGGACCACGTCGTGGTTTTCGACGAAAGTCACGGCGGCTCCGGGCCGATCCCACATTAAAACTCCGCGGTCAGCGAGACTCCGCAGGCTGAATCCGTAGGTGTCGCACAAATCGCGCAAACGCCAGCGCAACGGGAAATCAAATGCGCCGACCGGATTGTCGGACCACGCGTTGGCTTCATCGAGCCAATCATCGATTGTGCGTTCGCTGTCCCAGCATTCACCGACCGCGTAAGGCTTGAAACTGGTGTCGTCGCGCAGTGCGCGCAGTTCCTGGATCGAACGAACCATCCAGCCGCCGTAACCCTTCACCATGTCGTAACGGAATCCGTCGAAGCCGATTTCTTCCAGCAGCCAGCGGGCATAATTGATGAGCTCGGTGTAAACGAACGGCGTGCGATGACAGAGGTCCGGCATGTCGCCGAAGGTGGCGCCGTCCCAGGTCTCGTATTGGCTCGGGTGAAAACATTTCCAGTCACGCGGGAATTTGCGGCTCTTCGGTTCGAACTTCGTCCAGCGCGACTGGCCGTCGATAGGGTTCAGTTCCTGAGCATCACCGCCGCTGTTATGATTGAACACAAGGTCCGCATACACTTGCAATCCCAGCGCGTGCGCCGACTCGATCAGGTCGAGTAATTCAGCTTTGGAACCGAACCACGTGCGCACACCCCCTTTCTGAATGAACTCGCCGAGGTCATAGTAATCGTAAGGATCGTAGCCCATCGACTTCCAACTCGCGGCCTTGTTTCCAGGCGGAAGCCACAACGCTGTGAAACCGGCCTGCGCAATCGCTGGCAATCTCGATTTGATAAAGGTCCACCATTGGTGTTCGCAATTTTCCATTCGGGGACAATCCCAATAAAATGCTTGCAACATGACACCCATAATTCACCCTCTTTTTCGGCACGTGACGATATCGACATGCTACGTACCCAATCGGGACTAACAAGAAGCAATCAAGTCACGGAAATGTTACGAACAAGCGTACCCGTCTGTGTCGTTGCAGTGTTGCTGACGATCGGCGTTCCAGGCTGCGACAAGAAAAGCGGCGAAGCAGTCGTTCTTTCGAAGGAGCATATCGATGCCGCGCCACCAACTAAGGACACATGAAACACTCAATCCACGCCTGGTCCGGAGGCGGAGATTCGTCCGATGGCGGACGATGAGATCGAAGTTGATGGCCACGTGATGAAACCGGAGGTGCGCGGCACGAGCCGCGATCCGCGTGCGTCAAAGGACGAACAGTGGCTTGTCGAAGTTCGAATGCTGGATAACGGCCGCACCTTTCAAGTCCCAGCCGATCAAGCGCAGTGGAAAAAATTGCGAGAGAACGATCAGGTCAAAGTCAGGTATCGCACGGGCAAATATACCGGAACCGTTTGGGCCGCCGAGATTGAGTGACGGCGGAGTCATCTAAAGCTCCCCGGAGTCATTTAACCGACAGGACTCGCGTTCGAGATTGGCTTGCAAACCGCGTGCCACAGCTTTGTCACATGGAAGTCACACAGCTTTTACACATTCTGAACCGGTTCGTCACAATCGGCGTGTAGGTGTTCAAGCGTGCGGTCAATTACCGCGCAAACCAAAACAAAACCAATCGAACACCAACCAAATCATGAAACTAACTAATAAGAATTCACTACAGGCCAAGGCCTGTTCATTTGTGGCTATCACTATCGCGCTGGGTGCCATGGCGGCTTCAAACGCTGCCGCGGACAACGTGCGGGTTTTCAACGAAATCGTTAGCGGTGTACCCGCAGCCAATCCGGTGATAATTACTGACAACGTCTTCTCACCGGAATTTACTCCCGGATTGGTCGTTGAAGGCATCGATTTGCTCGAGAATCCCTCGGGTGTGATCACGGAATTCGGGAAATTAAGCGATGGTACTAACACTGAGCCTGATGAACACACTTATCTCATTCTGGACCATAATCCGGGCGGCCCTACGCCTGACTACGATTATGGCCGCCATTTCCTTTTTCAGGGGCATGAGATTTTCAGCGGCGATCTCGCTTATGTGACGCGCATCAACCTCGATGTGGCGAGTCCCGATCATCGCATCACGCTTCTGACACCCGTTGGCGCGGATGGTTTGACTCACTTTACCAGCATCGATGGTTCAACATGGGATCCGTTTACTGGAACCCTGCTTTTCACGGAGGAAGCTGGTGCGAACGGCGGCGTCATCGAGATGGGCTCCGATTTTGATCCCAACACCGGAGCAGGCGCTGGTTTGCGCACGCTGTACGGTAGTCTCGGTCGCGGCGGTTTCGAAGGCATCCATCCTGATGACTCGGGTAACATCTGGATCGCCGAGGATGTCGGCGGTACTACGGTGATGAACAATGGAAAAAATCCGAACTCGTTCGTTTACCGGTTCGTTCCTCTGAATCCGAACGATCTGACTCACGGCAAATTGCAGGCGCTACAGGTTTCCATCAACGGCAGCGCGGTGGTGTTCGTTCCGGTGGACGCCGGGCACCCAAACGGCGACACCCGGTCAGAGAATCAACTGCTGCTGCACACGGTTGGTGCGTCCTGGCCGGTCCAATGGGTCACGGTCCATGATACCGAGATAAACGGCACAGATCCCTTCGATGCCAACGCTTTGGCAAAAGCCGCTGGCGCAACGCCATTCAAGCGGCCGGAGAATGGGCAATTCCAGCCTGGTTCACACTTTCAGACGTTTTTCTTCGACATCACTGGCGATACCGATAACGTCGCAGGCTCGGACCCTGTGCTGGCAGCGCGCGGCGCGTGGGGCGGACTCTTTCGTGTCGATCTAGCCGCGAACCGCGAGACTGGGAACATCTCTCTCGTTGTCCTTGGTGACGCCGACCATGCTGCGTTTGATAATATAACGTTCGCGGATGATAAGGACACAGTCTTACTAACGGAAGATCGCGGCGACACGTTGCACGATCAGCTCAATACGCTCGATTCAATTTGGGCGTACAAACTAAACAGACAGCATCCGAACAGAAACCTCGCGGCTCGATTCGTTGCGCTTGGCTTGGACCGACTCGCGGGCGTGGTTGGGGAAGAAGACAACGAACCGACCGGGCTGCACATGTCTGAAGGGGACAGCTCGATTAACGGATTGATCGGAACGAAGACCTTCAAGAAAGACCGGGCGAGGCTGTTCTTCACCCAGCAACACGGCGAAAACAACCTGTTTGAAGTGTTTCCCCTCGACTAAGTAGTACTGAGCGACCGAGACAGGTAGGCAGCGCCCCAGACGGGATACCGTCTGGGGCGTTTTTTCATCCGGCAATTCGAGAGTCGCGATCTTTCAAAACGGCAGAGTACCGGCACTCTGATTGTGGCGCTTCAGATCAAACGGACGGCCGAGTTGCGGTCAGCGCCGCGCGGAAAGCTGCGAATTCGAGGTCGCAATCGGCTGATAAAATCGCAGCGCCTCAATATCGCTGCCGAGTTCGCGCAATGGATAGAGACCTTTCGCAGAACCGGCGCCAGGATCGCGCACGAGATAATCGAATCCGTCCTTTCCTGCGATCACCACAAAATGCGTAATGCCGCCGCCCAAGCGCACGCGCACGATCACGGGATTCCCGTGCGCAATATTCGAATCGATCAGTTGATACGACGGCAAGTCTTCGTAAACGTGCCGGACCCGATCGGGCGCGAACCAGGCCGCGCGATCCCAATAAAGCCAGCCTTCGTCCGTGAACCCGCCGGTCGCAGTTAGAAACCAGTTCAACTGCTGCGGATCGACGTCGATCCCATAAAACTTGAACACCATCGCTGCCGCCGCCACCGCGCAGCCTTCGCCGCCGAGTGTGCCGTTCTCCGCAACGCCGCCCAGCGCATCGTCGCGCCATCTGTCATCGGATTGCTGGAACGACGGCACGGACAATTCGACTCGAGTAAAAAAAGGACGCCCGCCGCGTGGCGCGAGTTTTCGTTTCCAAGTCCAATCAACGTAGACCGCGACACCCGCGCCGACCAAAACTAGAACGACAACGATAGCGACAATCGACCCCCAGCGTTTCACAACAGAAGTCTAGAGGCGGCTGCTTGCCACGCCATAGCTTTTTGCGAAGGCGAGTGTCAGCCGCAAATTCTCGTGGCGGGTTGCGACGGGATCTGTAGCGGCGGTCTATGACCGCCGATTCGTGTTTGCAAACCAATTTGCGATCGGCGCTCACAGAGCGCCGCTACAGTGCCCTAAACTCCGCTGTCCATGGCGAGCCGGAGATATTGGCGGAGGCTTGCTCAGCGGCGAGACCGATCGAAGCCGACGCGCTGGAGAGAACATTACTTCCCCGCTCGTACCAATTCCGTAAACTCGCGTAGTTCACCCTGATTTAAATCCGACACTGCCCAGTATTTCATGCCGTTATTCGTCCACGAAAAGACATTATATCCGCGTCGACTTGCGGCGGTTGGCGAAATGTTTCGACTCGTTGGTGCAGGCGTGATGAACAGATTGATCGGATGCTTGTTCCGTCGGTAAACGAGCGCGGCGACCGTTTTACCTTCCAGATAATCGAGTCGCCCGCCGACGAGAGGAAAACCGCTCGCGGCCAGGTCGCGCACCTCCGGAGCGAAATCGATTTTACCGTCGAACCACGGTTTGACGGTGTGCTGGTCCGAGGATACGACATCGACAAGCTGCGCGGCGAGAAGTGAGCGCACATGATTCGCGACCACCTGGTCAACAATTGCGTCTGTTCGCACTGCCCGCGTCGTTTGGAAAAGCACAAATCCGAGAATAAGGGCGGCGAAAGCTGCTCCCGTCGCAAACATGAGCCACGGCGATAGAGTTTGCCGACTCGATTTTGCTTCGCGTCGCAAGGCCGCGCGCACGTTCTTGCGCAGATGTGCTGGCGCGCGATATGCGGGAGTGTCATTGGCCAGCGCGCTGCGCAGTTCGCGAATGGCTCTTTCAGTGCCCCGGCAATCGGCGCAACTCTGCAAATGCCGCTCCGTCTCGCGCGCGTTCGCCAAATCGAGTTCGTCGTCCACATAGGCGTGAAGCAACTCGCGAATGTTCTCGTGTTCGGCGCTCATTTGGTGTCGGTGTGAGTTTTAGTCAGAAGCAGTTGGAGCTGGCGGCGCGCACGCGCCAGTCGCGACATGATGGTTCCGATCGGAACATCCGCGATATCCGCAATTTCTTTGTAAGACATTCCTTCCAGTTCGCGCAGGGTAATAGCTTCCCGAAACTCTGCCGGCAATTGCTCGATTGCAGCGCGCACTGTTTGCCGGTCCTGGGCGCGATCAAGTGCGATGCCGGCATCCAGCGGCGGTACCTGGCCACCGTGTAATTCTTCATCGAACACGACTGTCTCTTCATGCATACGATTGCGTTTTAAAGCAGTGAACGCCGTGTTCCGAACAATGCTGAGGAACCATGCGCGACTGTTTTCGCCGCGAAAGCTGTCGAAAAATCGAAAGGCGCGTAGTGCTGCTTCCTGCACCACGTCCTCGGCATCCTGATCGTTGCGCATGAGGAATCGCGCCAGGTTGTAAGCAGCGTCGAGATGCGGCAGGACCTGTCGCTCGAACTCGGTCAGGCGAGGGGACTCGGTAAAACTGAACACGTATCGTTACTTTCAATCATTAAGCACAAGACTGCGAAAGTCTGATTTTTATTCCCGAGGCCAGAACTTTGCGCCAATCGGGAATAACGCCCTCCGTCGCTTAGTCAACGCGCTCAGAAAGGCAAATCATGAACAACAACAATCACATTTTACATAACGATAATCCCGACGGCATCGATCGCCGCGGGTTCCTCAAATGCATGGCGTGGGCGGGCACGGGAGTGCTTTGGACGATGAGCGGTGGAGTGCTCACGTCAAAGCTGCTCGGTGCGACGGCTCCACTGATCGGTGGCGATTTCAGTTTTGTCCAAATCAGTGACAGCCACATCGGATTTAATAAAGACGCGAACAAAGACGTCATCGGCACGTTGCAGAAAGCAATCGCCAGGATCAACGCGTTGCCGGCTCCTCCAGACTTCATCCTGCACACCGGTGACTTGAGCCATCTTTCCGAGGCCGAGGAATTCGACGCGCTCGAGCAAAATCTGAAGAGCCTTAAGACAGGCGAAATATTTTACGTGCCGGGCGAGCACGACGTGATCAGTGACAACGGGGCGCTGTTTAAAGAGCGTTTTGGAAAGAAATCTGTCGGATCGGGCTGGTACAGCTTTGACAAAAAAGGCGTGCACTTCGTTGGCCTGAACAATGTACTGAACATTCGCGAAGGCGGCCTCGGTATTATCGGCGCCGAACAACTCGACTGGCTAAAGAAGGATCTCGAGCCGCTCTCATCCAGCACGCCCATCGTAGTGTTCGCGCATATTCCGCTTTGGGCGGTCTATCCGCAGTGGGGGTGGGGAACAGACGACGCGGAACAAGCGCTCAGGTTTCTGAAACGATTCGGATCAGTGACGGTGTTGAATGGCCACATCCATCAGATCGTGAAGAAAGTGGAGGGAAACATCACTTTTCACACCGCGATGTCGACGGCGTTCCCACAACCCGCTCCCGGCACCGCGCCAAAACCGGGCCCGATGAAGGTTGAAGCTGAGCGACTTAGTTCGGTGCTTGGAATCACTGACGTGAACTACGTCGAGGGCAAACACACGCTCGCGGTCGTGGACAGCACACTCGCGTAAACTGCCTAACAAGGTCTATTCGTCATGAACTCACTTTTTTGGGAGCGCGCGCACGGCGGACTCACGCATTTACCAATGGCGCTGATATTCATCGCTGCGTTTTTCGACGCGCTGGCATTCTTTTGCCGGCGTTCTCCGAAGCGGGGCGAATTCAAGGCAATTGGTTATTGGCTGGTGATTCTTGGCGCGCTCGGTTCCTTCGGCGCAGCGTTTTCAGGATTGGTGTTAAGCAAGGGGACGATCGATGGTACCGGCGCGGTTTTACGGCATCATTATTTTGTCTGGCCAGCTTTCACTCTGATTGTCGGCCTGGCTACATGGCGCTTTCTCGTTGGCCGCAATCCCTCGCAGCGCGCGTTCACGTTGTATCTCGCAACCATGTTACTCGGCTGTTTGTTAATGGGCGCAGCCGGGTTTTTCGGTGGGGAAATGTTGCTGGGCCATTGAGGTGAGGGCAAATCAATGAAGAACTGGAGCGAAGGTAAAGCTTTTCTCGCGGCGATATGCGCCTCGGGCACGGCGCTCATGGGCATGTTGGGAGTTGGACTGGCTATTCGACACAGAGAGTCATCGATTTCGATCCCTGCGTTTGCGACTAGTGCGCAAGCTGCAATGAAATCGCCGGAGCTTTCGGCCGATGCAGCGCTGGGCCGGCATTTGTTTCTAATGAATTGCGCACATTGCCATGGAGACGATGCACACGGCGACGAAGGGCCTGATCTACATGATCTGCACAGGAGCGATACCCGGATTCATGAGGTGATTACCGCCGGAATCAAAGGCGAGATGCCATCTTTCGGGAAGAAACTGGGCGATCCGGATGTGCGGCAACTAATTGCATATCTGCGAACGCTACACGGCTGAAATCCCTAATCTTTGCTTGGTGCCAATCTTGTTACAGAAGACAAGTTGCGCCGGTGCGCTATAATGCAGATTTCATATCATGCACAAGACACCTGAACTCCGGCTCGCAAGGCGAATGGCGCGGCTTGGCACCGAGACCGCGTTTGAAGTGCTGGTGAAAGCGAAAGCGCTCGAGGCGAAGGGCCGCGACATCATTCATCTGGAAATTGGGGAGCCCGACTTCGACACGCCGCCTAACATCATCGAGGCGGGATGCACCGCACTGCACAAGGGTTTCACACATTATGGGCCTTCGGCCGGCATGATGGAATTGCGCGAGGTGATCGCCCAACACGTGAGCGAGACGCGCCGGGTTCACGTGACGCCCGACGAAGTGGTCGTCGTTCCCGGTGGTAAACCCGTCATTTTTTTCTCGATCCTCGCGCTTGCAGAGGAGGGCGATGAGATCATTTACCCGAATCCCGGATTCCCGATTTACGAGTCGATGATCAATTACGTCGGCGCCAAAGCGGTGCCGATCCGGCTGCGCGAGGAGTTGGATTTCCGCCTCGAGGTCGATGAGTTCGCCGGCCTGATCAACGATCGCACAAAGCTCGTCATTTTGAATTCACCGCAGAATCCGACAGGCGGCGTGCTGACCAGGGACGACATCGCCGGAATCGCGCGCGCAATCGGCGATCGTAACATCATGGTGTTGAGCGACGAGATCTATAGCCAGCTCATCTTTGAAGGCGAAGATTATTCAATCATGTCGATCGATGGCATGAAGGAACGCACGATTTTGCTCGACGGCTTCTCCAAGACTTATGCGATGACTGGTTGGCGGATGGGTTACGGTGTCATGCGCGCCGATCTGGCAACGCACATCTCGCGACTGATGACGAATTCGAACTCGTGCACCGCCAGCTTTACGCAAGTTGCAGGCATCGAAGCGCTGCGCGGACCGCAGGACGTTGTCGATACAATGCGCGCTCATTTTAAAAAACGGCGCGACGTTATGGTAGCTGGTCTGAACAAGATCAAGGGCTTTTCATGCCGGTTGCCCCACGGAGCTTTCTACGTTTTCCCGAATATCAAAGCCACCGGCTGGCCATCGAAAAAACTGGCCGACGCGTTGCTCGACGACGCTGGCGTCGCCGCGCTTTCCGGGACCGCTTTCGGTGATTTCGGCGAAGGTTATTTGCGCTTCAGCGTAGCAAACTCGATCGAAAACATCGAAAAGGCGCTGGATCGCATCGACGCTTGGACGCAGAAAAATTTGTAGAGCAACCCCGAGAACTTTAGGGTTGCCGTCCGGCAGGCGACGCGCCTGCCCTACAATTTCCCGTTCTCAATGGCGATTCTCCGAACGCGAGATTGCCGGGTAGGAGGACGGATTTATTCTTCTCGAGTTAACGCGGAAACATTATCGCGAGGCTGGCTCGATGCGCGCAAACTCGACCTGCTTGTGCGACAACTCGGAGGTCTTGCGAACCTTCCGTAAGAATTTAGCTGAGGCTCTCTCTTTTTTGAGTGATATTCAAAAACTAGCCTAGCGACATATTTAAGGCAGTCAGTATGGGAAAAAACATGGAGTCATGGGTGCCGCGTCGAGATTTTCTTAAACTGGCTGGCTTAGCCGGAGCCGCGCTGACATCCCCGCGTTTTTTGAACACAGCGAAAGCAGCTAACACGCAGGATTTGCGCGGACAAGTGCAAGGCAAAGCCGATTACACAGTGCGCATCGGTACAGGACTGATTGAACTCGCTCCGAATCAAATCGTCTCGACAACTCTGTATAACGGACAATTTCCGGGACCGCTGCTGCGCTTCAAAGAAGGTCAGCCAGTGACAGTGGACATTTTTAACGACACCGACACGCCCGAGCAACTTCATTGGCACGGCCAGATGGTCCCGGTAGATGTAGATGGAGCAGCGGAAGAAGGCACGCCGTACATTCCCGCGCATGGAATGCGTCGGTTGCGATTCACGCCGCGTCCGGCCGGGTTCCGATTTTACCACACCCATCTGACGCCGCGCGACAATCTGAGTCTTGGCCAATATACTGGACAAGTCGGGCCGGTTTACATTGAGCCGCGCCGCGAAGCCGGTGCGTACGACCAGGAGGTTTTTCTCACGCTCAGAGAATTCGCGCCGGTGTTCAGTCGAGGTGGCGATATGGCGATGGATTTTTTAGCGGGCGAAGAAATCGAATCGCTAAAGAACACGGGCGAAGCCGCAATGAAAGCGTCGCTGGCGGCTGGGATGCCGCGCGGCTATGAGGTTAGTTATTCGTTATTTTCCATCAACGGCCGGATGCTCGGTCATGGCGAGCCGATTCGTGTGAAGCAAGGGCAGCGCATTTTGCTACACATGCTGAATGGGAGCGCAACCGAAATTCGCAGCCTGGCGCTGCCGCACCATCGGTTTAAGATCGTTGCGCTGGATGGCAATCCCGTGCCAAATCCCGTGGAAGTTCCGGTGTTGTGGCTCGGCACAGCCGAGCGTATTTCCGCCATCGTGGAAATGAATCATCCTGGCGTATGGATTTTGGGCGATACCAGCGACGACGACCGGAAGCACGGTATGGGCATTGTCGTGGAATACGCCAGCAAGAGCGGCAAACCGAACTGGATAAAGCCGCCGAATTCAAAATGGGATTACACTAAATTCGCGTTGCCTAACGCGACCGCGAACACGCCTGATGAAACGATTGAAATGACTTTCGCCAAACACAACGCCGCCGACAACGGCTTTAACCTCTGGACAATCAACGGGACGCCGTTCTCAATGGAAAAAATGCAGCCGATGTTTTCCATTCACGAAGGAAAACGGTATCGCCTTAGGATGTGTAACCAGAGCGACGACATTCACCCGGTGCATCTGCATCGTCATAGTTTCGAACTGACGAAAATCGCGGGTAAGAATACTGCCGCTATCATCAAGGATGTGGTGATGCTCGGCGGCTATCAGGAAGTCGAAGTTGATTTCACCGCAGACAATCCCGGCCTGACGCTGTTTCATTGCCATCAGCAAGTGCATATGGACTTTGGCTTCATGGCGCTGTTCAACTACGCCTGAGCGAATCATCAGGCATCGGTGTGAAGATGTTGTTCCATCGCTGTCAATAGGGCCACACTTCACAAAAATCGTGAGCAGGTCGTCGGAATCGGAGAGCATTGATGTTGACGTGAACCGGGCAACTCGATGGTTGTTTGCTTCGGCCGGGGTTGTGTTTGTCTGCGGCGTTCTGGCGATTGTGCTGCCTCTCACATTTTCAGTCGGCGTGGCAGGCTTGTTAGGCTGGCTTTTTATCTTCGCGGCCGTTGCTCATCTTACCTTTGGAATTCACTTCGGAAGCGGCACCCTTGCCTGGCATGCGGTCATTGCCGCGTTGTACGGCCTGGCTGCAATTAATCTATTGGTGAACCCTCTGCTCGGAGTGGTCCTTCTCGCGCTGGTAGTGGGTGTGGTGCTCATTGCGGAAGGGATCATCGAGATCGTTCTCTTTTTCGCGCTCCGCGATTATCGGTACGCCTTCTGGATCTTGATCGATGGAGTAGTTACTCTTGTTCTCGGGATTGTGGCGTGCGCACACTGGCCACCTGCCAGCCTGCATCTTGTCCAGTATCTTGCGGGCATAAGTTTCATTTCAAGCGGCATTTCTCGGCTTTTGCTAGGCTTTGCCATTCGTGTGGTCGAGCCAGTGAGGACACCGGTGAGATGAATAACCAGCAGCCGGCGATCGGGCTTATGACAGGTTCTTTTGAATCTAGGAATAGTACACGGCGCGTTCGTGCTTGCGCCAGTGCCGAAGCGTAACATAAGCCCCCAGCATTCCGCCAAGGTGCGCAAAATGGGCGATGCCCTGGTCAGTTCCGAATACGCCGCTGAACAGTTCGAGCAGACCGTAGAGAACCACGAACACGATCGCCGGCATCGGAATTGGCGGAAACAGCAAGACGATCGTGCGGCGCGGGAAAAGCATGCCGAACGCCAGCAGAATTCCGAAGATCGCGCCGGACGCGCCGACGGTCGGATAAACACCGGTCGATGCCATCATTGAGACGACGAACAGCTGAGTCGCGCTCGAACAAAGCAAAGAGGCGAAATAGAGCGTCAGATAATGACGCGGACCGACAGTGCGTTCGACATCAGAGCCGAACATCCAAAGCGCGTACATGTTGATCCCGAGGTGAAGGAGATTCGCGTGAAGGAATCCGCACGTGATCAACTGCCATACCTTGAATCCGACCTGCCCTTCTAATGGGGCAATGCTAAAGTGGCCAACCGGCCAGAGCGCGAACGCGGCAAGGAACCCCGGGCCGGAGACAGCCTCCAAGGCGAACACGGCGACGTTCGCGCCGATCAGCAATTTTGTAAGCTGGGGCATGAAAACAGCTTAACCGGATGTGCCCAATTTCACACGAAGATCCCGAAGGGCACGAAGTTGCCTGACGATCAAGCGAGTTCGCTGCGGTCCCGCTGACGAGAGAGATCTCGCCCCGTCGTGGATACTATCGTGTCTCACAATAAGTTCTGTACCTGACGACCGGTTATCTCTTGCTCCATCGAGCCCGCGTCGAAGATTTTCTAACACGTGTTCTCGACGTTGCCTGAGACATGTTTTCGCTCAACGAATTGTTGCGCGCATTCGAAAACGACGGCACCACAAGTACGGGGCAGGCGGCATTTCGCACCGTGCCTTCGGCAACGCTGCCAATCAATGCCCGGCGTAAACCAGTCCGGCCATGCGTCGAGATGATAATCAGATCGGCACGTGTCTTCGTGGCAGCTTCGTATATGGCGGCCGGACAATATCCAGCAACGGCAGATGTATCGATCGGAACACCATTGAAACCCACGCGATTGAGGAAATCTTTCATTTGACCGTCACATCGAACACGCGCGGCTCGCGTGTAAGTCGGCTTCGCAAATCGAACTGCATAGTGCAGACCCGCCAGTGAACAGTCCGACAAATCGACGGGAACTAGAATGGTACGAACAAGTCGTTGCTGTGAGCGGGCGCGCGATGTGGATGAGTTTTTCGTTTTTTCTCGCCCACAGATTACGAGACGTCGCGAGGGTCGCTGTGCGGCGATTGCGAAAAGCTTGTCCTTTGTTGCCAAGTCTACTCAAGCCGCGCCCGAGTCGTTTCGCTGCTTTCTCTGCGTCAATGGTACCGGAATGTTTGGGCACGAAATCCGCTGCGATCAGCAGTGGTTTCCCAGGGGCCAGGGTGCAGTTTGAAAATGTCGCCGTTTATTCGGCTACTCAGTTCGCCTGGGTTGTGCCACACTGACGGGCACTCGTAAGCTCAGCGCCCGGCGCATAGAGCTTTCTGTCTTGTGCTTATGCAACGCGATGTCGATTGCCGCTTTCAGCTCGGGTGTAGTATAAGGCTTCAGTAAATACCCAAACGCGCCTGATCCAACTGCTCGCTCTACCGTTTCAGCAGATCCGTGCGCGGTCAGAAACACCACCGGAACATCAAGATGTCCGCGGATCGCGGCGGCAGCGGCGATACCACTGATCTCGCCGTTAAGTTGGATATCCATAAGGACAAGATCGGCGCGATTGCCTTCGGCAAGGTCAAGCGCGTCAGCCGCATTGCTGGCATCGCCCACAACTTCGTAGCCGAG